>NZ_DFUE01000039.1:0-125177 GCF_002379585.1 Pseudomonas sp. UBA4194
TTCCGGTCTATACCCATTCCGGCCAGATGAACCGGGCGGTGTTGGAGCGGGTGCAGGGGCTGTTTTGATCGGGGTGGTTTGATGTGGGATTGGTGGTGGATGGTCCCCTCACCCCAGCCCTCTCCCTGAGGGAGAGGGGGCTAAAAGCGGATCGCCGCCAGCCGCCACACCACCGTCCGGCCCCTCTCTCGCTGGGGACCGGGGGCTAGAAGCGGATCGCTGCCAGCCGCAACACCACCGTCCGGCCCCCTCTCCCTCAGGGAGAGGGCTGGGGTGAGGGGACCATTCACCACCGATACCCCCCAACCCCCCAACTTTCCATCCACCCGCCCAACTAATCCCTGCTCCGCATCGGTGCACCCGTTCCCGAGCGAGCGGCCCGTCCCCCTCCCGCCCTTTGCACCCCGTGCCCTGCACACCCTGCACCAAACCAGCCCGGTTTCGCCCTCCAATGAAGCATTTAATTCATTTAATTTATCTGTTGAATTATATGATTCACCGTCCTACTCTCACCCTCGACACGCCTGATCAATCAAGCAGGCGGCCTTCTGGAATGACTTGAATCGGGGAGCTAGACGTGAACGTGAAAGTACTCTTGAGCATGGCCATCGCCACTGCGTTTTCAGCATCGACCCTGGCCGCCGACTGGACCGTGGGGGCGAACGTCGGCAACGTGCCGTGGGAGTTCCAGGATGCCAAGGGCGACATCGTCGGTTTCGAGGTCGATGTGGTCAAGGAAGTGGCCAAGCGCGCCGGCAAGAGCGTCGAGTTCGTCAACATTCCGTTCAATGGCCTGTTCAGTGCGGTGCAATCCAAGCGCGCCGATATTGCCATTTCCTCGATCACCATCACCCCCAAACGGCTTGAATCCGTAGGCTTCGCCCAGCCGTACTACGACAGCGATCAATCCCTCTCGGTGCTCACCAAGTCAGGTATCAAGGGCCTGGACGGCATGGCGGGCAAGGTGGTGGGGGTAGACACCGGTTCCACCGGCGACATGTGGGTAGGCGCGCACCAGGCCCAATACAAGTTCAAGGACGTGTCGCGTTACGAGGGCTTGTCTCCGGCCATGCTCGACCTGGCCTCGGGCCGCATGGACGGTTACATCAGCGACATCCCCGCAGTGCTCTATTACATCAAGGACAAGCCTCAGTACGCCGTGGTAGCGAAGATTCCCACCGGCGAAAAATACTCCCTGATGCACGCCAAGGGCTGGGACCAAAGTGCGCAGGTCAACGACATCATCACCGCCATGAAGAAGGAAGGCGTGATTGCCGACCTGCACAAGAAATGGTTCGGCGCCGACGCCGACCCAGAGTCCAGCACCGTCAAGGTGACTGAAGCGCCGAAGTAAGCAATCCCGACCCTCGTCCACCACCAAGGTATCGCCATGGAGCTGCTACAGACATTCTTCAACTGGAGCGTGTTCATCGACGCGCTGCCGCTGATGCTGCGCGGCCTTGGCGTGACCGTGCTGCTGGGCGTGGTGAGCATCATCCTGGGGCTGGTCGGCGGCTTGCTGCTGGCCATGCTGCGGCTCTATGGCTACACCCCGATTCGTTGGCTGGCGCGGGTCTACATCGACGTGCTGCGCTCCATACCCCTGTTGGTGCTGCTGGTCCTCATCTACTACGCCTTGCCGTTCGTGGGGATCCGCCTTTCATCCTTCGCCGCGGCCGCAGCGGCCCTGTCACTGGTGTCCTGCGCCTATTCGGCGGAAATCTTTCGCTCGGGGATCGAAGCCATCCCCCGTGGCCAGTTCGAGGCGGCGGCGTCTCAGGGCATGAGTTTCTTCAACACCATGCGTGACGTGATCCTGCCCCAGGCCATGCGCATCGTGTTGCCGCCGATGACCAGCAATTGCATCAACGTGATGAAAGACACTGCCCTGGCTTCGGTCGTGGCCATGCCCGACCTGCTCAAGCAGGCGACCCAGGCCCAGGCGCTGGCGGCTAACCCCACACCCCTGGTCGGCGCAGCGGTGATGTACCTGCTGCTGTTGCTGCCGCTGGTGCAACTGGTGAGCTGGGTCGAACGACGCAACGGCGCAGGAGGCAAGCGCGCATGAATACCGTGATCGAGATCGAGCACCTGGACAAGTTCTACGGCCGCTTCCAGGCCTTGAGCGACATCAACCTCAGGGTTGAACAGGGCGAGGTGGTGGTGATACTGGGGCCCTCTGGCTCGGGCAAATCCACCCTGATTCGCTGCATCAACTTGCTCGAACCCTACCAGGGCGGCGATATCCGCGTGGCCGGTCAGCGCGTCGAGACCGGTCCCAAGCTGGCCGGTATTCGCTGCGAAGTGGGCATGGTGTTTCAGAACTTCAATCTCTACCCGCACCTGACGGTGCTGGCCAACGTCGCGCTGGCGCCCGTGCGGGTGCGTGGCATGAACCGCCGCGACGCCCAGGAGCGCGCCCGCGGCTTGCTGGAGAAAGTCGGCATGGCTGGGCACGCCGACAAATACCCCAGCCAGTTGTCCGGCGGCCAGCAGCAGCGAGTGGCCATTGCCCGCACGATGGCCATGGAACCGCGGGTAATCCTGTTCGATGAGCCGACCTCGGCCCTCGACCCGGAAATGGTCGGCGAAGTGCTGGACGTCATGCAGAACCTGGCGCGTTCCGGCGTGACCATGATCGTCGTTACCCACGAGATGGGTTTCGCGCGCAAGGTCGCCGACCGAGTGATCTTCATGGAGACCGGCCGCATCATCGAACAGAACCCTCCGCAGGCGTTCTTCACCGCGCCACAGGAACCCAGAACCCAAGCTTTTCTGCAGGCCATCCTGCACCACTGATCAATTGGGAGACCGACCTTGACTGCCCTCGATATCGATTACGTTCGCCTTCAGTTCCCGGCCCTGGCCGACGGCTTCGCCTACCTGGACAACGCCGGCGGCTCGGCGGTGCTCAAACCCGTGGCCGAGCGTATCAGCCAGTACCTGCTCAACCATGCCGTGCAGTTGGGTGCGTCCTACGGCCCCTCCCAGCAGGCGGGCGCCAAAGTGCTGGAAGCACGGGCTTCGGTCGCGCAGTTGATCAACGCGGTTCATCCCGAAGAGTGCGTGATGGGCGGCTCGACCACCCACCTGTTGCAGATATTGGCGCGCGCCATTGCCCCCTCGATTCAGCCGGGCGATGAAATCATCGTCACCCACAGTGATCACGAAGCCAACATCGGCCCGTGGCAACGGCTGTGTGCCGAGCGCGGTGCCACCTTGAAAGTCTGGTCGGTGGACGTCGACAGTCTGGAGCTCGAGCTGGCCGATCTGGACACCTTGCTCAGCGCCAACACACGGGTGCTCGCCATGACCCATGCCTCGAACATCCTGGGCAGCGTCAACCCGGTGGCCGAAGTGGCGCGGCGGGTTCATGCCGTGGGTGGCAAGCTGGTGGTCGATGCCGTCGCCTACGCGCCCCATCGCCTGGTGGACGTCCAGGCCAGCGGCGCCGACTACTACGTGTTCAGCTTCTACAAAGTCTTCGGTCCGCATTTCGCCGTGCTGTGGGGCAAACGCGAGCTGTTGCTGGCACTGCCCAGCCTCAATCATTTTTTCATCGGCCAGGACGTCATTCCCTACAAGTTGCAACCGGGTAATCTCAACTACGAGCTGTCCTATGGCTGCATCGGCATCAGCGACTACCTGCAGGATATCGGCACCCGGCTCGGCAGCCAGGGCACTGCGAGGCAGGTCATGCAAGCCGCGTTCGACGCTTTCGAGGTGCAGGAAAACCTGCTGGCCGAAACGCTGTTGGCCTATCTGCGCGAGGCCCACGGGGTGCGCATCATCGGCAAACCGCGGGTAACGGCGGGGGATCGGGTGCCCACCATCAGCTTCGTGGTCGACGGTGTGCAGTCGGAGGCGATCGTGCGGCAGGTCGATACAGCCCGTATCGGCATCCGTTTCGGTGACTTCTACGCGCGTCACCTGATCGAAGCATTGGGCCTTGCGCCTCAGGGTGGCGTAGTGCGGGTTTCCATTGCCCACTACAACACCCTAGATGAGATGACGCGGCTGGTCGACTGCCTGGACCGCGCCATCGCCCAGCTGCGTCGCAGCTGACTTTGACCGAGCCTCTACCTATGTCACTACCCCACACCCTGCAGGAGCTGCGCAGCGCCATTGCGCTGGGTCAGGACAAACTGACCGCGCGCATGCGCGACGCCGCCCAGTACGTCATCGAGCATCCCCACGACGTGGCGCTCAACACCGTTGCTGCACTGGCGGCACGCTCGCAGATTCCGGCCTCGGCGTTCATCCGTCTGGCCCAGGCCTTGGGCTATGGCGGCTTCAGCGATCTGCAGCGGGTTTGCAAAAGCCCCTTGGAAAACGCCGGCCAGGGCAGCTTCAAGGAGCGCATTCGGCACTATCGCGGCGAGCAATTGCTGGACGATCCCACGGATATCGGTGCCATGCTCGGCGCCTTCAGCCGGGCCAATATCATCTCCCTGGAACACCTGGCCGAAGGTCAGCAGGTGCAGGCACTGGAGCAGGCCATTGCCCTGCTGCAGCAGGCACGCACCACGTTCGTGGTCGGCATGCGCCGTTCCTTTCCCATGGCCGCCTACCTCAGTTATGCGCTGAGCCGGGTAGGGCGCCGCGCGGTGCATATCAGTGGCCTGGGCGGCAGCCTGCGCGAGCAGGTCGGTGCGCTGCACGGCGATGACGTGCTGGTGGCGGTGAGCTTTCCGCCCTATGCCCAGGAAACCATCGACGCCTGCAACCAGGCGGTTGCAGTCGGCACGCCGATCGTGGCCATCAGCGACAGCGTACTCAGCCCTATTGGCCAGTGCGCTTCGGTGATGATCGAAGTCAACGATGCCGAGTTGCTGGGCTTTCGCTCGCTGACCGCGGCCTTCTGTATCGCCCAGACCCTGGCCATGGGCCTGGCTTTCGGCGACAGCGCCGGTACACCCGATCACGAAGCCTTGAAGAACATCGACTGCTGAGGCTCCGTGCCCGGCGCTTAGCCCCACTTGCAGGAGAGTATTGGCATGACGTTACCCCTCAGAGAACTGGTCGGCTATGGCCAGCAACGTCCGCAAGGCACCTGGCCCAACGGCGCGCGACTGGCCATCAGCGTGGTGATCAACTACGAGGAAGGCTCCGAGCGTTCCCTGGCCATGGGCGATCCGGATCAGGAAAGCATGACCGAATGGGGCAGCTACCAGTTCCCCGAGGGCGTGCGTAACCTGGCCATGGAATCGATGTACGAATACGGCTCGCGGGTCGGTATCTGGCGCATCCTGGACATTCTGCAGAAGGCGGGGGTGCCGGCGACCTTTCATGCCTGCGCGGTGGCCTTCGAGCAGAACCCCGACGTGGCCAGGGCCGCGGTTGCCTTGGGACACGAGATCTGCAGCCACGGCTACCGTTGGGAAGAGGTCTTTCGCCTCACCGAAGAACAGGAGCGCGAACACATCCGCCTGGCCATCGAGTCCTTCCAGCGCACCTGCGGCAAGCGCCCGGTGGGTTGGTACTGCCGCTACGGCGCCAGCGTGCGCACGCGGCGGCTGGTGGTGGAAGAGGGCGGCTTCCTCTACGACTCCGATGCCTATAACGACGACGTGCCCTATTTCGTCGAGGTCCAGGGCAAGCAACACCTGGTAGTGCCTTACACCAGTGACGTGAATGACTTCCGCTACTGGAACTCGCCGGGTCTGTCACAAGCGTCGGACTTTCTGGAATACATGAAGGAAAGCTTCGAAGTGCTCTACGAGGAAGCCGCCGATGGCCTGCGCATGATGTCCATCGGCTTGCACCCGCGCATGGTCGGCCGCCCAGGACGGATCCGCGCGCTGAAGAAGTTCATCGAGTATGCGCAAGGCCACGAAGGCGTCTGGTTCGCCACCCGCGAACAGATCGCCCAAGCCTGGCTAACCCGCGTAGCAGCGGCGTAAGCCGCGTCCCCGCCGCCCACCCCACCAGCGAGGCCCGATATGCAACCCTTCGACACGGTCATCCGCAACGCTCGTGTGGTCACCGCCGCAGACATCTTCACCAGCGACATCGGCATCCGCGACGGCCGTATCGCAGCGCTGGGGCTGGACTTGCCCCAGGGGCTCAGGGAGATCGATGCCGGCGGGCGCCATGTCACCCCCGGTGGCATCGACAGCCATGTGCACTTGGATCAACCCACCGGCGACGGCTCGGTAATGGCCGATGACTTCTTCAGCGGCACCCTGTCCGCGGCCTGTGGCGGCACCACCACCGTCATCCCGTTTGCCTGCCAGCAGAAGGGCCAGACCCTGCGCGCGGCAGTGGACGATTACCATCGCCGGGCCGGCAGCAAGCCGGTGATCGATTACGCTTTTCATCTGATCGTCACCGATCCCACCCCGCAGATCCTGCGTGATGAATTGCCGGCGTTGATCGCCGAGGGTTATACCTCGTTCAAGATCTACATGACCTACGACGCGTTGAAACTCGATGATCGGGAAATTCTGGAGACCCTTTCCGTGGCGCGCCGCGAAGGCGCGATGGTGATGCTGCATGCCGAGAACAGCGACTGCATCGCCTGGCTCACCGAGCGCCTGTTGGCGGCCGGGCTGAGTGCGCCGCGCTACCACGCCACCTCGCGGCCCATGTTGGTGGAGCGCGAGGCGACTCACCGCGCCATTGCCTTGGCGGAGCTGGTCGATGTGCCGATTCTGATCGTGCATGTGTCGGGTCGCGAGGCCGTGGAGCAGATCCGCTGGGCCCAGAGCCAGGGCCTGAAGGTGTACGCCGAAACCTGCCCGCAGTACCTGTTTCTGACCGCCGATTCGCTGGGCTGCGATGACAGCTTCGAGGGCGCCAAATGCATCTGCAGCCCCCCGCCACGGGATGCCGCCAACCAGCAGGTGATCTGGGACGGGCTGGAGAATGGCGCATTCGAAATTTTTTCGTCTGACCATGCGCCGTTTCGTTTCGATGGCCCTGATGGCAAGAAAGCCCACGGCGAGCACGTGGCCTTCGACCAGATCGCCAATGGCATTCCCGGGGTGGAAACCCGCATGGCGCTGCTCTGGTCCGAGGGGGTGCGCACCGGGCGCATTACCCCGCAAAGCTTCGTTGCGCTGACCGCTACCAACGCTGCCAAACTCTATGGCCTCTACCCGCGCAAGGGCAGCATCGCCATCGGCGGCGATGCCGATCTGGTGATCTGGGACGAAGGCCAGCCACTGACCCTCAGCAACGACAAGCTGCACCATAACGTCGACTACACCCCCTATGCCGGGATGCAATTGACCGCCTGGCCAGCCATGACCCTGTCCCGTGGTGACGTGGTGTGGGACGGCCAGCCTCGCGGTGAAGCGGGTCGCGGCCGGTTTTTGCAGTGCGAACGGCCCGCCCCTGCCCAGGCACGTCGGCGCCAGACCGAGCTGCCGTTGTGAATGCCGTGGAGCAGGTGGCGGCCCGCCTGCTTCGTGCCCGGCGCGACGGGCAGCGTCAGTCCACCGAGGGCTTGCGCTTGGACAGCGAGGCCCAGGCCTACGAGGTGCAGGCGCGCGTGGCTGCGGCCATGGGCTGGTTTGCTCGGGCCCCCGCCCGGGCATGGAAACTGGGCGGCGCGCCAGGGGGCTTGGTCAGTGCCGCAGGGGTACCGGCCGATGCTGTTCACACCTCAGGTTGGCAGATACCGCCAGGCCACTGCCATTGCGTCGGCATCGAAGGCGAGGTGTTTGCGCGGCTATCCCGAGACCTGGACGAGCACACCGACCTGGCCTCAGCCTACGCCGCGATCGATACCTGGATGTGCGGCATCGAACTGTGCGACACGCGCTGGGTGGATGGGGATCGCGCCGACCCGCTGTTGCGCCTGGCCGACCAACAGCTCAATCGCGGCCTTATTGTGGGAGAGGCGGTGTCGCTGGCTTCGCGGCCGCACTGGTTTGCGCAGACGGTTCAGTTGACGGTCGATGGTGAATCAGTGGCGTCGGGCATCGGCAGTCATCCGTTCACCGACCCCTTGAGCTCACTGCCGTGGTTGGCCCGACATGCAGCAGCATCGGGTAACCCATTGCGAGCGGGTGATCTGATTGCCACGGGGAGCTGGACGGGGATCCATTGGGTACCCGTGGGCGCGCGGGTAGAGGTGGTGTTTGCAGGGTTGGGGGCGGTGCAGGTGTTGACGTGATTCAACGTCCGTCACGACCCGGAGTCTGGCTTGAGGTCAGCGGTGAATGGTCCCCTCACCCCAGCCCTCTCCCTGAGGGAGAGGGGGCCGTACGGTGGTGCTGCGGCTAGCGGCGATCCGCTTCTAGCTCCCTCTCCCTGAGGGAGAGGGGGCCGTACGGTGGTGTTGCGGCTAGCGGCGGTCCGCTTCCAGCTCCCTCTCCTTGAGGGAGAGGGGGCCGTACGGTGGTGTTGTGGCTAGCGGCGATCCGCTTCTAGCTCCCTCTCCCTCAGGGAGAGGGCTGGGGTGAGGGGACCATTCACCACCGATCCCCAACCCCACCCCCAAACCTGAACACCACCCGTCACCCCCCAAGCATTCCCGGAAAAAAAAGAGTACAGTGGCGCGCTTTTCCGCTATGCCCAAAGTTTTACATGAAAACCTCCCCACCCGCCGCACCCAAGCGCTTCACCCTCAAAGTCGCCCTCTGGCTGCTCGACAGCCCCCGCCTGGGCCACAAGGCGAACGTCAAACACCTGGCCGGCCGCCTGCTCAAACAACCCGCACGCGAAGGCGTCGTCATCGCGCAAAGTCGCCTTGGCCAACTGATGTGCCGGGACTGCGGCAACTCCCGCGACCAGCGTATCGGCCAGGAGCTGCTGCGTCAGGCCGCCCGCGCCGGCGACCCGGGTGCCCAGACTGCATTGAGCCACCTGCGCCGCGACTGACAGCCCGGTTTGCCCCCAGCGGCCAATGGCCTCAGACTGCCCAGCATTGAAACCGCAAGAGTGAGCATTCCATGGCGTTGGACATGACCAGCCTGATGATCGGCCTGCTGGCGGCCGGCCTGCCGTGTCTGGGACTGGCCTGGCAACTGCAGCGCAAAGCCGCTTGCGCCCAGGCCGAAGCGACGTTGCTGGACGAACGCCTGGCCATGGCGCAATTGGCCCAGGACGGCCTCAACGCCCAGCTGGATGCCAGCCGCGATGAGATCAGCGACCTGAGCCAGGCCAATTCCGCCAAACAGGCCGAACTGGCCGGGTTTCGCCGGGAGGTCGAGCTGCTGCAGATGGACCGTGACAACGCCCGGGATGCAGCCCATGCCTGGAATATCGAACGCACCGCCCGCGAGGCCGAACTGCGGCGCCTTGACGCCCAGTGCGCCGGTCTCAACGCCGAGTTGCGCGAGCAGCAGGACAGCCACCAGCAGCGCCTTACCGACCTGCAAGGCTCGCGCGACGAGTTGCGCGCACAGTTCGCCGAACTCGCGGGCAAGATCTTCGACGAGCGCGAGCAGCGCTTCGCCGAAACCAGCCAGCAGCGCCTGGGTCAGTTGCTCGACCCGCTGAAGGAGCGCATCCAGTCGTTCGAGAAACGCGTCGAAGAGAGCTACCAGACCGAAGCCCGCGAACGCTTTTCCCTGGGCAAGGAGTTGGAGCGCCTGCAACAACTCAACCAGCGCCTGAGTACCGAAGCCACCAACCTGACCCAGGCCTTGAAAGGCCAGAAGACCCAAGGCAACTGGGGCGAGCTGATTCTGGAACGGGTGCTGGAGCACGCCGGGCTGGAGAAGGGTCGCGAATACCAGACGCAGGTCAGCCTGAAGGGCCCCGATGGCGAGCGTTTTCAACCCGACGTGCTGATCATGCTGCCGGGTGACAAGCAGGTGGTGGTCGACTCCAAGGTCAGCCTGACCGCCTACCAGCAATACGTGGCTGCCGACGACACGGCCATTGCCCAGGCCGCGCTCAAGCAGCACGTGCTGTCCCTGCGCAACCACGTCAAAGGCTTGTCCGGCAAGGACTACAACCGTCTCGATGGCCTGCACAGCCTGGACTTCGTATTGCTGTTCGTGCCCATCGAAGCGGCATTTTCGGCGGCTTTGCAGGCCGAGCCCAACCTGTTTCAGGAAGCATTCGATCGGCAGATCGTCATCGTCAGCCCTACCACGCTGCTGGCCACCCTGCGGGTCATCGACAGTCTCTGGAAGCAGGAGCGGCAAAGCCAGAACGCCCGGGAAATTGCCGAGCGGGCAGGGTGGCTTTACGACAAGTTCGTGTTGTTCATCCAGGATCTGGACGAGGTGGGCAATCGCCTGCAGCAGTTGGACAAAGCCTACAGCGCGGCACGCAACAAGCTCACCGAAGGCCGCGGCAACCTGGTCAGCCGCAGCGAGCAACTCAAGTTGCTGGGCGCCCGGGCCAGCAAGAGCCTGGCTCCGGACCTGCTGGAGCGGGCCATGAGCGAGAGCCCGGACAGCGCCAACGCCCAGGCCGATGCCGATGGCGTGTCAGTGCCGGCCGAGGTGCCGGTTGAGTAGGGCGCGCAAGGCCGCCGGTTTGACCGGTTTGGCCAGGTAGTCCAGACCCACCGCGTGCACCTGGGCCAGGGTCTGCGCGCGGCCATCGGCGCTGATCACGACGCCCGGTACCGGTTCCGCCAGTTCTGTGCGTAACCAGGCCATCAGCTCGGTACCGGTGTCGCCCTGATCCAGGTGATAGTCCACCAGTACCAGCTGCGGGCGTTTGCCCTCTGCCAGTAACGCGGCGCACTCCTGGCGGTTGCGCGCGGTCCAGACCTCGCAACCCCAACGGCTCAGCAAACTGTGCATGCCGAGCAGGATGCTGTCTTCGTTGTCGATGCAGAGCACGCGAGCGCCGCTCAATGGCAGGCTTGCCGGCGCACTGACAGGTGCCGGTGCCTGGCTTTGGGCGCCAGCCAGCGGCACGCTCACGCTGAACACGCTGCCCTTGCCTGGCCAGGAACGGACATTCAACGGATGGCCCAGGACCCGGCACAACCCGTCGGCGATCGCCAGGCCCAGACCCATGCCTTTCTCGGCGCGGGTCTGGTGACTGTCCAGCCGTTTGAACTCCTCGAAAATCACCTGCAGTTTGTCGCTGGCGATACCAGGCCCGCAGTCCCACACCTCCAGACTCAAGGCGTCGGGCTTGCGCCGCACCCCCAGCAGGATCGGGCCCTTGCCATAGCGAAAGGCATTGGTCAGGAAATTCTGCAAGACCCGTCGCAACAGTTTGATGTCGCTGTCCACGCGCAACTCGCTGCCGCGCAAGCGGAAACGCAAGCCTTGCTCCTGCGCCTGGGCCTTGAATTCCGGGCCCAGGCCGTCGAACAGCTCGTTGAGGGCGAAGGGCCGGCGGTCGGGGCTGATCTTGCCGTTTTCCAGCCGTGAGATATCCAGCAGGTCGCTGATCAGGTCTTCAGCCGAGCGCAGCGAGCTGTCCATGTGCTGCACCAGCTGACCAGCCTCGCTGGACAAGCCTTCAGCCTGATGGGAGAGGGCGGCGGAGAACAACCGCGCGGCGTTCAACGGCTGCATCAGGTCGTGGCTGACGGCGGCGAGGAAACGGGTCTTGGACTGGTTGGCCGCTTCCGCGTGAGCCTTGGCTTCGGTCAGTGCCAGGTTCAGTTGCGACAGCTCATGAGTGCGCTCTGCGACCCGCTGCTCGAGGCCCTCGTTGTACTCCTTGAGGGCCTGGGCGGCTTCGCGGTAGGCGGTGATGTCGGTGAAACTCATGACGAAACCGCCGCCGGGCATGGGGTTGCCGATCAGTTCGATGACTCGACCGTTGGGGAACAGCCGTTCGGAGGTGTGGGCACGGCCCTGACGCATCCAGTGCAGGCGGCGCGCCACGTGTACTTCCGCTTCGCCTGGCCCGCACAGGCCACGCTCGGCGTTGTAGCGGATGATGTCGGCGATGGGCCGACCCACGCTGATCAAGCCTTCGGGGTAATTGAACAGTTCCAGGTAGCGCCGGTTCCAGGCCACCAGGCGCAGCGACTGGTCGACCACACTGATGCCCTGGGTGATGTTCTCGATCGCGCCTTGCAGCAGTGCCCGGTTGAACTGCAACACTTCGCTGGCTTCGTCGGCGATGCGCACCACGTCCTCGAGCTGCATGTCGCGGCCCTCGATGGCGGCCTTCACCACCGCGCGGGTGGACGAACTGCCCAGTACGCCGGCCAGCAAGCGCTCGGTGTGGGCGATCCATTCGCTGTCAGCGTTCTGATTGGGGTTGAAGGCTTTGCCCTGGCGGTAGGCGAAACGGGTGAAGCTTTGTAGCGCCCGCTCCTCACCGACGAAACGTGCGGCGAGGCTGAGCAGGTCGTCGATCTGTACCGCCAGCAGCGAGCGGCTGTTGGGTCGCGGGCTGATTTCCTGACCAATGAAACGACCGGCCTGCCAGTGCTCGCTGACCCGGGTACGTGACAACACCGACACCCAGGCAAACAGGATGAAGTTGCCCGCCAGGGACAACACCACGCCTTGAGTCAGGGGGGTGATGGGCAGGCCGAGCGGGTTGCCGTGCAACCAGGCCAAGCCGGGAAAGGTGCTGACGGGCAGGTTCAGGCCGTGGGCGGCGACCGGCAGCACCAGGGTGTAGAACCACAGGAATGTGCCCACGGCCAGGCCGGCAAACACGCCGCGACGGTTGGCCTGTTTCCAGTAAAGGGCGCCGAGCATGGCTGGGGTTAGTTGGGTGACGGCGGCAAAAGCAATCTGGCCGATGGTGGCCAGGCTGGCCGTGGAGCCCAGCAGCCGGTAGCTGACGTAGGCCAACAGCAGGATGACCACGATGCTGACGCGGCGCACGCTGAGCATCCACTGACGGAACACCTCGAACGGGCGCTCCGCACTCTGGCGCCTGAGCAACCAGGGCAGCAGCATGTCGTTGGAGACCATGGTCGACAGCGCGACGCTGGCGACGATGACCATGCCGGTGGCTGCCGAGGCGCCGCCGATGAACGCCAGCAGCGCCAGTGCAGGGTGGGCTTCGGCCAGGGGCAGGCTGATGACGAAGGAGTCCGGGATCACCGAGCTGGGCAGCAGCATCTGCCCCGCCAGGGCGATGGGCACCACGAACAGCCCGGCCAGGATCAGGTAGGCAGGAAACACCCAGCGTGCCAGGCGCAGGTCTTGCGGGTCGGTGTTTTCCACCACGGTGACGTGGAACTGCCGGGGCAGGCAGATGATCGCCATCATCGCCACGCCAGTCTGCACCACCAACGAGGGCCAATTGACGGTCTCTTTCCAGTACTCCTCCAGCCGCGGTGCAAGCATGGCCTGGCTGAGCAGGTCATCGAAGCCGTCGTACAGGCCGAAGGTGACGAATGCGCCCACGGCCAGGAAGGCGAACAGTTTGACCAGCGCCTCGAAGGCGATGGCCAGCACCATGCCGCGGTGGTGCTCGGTGACGTCCAGGGTGCGGGTGCCGAACAGAATGGTAAACAGCGCCAGCACCAGCGTGACCACCATGGCGGTATCCTGGACACGGGTGCCAGTGGCGTCGGCGCTGGCACCAATCAACAGGTTGACGCCCAGCACGATGCCTTTGAGTTGCAGGGCGATATAGGGCAGTACGCCGACCAGGCAGATCAGTGCGACGACGATCGCCAGGCTTTGCGATTTGCCATAGCGGGCGGCGATGAAGTCGGCGATGGAAGTGATGTTTTCCTGTTTGCTGATCAACACCATCTTTTCCTGGACCCAGGGCGCCAATAGCATCAGCAGCACCGGGCCCAGGTAGATCGGCAGGAATGCCCACAGCTGTTCGGCGGCCTGGCCGACAGCGCCGAAGAATGTCCAACTGGTGCAGTAGACGGCTAGCGAGAGGCTATAGACCCACGCCCGCAACCGAGGCGGCAAGGGCTTGGCGCGCCGGTCGCCGTAGAAGGCGATGGCGAACATCACGGCCATGTAGGCCAGGGCAACGGCGGCGATCAGCCCGCTGGACAGCGACATCGAGAACTCCGAATTGGGGTACAGAGATGAACCGCGGCGCCCCCATCGCGGGTAGAACCCGCTCCCACATGATCGGCTTCTGCCATGAGGTCCGCGCACATCCGCATCTGTGGGAGCGGGTTCTACCCGCGATAGCCGCACCGCAGTCTCACCTGTTGCTGCATCAGATCCTGTGGGAGCGGGTTCTACCCGCGATGGCCGCACCGCAGTCTCACCTGTTGCCGCCAGTCTCGCACGCCACGCCCTGTCCCGTCAGCGCCGACCAAGGTCTAGCTGGTCAGCGACCGATGTACCCCTTCCTGCATCTGCTCGCGCAGCGCACACTCTCGCAACGTTTTCTCAGCTTTTACCGGGACCCCGCCCATGACTCCGAAATTCCCCCCGCGCGCCAGCCTGATCTTCCTGGCCGCGGTACTGCTCAGTTTTCTGGCCGCCTCCAGCGCCCCCACGCCGCTGTATCACCTGTATCAGGAGACCTGGCACTTCTCCCCCGCAACCCTGACGCTGGTGTTCGGCGTGTATGCGCTGAGCTTGCTGGCGGCGCTGCTGGTGGTAGGCTCGCTGTCGGATCATCTGGGTCGCAAGCCGGTGATCTTCGCCGCGTTGCTGCTCGAAATGGGCGCCATGCTGCTGTTCATCTACGCCAGCGATGTACGCTGGCTGCTGGCCGCGCGGGTGCTGCAGGGATTTGCCACCGGCATGGCCACCAGCGTTCTGGGTGCGGCCTTGCTCGACACCAGCCGTACTCAGGGCGCACTGGTCAACAGTCTCGCACCGCTATTGGGCATGGCGGTGGGTGCCTTGGGCACCAGTGTGCTGGTGGATTACGCACCGCAACCGCTGCACCTGGCGTACTGGGTACTGCTGGCGGTGTTCGCGCTGCAACTGCTGCTGCTGGCGTTGCTGGGCGAAAGTGTCAGCCCACAGCCGGGTGCCTGGGCTTCCCTGCGTCCGGCGTTGAGTATCCCGGTACAAGCGCGCTCGGCCCTGTGGCGCATGCTGCCAGTGGACGTGGCGGTATGGATGACTGGCGGCTTTTTCCTGTCCCTGGCGCCCTCGCTGCTGCGGGTCGCCACCGGTTCCACGTCCAACCTGTTGGGCGGAGCGCTGGTGGCTACCCTGACGCTCAGCGGTGCGGCGGCCATCTACACCTTGCGCAACGCTCAGGCCGAACAGACCTTGCGTTTGGGCACGATGCTTCTGGCGCTGGGCGTAGGGTTGGTGCTGGTGGCCAGCAACAACGGCTTGCTGGCGTTGTTCTTCATCGGGACGGTGGTGGCCGGCTGCGGATTCGGCGCGGGCTTTTTAGGTGCTGTGCGCAGTGTCATGCCACTGGCCCATGCCCATGAGCGGGCGGGCCTGATGGCAACGTTCTACGTGCTCAGCTATCTGGCGTTCTGCGTGCCGGCCATCGGCGCCGGTTTCATGGTGCGCGAGTTCGGCCTGATCGCCACCAGCAACGGCTATGTCGCGGTGCAACTGGCGCTGTGCGGCCTGGCGCTGCTGGGCATGTGGCGCCGCCGCGGCGTGCAGCCTTCCCGGGCGTAGGAGGGCGGCGTTACACCTCGAACCGGCGCCGCCTCACGCTCGGCGCCGCGCCTGGCACATGTGGTTGCAAAAGATCGCGCGCTATCTCCCCCGTCTCCGTTGGCTATCCATTAGAGTGCATGGACTCTGAACAAAGCCATAACAACACGGAGCGTTATCCATGCCATCGATCAACCGTAAAGCCATTATCGCTGCGGTCTCCAGTCTGTTGATCAGCGTGCCGGCCCATGCATCGCCTGCATTCATAAACATACTTACCGGTGGCACCAGCGGTGTCTATTACCCCCTGGGTGTGGCGCTGTCGCAGATCTATAGCGAGAACATCCCTTCGGTCAGAACCTCGGTTCAGGCCACCAAGGCCTCGGTCGAGAACCTCAACCTGCTGCAGGCCGGGCGCGGCGAGCTCGCCTTCGCCCTCGGCGACTCGGTGGCCGACGCCAGGCTGGGTGTGGAGGAGGCCGGGTTCAAGGCCCCGATGACCAGACTCAGGGCCATCGGCGGGGCCTATCCCAACTACATCCAGATCGTCGCCAGCCAAGCGTCGGGTATCAAGACCCTGGCCGACCTCAAGGGCAAGTCCATCTCCGTCGGCGCGCCCAAGTCCGGCACCGAGCTCAACGCACGGGCGATCTTCAAGGCGGCCGGATTGACCTATCAGGACATGGGCAAGGTGCAATACCTGCCCTACGCCGAGTCCGTGGAGCTGATCAAGAACCGCCAGCTCGACGCCACCCTGCAATCCTCCGGGCTGGGCATGGCAGCGATACGCGATCTGGCCTCGGTGATGCCGCTGAACTACGTGTCGATCCCGGTCGAGGTGGTCCGCGGCATCGGCAACCCGGCTTACCAAAGCGGGGTTATCCCGGCCAATACCTACGATGGACAAGTCGAGGACATCCCCACCGTGGCGATCACCAATATCCTGGTAACCCATGACGGGGTGCCGGAAGAAACGGCCTATCAGATGACGCGCCTGATCTACGAAAACCTGCCGCGCCTGAGCAATGCCCACTCGGCGGCCAACGACATCACCCTGGAAGATGCGCCCCGCCATCTGCCGATTCCGCTGCATCCCGGCGCCGAGCGTTATTACCGGGAAAAAGGCCTGCTCTGAAGCCCAGCGCAGCGCCATAACTGCGCTGCGCCCCCCCCCCGCGCTCCCATTCAGCCCAAAGGCAGACCGCCCATGAGTGATCAGCTCCACGGTATTCCCGCGAACCCGCAGGCGTGGCCAAAAACCTTGTTCTTCGTAGCCTTGGCGTTCGCGATCTTCCAGATCGTCACCGCCGCGTTCGCGCCGCTGTCCAGCCAGGTCCTGCGCGCAGTGCACGTGGGCTTTCTGTTATGGGTAGTACTGCTCAGCTACCCGGCCTGGGGGCAGACGCGTCCGTGGCAGCCGCTGGCCTGGCTGCTGAGCCTGGCGGCCGTGGCCACCGCGCTGTACCAGTGGATCTTCGAGGCCGATCTGATCCAGCGCTCGGGTGACCTGACCCTGGCTGACGGCGTGGTTGGCCTGGTGTTGATCGTGCTGGTGTTCGAAGCTGCCAGACGGGTGATGGGCATTGCCCTGCCGCTGATCTGCGGCCTGTTCCTGGCCTACGCTCTGCTCGGTGAGCACTTGCCCGGCGCCCTGGCCCACCGCGGCTATGGCCTGGACCAGGTCATCAACCAGCTGGCCTTTGGTACCGAGGGGCTCTACGGCACGCCCACCTACGTGTCCGCGACCTATATCTTCCTGTTCATCCTGTTCGGCGCGTTTCTGGAGCAGGCCGGCATGATCAAGCTGTTCACCGACTTTGCCATGGGCCTGTTCGGGCACAAGACGGGCGGGCCGGCGAAAGTGTCGGTGGCCTCGTCGGCGCTGATGGGCACCATCACCGGTTCAGGCGTCGCCAACGTGGTGACCACGGGGCAATTCACCATTCCCCTGATGAAACGCTTTGGCTATCGAGCCGAGTTCGCCGGCGGCGTGGAGGCCACGTCCAGCATGGGCAGTCAGTTGATGCCGCCGGTCATGGGGGCCGTGGCGTTCATCATGGCCGAAACCATCAACGTGCCCTTCGTCGAAATCGCCAAGGCCGCCCTGATCCCGGCGCTGCTCTATTTCGCCTCGGTGTTCTGGATGGTGCATCTGGAGGCCATGCGCTCCAACCTCAAGGGGCTGCCCAAGGATCAGTGCCCCAGCGCACTGGGGGCGGTGCGCGAGAGGTGGTACCTGCTGCTGCCATTGGCCGTGTTGATCTACCTGCTGTTCTCTGGCCGCACGCCGCTGTTTTCCGGCATGGTGGGCCTGGCATTGACCGCGATCGTGGTCCTGGGCTCGGCGATCATCCTGCGGTTTTCCGGCGTGGCCCTGCGCTGCGCCTTCTGGGTCGCTCTGGGCCTGTCATGCGCTGGCTTCTTTCAGCTGGGTATCGGCGTGATCTTCGCGGTGATCGCCGTGCTGGTGGCGGTGAGCGGGTGCATCAAGGGTGGTCGCGACACGCTTGCCCTGTGCCTGCATGCGCTGGTCAATGGCGCGCGGCATGCCGTGCCGGTGGGCATTGCCTGCGCGTTGGTAGGGGTGATCATCGGCGTGGTCTCATTGACAGGAGTGGCCTCGACCTTCGCCGGCTATATATTGGCCATAGGCCGGGACAATCTGCTGCTGTCGCTGATCCTGACCATGCTGACCTGCCTGGTGTTGGGCATGGGAATTCCCACCATCCCCAATTACATCATCACCAGCTCCATCGCAGCGCCAGCCTTGCTCGAACTGGGCGTGCCGCTGATCGTCTCGCATATGTTCGTGTTCTATTTCGGCATCCTGGCGGACCTGACCCCACCCGTGGCCCTGGCCTGCTTCGCTGCCGCCCCCATCGCCCGAGCCAGTGGCTTGAAAATCAGCCTGTGGGCGGTCCGGATTGCCCTGGCCGGGTTCGTCATTCCCTTCATGGCGGTGTACAACCCGGCGCTGATGCTGCAGGGCGACAGCCTGTGGCTGAGCGCCTACATGCTGGTCAAGACGCTTCTGGCCGTGGGCCTGTGGGGCATGGCGGCCACGGGCTTCCTGCAACGTCCGATGCCTTGGTGGGAGCGCCTGCTGGCCGCCGCATCCGGGGCGCTGCTGGTGGTTGCCTGGCCGCTGACCGACGAAATGGGCTTCGCAGCCGGAGGCTTGATCATCGCCGCCCATCTGTGGCGCTCCCGCCACGTGGGGCTGGCCAGGACATGATGGGCCTGTGCATGGGCCTGGCCGGGGTGATCGGGGCGCAATTGCCGGTGACCGACTTTACCTTGGCATGGGACCACAGTGTCGAGAAGGTCCGCTGGGAAGAAGACTACAGCGTCACGTGGCAAGGCTTGCAGCTGGGTGAGGCGCGTGTTCGCGGCAGCGGCGCGGGCATGGAAATCCCCGCGCACGCCCTGTTCAGCAACGGCAGTTGGCGCTATCGGCGGCCACTGCCGCCGCTACTGCCGTTGCTGCTGGCGCGCGTCCCCCAGGCCGGCGATTACGACCTGTGTTCCGACGACCAATGCCTGCCCTTGGGCCACTGGCTGGGCCCGCCCGATCCCCACCAGCCCTCCCTCCAACTATGGCCCTGCGACCTCCAACCTGTAGCAGCGGATTCATCCGCGTCCGCCCATTCCAGCCCTATCAATAATGCCTACACCCCCTTGGGCATTTGCCAAGCAATGGCTATCCTGTGCCGCGCCAAGCCCCGTCCTAGCGTGGGCGTCATCAAGGTACACGGACGATGAGTCACCCTTCGCAATTCGCTCTGCTGGACAAGCGCCGTTTCTTGCCGTTCTTCGTGACCCAGGCCCTGGGCGCTTTCAACGACAACATCTTCAAGCAGTCGCTAATCCTGGCCATCCTCTACAAGCTGGGCATCGAAGGCGATCGCAGCATCTGGGTCAACCTCTGCGCCTTGCTGTTCATCCTGCCGTTCTTCCTGTTCTCGGCGCTGGCCGGCCAGTTCGGCGAGAAGTTCGCCAAGGACCGGCTGATCCGGGTGATCAAGCTGGCTGAGATCGTCATCATGGCGGTCGGGGCAGCGGGCTTCATGTTCAATCATCTGTGGATGATGCTCGCGGCGCTGTTTGCCATGGGTACCCACTCGGCGTTGTTCGGCCCGGTGAAGTACTCGATCCTGCCCCAGGCGCTGCGCCCCGAGGAACTGGTGGGCGGCAACGGCCTGGTGGAGATGGGCACGTTTCTGGCCATCCTGGCAGGGACCATCGGCGCGGGGGTCATGATGTCTTCGGCCGAGTACGCGCCGGTGGTGGCCTGCGCGATCCTGACTGTGGCCGTACTGGGTTATCTGGCCAGCCGTGGCATTCCCGCCGCGCCGGCTTCGGCGCCAGGCATGGTGATCGACTGGAACATCGCCCGGCAATCCTGGGCCACGCTGCGCATGGGGCTGGGGCAGACCAAGGCGGTGTCGCGCTCGATCGTTGGCAACTCGTGGTTCTGGTTCGTCGGCGCCATCTACCTGACCCAGATTCCGGCCTATGCCAAGGAGTGGCTGCACGGCGATGAAACCGTGGTCACCCTGATTCTTACCGTGTTTTCGGTAGGCATCGCGCTGGGCTCGATGCTCTGCGAACGGCTGTCCGGGCGTAAGGTGGAGATCGGCCTGGTACCCTTTGGCTCGTTCGGCTTGACCTTGTTCGGCCTGTTGCTGTGGTGGCACTCGGGCGGTTTTCCCGAGCCGGGCGTGGCGCATAGCTGGCTGGCGGTGCTGGGCTACGCCCAGGCCTGGTGGGTATTGCTCGATATCCTCGGGCTGGGGGTGTTCGGCGGCTTCTATATCGTGCCGCTGTATGCCCTGATCCAGTCCCGCACGCCGCAAGGCCAGCGAGCCCGGGTGATCGCGGCGAACAACATCCTCAATGCGCTGTTCATGGTGGTTTCGGCGATTGCCTCGATCCTGCTGCTCAGCGTGGCCAAGCTGAGCATTCCGGAGCTGTTCCTGGTGGTATCGCTGATGAACATCGCGGTGAACACCTACATCTTCAAGATCGTCCCCGAATTCACCATGCGCTTCCTCATATGGCTGCTCAGCCACTCGCTGTACCGGGTCGAGCATCGTGGTCTGCAGCATATTCCGGACGAGGGCGCCGCGCTGCTGGTGTGCAACCACGTGTCGTTCGTCGACGCCCTGCTGATCGGCGGCGCGGTGCGTCGGCCGATCCGTTTCGTGATGTATTACAAGATCTACCGCCTGCCCGTGTTGAACTTCATTTTCCGTACGGCCGGGACCATCCCCATCGCGGGGCGCAAGGAAGATCCGCTGATCTACGAGCAAGCATTCGCCCGTGTGGCCCAGTATCTGGCCGCAGGTGAGCTGGTGTGCATCTTCCCCGAGGGCAAGCTGACTACCGATGGGCAGATCGATGCGTTCAGGAGCGGGGTGAGCACCGTGCTGGAGCAGACCCCGGTACCTGTGATCCCCCTGGCGTTGCAGGGGTTGTGGGGGAGTTTCTTCAGCCGTGATCCGAACAAGGGTTTCTTCAAGCGGTTCTGGTCGCGAGTGACATTGGTGGCGGGCGCGCCCGTGAGTGGCGAGGCCGCGTTGCCGGAGCGGTTGCGGACCTTGGTGCAGGGCTTGCGGGGGGAAGTGCAGTAGGCGAGGGCTTCAACTCCCTCTCCCTCAGGGAGAGGGCCGGGGTGAGGCGACCATCCGACACAAACCCCAAGCCAAGCCATATCCGCCATTCACCATCTGATTTACAAATCATAACGTAACTCCAATTGTCAGCACTTTCCCCGCCCCTATAGGATAGGCGCAGCCCGCAAGCCGCTCTGCCTTGCTGGTTTCGCCCGTCCTAAAACAACAACAGGGGTAAGCGCGGTATGACACAAGCGTGCGCAGCAACAGGCATGTTGGGTGGCTGGGCGTTGGGGTTGGCCTTGCTCGGCGTGTTGGGCACGCCCTTGGCAACCGCCGCCATGGCCGATTCATTCGCCATCGAATCGAACAAGGCCGCGCGTACCTTGCTGCTCGACGTCACTCACGCCGGCCCGCGCCTGGTCACGGTGGGCGACCGCGGTCACATCCTCTATTCCGACGACCAGGGCGTCAGTTGGACGCAAGCGCGGGTGCCTACTCGACAACTGCTCACCGCCGTGTACTTCGCCGACGCCCAGCATGGCTGGGCTGTAGGCCATGACGCGCAGATTCTTGCCAGTGCTGACGGCGGGGTCACCTGGACCAAGCAGTTCGAAGACACTGCCCGCGAGGCACCGCTATTGGATGTCTGGTTCCAGGATGCCACCACCGGCTTTGCCATCGGCGCGTACGGCATGCTTCTGGAGACCACCGATGGCGGTCAGCAGTGGCAGGATGTCAGCGATCGCCTTGATAACCCGGAGCAGTACCACCTCAACGCCATCGCGAAGGTCAAGGACGCTGGCCTGTTCATCGTCGGCGAGCAGGGCAGCCTGTTCCGTTCCTCTGACCAGGGCGCAAGCTGGGAGGCTGTGCAGGGCCCCTACGAGGGTTCGCTGTTCGGCGCCATCGGCACGGCCCAGGCCGGTACGCTGCTGGTGTATGGGCTGCGCGGCAACCTCTATCGCTCCACCGATTTCGGCGATCACTGGCAGCGTATCGAGGTCCAGGGCCCGCGCGGCCCCATGGAGTTCGGTCTGGCCGGCGCGACCCTGCTCGACAGCGGTGAACTGGTGCTGGTGGGCAATGGTGGCACGGTGTTGCGCAGCGACGATGACGGGCAAAGCTTCAGCGTCTACAGCCGCCCGGACCGTATTGCCCTGGCTGCAGTAGCGGGCGATGCCCGCGACGGCTTGATCCTCGCAGGGCAGGGCGGCGTGCGGGTCACGGCGGCCAATGGCGCGCAGGTGACACCATGAGCCGGCCGGCCGGAGTGGGCACCCGCCCGCAGGAGAAACCCACGTGGCTGGAGCGGCTGATCTTCGATCACCGCCCGGCGGTGATCGGCCTGTGCCTGTTGGTCAGCCTGGTGCTGTTCTGGCAGGCCACCCTGATCCGACCGTCCACCAGCTTCGAGAAAATGATCCCGCTCAAGCACCCCTTCATCGAGAAGATGCTGGAGCATCGCAACGATCTGGCCAACCTGGGCAATACCGTGCGCATCTCGGTGCAGGCCACCGATGGCGATATCTTCAGTCAGGCGTACATGGAAACCTTGCGCCAGGTGCATGACGAGGTGTTCTACATTCCGGGGGTCGACCGCTCGGCGCTGAAATCGCTGTGGAGCCCCAGCGTGCGCTGGACTGAAGTGACGGAGGAGGGCTTCGCCGGCGGCGAGGTGATTCCGCAGAGTTACGATGGTTCGGCGGACAGCCTCGATCAACTGCGCAACAACGTGCTCAAGTCCGGCCAGGTAGGCCGCTTGGTAGCCAACGACTTCCGCTCTTCAATCGTCGATGTGCCCTTGCTGGAGTCCTATCCCGATCCCCAGGACCAGAGTCGGCTGCTCAAGCTCGACTACCGGCAGTTTTCCCACCAGCTCGAAGAAAAGATTCGCGACAAGTTCCAGGCGCAGAACCCCAATATCCAGGTGCACATCGTCGGCTTTGCCAAGAAGGTAGGGGACCTGATCGATGGCCTGATCATGGTGGTGCTGTTCTTCGGCATTGCCTTCGCCATTACCCTGGTGTTGCTGTACTGGTTCACGCACTGCCTGCGCAGCACCGTCGCTGTGCTCTGTACCACGTTGGTGGCGGTGGTGTGGCAACTGGGGCTGATGCACGCCATCGGCTTCGGGCTGGACCCGTACTCGATGCTGGTGCCGTTTCTGATCTTCGCCATCGGCATTTCCCATGGTGTGCAGAAGATCAACGGCATCGCCCTGCAATCCAGTGATGCCGACAATCCCCTGACCGCCGCCCGGCGTACTTTCCGCCAGTTGTTCCTGCCCGGCATGATCGCGATTCTGGCCGACGCGGTGGGCTTCATCACCCTGCTGATCATCGATATCGGGGTGATCCGCGAGCTGGCCATTGGTGCCTCCATCGGCGTGGCGGTGATCGTGTTCACCAACCTGATCCTGTTGCCGGTGGCCATTTCCTACGTGGGCATCAGCAAGCGCGCCGTGGACATCAGCAAGCGTGACGCCGTACGCGAGCACCCGTTCTGGCGCACCCTGGCTCGGTTCGCCAGCCCCAGGGTGGCACCTGTGTCGATTGCGCTGGCATTGCTGGCCTTCGGTGGCGGGCTTTGGTACAGCCAGAACCTGAAGATCGGCGACCTTGACCAGGGGGCGCCGGAACTGCGGCCCGACTCGCGTTACAACAAGGACAACAGCTTCATCATCGAGCACTACTCCACCAGTTCGGACGTGCTGGTGGTGATGGTCAAGACCGCAGCCGAGGGCTGTTCGACGTACAAGGCCATGGCGCCCATCGACCAGCTGATGTGGAAGATGGACAACACCCCCGGTGTGCAGTCGACGATCTCCCTGGTGACCGTGTCGCGGCAAATGATCAAGGGCATGAACGAGGGCAACCTGAAATGGGAAACCTTGAGCCGCAACCCGGATGTGCTGAACAGCTCCATCGCTCGGGCTGACGGTCTCTACAACGCCGACTGTTCGTTGGCACCGGTGCTGGTGTTCCTCAACGACCACAAGGCCGAGACCCTGGATCGGGTGGTCAAGGCGGTGCAGGACTTTGCCGCCGAGAACAACCAGCCAGGGCTGGAATTCATGCTGGCGGCGGGCAACGCCGGTATCGAGGCGGCCACCAACGAGGTGATCAAGACCAGTGAGCTGACCATTCTGGTGCTGGTGTACCTGTGTGTTGCCGTGATGTGCATGATCACCTTCCGCTCCTTTGCGGCCACCCTGTGCATCGTGCTGCCGCTGGTGCTGACCTCGGTGCTGGGCAATGCGCTGATGGCCTTCATGGGCATCGGTGTGAAGGTTGCGACCCTGCCGGTGGTAGCGCTGGGCGTAGGCATCGGCGTGGACTACGGGATCTACATCTACAGCCGGCTGGAGAGCTTCCTGCGCGCGGGCCTGCCGCTGCAGGAGGCCTATTACCAGACGCTGAAATCCACGGGCAAGGCAGTGCTGTTCACGGGGTTGTGCCTGGCGATCGGCGTCGCTACATGGATATTCTCGGCCATCAAGTTCCAGGCTGACATGGGCCTGATGCTGACCTTCATGCTGCTGTGGAACATGTTCGGAGCGCTGTGGTTGCTGCCGGCACTGGCACGCTTCCTGATTAAACCGGAAAAACTCGCCGGGCAAAAAGGCCACTCCCTACTCGCCCACTAACGTAGCAGCGGCGTAAGCCGCGTCCCGCCTCTACGAAGCGATCCAGGGAGCACGTCGTTCGCCACGCAAGCGCATCGATAGCGGACGCGGCTTACGCCGCTGCTACGGGCCGAGGACGGCGCTGAGGGCGTCTTTGGCGTCGTCGAGTTGCACCAGGGTCGCGTGGCGGGCGCCGAGGGCGTCGCGGTTTTCGATCGCGGTCAGAATCGCCTTGTGCCGGGGCAACGCCAGCTCATGCAGGTTGGGCCGCTGGTTGGAGTGGCGCAGCGCCTCGCGCAGTGCCAGCGAAAGCATGTTGCACAGGTGGGCGAGCAGGTCGTTGTGAGTGGCGTCGGCGATCCGGCTGTGAAAGTCCAGGTCCGGTTGCAGCACCTGCTCCGGCGTATCTGCCGCTTCCATGCGGCCATAGGCTTCGCCGATGGCCGCAATCTCCTCATCGCTGGCGTGTTGCGCGGCCAACGCTGCTGCGGCAGGTTCGATGATGGTTCGCACGCTGGTCAGCAATGCAAAGAACTCGTTCTGTGGCGTGCTCTGCATGACCCAGTGCAGCACGTCGGGGTCGAGCATGTGCCACTCGCGGCGCGGCTTGACCACCGAGCCAACACGCGGCTTGGAGTACACCAGCCCCTTGGCCACCAGCACCCGAGTCGCCTCACGCAGCACCGGCCGACTGACTGCATACTCTTCGCACAGCAACGCTTCTGCCGGGAGACGATCGTCAGGTTTGAAGCGCCCCGAGACGATCTGCATGCCCAAGTCCTGGACGATACGCGAGTGCATGCTTTTGCGGTCGGAAGGCTTGCGGTAATCCATGGGGCGCATTCGGTCCTGGCAGCGAGGGATGGGCGATCATAGCATCTGCCGCCGACAAAATCGGTCGTCAGCGCCAGTCGCTTTCACAGGCTGCCTTGCAAGTTCTTGCGCAGCTCCAGCAAATGGTTCTGCAAGGCCTGCAGATCTTTTTCGCCCTGGCCGCTGGCCCTCAGGATCGAATCGGGCACCGAACACGCCTGTTCACGTAGGGCGCGCCCTTGTTCGGTCAGCTGCACGATGACCACGCGTTCGTCGTCCTTGCTGCGCGTGCGGCTGAGCATACCTTCCGCTTCGAGGCGTTTGAGCAACGGGGTCAGCGAGCCGGGATCGGTCAACAGCCGGGTGCTGATTTCACCCACGGTCATGCCATCGCGCTCCCACAGCACCAGCATGGTCAGGTATTGCGGGTAGGTCAGCCCCAGTTCATGCAGCAGCGGCTTGTACACCTTGGTCATCAACAACGAGGTGGAATACAGGGCAAAGCACATCTGGTTGTCCAGCAGCAAACTGTCGTCGGAGCCAGCTGCCTTGTTCTTGTCGATTTCGGTGTCCATGCTGATCCTTTCTGGAAAGTGCGGGCGGATGACGGCGAGGGCATTTTCATTACGCCAGCTGATCCGCCGGTTCCGTCACGAAGCTCATGTTGATATCGAGCTACGAAGGCACTGCATAGTTCGTTCGACCTTCTGGGCGGGCGTTCTCAAGGCGCCGCGGGACAGCGCTTGGGGGAGGGGGCCTAGAGTTTGAAGCCTTCGGCAATGTGCTCGGCCAGGGACTCGGTGAGGGTGCTGCGGGTTGTCTGGTTGTGCAGCAGCATCACGCTGGCAATCGGCAGCACCGGCAGGCCTTCGGCTTCCCCTAGCACGCGCATGTCCGCGGTGATCAGGCTTTGCAGCTGCGCGGTGACCGCGAGCCCGGCGCTTACCGCCGCCATCAGGGCCGACAGGCTCGCACTGGAATAGGCCACGCGGTACGGCTTGCCCACGGCGTCCAGGGCGTTGCATGTCCAGTTGCGGCAAAAACAGTCACTGTTGAACAGCGCCAATGGCATGGGATTCTGTTCGTGGGGGCTGAAGCCCTGCGCCACCGCCCATACCAGACGCTCCTGACGCAGCGGCTGGCCCACTTCGTGGCCAGGTTCGCGAGTGACGATGGTCAGGTCCAGGTCGTGGCGCTGCATCAATTGCTTGGTGCTCTCGCAGTGGACTTCCACCTGCACCAGTGGGTAGGCCTGGGCAAAACGCGAAAGGATGCCGGGCAGATAGCGCATGGCGTAGTCATCCGGCGTGCCGATGCGCACGGTGCCGACCATGTGCGGCTCGCGCAGGGTGGTAAACACTTCGCTATGCAGCTTCAGGATACGTCGGGCATACCCCAGCAGCACCTGACCTTCGGCAGTGAGCCTGACCTGGCGCCCGTCTCGTTCGAACAGTCGGCGCTGAAGGATATCTTCCTCCAGTCGCTTCATCTGCATGCTCACCGCCGACTGGGTGCGGTTGACCATGTCGCCGGCCTTGGTAAAGCCCCCGTGATCGGCAATGGCAACGAAGGTGCGCAGGACTTCGGAGTCGATACTTTGATACTGGGACATTCATCAATCTCCGAGATGGGTTGCATAAGAAACATTCGTTGGATTGATCATAGCGCCGAGCAGAGACTTGAGCCATCCCAATCGGAGGGCTTGAAGATGAAAGGTCAAAAAGGGTTTGTAGGGGTGGCACGGGTTTCAGGGCAATCGTCGTTTTCCCTGCGCGAAGCGATAGGCAATGGGCTGCAGCGGGTGATGCGCTGGGTGGCGTTGGCGCAGCAGCGAAATCAGCTGTCGGCCATGAGTGATGCGGCGCTCAAGGATATTGGGTTGAGCCGAGCGGATATTTTGCAGGAGAGTGAGCGGCCGTTCTGGGATGATCCGTTGGGCAAATGATGAGTGTTCGGCGTGATGGCCTCTTCGCGGCTGTANNGTACGCCGCTCCTACAAAGGCTCCTCACCTCCTGTAGGAGCGGCGTGCAGCCGCGAAGGGGCCATCAGCCGCAGCGCCTATCTATCGCCGGACCTGCTTCAGCGTTTCGGCAATCATGAAGGCCAGCTCCAACGACTGATCCGCGTTCATCCGTGGGTCGCAATGGGTGTGATACCGGTCCGACAAGCCATCCTCGGTGATGGGGCGAGCGCCGCCGATGCACTCGGTGACGTTTTGTCCGGTCATCTCGATATGGATGCCGCCGGCATAGCTGCCTTCGGCCTGATGCACTTGGAAGAACTGCTTCACCTCACTGAGGATCTGCGCGAAATCGCGGGTCTTGTAGCCGCTGCTGGCCTTGATGGTGTTGCCGTGCATCGGGTCCGAACTCCACAGCACCTGCCGCCCCTCGCGTTCCACCGCGCGGATCAACGCTGGCAGATGCTCGCCGACCTTGCCCGCCCCCATGCGCACGATCAGGTTCAACCGGCCCGGATCGTTGCTGGGGTTGAGGATGTCGATCAGGCGCAGCAGGTCTTCAGTGTTCATGCTGGGCCCGACCTTGACCCCGATCGGGTTGTGCACGCCGCGCAGAAACTCCACATGAGCGCCGTCTAGTTGTCGCGTGCGGTCGCCGATCCACAGCATGTGCGCCGAGCAATCGTAGTAGTCGTTGGTCAGGCTGTCGCGGCGTACGAAGGCTTCTTCGTAATTGAGCAGCAGCGCTTCATGGGCGGTGAAGAAGCTGGTTTCACGCAGTTGCGGCGAACTGTCCATGCCGCAGGCACGCATGAATGCCAGGGTTTCGTCGATGCGGTCGGCCAACTGATGGTACTTCTGCGCCAGCGCGGAGTTGGCGATGAAGTCCAGGTTCCACTTGTGCACCTGATGCAGGTCGGCAAAGCCACCTTGGGCAAAGGCACGCAGCAGATTCAGGCTGGCCGTGGACTGGTGATAGGCCTGAACCAGGCGCTCAGGGTCGGGCGTGCGGCTTTTTTCATCGAAGCCGATGCCATTGACGATGTCGCCGCGGTAGGCCGGCAGGGTGACCAGCCCCTGGGTTTCATCACCGGTGGAGCGTGGCTTGGCGAACTGACCGGCCATGCGCCCGACCTTGACCACTGGGCAGCCGGCCGCGAAAGTCATGACGATCGCCATCTGCAACAGCACTTTGAAGGTGTCACGAATTTTCGCCGCCGAGAACTCCGCGAAGCTTTCCGCGCAATCGCCGCCCTGCAACAGGAACGCCCGGCCCTGGGTGACTTCACCGAACTGCCTGCGCAACTCGCGCGCCTCCCCCGCGAACACCAATGGCGGGTAGCTGGCCAGGCGCTGCTCCACTTGGGCCAGATGTTCGGCGTCAGGGTAAATGGGTTGCTGCTCGATGGGCAGGGCGCGCCAGCTGTCGGGGGTCCACGGGATGGTCATGGTGAGGCTCGGGTTTGTTGTTTGGATGTACGGCCGATGTTAGCAGCCCCGCCCTCATCGCGGGCAGAGCCTGTCACCCAGAGATCTCCAATACGACATGCATTCCTTGTAGGAGCGGGGTTGTCCGCGAAGGCGCCCGAACTGGCAATGCATGATCTGGATTGTGCAGAGGATTCACCAACCCCTTCGCGGGCAAGCCCGCTCCAACAGGAATCAATGCAGCCACCCAGCCTAGGCCCATTCCCTGTGGGAGCGGGCTCTGCCCGCGATGAGGCCGGCAAGGCTGGCCTCGAAGGCTGCTCCACCGGTCATTTAATGCCACAATCGCTTTTTTTCATTGCCTGTGACGAGTCCTCTGGTGGAAGACCAACCCAACGAAGCACCCCGCGAACGCGTTGAGCATGTCCTGGCCGAGGTGCATGACGCCTGGGGCATGATCCGTGTGCTGGAAGTGGAGGATTACCGGTTCCTCGAATTCGGCGATGCCATCGAGCAAAGCTGCACCTTCACCGCCGACCCCAGCTGGCTGGAGTACGACTACACCCGCGCCATGCTGATCGGCGCGCTGTGTCACCCGGAACCGGAAAGCGCCCTGTTCCTGGGGCTGGGCGCCGGCACCCTGACCCAGGCCTGTCTGAAATTCCTCGCCCTGGACGATGTCGAGTGCATCGAGCTGCGCCCTGACGTCCCACGCCTGGCCATCGAATATCTGGGGCTGGACGACGACCCGCGACTCTACATTCGTGTCGGCGATGCCCTGGAGCTCTTGCCCAGTGCCGAGAGTGCCGACCTGATCTTCGTCGACCTCTATACCGATCACGGACCGGCCCCCGCGCATCTGGCGTGGCGATTTCTGGAGCAATGCCAGCAGCGCCTCAACCCTGGCGGCTGGCTGATCATCAACCAATGGGCCAGTGACGATGGCAAACCTCTGGGCGCGGCATTGCTGCGCGGGTTGTACCATCGTCACTACTGGGAACTGCCGGTGAAGGAGGGCAACGTCATCCTGATGGTGCCCGCAGACCTGGAACAGAACCTGGACCTGCAGGGCCTGCGCGAACGAGCCGAAGCACTGGCGCCGCGGCTGGGGTATTCGTTGCAGGGACTGATCGACGTGGTCCGACCCGCCACCTAGGGTCGCTTCAAGCGCCTTTGAACTGGCCCGGTCGACGTTCCTGCAGGGCAAGCAGCCCTTCCCGGGCATCCTCGCTGGCAAACAGTTGTGCAGTGGTCGGCAGCAGCGCCTGACTGCTGGCGGTTTCGCCCTGCAGCACCGCCAGACGCGCCGACGCCAGTGTCGCCTGCACGCCCAGGGGGGCCTGTTCGGCGATGCGCTGCGCCAGTTTCAGGGCATTGGGCAGCAGATCTTCGCTGGCCATCACCTCCTGCACCAGGCCCAGGCGCAGCGCTTCATGGGCATCGAACTCGTCGCCGGTGAGCAACCAGCGCATGGCATTGCCCCAGCCGGCAATTCGTTGCAGGCGGATGGTGGCGCCGCCGAACGGAAACAGGCCGCGCTGCACCTCCATCTGAGCGAACCGGGTATTGCTGGCGCACAGGTTGATATCCGCGGCCAGCATCAGCTCGATGCCCACGGTCAGGCAGTAGCCGCGGGCGGCGACAATCACCGGCTTGCTGACGAAAGGCCCGGCGGACACCCGCCAGGGGTCGCAACCGCCGGCGGGTACCTGCCAGCCCTGGCTGAGTCGCTCACCGACCGCTGCCAGATCCAGGCCGGCGGTGAAATGCTCGCCGTGGCAGAACACCACGGCCACGCGGGCCAGCGGCTCACGTTCGAATTCGCCGTAGGCCAGGCTCAAGGCATCAAGCATCGACAGGTCGAAGGCATTGCGCTTGGCCGGACGGTCCAGGCCGATCAGCATGACATGGCCGCGCAATTCGCGGCTGACCTGACCGGGGCAGGAACGGGGCATGACGTCGATCCTCGATGGGGTCATAGGTGAAAGGTTTCAGCCATCGTGCCAACTCAGGCGCCTCTGCTAAAATAGACGCCACGCGGGATTCGCGCAAAGCCAAGATGCCAACGGCGTGCAGCCGTCCGAAAGGTCGAAAAAAGTCTCACGTACGCAGCGTTTTCAGGTATAGTGCGCGCCGGTCTTTAACCAGGCCACGTTTAGGTAGCGCAATCCCCCGAAGACAGCTTCGGCTGCATGTCCGTACCGCGGACTCTCCCTAACGATTCTTTCATTCAATCGTTTTCGCAAATCCCCGCCGACAAAGCTGCCAGGGTGACTCTCGAGTCTTACAAGGCATGCGCAGCTTTGGAGCATGGGTCTTTGCGGATGCACTTAGAGGCAGACCCATGACCCAGGAAACCGGCGGCTTCGCCGCTCTCGGACTTAACCCGAATATTGTTGCAGCCGTCATCGCGACTGGCTACGAAGAGCCTTCGGCCATTCAGCAGCAATCGATCCCAATCATCCTGGAAGGTCATGACATGATCGGCCAGGCGCAGACAGGTACCGGTAAGACCGCTGCCTTCGCACTGCCGATTCTGAATCGCATCGACCCGAGCAAGCGCGAGCCGCAAGCCCTGATCCTGGCGCCAACCCGTGAGTTGGCGCTGCAAGTAGCCACTGCATTCGAAACCTACGCCAAGCAAATGCCTGGCGTTACCGTAGTGGCCGTGTATGGCGGTGCCCCAATGGGCCCGCAGTTGAAAGCCATCCGCAACGGCGCGCAAATCGTCGTCGCTACCCCTGGCCGTCTGTGCGACCACCTGCGTCGTGACGAGAAGGTCCTGGCCACCGTGAACCACCTGGTTCTCGACGAAGCCGATGAAATGTTGAAGCTGGGCTTCATGGATGACCTGGAAGTGATCTTCAAGGCCATGCCGGAAACCCGCCAGACCGTGTTGTTCTCGGCCACCTTGCCGCAGTCGATCCGTGCGATCGCCGAGCGTCATCTGAAAGACCCGAAACACGTCAAGATCCAGAGCAAGACGCAAACCGTCACCGCGATCGAGCAGGCTCACCTGCTGGTTCACGCCGACCAGAAAACCTCCGCTGTACTGCGCCTGCTGGAAGTGGAAGAGTTCGACGCCCTGATCGCCTTCGTGCGTACCAAGCAAGCCACCCTGGACCTGGCCAGCGCCCTGGAAGCCAAAGGCTACAAGGCTGCCGCCCTGAACGGCGACATCGCCCAGAACCAGCGTGAGCGCGTCATCGACTCGCTCAAGGATGGCCGTCTGGACATCGTCGTCGCTACCGACGTCGCTGCCCGTGGTCTGGACGTTCCGCGCATCACTCACGTGTTCAACGTCGACATGCCGTACGATCCAGAGTCCTACGTTCACCGTATCGGTCGTACCGGCCGTGCCGGTCGTGAAGGCCGTGCGCTGCTGCTGGTGACGCCGCGCGAGCGCCGTATGCTGCAAGTGATCGAGCGCGTGACGGGTCAGAAGGTGGCCGAAGTTCGTCTGCCCAACGCCCAGGCCGTGCTCGACGCACGCATCAAGAAGCTGACCAACAGCCTGGCGCCGCTGGTTGCCGATGCCGAAGGCACTCATGGTGACCTGCTTGACCGCTTGACCGCCGACATCGGTTGCAGCCCGCGTGCCCTGGCCGCAGCCCTGCTGCGCAAGGCCACCAACGGCCAGGCGCTGACCTTGGACGCTGTCGAGAAAGAGCAGCCGTTGGTTCCGACCAGTGCACCGCGCGAGCGCACCAGTGGCGACCGTCCTGATCGTGGTGACCGTGAGCGCCGCGCGCCAATGCCTCTGGGCGAAGGCCGTGCACGCTGCCGTACCGCCCTGGGTGCTCGCGACGGTATCGCCGCGAAGAACCTGTTGGGTGCCATTCTCAACGAAGGCGGCCTGGCCCGCGAAGCGATCGGCCGCATCCAGGTGCGCGACAGCTTCAGCCTGGTCGAGCTGCCGGAAGATGGTCTGGAAAAACTGCTGACCAAGCTCAAGGACACCCGTGTCGCTGGCAAGCAGTTGAAGCTGCGTCGCTATCGCGAAGACTGATTTCGCATAGCTTCAAGGCATAAAAAATCCCCGACTGGTTCGGGGATTTTTTATGCCTGGGCGGGGCAGCGGTATGGCAACGCTACGCAGTGCAAGACCCTGTGGAAACGGGCTATGCCCGTGATGAATCTGCCACCGGTCCCAGGCGAGAACCTACATCAGTTCTTCGCTGGCGGCACCTGGGTATCAGGGGTCGCGCCTGGCGCTGCCGGCATGGCCGATTCAGGCTTGGAAGCTTCCTGGGCTGCAGCCTTGTTCGACTCAGCGGCCGCTTCGTTGGCCTTGGCATTTTCCTTGGCAGCGTCGTTCATCTTGTCTTGCGCCGAATCCATTTTCTCTTGGGCTTCTTCGCGGTGGGAAGCAGCGTCCTGGGCCTTGTCTTCGGACTTCTTATCGCAGGCAGCCAAACCAAGGGTGGCGGCCAGCATCAGGGAGTAGGCTAAAGTCTTGCGCATGGGATGTTTCTCCTTATTGATTATCTACGTGGCTAAGATCGACCGCTGCGGGCATAAGTTCCGTGTCATTGGTTATATATAAGTCTTGGATCCGTATGGATTTTTTCACGGCCATTTGCTGTAACGCTTAAGTGACGGGCAATCCGCGCTGGCCTCTGTGTAGGAAACTTCTGATTCCGGCTCCACCTGGCCAGGGTTTCATCACGGCCCTTGAAATCGTCCGGGCCGGCCCCATCTCCTTGTCATCCCGCCGCTCAATGGCGGCACCTGCCATCTGATTGGAGTTTGATGACCATGAGTGTGGAAACTCAAAAGGAAACCCTGGGCTTCCAGACCGAGGTGAAGCAACTGCTGCACCTCATGATCCATTCGCTGTATTCCAACAAGGAAATCTTCCTTCGCGAATTGATCTCGAACGCCTCCGACGCCGTCGATAAACTGCGTTTCGAAGCGCTGGCCAAGCCTGAGCTGCTCGAAGGCGGCGGCGAACTGAAGATCCGCGTGAGCTTCGACAAGGACGCCAAGACCGTCACTCTCGAAGACAACGGCATCGGCATGAATCGCGATGACGTGATCGCCCACCTGGGTACGATCGCCAAGTCCGGTACCGCCGACTTCATGAAGAACCTGTCTGGCGACCAGAAGAAGGATTCGCACTTGATTGGCCAGTTTGGCGTGGGCTTCTATTCCGCGTTCATCGTTGCCGACCAGGTCGAAGTGTTCAGCCGTCGCGCCGGCACCGCCGCCAGTGAAGGCGTGCACTGGTCGTCCAAAGGCGAAGGCGAGTTCGAAGTCGCTACCGTCGACAAGGCCGAGCGCGGCACGCGTATCGTCCTGCACCTGAAAAGCGGTGAAGACGAGTTTGCCGACGGCTACCGCCTGCGCAACATCATCAAGAAGTACTCCGACCACATTGCCTTGCCGATCGAACTGCCCAAGGAATCGACGGCGGCCGAAGGTGAGCAAGCGCCGGCCGAGGAATGGGAAACCGTCAACCGTGCCAGCGCCCTGTGGACCCGTCCTCGTACCGAGATCAAGGACGAGGAATACCAGGAGTTCTACAAGCACGTCGGTCACGACTACGAAAATCCGCTGAGCTGGAGCCACAACAAGGTCGAAGGCAAGCTGGAATACTCCTCGCTGTTGTACGTCCCGGCCCGTGCGCCGTTCGACCTGTACCAGCGTGAGGCGCCGCGTGGCCTGAAGCTGTACGTTCAGCGTGTGTTCGTGATGGACCAGGCCGAGTCGTTCCTGCCGTTGTACCTGCGCTTCATCAAGGGCGTAGTGGACTCCAACGACCTGTCCTTGAACGTGTCGCGGGAAATCCTGCAGAAAGACCCGATCATCGACTCCATGAAATCCGCGCTCACCAAGCGTGTGCTGGACATGCTCGAGAAGCTGGCCAAGAACGAACCCGAGCAATACAAGGGCTTCTGGAAGAACTTCGGTCAGGTATTGAAAGAAGGCCCGGCTGAAGACTTCGCCAACAAGGAGAAGATTGCCGGCCTGCTGCGCTTCGCGTCCACCAGCGATGACAGCGGCGAGCAGAGCGTTGGCCTGGCCGACTACCTGAGCCGCGTGAAGGAAGGGCAAGACAAGATCTACTTCCTCAGCGGCGAATCCTACGCTCAGGTCAAGAACAGCCCGCACCTGGAAGTCTTCCGCAAGAAAGGCATCGAAGTGCTGCTGCTGACCGACCGTATCGACGAGTGGCTGATGAGCTACCTGACCGATTTCGACGGCAAGAGCTTCGTCGACGTCGCCCGCGGTGACCTGGACCTGGGCAATCTGGACTCCGAAGAGGACAAGAAGGCCCAGGAAGAAGTCGCCAAGGACAAGGAAGGTCTGGTCGAGCGTCTGAAGGCTGCCTTGGGTGATGCCGTCAGCGAAGTGCGCGTATCCCATCGCCTGACCGACTCCCCGGCAATCCTGGCCATTGGCGAGCAGGACCTGGGCTTGCAGATGCGCCAGATCCTGGAGGCGAGTGGGCAGAAGGTGCCGGATTCCAAGCCGATCTTCGAATTCAACCCTGGCCATCCGCTCATCGAGAAGCTGGACGTGGAGCAGAGCGAAGACCGTTTCGCCGACCTTTCTCACATCCTCTTCGACCAGGCGGCGCTGGCAGCCGGTGACAGCTTGAAGGACCCGGCGGCGTACGTCCGCCGCCTGAACAAGCTGCTGGTAGAGTTGTCCGTTTAAGCAGTTGCAGGAAAGCCCGCTTCGGCGGGCTTTTTCTTTGTATGTCGCAACCTTTTCCTGAAATCAAGAGCATGGGGATGCAAAGTATGAGCACAGTGACCGTTGAAGCCCTGACCTACACAGTCGATGGCAAGGCTTACGAGAGCCGCCTGGTGTACGACACCGGTATTCTCTCGCCGCGTCCCGGCCTGGTGATGGCGCCGAACTGGATGGGTGTCAGCGAAGGCGCCGAGCGCATCGCCCAGGCGGTGGCCTCCAAGGGCTACGTGGTGCTGCTGGCCGACCTCTACGGTCAGGGCGTGCGTCCTGGCAACAACGATGAGGCCGCTGCGGCGATGACCCCGCTCAAGGATGATCGCGCCCTGCTGCGCACACTCATGCAGGCGGCCCTGGAACAACTGAAAAGCCAGGACCGCGCGTCAGTCGACAAGGAACAACTGGCGGCCTTCGGTTTCTGCTTTGGCGGCTGCTGCGCCCTCGAGCTGGCCCGCACCGGCGCGCCACTCAAGGCGGCGGTGTCCTTCCATGGCACACTGGATACACCGAACCCCGAGGATGGCAAGAACATCAAGGGCGCGGTACTGGTGCTGCATGGCGACGCCGATCCGCTGGTGCCGAAGGAGCAACTGCCAGCCTTCGCGGCCGAGATGAATGCTGCAGGTGTTGATTGGCAGCTGACCAGCTACGGTGGCGCGTACCATTCGTTCACCGATACCGAAGCCAACAACCCCGGTGTGCAGATGTACGACGCCAAGGTCGCAGCGCGGGCTTTCCAGTCGATGCATAACCTGTTGGAAGAAGTGTTCCAGGCCTGATCGCCGCGGGCCTCGTAGAACCTATCGCGGGCAGAGCCCGCTCCCACAGGGTGTGGGAGCGGGTTCTACCCGCGATGGGGCCCGCATGGCCACTCCATCATTCCGCCAGATAAGTCTCTATCTCGATCTCTGCCGTGGTCATCAACTTGTGCACCGGGCAGTGATCCGCGACCCGGTCCAGGTCGTGTCGCTGCGCCTCGGTCAGGTTTCCATGCAGGGTCAGCTTCACATTCAAGCTGTACTTGCCCGTCGGTTCCTGGCTGTTATCCCGTCTGACTTCCACCTCGACGCCGGTCAGCGGAATGTGCTTCTTCTGCGCGTAGAGCTTGAGCGTCAACGCCTTGCACGCGCCCAGTGCGGCATCGAAGTAGTCGTGGGGGGAGGGCGCCGAGTCCGACCCGCCCAGGGATTCCGGAAGGTCGGCAACCAGCGTGTGGCGACCATCGAAATCGATGCTGTGACGAAATCCTTCGCTTGATTCGGTTTTGACGGTGATGGTCATGGAAATCCCTTCGCTCGGTAAATGAGTCCTGCCTGGTCAGTAGAGACGCGGCAGCGGGCAGGGGTTCAACCCGTCTGCGATTAAACCGGCAGCTTGGCCGGCGTCACGCATATAAAAAAACGGCGCCCTGAGGCGCCGTTCCTTTGTCGCAAGGGTAGCCCCTTACTTGCCCTGCCAGCGCTTGAGCACCAGCGTGGCGTTGGTGCCACCGAAACCGAAGCTGTTGCTCATGACCGTGTTCAACTCGACGTTCTCGCGAGTCTTGGTCAGGATCGGCAGGTCGGCAACTGCCGGGTCCAGCTCGTCGATGTTGGCGGAACCGGCAATGAAGTTGCCTTCCATCATCAGCATGCAGTAGATGGCTTCGTGAACGCCAGCGGCGCCCAGCGAGTGACCGGACAGGCTCTTGGTCGAGCTGATGGCTGGCGCCTTGTCGGCGAACACTTCGCGCACACCTTTGATTTCCGCGACGTCGCCGACCGGAGTCGAGGTGCCGTGGGTGTTCAGGTAGTCGATCGGGGTGTCGACAGTGGACAGCGCCTGCTGCATGCAGCGAATGGCGCCTTCGCCGCTCGGCGCGACCATGTCGTAGCCATCGGAGGTTGCACCGTAGCCGACGATCTCGGCGTAGATCTTGGCGCCACGGGCCAGGGCATGCTCCAGTTCTTCGACCACCACCATGCCGCCACCGCCCGCGATGACGAAGCCATCACGGTCGTTGTCGTAGGCGCGCGAAGCTTGTTCCGGCGTGTCGTTTCGCTTGCTGGACAGTGCGCCCATGGCGTCGAACAGGAACGATTGGCTCCAGTGCTCTTCCTCGCCACCACCGGCGAAGACCACATCCTGCTTGCCCATCTGGATCTGTTCCATGGCCGTACCGATGCAGTGGGCACTGGTGGCGCAGGCAGAAGCGATGGAGTAGTTCAGGCCCTTGATCTTGAACGGGGTCGCCAGACAGGCCGATACCGTGCTGCTCATGGTACGGGTTACACGGTAAGGGCCCACGCGCTTGACGCCTTTCTCGCGCAGGATGTCCAGGGCTTCCATCTGGTTGAGCGTGGAGGCGCCGCCGGAGCCGGCAATCAGACCGGTGCGAGGGTTGGATACCTGCTCCTCGGTAAGGCCCGAATCCTTGATGGCGTCCTGCATGGCCAGGTAGGCGTAGGCCGCGGCGTGACCGACGAAGCGATAGACCTTGCGATCGATCAGTTCTTCCAGGTTGAGGTCGATGGAACCGGAAACCTGGCTACGCAGGCCCATTTCGGCATATTCCGGGTTGAAGCGGATGCCAGGGCGGCTTGCACGCAGGTTTGCGGAGACGGTGTCTTTGTCATTGCCCAGGCACGAAACGATGCCCAGACCAGTGATAACAACGCGGCGCATGCGGATAACCCTTAAAAATTGTCGGTGGATGTAAAGACGCCAACCCGAAGGCCGTCGGCGGTGTAGATCTCACGGCCGTCGACGCTGACCGAGCCATCGGCGATGGCCATGTTCAGCTTGCCCTTGAGGACGCGCTTGATATGGATGTTGTAGGTGACCTTCTTGGCCGTCGGCAGTACTTGACCGAAGAACTTCACTTCGCCCGAACCCAGGGCGCGGCCGCGGCCCGGCAGACCTTGCCAGCCCAGGAAGAAGCCTACCAGCTGCCACATGGCATCCAGGCCCAGGCAGCCTGGCATCACCGGGTCGCCTTCGAAATGGCAAGCGAAAAACCACAGGTCTGGAGTGATATCCAGCTCGGCGACCAATTCACCCTTGCCGTACTTGCCACCTTCAGCGCTGATGTGGGTAATGCGATCCACCATCAGCATGTTCGGGGCGGGCAGTTGCGCGTTACCTGGGCCGAACAGCTCACCGCGACTGCAGCGCAGCAGGTCTTCCCGGGTAAAGGCGTTTTGTTTGGTCATGCGAGCTCCTCAATAGTCCCTGGTGGCAGGGGGCAAACTTCCCGGCCGACCAGAAGGATCAAAGCCTGGGTCGGCAGCCTACACATAGACTATTGCGTTGTAGTGAAAGTCACAGCACAAAGGACACGATGTACACTTGTGCACTGAAATTATAAGGCCAGACAGCAGGCTTTGTCCGAATGGATGTACAAGACTGCCGCATTTTAGCATTTCTTGCCAGAAACGGCTGCTATTGAGGGGATATCTGGCAGGGATTTGCCCCTGCCAGTCAGCCCATCCAGCGCAGCAGCACCTGTTGCAGCTCGGCGCGTTTGAACGGCTTGGCTAGGTAATCGTTCATTCCGGCGCTCAGGCAAGCGTCGCGGTCGCCCAACAGGGCGTTGGCAGTCAGTGCGATGATCGGCAGATCCGCCCGGCCAGGCAGCCGACGGATCTGCCGGGAAGCGTCGTAGCCGTCCAGGACCGGCAACCGACAATCCATGAGCACAGCGCAGTAGAGGGTGTCGCGGACGCTGGCGACCGCTTCGGCACCGTCGCCCACCACGCTGACGTCGTAGCCCAGGCTGCGCAACATGGCTTCGATGACGGTCTGGTTGACCGGGTTGTCTTCCACCAGCAGCACCGAGCGCCCCAGCCCCTCCTGACTGCCGGGCTTGCTCAGCGGGGCAGGGCGGGCCAGGCTTTGCTGGCTCAAGGCGAGAGGCATTTCCAGGGTAAACAGTGAGCCAAGCCCCTCTTCGCTCTGCGCCCGCAAGGTGCCGCCCATGCGTTCGGCCAGCGTGCGTGCGATAGGCAGGCCCAGCCCGGTGCCGCCGTAGCGGCGGGAGATGGAGCTGTCGGCCTGTTCGAAGGCGACGAACATGCTTTCCAGTCGATCCGGGCCGATGCCGATCCCGCTGTCTTGCACCGTACAGGTCAGCCAGATCAACTGATGATCGAGCACCTGCCATTGCGCACGAATGTGCACCCCGCCTTCATCGGTGAATTTCAGCGCGTTACCGATCAGGTTCACCAGAATCTGCCGGATTCGGGTCGGATCGCCCTCCACCTGCAACTGCTCCAGGCCAGGGGGCATCTCCAGTTCTAGCTTGAGCTGGCGTTGCCGCGCTGCATGCTGGAAGGCCTGTACGCAACTGCTGATCAGTTCATGCAGGTTGAACGAAATGTGTTCCAGGTCCATCGCCGCGCGTTCGATGCGGGAGAAGTCGAGGATGTCGTTGATGACCTTGAGCAGGTGTTCGGTGGACTCGGTGGCCAGTGCTGCATACTCGCTCTGCTCTTCGTTCAGCGGCGTGGTTTCCAGCAACTGCAGCATGCCCAGCACCCCATTCATCGGCGTGCGCAGTTCGTGGCTCATCATGGCCAGAAAATCGGACTTGGCGCTGTTGGCCCGCTCGGCTTCCTCGCGAGTGCGGATCAGTTGCTGCATGGCCGTCTGCTGTTCGCTGCTGGCTTGCGCCAGGCCGCTGGCCAGATTGTTGATGTGACCGGCCAGGTGGCCCAGCTCGCTATCGTCGACGATCGGCAGCGGCTTGTTGAACTGCCCTTGCTGGATGGCCTTGACCGCCTGGCTCATCGCGCTGATGGGTTCGGCCAGGCTCTGGGCCAGCCGACGTGCCAGCAGGTAGGTGAACAACAGGGTGAACAGCGCCAGGATAGCGGCCTTGAGCACGATCTCCTGCTGGCGCTGGTTGAACGCGTCGTCGGACATGCCCACGACCACGCGGCCCAGGTAGCCGTCGGCCTGGCCCCGCTCATCGCCGCCGACATTGGGCATGGCGCCCTGCATCTTGATCGGCGCCTGGAACACTTCCACCCGTTGTGAATGGCCATGCGCTTCGCCTGGCTGTTCGACGTGCACCAGAATGCGGTCCGATTCGTCCTGGACTTCCAGGAAGCGCACATGGGGGATTGCAAGGGTTGCCCTGAGAAGGCCGTCGAGTACGTCCTTGTTATCCACGATCACGCCGTACTCGGCCGCCGGGGCGAGTTGATTGGCGATCAACTGGCCGGTGTGATTGAGTTCCTGGCGCAGGTCCTGCAAACGTACGAAGGTGAAGAAACTGATCAACAGCAGGGTCAGCAGCAGCGCCGGGCCCAGGCTGATGATCTGGGTCCGCGTATGAATGTCACGGTTCAGGCGCAGATTCATCGCAATGCCCCGACCAGCATCGGCGCACGGTACAGTGGGTCTTGAATGTTGAGCACGACAGGGCCTGAATCGAATTGAACAGTGCTGCATGTTAACCGGTCACAGCGACAATTCCATTCGCAATGTTACAAGGCCATGGTCCGGGGCTGGTCGCGCTGCGGCGGCTCCGTATAATGCCCGCATCGTCACTGAATTCACTGAACGGATTGGATATGACTGAACAGCAGCCGGTTGCAGTGCTGGGGGGTGGTAGTTTCGGCACCGCCGTGGCCAATCTGTTGGCGGAAAACGGCCATCAGGTGCGCCAGTGGATGCGCGATCCTGAACAGGCTCGGGCGATTCGCCTGAACCGCGAGAACCCACGCTACCTCAAGGGCATCAAGATCCTGCCGGCCGTGGAGCCGGTCACCGACCTGCTGGCGACACTGCAAGGCAGTGCCCTTATTTTCGTCGCGTTGCCTTCCAGCGCGCTGCGCAGCGTACTGGCACCCCATGCCCAGCTACTGGCCGGCAAGATGCTGGTGAGCCTGACCAAGGGCATCGAGGCGCAGACCTTTAAGTTGATGAGCGAGATCCTCGAAGACGTGGCGCCCGCCGCGCGCATCGGTGTGCTGTCCGGGCCCAACCTGGCCCGGGAGATCGCCGAGCACGCGCTGACCGCGACCGTCGTTGCCAGCGCCGATGAGGCATTGTGCCAACAGGTCCAGACGGCGCTGCACGGTCGCACCTTTCGCGTCTACGCCAGCAGCGACCGTTTCGGTGTGGAACTGGGCGGCGCCTTGAAGAACGTCTACGCGATCATTGCCGGCATGGCGGCCGCGTTGGGTATGGGTGAGAACACCAAGAGCATGTTGATCACTCGGGCGCTGGCGGAGATGACCCGTTTCGCGGTCAGCCAGGGTGCCAACCCGATGACGTTCCTGGGGCTGGCGGGGGTGGGCGACCTGATCGTCACCTGCTCTTCGCCAAAAAGCCGCAACTACCAAGTGGGCTTCGCCCTGGGCGAAGGGCTAAGCCTGGAAGAGGCCGTGTCACGCCTGGGCGAAGTGGCCGAGGGCGTCAATACGCTCAAGGTGCTCAAGGTCAAGGCTCAGGAACTGCAGGTCTATATGCCGTTGGTAGCAGGTTTGCACGCCATCCTGTTCGAAGGGCGTACTCTGAACCAGGTCATCGAGGTGTTGATGCGGGCCGAACCCAAGACCGACGTCGACTTCATTTCCACCAGCGGCTTCAACTGAGGAACGCAGCATGAACGATTTTTCCCGAGACCCCGAGCGTGAGTCTATTCTGTTGCGCGCGCTATGGATGGTGGTGTTCGTATTGGTCTGGCAGGTCGCACAGTTCCTGCTTGGCGCGCTGGTACTGGCGCAGCTGATCTATCGCCTGATCTACGGCGCCCCGAATGCCAGCCTCATGAACTTCGGTGACAGCCTGAGCCAGTACCTGGCGCAGATCGGTCGCTTCGGCAGTTTTCACACCGAGCAGAAGCCGTGGCCCTTCGCCGACTGGCCGACCCCGCGTCCGGCCGACGGCGAAGTTGCCCACAGCGTGCCGCCGGCTGCGCATCCGGTACGCGACGAGGAGCCCAAGCTGTGAAGCTGTGGGTATTGCGCCACGGCGAAGCCGCCAACAAGGCACCCACCGACGACCAACGCCCCTTGACCCGAAAGGGTGAAGGCGAAGCACTGACCAGCGCAGCGCATCTGGTTGGACAGCCACTGGACGCTATCCTGGCCAGTCCGTATCTGCGGGCTCAGCAAACGGCTACGCTGGTTCACGAGGCGCTGCGGTTCTCAGCCGCTGTGCGGACCGTGCCCTGGCTGACCCCCGAAAGCGATCCGCTGGCGGTGGCTGGCCATCTGGAACGGCTGGGCCTTGAGCATGTGCTGCTGGTGAGTCACCAGCCGCTGGTAGGCAATCTCGTCGGCCTGCTCCAGCACGGTAATCTGAGCGAGCCGGAGCCGATGAGTACCGCGAGCCTGGCCGAACTGGAAGGTGATTGGCCCCTGGCGGGGCTGATGAAACTCAAGGCTGTCCGTCACCCCTGACACCGACGTGCAGGGGCTTGGTCCAAAAGGGGATACACATGAGCCTGTGGCGCACCGAACCCGATGTCGAACGTCTCAACGCCGCGCAGAAGAACACCGTTGGTGAGCTTCTGGACATCCGCTTCGAAAGCTTCGACGATCAATCGCTGACCGCCAGCATGGTGGTCGATTCACGTACTCATCAACCATTCGGCCTGCTGCACGGCGGCGCCTCGGTGGTACTGGCCGAGAGTCTGGGCTCGATGGCCAGCTTTCTGTGCATCGATACGCAGAAATTCTATTGTGTAGGCATCGAGGTCAACGCCAACCATCTGCGCGGCGTGCGCAGCGGTCGAGTGACCGGTGTGGTTCGCCCGGTTCACATCGGCCGCACCACCCACGTATGGGACATCCGCCTGCACGACGAGAACGGCAAGCCCAGCTGCATCTCTCGGCTGACCGTGGCAGTGGTGCCCTTGGGCGAGACACCACCGGCCAGGTGACGTGTGTCCTGAATACCCCAGCCAATGGCGTATGCGCGCGTTGTCCCGGCCTGTCAGGCTGGTCACAATCGCCAACACGCCACCGAACGGCCGCCCTCTCCCGAGAGGGAGCGCTGGGGTGAGGGGACCCTCCACCACCAATCCCGGACCCATCCATGTCGGCACCCGTCTTCTTCGCCCACGCCAACGGCTTCCCTTCGGGTACCTACGGCAAATTGTTCCGCGCACTGGAGCCCGACTACAGCGTCAGCTACCTGATGCAGCACGCCCACGATCCGCAATTTCCAGTGGAAGACAACTGGGAGCGGCTGGTCGACGAATTGATCCATCACCTGCAGGCTCTGCCGGGCCCGGTGTATGGCGTCGGCCATTCCCTGGGCGGTGTCTTGCATCTGCATGCCGCCCTGCGCCACCCGGCGTTGTACCGCGGGGTGGTGATGCTTGATTCGCCGCTGCTGACCCGCACCGATCGATGGCTTATCCGCACCGCCAAACAGTGGGGCTTCATTGATCGCATCACCCCGGCGGGGCGAACCCTAGGGCGTCGGGCGCAATTCGAGAATCGCGAAGCGGCGCGGTTGTACTTTGCGGGCAAGTCGTTGTTTCGCAGCTTCGATCCGGACTGTTTCGAGGCTTACCTGGAGCATGGTCTGAGCCCGCAGGACGGCAGCCTGCGCCTGAGTTTCGATCCGCATACCGAGATCAGCATCTACCGCAGCGTGCCCCATAGCAGCCCCGGTCGCCCCCAGTGCCTTGGCGTGCCGTTGGCGCTGGTCCAGGGCAGCCACAGCGATGTGGTCCGCCGCCATCATGGCAACTGGGTGCGCCGCCTTCCCGGCGGCGAGCACCATGTGCTGCCCGGCGGGCACATGTTTCCACTGGAGCGACCGCAACAGACCGCGCAACTGCTGCGCGACATTTTCAGTCGTTGGGACCACCCTTCGGCCACGCGGGCGAGTGCATGATGCGTGATGTCGAAGAAATCCGCCTGACCCTTCCCCATATCGAACTGGCGGCCCATCTCTACGGGCCGGCGGACGGTCTGCCAGTGATTGCCCTGCACGGTTGGCTGGACAACGCCAACAGCTTCGCTCGCCTGGCGCCCAAGCTGGAAGGTCTGCGCATCGTTGCCCTGGACATGGCCGGACACGGCTTCTCCGACCACCGCCCGGCGGGTGCGGGCTACGCGTTATGGGATTATGCCTACGACGTCCTGCAAGTGGCCGAACAGTTGGGCTGGCAGCGCTTTTCGCTGCTGGGGCATTCTCTGGGCGGCATCATCGCTACCTTGCTCGCCGGTGCCTTGCCGCAACGCATCGCGCGGCTGGCCTTGATCGATGGCGTGGTGCCGCTGTTGGGCGAGGCCGAGGGTTCGGCGCAGCGGCTCGGCGAAGCGTTGCAGGCGCAGCTGGCGTTGGCCGGCAAACGCAAGTCGGTGTACCCGAGCATGGACCGGGCGGTGGAAGCTCGCATGCGCGGGCACGTCGCGGTCAGTCGCGAAGCGGCCGAATGGCTGGCGTTGCGTGGGCTGGCTCCCGTGCCGGGTGGCTACAGTTGGCGCAGCGACAGCCGCCTGACCCTGCCGTCCCCGACGCGGTTGGTGGAGGCACAGGCCATGGCCTATGTGCGCGCGGTGAACTGCCCCAACCTGCTGGTGGTGGCCGCCGAAGGAATGCTGGCGCGCAACCAGGCGCTGCTTTCCCAGCTACCCTTGCAGCAGGAACAGCTGCCGGGCGGCCACCATCTGCACTTGAACGATGAAGCCGGGGCCGATCTTGTCGCAGACTGTTTCAATCGCTTCTTTGCCATTCCTTGACTTGCGGCGGGCAACTGTCGAGGCTTGGCGGGTTGAAACAGGAGATGACCTTGATGGAACTCGTTGCAGCCCTTTCGTTCGGCCCTGTGGGCCTTCATTCTGCCTTGCGCTCATGAACGCCTGGAAAGGCGTTGCCTTCGTGCTGGCGGTTCTACCGGCTTCGCTGGCTCTGGCCGCCGAGGTCCCGGTACCGGCCGACGCCAAGGTGGTCGACCAACGGCCGGCGGTCGACAAGGAGCGCATCTACCCCTTGGGCGCACTGCGCAAGATCAGCGGCAAGCTGCGCATGGATGGCCAGGTCAGTGCGCGCGGCCAGGTCAGCGCCGTGACCTACGAACTGCCTGAGGCGCAGAGCGCCAATCAGGCCTTCACCAGTGCCCGCGAAGCGTTGCAGGCGGGTGGCGCGCACACGCTGTACTGGTGTCAGGCGCGGGACTGTGGCGAAAGCAGCCTGTGGGTCAATGATATTTTCGACGGCGCCAGGCTTTCCGGTGCCGACGACCAGCAAGCCTTCGTGCTGCTGCGTCAGGCAGCGCCCGACGACAACACCCTGACGGCGGTCTACGCGATCACTCGGGGCAATCGTCGCGGCTATCTGCACGTCGAGACCTTTGTCGCCGACGCGCCGCTGGGCGACGTCCAGCCTACGCCCGCCACGGTGCTGCGTGAGCTGCGCAGCACGGGTGACCTGGATTACCCAGCGGCAGCCGAGCCGAGCGAGCCCTGGGTAACGCTGCTGGCCCGCAGCCTGAACCTGGACAGCTCCATCCGGGTCAGTATCAGCGGGGCTACGGCGGCAGCATGGCGCGATGCGCTGATCGCCAAGGGCGTGCGCGCGGCGCGGCTGGAAACCGGCGACAAGTCCGTCAAAGGCGTGCACCTGGAGATCATTCGTTGAATCCGGGTTGCCAAGGGAGGCCCGATGCTCAGTAACGATCGCTTGCTGGTGCAGATCCTGCTACTGGCCTTGCTCGGCGCCTGCCTGTGGGTCATGGCGCCTTTTTGTTCGGCCCTGCTCTGGGGCGCCATCCTCGCCTATGCCAGCTGGCCGTTGATGCGCCTGCTGACGCGCTGGCTCAAAGGCCGCGAATCCCTGGCCGCGGGCATTCTGACCGGCTGCTGGATGCTGCTCGTGGTGCTGCCTTTGGTGTGGTTGGGCTTCAACCTGGCCGACCACGTGCGCGATGCCACGGCGTTCATTCGCGACGTACAGGTCGATGGCCTTCCGGACGCTCCGGCGTGGATGGCCGGCATCCCCCTGGTGGGGGAGCGGCTGGTCGGCATCTGGAACACCATCGACCAGCAAGGCGCGGCGTTGATGGCCAGCGTACGGCCCTATCTGGGGCAGGTCGGCAATTTCCTGCTGGCGCGCAGTGCGCAGATCGGCGGCGGGATTCTGGAACTGACCCTGAGCCTGGTGTTCGTGTTCTTCTTCTATCGTGACGGTCCGCGCCTGGCGGCTTTCGTGCTGAGTTTGCTGCAGCGGCTGATTGGCGACCGCGCCGGCTACTACCTCGATCTGGTGGCGGCCACTGTGCAGCGCGTGGTCAATGGCGTGATCGGCACCGCGGCGGCGCAGGCGATTCTGGCGCTGATCGGCTTCATGATCGCCGGTGTTCCCGGGGCGTTGGTGCTGGGCATCTTCACCTTCCTGCTCAGCCTGATTCCCATGGGCCCACCGCTGGCCTGGATTCCGGCCACAGCCTGGCTGGTGTGGCAAGGTGATTATGGCTACGCGATCTTTCTGGGGATCTGGGGCACCTTCGTCATCAGTGGCGTGGATAACGTGCTCAAGCCTTATCTGATCAGCCGTGGCGGGAACCTGCCATTGGTGATCGTGCTGCTGGGGGTGTTCGGTGGCCTGCTGGCGTTTGGTTTCATCGGCTTGTTCATCGGCCCGACGTTGCTGGCGGTGGCGTATAGCCTGCTGTTGGATTGGACGCGCACCGACAAGGTGGATCTGAACAAGGCTTAGGTGGGTGGTGGTTGGGTCTTGTGGCGGTCGGGCGGGCCTCTTCGCGGCTTTACGCCGCTCCTACAGGGGCGTGGGGGGGCGCAGCGGCCATACACGCCTCAGACCCTGGGACCTAAACTCGCGGCAACCGCACGACCGCTGTCAGCCCACCGCCAGGCGTTTCTTCCAGGCTCAGGTGCCCACCCAGGCGCTGCGCCGCTTCCCGGGCGATGGTCATGCCCAGGCCCACACCGCCAGAGTTGCGATTGCGCGAACCCTCCAGGCGGAAGAACGGTTCGAACACGGCCTCGCGCTTGTCGGCGCTGATGCCCGGCCCGTGATCGATGATCCGCACCACAACCTGGTCGCGGCTGTCCTGAATGTTCACCTCGGTAGCGCCGCCGTAGCGCAAGGCATTGTCCAGCAGATTGCCGATGCAGGAACGCAGTGCCATGGGCTGCGTTTGCAGGGGCGCGCACTGACCGATGGCTTCGACCACGGCGCCGTGATCCTGGGCGTTCTCGCACAGCGATTCCACCAGGGCCTGCAAGTCATAGCGCTGCAGCGCCTCGCTGGTACGTTGTTCGTGCAGGTAAGTCAGCGTGGCGTCGAGCATGCCGATCATGTCGTCCAGATCCTGGCGCATCTGGTTCTGCAGCTTTTCGTTGTCGATCTGTTCGAGCCGCAGCTTGAGTCGCGACAGGGGTGTGCGCAGGTCGTGTGATACCGCGCCCAACATGCGCGCACGCTGCTGCACCTGCTCGCGGATGCGCTGCTGCATGCGGTTGAAGGTGCGTGCGGCTTGCTGGGCTTCCCGCGGGCCGGTCTCTTCCAGTGGCGGGCTGTCGAGGTTTTCCGCCAGGCGCTCGGCGGCGCTGCCGAAGCGTTGGATTGGCCGCGACAGCGCCTTGCTGCCGTACCAGGCCGCTACCACCAAGGTGCTGAGTTGGAAAAACAGCGGCACCATCGGCCCGCCGAACCACGGCCGAGGCGGGGGCGGCTGCTCGGCTTGCGCCGCTGCTCCCTGGTGTTGCTGGTGTGCTTGCGGGGCGTGCGGGGGTGGCGGCGGAAAGCCGTACTGCTGGAACCAGAGGAATGCCAGCAGGTGCGCGAACACGATGGCCAGCAGCGATACGCCGAACAGCCTGGCGAACAACGTATCGCCGCGCATCAGCCAATGTCCCGCGCGTCGAACAGATAGCCTTCGCCACGCACGGTCTTGATCAGTTGGGGGGCTTTGGGGTCGTCACCGAGTTTCTGCCGCAGACGTGACACCAGCAGGTCGATGCTGCGGTCGAACGCTTCGATGGAACGGCCGCGGGCGGCGTCCAGCAGTTGCTCGCGACTGAGCACCCGGCGCGGGCGCTCGAGGAATACCCAGAGCAGGCGGAATTCGGCATTGGACAGCGGCACCACCAGGCCATCGGCAGAGATCAGCTGGCGCAGCACGCTGTTCAGGCGCCAATTGTCGAAGCGGATGTTGGAGCGTTGTTCGGTTCGATCGTCGCGCACCCGACGCAAGATGGTCTGGATCCGTGCCACCAGTTCCCGCGGCTCGAAAGGCTTGGCCATATAGTCGTCGGCGCCCAGTTCCAGGCCGATGATGCGGTCGGTGGGCTCGCAGCGCGCGGTCAGCATCAGGATCGGGATGTCGGATTCGGTGCGTAACCAGCGGCACAGGGACAGGCCATCTTCGCCCGGAAGCATGAGGTCCAGCACCACCACGTCGAAGTTGTCTTCCTGCAGCGCCTGACGCATGGCTTCGCCATCGGTAACGCCGGTGGCATGAATACCGAAACGCGCGAGGTAGTCGATCAACAGTTCGCGGATGGGTACGTCGTCGTCCACGATCAGGGCGCGAGTGTTCCAGCGCTTGTCATCATCGATCAGGGTTTTGCTGGCATCGCCAGAGAAGGGCGGGGTGTTGGGCATACGTGCGGTCATCTGCTTGGGTTATTGCAGGATAGGCCATCGGCGATGGGGGGACGCGCCGGGGCAGGCGTTGAGGTGAGGGTAGCGATCGATCGTGTTGGACGGATTTCCGCAATGTATCGGCGTTGATACAAATGGTAAAGACTTTGCCGGGCGCGCACATCTCCGTAGACGCCCGCGAAGGGGCCGGCAGTGACAACCGATTACTTCGGATACAGCGGCGGCAACCCGCCGTTCTCCGCCGTGGGTGCCAGTACCCGGTCGGTGGCGGGAATGGTGCCGATGGCGCGCCACAGGTCTTCGCCTTGCCAATACTGCCCGGTCTCGCTGTAAAGCGCGCCATTCAACCCATCCAGCGCATCGGACAATGGCACGAAGCGCGCCGCCATGTCGGCCAAGGTTTCCGGCTGCTGGCGGGCCCAGGCATCCAGCGCCTGACGCGTGGCCTGGGTATCGTTGGCCTGGCAGGCACGCTTGAGGTCGTCCAGCAGCGTGCGGGGGCTGGGCCCGGTTTGGGCGGCGCGCAGCACTGCCGGTTGCGAGCGGGCACGCCACCACAGACCAAAACCCAGCAGGGTGGTGCACAACAGGATCATGCAGGCCAGCTTCCAGGGCCACAGCAATCCCGGGCCGCTGTCGGGCGTGCCGGCCGGCGTGTCCACTACCAGACCAGGGTTCTCGGCCACCTGCAGGGTCCGCGCCGGGAGGCTGGTGCGTTCCAGATGATCTTCGTGGGTGTTCCACCACACCACCTCGACAGTGGGTAGTTCCAGGTTGCCGCCCTGGGCAGGTACCAGCGCTTCGCGTTCCTCACGGCTGCCGATCAGGCCTCGCTCGCTGTTCTGGTTGTTCAGTTGTGGCTGATCGGGATAGCGCCGCAGCCCCTCGACCGTGGTATCCGGCAAGGGCGGCAACTGGGCGCTGGACAGGCCCTCGGCCTTGAGCGTCAGGGTGCGGGTCAGGGAGTCACCGACCTGGCCATTGGGAGGGTCGGGGTTCCAGCTCTCGCTCAAGCTCAGGCTGCGCGCCGGTAGCCACGGGGTGTCCGCAGGGTAGGCGGTGGGCATGGCACGCACGTTCAGCGGGATCTGCGCCGACGTCACCCGGGTCAGCTTGCCGGGCCGGGGGGTATTGTTGTCGCCGGGCGCCGCAGGCTCCACGGTGGTCGCGCTGAACACCAAAGCCGGGATGGTCAGCGTCCCGCTGCGCTGGGGATAGATCGCATAGCGCATCTCGATCACGCCGTGGCGGACGCCGTTGATGATCTTCTCGAAGGTGCGCGATTCACCCAGTTGCTCGATGTGCGCTTCGGGCAATTGCAGCGGTGTCAGGCTGCTGTCGTCGTACAGCGGCACCGAATGGTAAATGCGCAGGGTCAGCACCACTTGCGCCTGCACATAGACACTGTCGGCGTCCAGGCTGGCATCGATGAACACCGGGGCCATGTTGTTGTTCAGGGTCTGGTCACTGTGCAGCACCTGCAGGGTAATCGACTGGCTGTGCAGCTCGCCCAGCTGCAACGCGGGAATGACCACGCTGCCGGTCTGGCGCGGCAGCAGCGTGATGATCCAGCGAGTGGCCGCCTGACGGTCGCCGTCCAAGGTGGTCAAGCGGTTGACCTGGCGCGTGTCGCGCACCTCGAATGCTGCTTCGAGGGGGGCCAGCTCGGGCTTGCCGAACTGGGTCACATCGGTGGTTTCCAGGGTCAGTTCGACGGTCTCGCCCGAATTGAGCCGCGCGCGGTCGACGCTGGCCACCAGCGTGGCGGCTTGCACGCCTTGCACTAGCACACTCATGGCCAGGCTAATGAAAAAGACGCTGAGGCGGCTCATCGAATCTTGTCCTGATGCTGTTGTTGTTCGTACCAGAATTTGCGCCGCAGCAGTTCCGAGGGGTCGTCGGGGATCTGCCGCAACCATTGTTCCAGGGCCTGACGCTGTTCGGCGTTCAAATTGGCGTCGGCGGGCCGTTGCGGGGGACGGGTGGTCTGCTCGTCGGTCGGGGGCTCGTTGTCGGCGGGCTGCCCGGTGCTGGCCTGGCCTGTCTGCTCGGGGCTCGCGTTCGCGGTGGCGTCCTGGCCTTGCTGCTGCGGGTTGCTGGCAGACTGTTCGTTGGCTTGCGCAGGGTCGCCGCCGGCTTCGGACTGGGCATTGTGCCTGATCGTGTTCTGGTCCGGGGGCTTGTCTTGATCGCTTTGTGGCGTGCCCTGGGCGGGGTTGCCGGCACCCTGGCGAATCAGTTGCTCGACCAGGGCACGGTTCTTCAAGGCTGGCGCCAGGTCGGGTTGTTGTTCGAGCGCTTGGTCATAGGCGTCCAGCGCCGCCTCCAGCTCGCCGCTGCGGGCCAGCGCATTGCCGCGGTTGTAGTGATCGCTGGCGCTGTTGCCCTGCGCGAATTTTCTGGCAGCGCCGGCATAGTCGCCGGCCTCGTACAACGCCGTGCCCTGCCATTGCGGGTCAGTGAAACGACGCGCTGCCTGCGCTGGGCGCTGTTGCTCCAGCAGGCGCTGGCCTTGCTGGTCGGGGCGCAGCCACAGATCTTCGAAGTCCAGGGCATAGCTGGGTTGGGGCGCACCCAGCAGCAACAGTGGCAGACAGAACAACCAGCCACGACGGCCCGCGACTGCCGCCAGCAGCAACAGCGGCAGCAGCAGCCAGTAGCCCTGATCGGCCCAGCTGTCGAGTTGCACGGTCTTGCCGTTGTCGCGCAGGCTGCGAGGCCCGTCCAGCAGGCCCAGGTTGCGCAGGTCGAGGTCGTCCATGCGGGCCTGGCGGTACAGGCCGCCCACCGAGCCTGCAAACTGGCGCAACGCTGCACTGTCCAGGCGCGGCAGCAGAATGCCGCCCTGAGCATCCTTGAGAAATTCACCGTTCTCCTGTTTTACCGGCGCGCCGTCACGGGTGCCGATGCCCAGGATCAGTAATTGCGGTGACTGACTTTCCAGACGCTTGGCAATGCCCTGGCGTTCGGCATCGTCAAGCTGCGAGGTCATCAGCAGTATGCGGCCCTGGCCTTGGCCGGCCTGATCGAGCAACGTCAGCGCGCGCCGCACGCCCAAGTCCGCGCGCTGGCCAACAAGGGGCATGATCGAGGGCTTGAGCGCCTCGAGCAGATTGCGACTGGTGCCCAGGTCGTCCGACAGCGGCACCAGTACATGGGCGCTGCCGGCGTACACGACAATGGCCGTCTGCGCGTCGCGGCGTATCTCGAGCAGATCCAGCAGCTTGCGCCGCGCCTGCTCCAGGCGATTGGGGGCGACGTCGGTGGCAAGCATTTCGGGCGTCAGTTCTACCACCACCACCAACGGATCGATGGGCGTGTGTCCCGCCTGTTCCAGCCGCTGCCAACTTGGCCCGAGCAGGGCCAGTACCGCCAACAGCCAGCCCAGGCCCAGAACGACCCACGGCAACTTGCTGGCCCGGCCGCTGCCACCACTCAACAGTACCCCATGAAATGCCGGTGGCAGTAATAGCTGCCAGCGGCCGGCACGCTTCTGCCGATGCCACAGGCGCCACAGCAGCCAGGCCAGCACGGGCAGGGCCAGCAGCCACCCAGGGCGGAACCAGTACGGCCACCACTCGATCATTTGCGCCTCCGCAGGCGCAGCCGTTCCAGGCGCTGGCGCCACTCGGGCGCGCTGGGCAAGAAATGGGGCTTGCGCAGAAAGCGTTGCAGAGGGAGGGTGGGTAAGCTTTCGCGCATGACCAGCAGCACGCTGAGCAGCAGCGCAGCACCCAGTGGCCAGTCATACAGCGCCTGGATCGGGCGCGCCTGGGTCGGCTTCTGATTGACCGGTTCGAGGGTATCCAGGGCCTCGCCGATGGCCTGTAACTGGTTGCCGTCACGGGCACGGAAATAGCGACCCCCCGTGATCTGGGCAATCTCTTGCAGCGTCGGCTCGTCCAGATCCAGGCTCGGATTGAGCCCCAGCATCCCCAATGCGCCATCGGCACTGGGGTCGGCACCGATGCCGATGGTGTAGATCTTGACGTTTTCCTGGGCCGCCAGGCGCGCCGCAGTAAGGGGATGGATCTCGCCGCCGTTGTTGGCACCGTCCGTGACCAGAATCAGCACCCGACTCTGCGCGGGCCGCAAGCGCAGGCGCTTGAGGGCCAGGCCGATGGCGTCACCGATGGCGGTGTTCTTGCCGGCAATGCCGATCCGCGCTTCGTCGAGCCAAGTGCGCACCGTGGGCCGGTCGAAGGTCAGCGGCGCCTGCAGATAGGCCTTGCTGCCAAACAGGATCAAGCCCACACGGTCGCCCTGGCGATGCTCGAGAAAGTCTCCCAGCAGGTTCTTCACCAGGCTCAAGCGGCTGATGTCATCGTTCTGCCAGCGCATGTCGGGGTAGTCCATCGAGCCCGATACATCCACGGCCACCAACAGGTCACGGCCACTGGCAGCGATGGGGAGGGGCTCGCCCAGCCATTGCGGGCGCGCCGCTGCGATCAGCAACAGCAGCCACAACAGCACGAAGGGCGCCTGGTGCCGCCAGGTCGGCAGGTTGATCCGCGCCCGGCGCCCGGCCAGGCCTTCGAGTTCGTCCAGAAAGCTGATTTTCAGCGCTGGTTCGCCACTGTCGGCAGCCGGCAGCACCCACCGCGTCAACCACGGCAGTGGCAGCAGGGCAAAAATCCACGGCCAGGCGAACTCAAACATGTTTGCGAATCCAGGTCTCGACCGCCTGGTTCAAGCCGGCGATGGCCTTGTCGTCCAGTCTGCACTCCGGCTTGTAGACGCCTTCGACCAGCACCATCCAGCGGGTCAGCCCCGCTGCCGGGCAACGGTTGTCCAGAAAGGCCAGCCATTGCCGGCCATTGAGGGTATGACTGTTAGCCGTGGGATAGTGGTTGCGGCACAAGCGCTTGAGCAGCCCATTGATCTGCTGCAGCCAGGCACCGGCGGGCGCCCCGTCGTACGGCCTGGGCAGCCGCGCCAGTTCTTCCAGCGCACCCTGGCGCACCGGGTCCAGCGGTTGCTCGGCACGGGGCACGGGCACCGCCTTGCGCGGCAGGCGGTGACGCCAGTGCCACAGCGCCCAGGCGCCCAACGGCAGCAGTACCGCCAGCAACCACCAGCCTGGCGCAGGTGGCCAGAACCCGACGGCGGGTGGCGGGATCAGAGGTTGCAGCTGTTCCAGGGCACTCATTTGCGTTGCCCTGGCCGCTGTGGATTGAGGTACTCGCGCAGTTGCTCGATCATCTCGCTCTGAGTGCTCAAGGGCATCAACAGCACCCGCAGCTTCTGCGCGAGCAGTTCCCAACGGGCGATTCGTGCGTCGCTTTGCGCCCGATAAGCCAGACGCAGCTCGGGGTTCAACGTGTCGAGTTCCAGCTGTCTGCCGCGCTGGCCGAAGCGCAACTGGCCCGCCGCCGGCAGGGCGTGATCGAGGGGGTCGGACACGGGCAGCAACAGCAGGTCGCAATGGCGCGACAGCAAGCTGAGTTGCTGTTCGGCGCCGTCCACCAGCGCCCGTTCGTCACAGATGACAATGGCCAGGCTGCCCGGCCTCAGCACTTCGCGGGCTCGGCGCAGGGCCATGCCCAGGGCATCGCTTTCCGGCAGGGCTTCGGTGTGCAGCGACTGGTTGACCCGCACCAGACGGTTGAGCAATTGCAGCAGGCTCTGCTTGCTGCGTCGTGGCTTGATCTCGTAGTGCTCGCCGTCGCCGAACACCAGGCCACCGACCCGATCGTTGTGCCCCAGTGCTGCCCACCCGATCAATGCGGCGGCCTGGGCTGCCAGCACCGACTTGAACATCTGCCCGGAACCGAAAAACAGCCGTCGGCTCTGCTCCACCAGAATGAAGATGGGCCGCTCGCGTTCTTCGTGAAACAGCTTGGTATGGGGTTCCTGGGTTCGTGCGGTGACCCGCCAGTCGATGCTGCGCACGTCATCGCCCGCCTGGTAGACCCGCACCTGGTCGAAGTCCACGCCGCGCCCGCGCAGCTTGGAGTGGTGCAGGCCGATCAGCGGGCTGCGCTGGGCCGGAGTGGAAAACAGCTGTACCTCGCGCACGCGATGGCGCATCTCGATCAGCTCGGACAGGCTGATGCGAATGCCGGGCGCCGATGCCAGGTCGGTGGCCATGGGGCTAGGCGACGGCCACGACGTCAAGAATGCGTTGGATCACCCGATCCTGGTCGACACCCGCCGCTTCGGCTTCGAACGACAGGATGATGCGGTGGCGCAGTACATCGAACAGCACCGCCTGGATATCTTCGGGGCTGACGAAGTCGCGCCCGGCCAGCCAGGCATGGGCGCGGGCACACCGGTCCAAGGATATGGAACCGCGCGGGCTGGCACCGTAGGCCAGCCATTCGCCCAGTTCGGCATCGAATTTGGCCGGGGTGCGGGTGGCCATGACCAACTGCACCAGGTATTCCTCCACGGCATCGGCCATGTACAGGCCGAGGATCTCCTTGCGCGCGGCAAAGATCGCCTGTTGGCTGACCCGGCGTTCCGGCTTGGTCTCGCCGTTGAGCGCTTCGCCTCGGGCCTGCTGGAGAATGCGCCGCTCGACGGCGGCGTCGGGGAAACCGATCTTGACGTGCATCAGGAACCGGTCGAGCTGGGCTTCGGGCAGCGGGTAGGTGCCTTCCTGCTCGATCGGGTTCTGCGTGGCCATCACCAGGAACAGCGGTGACAGGTCGTAAGTGCTGCGGCCGACGCTGACCTGACGTTCGGCCATGGCTTCCAGCAACGCCGACTGCACCTTGGCCGGGGCGCGGTTTATTTCGTCGGCCAGTACCAGATTGTGGAAGATCGGACCCTGCTGAAACACGAAGCTGCCGGTTTCCGGGCGATAGATCTCGGTGCCGGTGATGTCGGCCGGCAGCAGGTCAGGGGTGAACTGGATACGGTGGAACTGCGCTTCGACACCTTCGGCCAACTCTTTGATGGCCTTGGTCTTGGCCAGGCCCGGTGCGCCTTCGACCAGCATGTGACCGTCGGCGAGCAGGACGATCAGCAACCGTTCGACCAGTTTCTCCTGACCGAGAATCTGCGTGGAGAGAAAGGTTCGCAGCGCAATGAGCGCTTCACGATGTTCCATCGGTGACGGTTCCTGGAAGAAGGGACCGAGTACGCGAATAAGGGCGTCTTGGCCGGGGGCCACTACTTTAATGCATTGGAGGGTGGGAGAGGAATCGGTTACTGGGCAAGTTTGAGGGGGCCATCCACCTCGCCTACCATCCTCACACCACCAGCGTTCCCAAGCCATCCAGCAGAATCCGCAGAGTCTGCTCGACCTCCGCCAGTTCCTGCGCATCACTGGCGTGAGTGATCTCCAGCACATCGTCGCCGCCGAACACCTCGGCGTCCTGGGCAGCCACTTCCACCAGCACCCGATCGGCACTCAAGGTCACTTTCAGGTCGCGCAGCAGGTAGGGCTCCTCGCCCAGGGTGATTTCCAGCTCTTGCTCGTCGGGGAAGCGCGTCATCAGGAACATCTCGCCCTGCGCGCCATGGCAGCAGAACAACGCCATGTCGTCTTCTTCTTCGTCGCGAGGGTTGGCCATCAGCAGGGCGGCGGTGATGCGCATGCAGGGTGTCCTGTCATATGAAAGTGGCAGGATTATACCCATATCGTCCGCAAAGCGCTGGAACGCCCGTGCCAGGACCCTCGTACGACAACACAGGCCTGACCGAATATGTCGCCGCACCGCAAGAGTGCACGTCGACCACTGGGTAAGCTGGGCAGTTGATGGACCTCTTGAATTTTCCCCCCGCGTAGCGTCGGATCGCCTATGGTTGATCCGAACCGGGGGGGCGACTTGCGACGCTTCACTCAATAACAAAGCCCAAGCGGAGTACCACAGATGGCGTTCTTCACCGCAGCCAGCAAGGCCGACTTCCAGCAACAACTGCAATCGGCCCTGGCTCAGCACATCAGCGATCAGGCATTGCCACAAGTAGCCCTGTTCGCCGATCAGTTCTTCGGCATCATCTCGCTGGACGAGCTTACCCAGCGCCGCCTCAGCGATCTGGCCGGCTGCACCCTTTCGGCCTGGCGCCTGCTGGAGCGGTTCGACCACGCCCAGCCCCAGGTGCGGGTGTACAACCCCGACTACGAGCGCCACGGCTGGCAATCGACCCATACCGCCGTTGAAGTGCTCCACGAAGATTTGCCGTTCCTGGTGGACTCGGTGCGTACCGAACTCAACCGTCGCGGTTACAGCATCCACACCCTGCAGACCACCGTGCTCAGTGTGCGCCGCGGCAGCCAGGGCGAGTTGCTCGAAGTATTGCCCAAGGGCACCCAGGGCGAAGACGTGCTGCACGAGTCGCTGATGTACCTGGAAATCGACCGCTGCGCCAACGCCACCGAGCTCAATGTGCTGGCCCGAGAGCTGGAGCAGGTGCTGGGCGAGGTCCGCACCGTGGTGCGCGACTTCGAGCCGATGAAGGCCAAGGTCCGCGACATGATCGCGCTGGTCGCCCAGAACACCTACAACACCGATACCCAGGAGAAGGCCGAAATCGAGGCCTTCCTGGAGTGGTTGACCGACAACCACTTCACCTTCCTGGGTTACGAGGAATTCGAGGTCAATGCCGATGCCCAGGGTGGCCAGCTGTCCTACGACCCGCAATCCTTCCTCGGCCTGACCCGCCTGCTGCGTTCGGGCCTGAGCGCCGACGACCTGCACATCGAAGACTACGCCGTGCAGTACCTGCACGAGCCCATGCTGCTGTCGTTCGCCAAGGCTGCCCACCCGAGCCGCGTGCATCGCCCGGCGTACCCGGACTACGTGTCGATTCGCCAGATCGATGCCGATGGCAAGGTGATCAAGGAATGCCGCTTCATGGGCCTGTACACCTCCTCGGTGTACGGCGAGAGCGTGCGCGAGATTCCCTATATCCGCCGCAAGGTGGCGGAAGTCGAACGTCGCTCTGGCTTCCACCCCAAGGCGCACCTGGGCAAGGAATTGGCCCAGGTGGTGGAAGTACTGCCCCGCGATGACCTGTTCCAGACGCCCATCGACGAGCTGTTCAGCACTGTGATGTCGATCGTGCAGATCCAGGAGCGCAACAAGATTCGCGTGTTCCTGCGCAAGGACCCCTACGGTCGTTTCTGCTACTGCCTGGCCTACGTCCCCCGCGATGTCTATTCCACCGAGGTGCGCCAGAAAATCCAGCAGGTGCTGATGGAGCGCCTCAAGGCCACCGATTGCGAGTTCTGGACGTTCTTCTCCGAGTCGGTGCTGGCGCGCGTGCAGCTGATTCTGCGGGTCGACCCGAAAAATCGCATCGATATCGACCCGCAACAGCTGGAAAACGAAGTGATCCAGGCCTGTCGCTCGTGGCAGGACGACTACGCCAGCCTGACCATCGAAAGCTTCGGGGAAGCGGCGGGTACCAATGTGCTGGCCGATTTCCCCAAGGGTTTCCCGGCCGGGTTCCGTGAGCGCTTCGCCGCGCATTCGGCAGTGGTCGACATGCAGCACGTGCTGGCGTTGTCCGACAGCCGTCCGTTGGTGATGAGCTTCTACCAGCCGCTGGCCCAGGGCGGCGAGCGCCAGTTGCACTGCAAGCTGTACCACGCCGATACGCCCCTGGCGCTGTCCGACGTGCTGCCGATTCTGGAAAACCTCGGCTTGCGTGTGCTGGGCGAGTTTCCTTATCGCCTGCGCCACCGCAGTGGCCGCGAGTTCTGGATTCACGATTTTGCCTTCACCTACAGCGAAGGCCTGAACCTGGACATCCAGCAGCTCAACGACACCCTGCAGGATGCCTTTGTGCACATCGTGCGCGGCGATGCCGAGAACGATGCCTTCAACCGCCTGGTATTGACCGCCGGCTTGCCGTGGCGCGATGTGGCGCTGCTGCGTGCCTACGCGCGCTACCTGAAACAGATCCGCCTGGGCTTCGATCTGGGCTACATCGCCAGCACCCTGAACAACCACACCGATATCGCCCGCGAGCTGACCCGGTTGTTCAAGACCCGCTTCTACCTGGCGCGCAAGCTTGCCGGGGACGATCTGGACGACAAGCAGCAACGCCTGGAACAGGCCATTCTGACCGCCCTGGATGACGTCCAGGTGCTTAACGAAGACCGTATCCTGCGTCGCTACCTGGACCTGATCAAAGCCACCCTGCGCACCAACTTCTACCAGACCGATGGCAATGGCCAGGCGAAGTCGTACTTCAGCTTCAAGTTCAACCCCAAGCTGATCCCCGAACTACCCAAGCCGGTGCCCAAGTTCGAGATCTTCGTCTATTCGCCTCGGGTCGAAGGCGTGCATCTGCGCTTCGGCAACGTGGCCCGTGGCGGCCTGCGCTGGTCGGACCGCGAGGAAGATTTCCGTACCGAGGTGCTGGGTCTGGTGAAGGCGCAACACGTGAAGAACTCGGTGATCGTACCGGTGGGCGCCAAGGGCGGCTTCGTACCGCGTCGCCTGCCGCTGGGCGGCGGCCGCGACGAGATCCAGAACGAGGCCATCGCCTGCTACCGGATCTTCATCTCGGGCTTGCTGGACATCACCGACAACCTCAAGGACGGCAGCGTGGTGCCGCCGGTCAACGTGGTGCGCCACGATGACGACGACCCCTACCTGGTGGTGGCAGCGGACAAGGGCACCGCGACCTTTTCCGACATCGCCAACGGCATCGCCATCGATTACGGCTTCTGGCTGGGCGACGCCTTCGCCTCTGGCGGTTCGGCCGGCTACGACCACAAGAAGATGGGCATCACCGCCAAGGGCGCCTGGGTGGGTGTACAGCGTCACTTCCGCGAACGCGGCATCAACGTCCAGCAAGACAGCATCACCGTGATCGGTGTGGGTGACATGGCCGGCGATGTGTTCGGCAATGGCCTGCTGATGTCCGACAAACTGCAGCTGGTAGCAGCCTTCAACCACCTGCACATCTTCATCGACCCGAACCCCGAACCGGCCAGCAGTTTTGCCGAGCGGCGCCGTCTGTACGACCTGCCGCGTTCGGCCTGGAGTGACTACGACACCTCGATCATGTCGGCGGGTGGCGGCATCTTCTCGCGCAGCGCCAAGAGCATTGCCATCAGCCCGCAGATGAAAGAGCGTTTTGACATCCAGGCTGACAAGCTGACGCCCACCGAACTGCTCAATGCACTGCTCAAGGCGCCGGTCGATCTGCTGTGGAACGGCGGTATCGGCACCTATGTGAAGTCCAGCGACGAAAGCCACGCCGATGTCGGCGACAAGGCCAACGACGCGCTGCGTGTCAACGGCAACGAACTGCGCTGCAAGGTGGTGGGCGAGGGCGGTAACCTGGGCATGACCCAACTGGGTCGCGTCGAGTTCGGCCTGGCCGGCGGTGCCACCAACACCGACTTCATCGACAACGCCGCAGGGGTAGACTGCTCCGACCACGAGGTCAACATCAAGATCCTGCTCAACGAAGTGGTGCAGGCCGGCGACATGACCGAGAAGCAGCGCAACCTGCTGCTGGGCAGCATGACCGACGAGGTCGGCAGCCTGGTGCTGGGCAACAACTACAAGCAGACCCAGGCGTTGTCCCTGGCGGCGCGTCGTGCCTACGAGCGCATCGCCGAGTACCGTCGCTTGATGGCCGACCTCGAAGTGCGGGGCAAGCTGGACCGCGCCATCGAGTTTCTGCCCACCGAGGAGCAGCTCAACGAGCGCGTGGCGGCCAACCAGGGCCTGACACGGGCGGAGCTGTCGGTACTGATCTCGTACAGCAAGATCGACCTGAACGAAGCGCTGCTGGCGTCCCAGGTGCCAGACGACACCTACCTGACCCGCGACATGGAAACCGCGTTTCCGCCGTCTCTGGTCAGCAAGTACGCCGAGGCCATGCGCAGTCATCGCCTGAAGCGCGAGATCGTCAGCACCCAGATCGCCAACGATCTGGTCAACAACATGGGCATCACTTTCGTGCAGCGCTTGAAGGAGTCCACGGGCATGACCCCGGCCAATGTCGCCGGGGCCTACGTGATCGTGCGGGACATCTTCCACCTGCCTCATTGGTTCCGTCAGATCGAGGCGCTGGACTATCAGGTGTCCGCCGATGTGCAACTGGCGTTGATGGACGAACTGATGCGTCTGGGCCGCCGTGCCACCCGCTGGTTCCTGCGCAGCCGTCGCAACGAGCTGGACGCCGGCCGTGACGTGGCGCACTTCGGGCCGCACATCGCCGCGCTGGGGCTCAAGCTCGACGAACTGTTGGAAGGCCCGACCCGTGAGCGCTGGCAGGCGCGTTATCAGGGCTATGTGGAATCGGGTGTGCCGGAGCTGCTGGCACGCATGGTTGCCGGTACCAGCCACTTGTATACCCTGCTGCCGATCATCGAGGCCTCTGACGTGACCGGTCAGAATGCCGCCGAAGTGGCCAAGGCGTTCTTCGCCGTGGGCAGCAAGCTGGACCTGACCTGGTACCTGCAGCAGATCAGCAGCTTGCCGGTGGAGAACAACTGGCAGGCCCTGGCCCGCGAGGCGTTCCGCGACGATATCGACCTGCAACAACGGGCGATCACCATTTCGGTACTGCAGATGCAGGACGCCCCAGCCGATGTGCAGGAGCGTCTGGACCTGTGGCTGGAGCAGCACGAAGTGATGGTCAAGCGCTGGCGCGCCATGCTCGACGAGATCAAGGCCGCGAGCGGGACCGATTACGCGATGTATGCCGTGGCGAATCGGGAGCTGATGGATCTGGCGTTGAGTGGGACCAGCAACGTCGTTTGACGGTTAGGGGGCTGGCTTTGTAGCGGCGTTGCATGGTCCGCTCTCCCTGAGGGAGAGGGGTCAACAGCTCCCTCTCCCCCAGGGAGAGGGCTGGGGTGAGGGGACCATCCAACCCAAATCCCAGGCCCGTCCCAAATCCCACATTCCCATCCCAACCCCAACCCCAACCCCAACCCAAAAAAAAGCCCGTCATCAGACGGGCTTTCTTCTGCAACTCATTCAATCAGACCATCAAGCCTGAACCACCGGAATGTTCGCGCTCGCCGCCGCATCGCGGAACTCGGCGATCTGGTCGAAGCTCAGGTAGCGGTACACATCGGCAGCCATGCTGTCGATGCTCGCCGCGTACTCCATGTACTCCTCGACAGTCGGCAGTTTGCCCAGAATGGACGCCACTGCTGCCAGTTCGGCGGAGGCCAGGAACACGTTGGCGCCGTCGCCCAAGCGGTTCGGGAAGTTACGCGTCGAGGTCGACACCACGGTGGAGTTCGGCTCTACACGTGCCTGGTTACCCATGCACAGCGAGCACCCCGGCATTTCCATGCGCGCGCCAGCCTTGCCGTAGATGCCGTAGTAGCCTTCCTCGGTCAGCTGGTGAGCGTCCATCTTGGTCGGCGGCGACAGCCACAGACGAGTTGGCAGCTGACCTTTGACCTTGTCGAGCAACTTGCCGGCAGCGCGGAAGTGGCCGATATTGGTCATGCAGGAACCGATGAACACTTCGTCGATCTTTTGGCCCTGGACGCTGGACAGCAGACGGGCGTCATCCGGATCGTTCGGCGCGCAGAGGACGGGCTCCTTGATCTCGGCCAGGTCGATCTCGATGATCTCCGCGTATTCGGCATCGGCGTCGGCCGACAGCAATACCGGGTTGGCGATCCAGGCTTCCATCGCCTGAGCACGACGTTCCATGGTGCGGGCATCGCCGTAGCCTTCGCTGATCATCCAGCGCAGCAGGGTGACGTTGGACTGCAGGTACTCGATGATCGGTTTTTCCGGCAGCTTGATGGTGCAACCGGCAGCGGAACGTTCAGCCGAAGCGTCGGACAGCTCGAACGCTTGCTCGATGGTCAGCTCGTCGAGACCTTCGATTTCCAGGATGCGACCCGAGAAGGCGTTGATCTTGCCTTTCTTCTCGACGGTCAGCAGGCCTTTCTGGATGCCGTAGTACGGAATCGCATGAACCAGGTCACGCAGGGTGATGCCAGGGTTCATCTTGCCTTTGAAGCGCACCAGCACCGACTCCGGCATGTCCAGCGGCATGACGCCGGTGGCAGCGGCGAAGGCGACCAGGCCGGAACCGGCCGGGAACGAGATGCCGATCGGGAAGCGGGTGTGCGAGTCACCACCGGTGCCGACGGTGTCAGGCAGCAGCATGCGGTTCAGCCAGCTGTGGATGATGCCGTCGCCAGGACGCAGGGACACGCCGCCACGGGTGCGGATGAAATCCGGCAGGGTGTGGTGGGTGGTGACGTCGATCGGCTTTGGATACGCCGCGGTGTGGCAGAACGACTGCATTACCAGGTCGGCCGAGAAGCCCAGGCAGGCGAGGTCCTTGAGCTCGTCGCGGGTCATCGGACCGGTGGTGTCCTGGGAACCGACGGTGGTCATCTTCGGTTCGCAGTAGGTGCCGGGGCGTACGCCTTTGCCCTCTGGCAGACCGCAGGCCTTGCCAACCATCTTCTGCGCCAGGGTGTAGCCCTTGCCGGTGTCGACAGGTGCTTCAGGCAGCTTGAACAGGTCGGTTGGGCCCAGGCCCAGCTCGGCGCGAGCCTTGTCGGTCAAGCCGCGGCCGACGATCAGCGGGATACGGCCGCCAGCGCGGACTTCGTCCAGCAGAACCGGGGTTTTCAGCTCGAACGTCGTGATCACTTCGTCGCTGTCGTGTTTGCACACCTTGCCCTGGTGGACATACAGGTCGATCACGTCGCCCATGTTGATGTTCGACACGTCGAATTCGATCGGCAGGGCGCCGGCGTCTTCCATGGTGTTGTAGAAGATCGGAGCGATCTTGCTGCCGAAGCAGAAGCCACCGGCGCGCTTGTTCGGCACGTAGGGGATGTCGGTACCGAAGAACCACAGCACCGAGTTGGTCGCCGATTTACGCGACGAACCGGTACCTACCACGTCACCGACGTAGGCTACCGGGAAGCCGTCGCCGTACATCTGGGCGATCTGCTTCATCGGGCCGATGGAGCCTTGCACGTCAGGCACGATGCCATCGCGGGCCATTTTCAGCATGGCCAGGGCGTGCAGCGGGATGTCCGGGCGCGACCAGGCGTCGGGTGCAGGGGACAGGTCGTCGGTATTGGTTTCGCCGGTGACCTTGAACACGCGCAGGCTGATCTTTTCGGCCAGGGTCGGACGCTTCTTGAACCACTCGCCATCGGCCCAGGATTGCAGCACGGCCTGAGCGTGGGCGTTGCCAGCCTTGGCTTTCTCGGCGACATCGTGGAAGGCGTCGAACATCAGCAGGGTGAATTTCAGCTGTTCGGCAGCGACCGGGGCCAGGGTGGCGTCATCCAGCAGCTCCACCATGGTGGCGATGTTGTAGCCGCCCTGCATGGTGCCCAGCAGCTCTACGGCGCGCTTCCTGTCGATCAGCGGGGAAGTGGCTTCGCCCTTGGCCAGGGCGGACAGGAAACCGGCCTTGACGTAGGCAGCTTCGTCAACGCCTGGCGGCACGCGGTTGGTGATCAGGTCGACCAGGAAGGCTTCTTCGCCGGCGGGAGGATTCTTCAGCAGCTCGACCAGGCCTGCGGTTTGTTCGGCGTTAAGCGGCTGGGGCACGATACCCTGGGCGGCACGCTCTTCGATGTGTTTGCGATAGGCTTCAAGCACAGTTATTACCCTCATCAGTGGTCCCGGAAGGGACGCTCATCCAGAGAATTCCAGCATCCATGCGCTGCGCGGTCTTTTGGGCCGTTTAGCCAGGATTGCGGGCATTCCTTACAGAAGCTGCTTTCAAAGTTTTACGCCTGTAGAAGGGAAGGCTGATGAGGGCTGGCACCGGCGACACCGGTGCCAACACCCTTCTACTGGATCAACTGTGCTCGTGACGCTTTGAAAACAGCTTCCAACGGACATTGGCGCCTAAAAAGGCTGCATGATTCTACGGTAATTTCAGCAGAAAGGTAAGTTAACCCCCACGACTTCTGGGGTGACCCTTGTTAGACAAAGGGCTAACATGCCGGTCTGTTCCACCGCGCAGCGTTCTGATTCGCCATGTCCAACCAATCCATCAAGACCCCTTGCGTCGGCCTCTGCTCCACCGTCTACGGTGATCTGGTGTGCCGCGGCTGCAAGCGCTATCACCATGAAGTCATTCACTGGAACGGCTACGACGAAGCGCAGAAACGCGCCGTGTGGATCCGTCTGGAGCAACTGCTGGTGCAGGTGATGGTGGCCAAGCTGGAAGTGTTCGATCCCCAGAGGCTGCGCCTGCAGCTTGAACAACGCAAGATACGTTTTGTCCCGCACCAGTCCGAATACTGCTGGGCCTACCAGTTGATCGCCCGCGGCGCGCGGGTCATCAACAACCTGGAGGCCTACGGCATGGTCTTGCTGCCCGAATTTCGCGACTGGCAGCTGCCCGAGTTGCGCGATGCCATCGATCGGGAATTCTTCATCCTGTCCGAGGCGCACTATCAACGCTATATCGCCCCGGCGTTCGTGCGTGACCTGACCGAACAGCGCATTATCTGAATCCGCGCGGCGGCCATCGCGGGTAGAACCCGCTCTCACAGCTGTTCTGTGCAGTTCGGCCAACCCCTGTGGAAGCGGGCACTGTCCGCGAAGAGGCCCGCCCATCCACCGTACATTTCCGGAACCTTCCCATGCTCATAGTCGCCGACGAAAACATCCCCCTGCTCGACGCCTTCTTCGAAGGTTTCGGCGAAATCCGCCGATTCCCCGGCCGTTCCATCGATCGCCAGGCCATTGCCGGGGCCGACGTGCTGCTGGTGCGCTCGGTGACCAAGGTCGACCGAACGTTGCTGGAAGGCAGCAGCGTGCGCTTCGTCGGCACCTGCACCATCGGCACCGATCACCTCGACCTGCCGTACTTCGCCGAAACCGGCATCCAATGGTCTGCGGCACCGGGCTGCAACGCCCGCGGCGTGGTCGACTACGTGTTGGGCAGCCTGCTCACTCTGGCCGAGATCGAGGGCGTCGAGCTGAGTCAGCGGCGTTACGGCGTGGTCGGGGCAGGGCAGGTAGGCGGCCGGCTGATTGCCGTGCTGCGTGGCCTGGGCTGGGATGTGCGGGTGTGCGATCCGGTGCGCCAGGCCGAAGAAGGCGGTGATTACGTCAGCCTCGAGGAGATCGTGGCGGACTGCGACGTGATCAGTCTGCATACGCCGCTGACCCATGGGGGCGAGCATCCCACCTGGCACCTGTTCGACGCCCGGCGTCTACAGGCCTTGCAGCCTGGCACCTGGCTGATCAATGCCGCCCGTGGCCCGGTAATCGACAACGCTGCGCTGCGCGAGACCTTGCTGGATCGCGACGACCTGCAAGCGGTACTGGACGTTTGGGAAGCCGAACCTCAGGTGGACCTGGGGCTGGCCGAGTTCTGCGTGATCGGCACCCCGCACATTGCCGGCTACAGCCTGGATGGGCGGCGTCGCGGTACGGCGCAGATCTATCAAGCGTTCTGCCAGTTTCTCGGCCAGCCTGCGCGCGTTCATCTGGATGAGTTGCTGCCCAAGCCCTGGCTTGGGGAAGTCACCCTCAGCGCCGACACCGATCCGGCGTGGGCCTTGGCCATGCTGTGCCGCGGCGTCTACGACCCACGCCGCGACGACGCCGATTTTCGTCGCAGCCTGAGTGAGGACGTAGGGGAGCAACGCGCGGCATTCGATCAGTTGCGCAAACATTACCCGCCGCGCCGAGAAATCGAGGGGTTGCGGGTGCGGGTGGAGGGGGATTCGCAGGCCTTGCGGCAGCTGGTGACAGCCTTGGGGGGAGTGTTGGTTTAAGAAAGAGGGCGCCCTACGCGGTATGTCTTTCGCGCCCTCTGCCCTAAAAAACAAAACCCGACCAAACGGCCGGGTTCAAGAATTCATCACGTCGATCACGCTTTATTGGAAGGTTCGACCAGACGTTTTTCCAGCTCGCGACAGGCATCCTGCACCATGTCCTCGGTGATCGGCACTTCGCGCCCTTGAGCGTCGATGATCGACCCGCCTACTGGCTCCTGCGGATGTACCCGCACGACTTCAATGCTGTTCTGCGATGTGTTCTGCAAGCCCATGGCCTCTCTCCTCGTCAGGTGGGTGCTCAATATGAACCCGTCGGATGAAAGCGCCGTTACAGCCCGGCGTTCATCAAGTGGCAGCCCTACTTCAGCAGAAAGCGGCTGCCGCGGCCAGCGATGTATTAGACCAAAACGGCCTAAACCACTGCCGACGGCCTCTATTGAGCTGACTTTGCCACTTTCATGGAGTTCCCCTACAAGCAGCCATCCGTCTGGGTGTACGCTTGCAGGTCAATTCGAAACGGACGGCACATGATCCAGATCCTTTCTTCCCGCCAGCGCCGTGCGGCGCGTCTGGCATGGCGCTTCGTGCGACCCTACCGATGGCAGGCCCTGGGCGCACTGTTGGCGCTGATCGTGACCGCGGGTATTACCTTGTCCATGGGCCAGGGCATTCGCCTGCTGGTGGACCAAGGCTTCATGACTCAGTCCAGCGAACTGCTCAACCGCTCGATCGCCGGTTTCATGATGTTGATCGTCGGCCTGGCGCTGGGCACCTTTGCCCGCTTCTATCTGGTGTCCTGGATTGGCGAGCGCTGCGTGGCGGACATTCGCCGGCAGGTCTTCGATCACCTGGTGTACCTGCACCCCGGCTTCTACGAGAACAACCGCAGTTCCGAGATCCAGTCGCGGTTGACCACCGACACTACCCTGCTGCAATCGGTGATCGGCTCGTCCCTGTCGTTGTTTCTGCGCAACGCCTTGATGGTCATCGGTGGTGTAGTGCTCTTGTTCATCACCAATCCCAAGCTCACCAGCATCGTGGTGGTGGCCCTACCCTTGGTGCTGGCGCCGATCCTGATGTTCGGCCGTCGTGTGCGCAGCCTGTCGCGGCAAAGTCAGGACCGCATCGCCGATGTTGGCAGCTATGTGGCCGAGACACTGACCCAGATCAAGACCGTCCAGGCCTACAACCATCAGGCCGAAGACCGACGCCGCTTTGCGCAGACCGTGGAGCAGGCGTTCGATACCGCGCGCCAGCGCATCCTGCAGCGGGCCTGGCTGATCACGCTGGTGATCGTGCTGGTGCTGGGCGCGGTGGCCGTGATGCTCTGGGTCGGCGGCATGGATGTGATCGCCGGGCGCATTTCGGCGGGGGAGTTGGCGGCTTTCGTGTTTTACAGCCTTATCGTCGGCAGCGCGTTCGGCACGCTGAGCGAGGTCATGGGCGAACTCCAGCGTGCCGCCGGCGCGGCCGAGCGGATCGCCGAACTGCTGCAGGCACGCAGCGAAATCCAGGCACCCTGCGAAGGGTTGCAACGTTTGCCGGCCAGGGCAAGCGGGGCGTTGGCGCTCGATGATGTCGTGTTCGCCTACCCCTCACGGCTCGACCAGCCCGCCATCAAAGGGCTGAGTTTGCACGTATCGCCCGGTGAAACCCTGGCCTTGGTGGGGCCTTCCGGGGCCGGCAAGTCAACGATCTTCGACTTGCTGCTGCGTTTCTACGACCCCCAGCAGGGCCGCGTGTCGATTGAAGGCATCGAGTTGACCCAGCTCGATCCACTGGATCTGCGCCGCCACTTCGCTATGGTCTCGCAAACCCCAGCGCTGTTCTATGGCTCGGTGGAGGACAACATCCGCTATGGCAAGGCCAATGCCACTGCCGCGCAGATCGAGGCGGCGGCGCGCATTGCCCACGCCCATGAGTTCATTCTGCAACTGCCACAGGGTTATCAGACGCATCTGGGCGATGCCGGTTTGGGGTTGTCCGGCGGCCAGCGGCAACGCCTGGCCATCGCCAGGGCGTTGCTGGTGGATGCGCCCATCCTGCTGTTGGATGAGGCGACCAGCGCGCTGGACGCGCAAAGCGAGCATCTGATCCAGCAGGCGCTGCCGACACTGATGCAGGGCCGTACGACCCTGGTGATTGCCCACCGCCTGGCCACGGTGCAGAACGCCGATCGCATTGCGGTGATAGAGGAGGGGAGGTTGATTGCACTGGGGACCCACCGGGAACTGATCGCCGGGAATCCCCTGTATGCCCGACTGGCGCAGTTGCAGTTCGGGCTCTAGCGGCCTATTGGCGGCGACCGCGGCCCCTTATCTGCAGGGGTGGCGTGAAACCGCGAACAGGGCAGACCTGCTAACTGCGAATCAGCGGTACTCGCACAGGTACGCGGTTTCCACCGACACTTTCAGCTGAAATTTGCTGTTGGCCGGCACGTTGAACTGGCTGCCGGTGGCAAAGGTTTCCCACTCGCCGCTGTCAGGCAGCTTGACCACCAACTCACCCGACACCACGTGCATGATTTCGCGCTGGGCCGTGCCGAATTCGTACTCGCCGGGGGCCATCACGCCGATAGTGGCCGGGCCGTCTGCCTGGCTGAAAGCGATAGACTTGACGGTGCCATCGAAATATTCGTTGACCTTGAACATGGGCAGTTCCTCGCGCAGTGGTTGAAAAAAGGCTGGCCAGTATGCCCAAGCCTCTGCCACGCGTCATCCGCTTTGGGGGCTGCCTTGAGCAGGAAGTACCAGGGGCAGCAACCTGGCAGTATTGCGCGCGTCTTCCAGAGCGCGATGCTGCTGGCCGCTGAACTGCATGCCCGCGAGCTGCAACGCCGCATTGAGCCCCAGCGGGCGTTGCAGCTTGCGAGCCTTGGCGAAGCGCTGCTTCAGGTTGATGTGGGCCACCTGTGTCAGCACACTGTCGAGTCTGAGTTGCTGCCAGTCGAGCACCAGTTGCTGGCGGTCGTAATCGCCCCAGCTCACCCAGCCTTGCAGCTGTGATCGATAGGGCGCCAGCCACTGCTCGAACGCCGGCCATACTTGGGGCAAGGGCAAGGCATCGTCAACGTTGGCCTGGCTGATGTGGGTCAGTTGCCGGCAGAACGGCGTTAGACAGGGCCGCCGTATTGGCTTGACGAAACACTGGAACTGGTCGACCTCACGGCCATCGCGGTTGACCAGGCTCGCGCCGATTTCGATGATTTCCATTTCAGTGACCGGCCAACCACCTTCGTCGGTGGTGGCTTCCAGGTCGATGACCAGCCAATGCGGCATAACGGGCTCCCAGGCACGTGCGCTTACAGCCTAGAGCCTAACCAAGGGCGAAGAGTTCCGATATCCCCTGTATGTACCTGATTGCGTGACAAGTGCGATGGCCTATTTAGCAGTTGTCAGCTGGGGGCAAAACCCCTAGCGTACGCGCTTCTGAAAACCGGCTTGCGGAGATGTTGCCTTGAAGTTCTCGTGCGTAAAGGCTGCCCTGGCCTGCGTCACCTCTCTTGGGCTGTCGCTGTGGGCGTGTGTGGCCTGGTCCGCGCAGGAAATCCGCATAGGCGCCGCGCATTTTCCCCCGTATGTCGTGCACCCTGAGCAAAACGTCGACAATGGCCTGCTGGCGCAGTTGGCAGCGGCCTTGAACGGCGCGCAGGACGACTATCACTTCGTGCTGATACCTACGTCTTTGCCCCGTCGTTACCAGGATTTCGAGCAGGGGCGAGTGGACATGGCCTTGTTCGAGAATCCCGATTGGGGTTGGCAAGGCATTGCGCACGAGGCGGTTGATCTAGGGCTGGAGGACGCCGAGGTGTTCGTGACGCTCAAGGGCGACCATGAGCAGGACTATTTCGACGATCTGAACGGCAAACGCCTGGCGCTGTTCAGTGGTTATCACTATGCATTCGCCGGTTTCGATGCGAACCCGCAGTACCTGCTACGGCGCTTCAGCGCGACCTTGACCTATTCCCACGACAGCAACCTGATGATGGTTCTGCGCCAGCGTGCGGACATCGCCCTGGTCACGCGTTCGTATCTGCACGATTTCCTGGCTCGCAATCCAGAACTGGCAGAAAAACTGCTGGTCTCGCGCCGCATCGATCAGCACTACCACCATTACGCATTGGTCAGGCCAGGCGCGCCGATTACCGGCCATGCGTTCCAGGCTTTGCTGCAGCGCTTGCGCGCCGATGGCCAGCTATCCGCCTTATTTTCACCCTACGAAGTGGCGGTCCTGCCGTCTGAAGAGCAGCAGATGATGGCCCGAACCAAGCCCATCGCTCACTGACGGATCAATGATCCATGCGCTGACGCTTCGTCACCCGGCTGACATAGGCCTGGCTTTCCCGCTCCGCTTCCTCGCGGGTGGCGAACGGACCTTCAAGGGTGTTCTCCCGTGTGCTGAAGAAATAGAAGCCGTTGACCGTGCTGAAGCGCTCCGCACGAAAGTGCGTGGCCGGGCGCGGGTCTTGTGCACGTTTACCAAACATTGCATTGCTCCTCTGATGAACGCCGAATGGTGGAAAACCGGCGCCAATGGCGCCGGGAGCCCTTACAACATATCTTCAGGCTTGACCCACTGGTCGAACTGCTCGTCCGACAGGTGCCCCAGGGCCAGCGCCGCCTCACGCAAGGTCGAGCCCTCCGTGTACGCCTTCTTGGCGATTTCGGCAGCCTTGTCATAGCCAATGTGCGGGTTGAGCGCGGTCACCAGCATCAAACCACGTTCCAGGTGTTCTGCCATCTGCCTCGCGTCCGGAACCAGGCCAGCCACGCAATGCTCCTGGAAATTGCGGCAGCCGTCGGCCAGTAGTTTGATCGACTGCAGCAGGTTGTGGATGATCACCGGCTTGTACACATTGAGCTGCAGATGCCCCTGGCTGGCGGCAATGCCGATCACCACGTCATTGCCCATCACCTGACAAGCCAGCATGGAGAGCGCTTCGCACTGGGTCGGGTTGACCTTGCCGGGCATGATCGAACTGCCGGGTTCGTTGGCCGGCAGCTTGATTTCCGCCAGGCCTGCCCGCGGGCCGGAGCCCAACAGGCGAAAATCGTTGGCCAGCTTCATCAACGCCACCGCCAGGGTTTTCAGCGCCCCGGACAGCGTCGTCAGAGGCTCATGCCCGGCCAGGGCGGCGAACTTGTTGGGCGCAGTCACGAATGGCAGCCCGGACAAGGCTGCCAATTCCGCTGCGATCGCTTCGCTGAAGCCCTTCGGTGCATTGAGTCCGGTGCCTACGGCAGTACCGCCCTGGGCCAGTTCGCACACGGCAGGAAGGGCTGCGCGGATGGCTTTCTCTGCATAGTCCAACTGCGCAACGTAGGCGGACAGTTCCTGACCGAAAGTGATCGGCGTGGCATCCATCATGTGGGTGCGTCCGGTCTTGACCAGATGCATATGGCGTGCAGACAGATCAGCCAGGCCTTCGGACAGCTCGGCAATGCCCGGCAGCAGGTCACCTTGAACGGCCTGGGCGGCAGCGATGTGCATGGCCGTGGGGAAGCAGTCGTTGGAGCTCTGGGAGCGATTGACGTGGTCGTTGGGGTGGACCGGGGCCTTGCCGCCGCGGCCATTGCCCGCCAGCTCGTTGGCGCGCCCGGCAATCACTTCGTTGACGTTCATGTTGCTCTGGGTGCCGCTGCCTGTTTGCCACACCACCAGCGGGAATTGACTGTCCAGCTCGCCGCTCAGCACCTCATTGGCAGCCTGTTCGATCAGGCGAGCGATATCGGCGGGCAGGTCGCCGTTGCGATCATTGACACGCGCTGCGGCCTTCTTGATCAGCGCCAGGGCATGGGAGACCGGCAGTGGCATACGCTCGCTGCCAATCGCGAAATTGACCAGCGAGCGCTGCGTCTGGGCGCCCCAATAGGCGTCTTCAGGAACTTCGACCTGTCCGAGGCTGTCTGTTTCGATACGGCTCATGCTGTTCATACTCCTTGTTCGGGCTCGTGTCGCGCACTGGCGCGGTTACAGGCTTGCCTTAGACGCGGTGCTACCGCGGCCTTCGCTATTTAGGTAGCGTCCCTGGCTTCAGGTTCAATGAAACTGCATGTGCCGTTCGTAGCTCGGGGTTGAGTCACGCGCGCCCAAGAGCGCAGAATGATCGATTCTGGGGTTTTACCTCGCCTGCTAGATAAGGAAACTCGATGACTCGTTTTCGTGCCATCTGCACCGCGGCTGTTCTCGTCTGTGCCAGTGGCCAGGTGCTCGCCGATACCGCTAGCCACAATGCCAGCGCCGAAGCCTTCCTGATGATGGCCCACGCTGACAAGCTGGGTACCCCGGTGTACATGCAAGTGCAGCAGATGTTTGCTCAGCGCTTCGAACAAACCAAGGCGCCAGCGACCAAGCAAGCTACCCTCGAAACCTACCAGGCCAAGGCCAACGCCGCCCTGGACCAGGCCATTGGCTGGCCGAAGCTCAAGCCGGACATGGTCAAGCTGTACACCACCAACTTCTCCGAGCAGGAGCTCAAGGACCTGGTCAAGTTCTACCAGTCGCCGCTGGGCAAGAAAGTCCTCGAGAAGATGCCGGCCGTGACCCAGCAGTCCGCCCAGCTGACCCAGCAGAAGCTGGAAAGCGCGGTGCCGGTGGTCAACAAGTTGCTGGCTGACATGACCAAGGAACTCGACCCGCAAGGTGCCGCCAAGGCTGGCGCCGCGCCGGCCAAGCCGTAACGGAGCCGCCGTCGATGTCCATGCAGCAACGTATCCAATCGACCCTCGGGCTGTTGCAACCGCAACACCTCGAGGTGCTGGACGAAAGTCACATGCACAGCCGGGGTACGCAAACCCACTACAAGGCTGTAGTGGTGAGTGATCGCTTCGTTGGCCTCAACAGCGTCAAGCGCCACCAGTTGGTGTACGGCACGCTGAGCGAGCTGATGGGTGAGTTTCATGCCCTGGCGCTGCACACCTATACGCCCGAGGAATGGGCCAAGGTCGATGCGGCCCCCGCGTCGCCGACGTGTGCCGGCGGTGGGCACTGATCCACGGATTTTGCTAGAATCCGCAACCCGCCAGTGGCCAAGCCGCTGGCGGGTTTTTTGTGCCTGACCCTAGGTAAGTCTTGCAACCGCGAAGAATCTCGCAAGACCACCCAACACCCTATTGAACACATCCGGTCCGGCCCTTACGAGGCTGACCACCTGGAGATCTACCACCCATGACACAAGCCATCGTCGTGGCGGCACTGTACAAGTTCGTCACCCTGGAAAACTATGTGGAGATGCGTGAGCCGTTGTTGCAGGCCATGCTCGACAACGATATCAAAGGCACCCTGCTGATCGCCCAAGAGGGCATCAACGGCACGGTCTCGGGCAGCCGCGAAGGCATCGACGGCCTGCTGGCGTGGCTCAAGCTCGATCCGCGCATGGACGATATCGATCACAAGGAATCCTACTGCGACGAGCAGCCGTTCTACCGCACCAAGGTCAAGCTCAAGAAAGAGATCGTCACTCTAGGGGTGCCTGGGGTGGACCCCAATCGCAAGGTCGGCACCTATGTCGAGCCGCAGGACTGGAACGCACTGATCAGCGATCCCGAAGTACTGCTGATCGACACACGTAACGACTACGAGGTATCGATCGGCACCTTTCAGGGCGCCATCGATCCCAAGACCACCTCGTTTCGCGAGTTTCCCGAGTACATCAAGGCCAACTTCGACCCGGCGGTGCACAAGAAGGTCGCCATGTTCTGCACCGGCGGCATTCGCTGCGAAAAAGCCTCCAGCTACATGCTCGGCGAAGGTTTCGACGAGGTGTATCACCTCAAGGGCGGCATTCTCAAGTATCTGGAAGAGGTGCCCCAGCAGGACAGCAAGTGGGAAGGCGACTGCTTCGTCTTCGACAACCGTGTCACAGTGCGTCACGATCTCACCGAAGGTGACTATGATCAATGTCATGCCTGCCGCACGCCAATCAGCGTGCAGGACCGGGAGTCGGAGCACTACGTGGCAGGCATCAGTTGCCCTCATTGCTGGAACAGCTTGAGCGAGAAAACGCGTAAGAGCGCCATCGATCGGCAGAAGCAGATCGAACTGGCCCGCGCGCGCAACCTGCCACACCCTATTGGCCACAACTACCGCAAAGCCGCCCAGGATTGAAAGCATGTCGCGCAACCGCCTGATCTACGTGATGGACCCGATGTGCTCCTGGTGCTGGGGCTTCGCTCCAGTGGCCGAGGCCTTGATCCAGCAGGCGGAGGCCGCCGGGGTGAAAACCCACGTCGTGGTTGGCGGTCTGCGCACCGGCAGCGGCGCTGCCCTGGACCCTGATACCCGCGCCTACATCGTCAAGCACTGGCAGGCGGTGTACGAGGCCACCGAGCAGCCGTTCAAGTTCGAAGGTGCGCTGCCCGACGGCTTCGTCTACGACACCGAGCCTGCCTGCCGCGCGGTGGTGGTGGCGCGGGAGCTGGCTGCCGATCTGGCCTGGCCGCTGGCCAAGCTGATCGAGCATGCGTTCTATGCTCAGGGTGTGGACGTGACCCAGGCCGCTGAGCTGGTGCGACTTGCCGAAGTGGCCGGTATCCCGCGCATCGAGTTTGCCGAAGCGTACGACCGCGAAGCTGCGCTCCAGAGCACTCAGGTGGATTTTTCCTGGGCGCGTGACCTGGGCATCTCCGGTTTTCCGACGCTGCTTGCCGAGCGTAACGGGCAGCTGGCCTTGCTGACCAATGGCTATCAGCCGTTGACCGCATTGGCACCGCTGCTGGGGCGTTGGCTCGAGCGCGCCGCCCATGCTTGAGCCGTCGGCGCCCACCGATTCGAACGCTCAACCGTCTTCGCGCCAGGCCGACCGGCTGAGTTGGGCTGAAATCCGTCGGCTGGCGCTGCGCCATCGCAAAGCGCTGTGGATCGCCAATGGCGTGGCAGTGCTGGCGACGCTGTGCAGTGTGCCCATCCCCTTGCTGCTGCCGTTGCTGGTGGATGAAGTGCTGCTCGGCAATGGCGATGCGGCCCTGAAATGGATGGGGCACGTGCTGCCGTCGGCCTGGCAGGTGCCGGCCGGCTTCATAGGCGTGATGCTGGTGCTGACCTTGGCCTTGCGCTGCGGGGCTCTGCTGTTCAACGTGGTGCAGGCGCGGCTTTTTGCCAGCCTGGCCAAAGATATCGTCTACCGCCTGCGGGTTCGCCTGATCGAGCGGCTCAAGCGTATTTCCCTGAGCGAATACGAGAGCCTGGGCAGTGGCACCGTGACCACCCACCTGGTAACGGATCTGGACACCCTGGACAAGTTCATCGGCGACACCCTGAGCCGCTTTCTGGTGGCCATGCTGACCCTGGCCGGTACAGCCGGAATCCTCTTGTGGATGCACTGGAAGCTGGCCTTGTTGATTCTGCTGTTCAATCCGCTGGTGGTCTACGCCACGGTCAAGCTGGGCAAGCGCGTCAAACATCTGAAGAAACTGGAGAACGACAGCACCGCGCGGTTCACCCAGGCGCTGAGCGAGACGCTGGATTCGATCCAGGAAATCCGCGCGAGCAATCGCCAGGGGTACTTTCTTGGCCGGCTGGGCCTGCGTGCGCAAGAGGTGCGCGACTTTGCAGTGGCCTCCATGTGGAAAAGCGACGCCTCCGGGCGGGCCAGCGCCGTATTGTTTCAGTTCGGTATCGACATCTTCCGCGCCGCGGCCATGCTCACCGTGTTGTTCTCGGACCTCAGCATCGGCCAGATGCTCGCGGTGTTCAGCTACCTGTGGTTCATGATCGCCCCGGTGGAGCAGCTGTTGAACCTGCAGTACGCCTTCTATGCGGCAGGCGGCGCCCTGGGCCGCATCAACGAACTGCTGGCGCGAGCCGACGAGCCCGAGTACCCAGGGGGCAGCGACCCCTTCCAGGGTCGCAGCACCGTTGGCATCGAGGTACGTGGCCTGAGCTTTGCCTACGCCGAAGACAGCGTGCTGGATCGTCTGGACCTGAGCATCGCCCCAGGGGAAAAGGTGGCGATCGTCGGCGCCAGCGGTGGCGGCAAGAGCACGTTGGTGCAGCTGTTGCTGGGCCTGTACACCCCTCAGTGCGGAGAGATTCGCTTTGGTGGCGCCACCCAGCAGGCAATTGGCCTGGAAACCCTGCGCGACAATGTGGCGGTGGTGCTCCAGCACCCGTCGCTGTTCAACGACAGCATTCGCGCCAACCTGACCATGGGCCGCGACAGCACCGACCACGCCTGCTGGAACGCATTGGCGATCGCCCAGCTCGACAGCACCGTGCGGGCGCTTCCCCAAGGCCTGGACAGTATCGTCGGACGTTCAGGCGTCAGGCTGTCGGGTGGCCAGCGACAACGCCTGGCCATCGCGCGAATGGTGCTGGCCGAGCCCAAAGTGGTGATCCTCGATGAGGCGACTTCCGCTCTGGATGCGGCCACCGAATACAATCTGCACCAGGCGCTGGGGCAGTTTCTGCAGGGGCGCACGACCTTGATCATCGCCCACCGTCTTTCGGCGGTGAAGCAGGCTGACCGGGTGCTGGTGTTCGACGGCGGGCGGATCGCCGAAGATGGCGACCATCAGCAGTTGATCGCCGAGGGAGGCCTGTACGCCAGGCTTTACGGCTACCTGCAGCAAGTTTGATCTCGCTTCTCTATCAGAGAACGCTGTTCGATTGCAGGCAGGCCGTGTACAAACTGTTTCAAGTCGGTAAAAACTATCTCAATCTTTTCAAAAACTAGCCTAGTCTGTGCCAGTGGGGATTGAAGTTTTTACTCGGATGTTGCCTGGACTGCTGAAGCAAGGGACCTCATGAAGCAAGCACAGACGCTCGATACACCGAGATTATTGGGGATTGTCTGGCCATTCATCGCCGTCGTCGGGCTGATGGCGCTGTTGGGTTGCTTCAGTCTGTACGCGTTGTCTGCGGTGCGCAGCTATGTGGCGGGCGAAAGCTTCTGGTCCAAAGGCCAGAAGGACGCGATCTACTACCTCAATCTCTACGCCGACAGCCGCGATGAGCAGGTTTTCCAGAAATACCTGCGCGCGATCGCCGTGCCCCAAGGTGGCCATGAGCTGCGCCTGGCGCTGGATCGGCCCGAACCCGACATCGAAGCAGCGCGCGCGGGCATACTCAAAGGCAACAACCACCCGGATGACGTCAAGAACATCATCTGGTTGTATCGCCACTTCAGCGAAGTCAGTTTCATGGCCCGGGCCATCGATCGGTGGAAGATCGGTGATGCCTACCTGATGCAGCTGGATGCCGTCGCCCAGCAGATGCATGCCGCGCAACAGGCTGGCAGCGCCACCGACGCCGACATGGCGCGCTGGAAGGCGCAGATCATGAGCATCAACGATGAAGTCACGCCAGCGGCCATGGCCTTCAGCGTGGCATTGGGCGAAGGATCGCGCACGGTCCAATACCTGCTGGTGATCAGCAACTTGCTGGTGGCTGCGCTGCTGATTGCCCTGGCGCTGTGGCGTACGCGCAAGCTGCTCAATCAGCGGCATGCCTTTGCCTACGCGCTGCAGTTGGAAAAAGACCGTGCCCAAGTCACGCTGGCTTCGATTGGCGATGGGGTCATCACCACCGATGTCGATGGTGCGATCCTGTACATGAACCCCGCCGCCGAGCAGCTGACGCACTGGAATGCCGAGCAGGCCATGGGCTTGCCGCTGGCGGCGCTGTTCAATCTGCTGGACGAGAATGCCGAAAAAGACAGCTTCACGCTGATCGAGCACATCGTCAGCGGCGATCTGCGCGGGGGCAGCGAACACGCCAAGCTGATCCAGCGTCTGGACGGCAGCACGGTGTCGGTGACGCTGGTGGGCGCGCCGATCCAGACCGAGGATCGCATCAGTGGCACCGTGCTGGTGCTGCATGACATGACTCAGGAGCGGCAATACATTGCCAATCTGTCCTGGCAGGCCACTCACGATGCGCTGACAGGCCTGGCCAATCGGCGCGAATTCGAGTTCCGCCTGGAGCAGGCGCTGTCGTCGCTGATGCGTTCACAGACGCAGCATTCGCTGATGTTCCTGGACCTGGACCAGTTCAAGCTGGTCAACGATACCTGCGGCCATGCCGCCGGCGATGAACTGCTGCGCCACATCTGCGCGCTGCTGCAGTCGGGCCTGCGCGAAGGCGACACGCTGGCGCGTCTGGGGGGGGACGAATTCGGCATCCTGCTGGAGAACTGCCCGCCGGACATGGCCGAGAAGATTGCCGAGAATCTGCGCCAGACCGTCCAGAATCTGCACTTCGTATGGAAGGGCAGGCCATTCGTCACCACGGTCAGCCTGGGGCTGGTGCACATCAACCAGACACCAACCACCCTCGAAGCTTCGCTGCGGGCGGCAGACATGGCGTGCTACCTGGCCAAGGAAAAGGGCCGTAACAGGGTGCAGGTCTACCATGCCAATGACAGTGAGTTGTCGCTGCGTGTGGGCGAGATGGCGTGGGTGCAGCGGCTGCACATGGCCCTGGAAGAGAACCGCTTCTGCCTGTACGCCCAGGAAATCGCGGCCCTGAGTGGGGTGGACGAACGCAAGGGCGGACATATCGAGGTATTGCTGCGGTTGAACGACGAGTCGGGGCGAATCATCATGCCCGAGGTCTTCATACCGGCAGCCGAGCGCTACGGTTTGATGACCGCGCTGGATCGCTGGGTGGTGCACAATGTGTTCCAGGTGATCCGCCAGTGTATCGATCAGAATCAGCCCGGGCCGCTGGCAATGTGCGCCATCAACTTGTCGGGAATCAGTATCGGCGACGAGGAATTTCTGGAATACCTGCGCGAGCAATTCGAGCGTTATGCCATCCCGCCGGAATTAATTTGTTTCGAAATCACCGAGACCAGTGCCATCGCCAATCTCGGTAGTGCCATCCGCTTTATCAATGAATTGAAGAGCTTAGGCTGTCACTTTTCGCTGGATGACTTCTGTGCGGGTATGTCTTCGTTCGCCTATCTGAAACATTTGCCCGTCGATTATTTGAAAATCGATGGCAGTTTCGTTAAAGATATGTTGGACGACCCGATCAACAGGGCCATGGTCGAAGTGATCAACCATATTGGCCACGTCATGGGTAAACGCACCATTGCCGAGTTTGTCGAGACGCCACTGATAGAACAGGCTTTGCTGGAAATTGGCGTGGATTACGCGCAAGGATATTTGATCGAGCGGCCCCAAGTCTTTACCTGCGACAGTCTTCGACGTGAGCAGGGAAGGCTGAAGCCGCTTCGGTTCAGCGCGCCTAACACTTTTCGCTAAAGGCACTTTGCCACTGTTCTTCACTTAATTAAATGGAGGTTTGTCAGTGAAAGATCCCTTTATCCGCCTTGGTCCGCTAATGGATCCGAAAAGTTATCCGCAGTGGGCGCAGAAACTTATTGAGGATTGTGCGGAAAACAAGCGGCGAGTGGTCGAGCATGAACTGTATGCGCGGATGCGCGACAATCAGTTGAGCTCCAGAACTATGCGCCATTACTTGATTGGCGGTTGGCCCGTAGTTGAACAGTTTTCACTGTACATGGCGCAGAACCTGACCAAAACCCGCTTCGCCCGTCATCCGGGTGAAGACATGGCGCGCCGCTGGCTGATGCGCAACATCCGCGTCGAGCTTAATCACGCGGACTATTGGGTGAACTGGAGTCAGGCCCACGGCGTGAGCCTGGAAGACTTGCTGGCCCAGGATGTTCCGGCCGAGCTGCATGCCTTGAGTCATTGGTGCTGGCAGAGCTGTGCCACGGATTCGCTGGCGGTGGCCATGGCGGCGACCAACTACGCTATCGAAGGGGCTACGGGCGAATGGTCGGCTGTGGTGTGTGCCAACGACACCTATGCCCAGGCGTTTCCCGAGCAGCACCGCAAGCGCGCGATGCGCTGGTTGAGTCTGCATGCGCAATACGACGATGAGCATCCCTGGGAAGCATTGGAGATCATCTGCACCTTGATCGGCAACGAAGCCACGGTGTTCCAGCAGGCCGAGCTGCGTAACGCCATCTGCAAGAGCTACGACTTCATGTTCCTGTTTCTGGAGCGTTGCATGGCGCTGGAGCAGCGTGCCACCGGCCACGGCGTGGTCGAGAAGATGGCGCTGGCGTGATTCACGGCGGTGCGCCGCTCTACAGGAGCGGCGCACCGCCGCCAACACCGCGCTGACTACCGCAGCTACTTTTGCGCGTCGAATGCTTGCCCGTTGATGCCGGTGCTATCCGGACCCATCAGATACAGGTACACCGGCATGATGTCTTCAGGCGCCGGGTTTCGGCCCGGATCCTCGGCTGGGTAGGCCTGGGCGCGCATCGCGGTACGGGTGCCGCCAGGGTTGATGCTGTTGGAGCGAACGGCGGCCACGCCTTCGAGCTCGTCGGCCAGGGTCTGCATCAGGCCTTCGGTGGCGAACTTCGACACACCATAGGCGCCCCAGTGCGCACGGCCCTTGCGGCCCACGCTGCTGGAGGTGAACACCACTGAACCGTCCTGGGACAGTTTGAGCAGCGGCAACAGTGCGCCGGTCAGCATGAACGTTGCGTTGACGTTGACCTGCATCACTTGCATGAACTGCTCGCCGCTCAGCTGCTCCAGCGGTGTGCGCGGGCCGATGATCGAGGCGTTGTGCAGGAGGCCATCGAGGTGGCCGAATTCGCGTTCTATCATCGCGGCCAGTTCGTGGTACTGACCTGGCAGCGCGGTTTCCAGGTCGAAGGGAATGACAGCCGGTTTTGCATGGCCGGCGGCTTCGATTTCGTCATAGAGCGCGATCAGATGGGCTTCGGTCTTGCCCAGCAGCAGCACGGTCGCGCCATGGGCCGCGTAGGTTCTGGCAGCGGCAGCACCGATGCCGCGGCCTGCGCCGGTGACTAGAATGATGCGCCCGGCCAACAGATCGGGAGGGGCTGAGTAGTCGAACATCGGGTTGTTCCTTTTTCAGGTGGGGCGCCAGCATGAATGCAGTCGCACGGCGACCGGGACCCTGAGGGAGCGGGCTCTGCCCGCGAAAGGCGTTCGCCAACCCCCCAGTCAGATCAGCATCCGCACAACGCCTGATCCAGCACCTTGCGCAGGTCCAGTGGGCGGTCCACTACCACATCGGCGCCCCAATGATTGGGGTTGTCGCTGGGGTGGATGTAGCCGTAGCGCACCGCAGCAGTCTTGGTGCCGGCGTCACGGCCCGACTCGATGTCGCGCAGGTCATCGCCCACGAACAGGACGCTGGCAGGGTCCAGGTCCAGCTTGCTGCAGGCCAGCAACAATGGCTCGGGATCGGGCTTGCTGTTCTTCACATGATCCGGGCAGATCAGCACCGCGCAGCGCTCGGCCAAGCCCAGCTGTTGCATGATCGGTTCGGCGAAGCGTACGGGCTTGTTGGTCACCACGCCCCAGATCAGGTTAGCCTTCTCGATGTCGGCGAGCAGTTCGGCCATGCCTTCGTACAGGTGGCTGTGCACGGCGCAGCCGACCTGATAGCGCTCGAGAAACTCCAGGCGCAGCGCTTCGAACTCCGGCGCGTCGGGCGACAGGGCGAAAGCCGCGGAGACCATCGCCCGCGCGCCACCGGAAATCACGTCGTGAATCAGCTTGCCGTCCACCGCTGGCAAGCCGCGCTCGGCCAGCATCGCCTGACAGATGGCGATGAAGTCGGGCGAGGTGTCCAGCAAGGTGCCGTCCATGTCGAAGAGTACGGCTCGAAGGCGCATGTTTATTCCTCGCGCAGGGTCTGGATCATGTAGTTGACGTCGACGTCCGAGGCCAGCTTGTAGTGCTTGGTCAGGGGGTTGTAGGTCAGGCCGATGATATCCTTGACCGTCAGCCCAGCCTCACGGCTCCAGGCGCCCAGCTCGGAAGGGCGGATGAATTTCTTGAAGTCGTGGGTGCCGCGTGGCAGCAGCTTCATGATGTACTCGGCGCCGATGATGGCGAACAGGTAGGCCTTGGGGTTGCGGTTGATGGTGGAGAAAAACACCTGGCCGCCGGGCTTGACCATGCGAAAGCAGGCGCGGATCACCGAAGAAGGATCGGGCACGTGCTCGAGCATTTCCAGGCAGGTCACCACGTCGAATTGCTCCGGGCATTCCTCGGCCAGGGCCTCGGCAGTGGTCTGGCGGTACTCCACCTGGACCCCGGATTCCAACTGGTGCAATTGAGCGACCGCCAGTGGCGCTTCACCCATGTCGATGCCGGTCACGGTGGCGCCGCGCAAGGCCATGGCCTCGCTGAGGATGCCGCCCCCACAGCCCACGTCCAGCACCTTCTTGCCGGCCAGCTTGACGCGCTCGTCGATCCAGTTGACGCGTAGCGGGTTGATGTCGTGCAGCGGCTTGAACTCGCTGTTGCGGTCCCACCAGCGGTGAGCCAGGGCTTCGAATTTGGCGATTTCGGCGTGATCGACGTTGCTCATTGGGTGTCCTCTAAACGGTTTGATTCTTCAGATCGTGGGTGGGGCGAGCGGCGCTCGATCATTCAGCGGCCCCGATGCGCTCACCCCAGGCGATGGCGGTGGCGCGCAGTTGCTGTTCATTCAGGCGCGTCAGGCGCCGCTCGTCCAACAGGTGTTTGCCGGCGACCCAGACATGCTGCACGCAGTCTCGACCGCAGGTGTAGATCAATTGCGATACCGGGTCGTAGACCGGTTGCTGGGCCAGCTGGGACAGGTCGAAGGCGACGATGTCCGCCGCCTTGCCCACTTCCAGCGAGCCGATATGCTGTTCCAGGCCCAGCGCGCGGGCGCCGTTGAGCGTCGCCATGCGCAGGGCCCGATGGGCGTCCAGCGCGCTCGCCGAGCCAGCCACCGCCTTGGCCAGCAGCGCGGCCGTGCGGGTTTCGCCGAGCAGGTCGAGATCGTTGTTGCTGGCTGCGCCATCGGTGCCGATGGCCACGTTCACGCCCGCCTGCCAGAGCTTCTCGACCGGGCAGAAGCCGCTGGCCAGCTTGAGGTTCGATTCGGGACAGTGCACCACGCTGGTATTGCTCTCTACCAGCAGCGCCAGGTCCTCATCGTTCACCTGGGTCATGTGCACGGCCTGAAACCGCGGTCCCAGCAGGCCCAGTCGGGCGAGGCGGGCGAGGGGGCGTTCGTGGTTCTGGTCCAGCGCATCCTGGACTTCGCTGGCCGATTCGTGGACATGCATATGAATGGCGGCGTCCAGTTCGTCGGCCAGTACCCGGACCTTTTCCAGGTTGTCGTCGCTCACGCTATAGGGCGCGTGGGGCCCGAAAGCGATGCTGATGCGCGGGTGGTGCTTGAGATCATTGAACAGCTCGACGCCCTTGTGCAGGGCTTCGTCGGCGGTGCGTGCCCCGGGAATGGGGAAGTCCAGCACGGCAATGGTGATCTGCGCGCGGATACCGCTGTCATGGACCCGGCTGGCCGCCGTGGCGGGAAAGAAATACATATCCGAAAAGCAGCTGATGCCGCCTTTCAACTGCTCGGCGATTGCCAGGTCGGTGCCGTCGCGCACGAAGTCTTCGTTGACCCAGCGCGCCTCGGCGGGCCAGATATGCTTTTGCAGCCAGGTCATCAGCGGCAGGTCGTCGGCCAGGCCGCGAAACAGCGTCATGGCGGCATGGCCGTGAGCATTGACCAGCCCCGGCGCCAGCAGGCTACCCGGCAGCTCACGGGTTTCCAGCGCTGTCAGGCGCAGCGCCGCTTGCCGAGGGCCGATGAACACGATGCGACCGTCGCGGATGCCCAGGCCATGCTCTTTGAGCACCACACCGGCCGGCTCCACTGGCACCAGCCAGGTCGGCAGCAACAGCAGGTCCAGTGGAGTGTCGGCGTTGGGCATGGCGGAGTCCGGTGCAGATGAACGATGATGGCGAAGTATACCCGAGCGTCTTCACCGGGGGCTCGCTATAATCGACCGCTTTTGATGTCTGAGTATGGGGTGAGGCATGCGCGATCGACTGTTGGCTGCCGAAAGAGTGAAAGCCATCGATTGGCGCGATGGCGCTTTGTATCTGTTGGATCAGCGCGCACTGCCGGCGCAGGAAGTCTGGCTGTCCTTCGTCGATGCTGCCGGCGTGGCCAGCGCCATCCGTTCGATGGTGGTGCGGGGTGCCCCGGCCATCGGCATCTGTGCCGCCTACGCTGTGGTGCTGGCCGCCCGCTTGCGGGTGGTCGCTGGCGGCGACTGGCGCAGCGCGTTGGACGAAGACTTCAAGCTGCTGGCCGCCTCCCGGCCTACCGCGATCAACCTGTTCTGGGCCTTGGGTCGGATGCGTGAGCGTCTGACCCGGCTGCGTCCGACCGACGACCTGCTCACCGTGCTGGAAGCCGAAGCACTCGCCATCCACGAGAGCGACCGTGAAGCCAACCTGACCATGGCCCAACTGGGTGTCGACCTGATCCGTCGGCATCAGGGCAATCTGCAGACCGTACTCACCCATTGCAACACCGGCGCGCTGGCTACGGGCGGTTTCGGCACGGCGCTGGGCGTGATTCGCGGCGCATTCCTGGAGGGCATGGTCGAGCGCGTCTACGTCGATGAAACCCGGCCCTGGCTGCAGGGCTCGCGATTGACCGCGTGGGAACTGGCCAACGAAGGCATTCCAGTGACCGTGAACGCCGATTCCGCGGCGGCCCACCTGATGAAGACCAAGGGCATCACCTGGGTCATCGTCGGCGCCGATCGCATCACGGCCAATGGCGATGTGGCAAACAAGATCGGCACCTATCAACTGGCGGTGTGCGCCATGCACCACGGGGTACGCTTCATGGTGGTGGCGCCCAGTTCGACCATCGACATGAATCTGGCCAGCGGCGAGGACATTCCCATCGAGGAACGCGACGGCCGGGAACTGCTGGAAATCGGCGGCCAGCGCATCGGTGCCAATGTCGATGCCTTCAATGCCGTGTTCGATGTGACACCGGCCGATCTCATCGATGTGATCGTGACCGAGAAGGGCATCGTCGAGCGCCCGGACACTGCCAAGATGGCTCAACTGATGTGCCGCAAGCGCCTTCACTGAGCCGCCACGCCACCTCACCTGGCCGATCAGGTCGATCTGGCGGCCGGTCTGGACAAAAAACGCACATCTTTTCACTGCCGATTTGTGCTCCAAGCCCCTAAGAGCCACCTTGCAGGGCGATCCTGCTCAGATTAATGGTCCTGCCAGGGTTTTAGGGGATAGGTCCCTGACGGCGATTGTGGTAACATCCGGCGGTTTTCGGGGCTGCATTGCGGTGCTGCCCTGACGCCGCTGATCCATGGCATAACTCGTTGATTTGTCGTAAGTCGCTGCTGGCACCTGGCCACGGCGGCGAGCTTCGTTCGTCCCGCAGGGGCGCGGCGGAGTTTCACCAGAAAAAGGAATCAGGCTTCTCATGGGCGAACTGGCCAAAGAAATCCTCCCGGTCAATATCGAAGACGAGCTGAGACAGTCCTACCTCGACTACGCAATGAGCGTAATCGTCGGTCGTGCACTGCCTGATGCGCGTGATGGCTTGAAGCCCGTGCATCGCCGCGTTCTGTTTGCGATGAGTGAACTGGGCAACGATTGGAACAAGCCTTACAAGAAATCCGCCCGTGTGGTCGGTGACGTCATCGGTAAGTATCACCCCCACGGTGACACGGCCGTCTACGACACCATCGTACGGATGGCGCAGCCATTCTCGCTGCGCTACCTGCTGGTCGACGGCCAGGGCAACTTCGGTTCGGTGGACGGTGACAACGCCGCGGCCATGCGATACACCGAAGTGCGCATGACCAAGCTGGCGCACGAGCTGCTGGCCGACCTGCACAAGGAAACCGTCGACTGGGTGCCCAACTACGACGGCACCGAGCTGATCCCCGCGGTCATGCCGACCAAGATCCCCAACCTGCTGGTCAACGGCTCCAGCGGCATTGCCGTGGGCATGGCCACCAACATTCCGCCACACAACCTGGGCGAAGTGCTGGACGGCTGCCTGGCCGTGATCGACAACCCGGACGTCACCATCGATGAGCTGATGCAGTTCATCCCTGGCCCGGACTTCCCGACCGCCGCCATCATCAACGGCCGCCAGGGCATCATCGAGGCTTACCGCACCGGCCGCGGCCGCATCTACATGCGTGCCCGCTCCCACGTCGAAGACATCGACAAGGTCGGTGGTCGCCAGCAGATCGTGGTCACCGAACTGCCGTACCAGTTGAACAAGGCGCGCCTGATCGAGAAGATCGCCGAGCTGGTCAAAGAGAAGAAGCTGGAAGGTATCTCCGAACTGCGCGACGAATCCGACAAGGACGGCATGCGCATCGTCATCGAACTGCGCCGCGGTGAAGTGCCGGAGGTGATTCTCAACAACCTCTACGCGCAAACCCAGCTGCAGGCCGTGTTCGGCATCAACATCGTCGCGCTGATCGACAACCGCCCGCGCATCCTCAACCTCAAGGATCTGCTCGAAGCCTTCGTTCGCCACCGTCGCGAAGTGGTCACTCGGCGTACCGTGTTCGAGTTGCGCAAGGCCCGCGAGCGCGGCCATATCCTTGAGGGCCAGGCCGTTGCCCTGTCCAACATCGATCCGGTCATCGCCCTGATCAAGGCCTCGCCGACACCGTCGGAAGCCAAGGAAGCTCTGATCAGCACCCCGTGGGAATCCAGTGCCGTGGTGGCCATGGTCGAGCGCGCCGGCGCCGAATCGTCGCGCCCCGAGAACCTGGACCCGCAATACGGTCTGCGCGACGGCAAGTATTTCCTCTCGCCGGAACAGGCCCAGGCGATCCTCGAGTTGCGTCTGCACCGCCTGACGGGTCTGGAGCATGAGAAGCTTCTGGCCGAGTACCAGGAGATTCTCAACCAGATCGGCGAGCTGATCCGCATCCTCAACAGCGCCGAGCGCCTGATGGAAGTGATCCGCGAAGAGCTCGAGCTGATCCGCGCCGAATACGGCGACGTGCGTCGCACCGAGATCCTCGATTCGCGCCTCGACCTGACCCTGGGTGACATGATCCCGGAAGAAGAACGCGTGGTGACCATCTCCCACAGCGGTTACGCCAAGACCCAACCCCTGTCCTCCTACCAGGCCCAGCGCCGTGGCGGCAAGGGCAAGTCGGCCACCGGAGTCAAGGACGAGGACTACATCTCGCACCTGCTGGTCGCCAACAGTCACGCCACCCTGCTGCTGTTCTCCAGCAAGGGCAAGGTGTACTGGCTCAAGACCTACGAAATTCCCGAAGCGTCACGCGCCGCCCGTGGTCGGCCGCTGGTCAACCTGCTGCCGTTGGACGATGGCGAGTACATCACCACCATGCTGCAGATCGACCTGGAAGCCTTGCAGGCCAGTGCCGGTGCCGACGAAGATCTGGACGACGCCGATGACGCCGTGCTCGAAGGCGAGATCGTCGAGCCGGAGGAGGTCGTCGAGGCCGCCGAAAGCGAAGACGGCGACACCGCCGAACTGGTGGCAGAGCCTACCGGCGCCTACATTTTCATGGCGACCGCCTTCGGTACGGTCAAGAAAACACCGTTGGCCCAGTTCGCTCGCCCACGCTCCAGTGGGCTGATCGCACTGAAGCTCAAGGAAGGCGACACCCTGATCGCTGCGGCCATCACCGACGGCGCCAAGGAAGTCATGCTGTTCTCCGACGCCGGCAAGGTGATTCGCTTCGCCGAGAGCGTCGTGCGCCAGATGGGCCGCGGCGCCCGTGGTATCCGCGGCATGCGCCTGGGCAAGGGCCAGCAGTTGATCTCCATGCTGATCCCGGAGTCCGGCGCGCAGATCCTCACCGCTTCGGAGCGCGGCTTCGGCAAGCGCACACCGCTGAGCAAGTTCCCACGTCGCGGCCGTGGCGGTCAGGGCGTGATCGCCATGGTCACCAAGGAGCGCAACGGCAAGCTGATCGGCGCGATCCAGTCCCAGGAAGGCGAAGAGATCATGCTGATCTCCGACCAGGGCACTCTGGTACGCACCCGCGTCGGCGAAGTCTCCAGCCTGGGCCGAAATACCCAGGGCGTGACCTTGATCAAGCTGATCACCGACGAGAAGCTGGTAGGCCTGGAGCGTGTTCAGGAGCCTTCGGAAGTCGAGGGTGATGAGCTGGAAGAGGGCGTGATCGACGAGGCGGTCGAGGGTGTCGAGGCCGTCGACCCAGAGGTGGGCGAGGGTGATGCCCAGGCCGATGCTGTGGATGATGCGCCTGAAGAGTAATCTGTAGGGCAGGCATATCGGCGGCGCAGCCATCGCGGGCGGAGCCCGCTCCCACGGGGGGTATGCGGTGCATTTGGGAATCACTTGCTGCACAGGTGATTTTCGATGCTGCAGTCCACTGGGGGAGCGGGCTTTGCCCGCGATGAGGCCGGCCTTCACGCCCCGCAGACCCGAGATACACTGGGCCCAGCCCCGAATTCAAGCAGAGCGAGAGTGGATGTGAGCAATCGAGCCTTTAACTTCTGCGCAGGTCCCGCTGCGCTTCCCGAAGCAGTGTTGCAACGTGCCCAGGCGGAGATGCTGAACTGGCGCGGCAAGGGTCTTTCCGTCATGGAAATGAGCCACCGCAGCGACGAGTACACGGCCATCGCCGAGAAGGCCGAGCAGGATCTGCGCGATCTGCTCAACGTTCCGTCCAACTACAAGGTGCTGTTCCTGCAAGGCGGTGCCAGTCAGCAGTTCGCCGAAATCCCGCTGAACCTGCTGCCGGAAAACGGCACGGCGGACTACATCGAGACCGGTATCTGGTCCAAGAAGGCCATCGAGGAAGCCCGCCGCTACGGCAACATCAACGTTGCTGCCAGCGCCAAGTCCTACGACTATCTGGCCATTCCCGGCCAGAACGAATGGAACCTGACGCCAGGGGCCGCCTACGTCCACTACGCCTCCAACGAAACCATCGGCGGCCTGGAGTTTGACTGGGTGCCTCAGACCGGCGATACCCCGCTGGTGGTCGATATGTCCTCGGACATCCTCTCGCGCCCCATCGACGTCTCGCAGTTCGGCCTGATCTACGCCGGCGCACAGAAGAACATCGGCCCCAGCGGCCTGGTGGTGGTGATCGTGCGTGAAGACCTGCTGGGCAACGCCCGCAGTGCCTGCCCGACCATGCTCGACTACAAGGTCGCGGCGGACAACGGCTCCATGTACAACACCCCGGCGACCTATTCCTGGTACCTCTCGGGCCTGGTGTTCGAGTGGCTCAAGGAGCAGGGTGGCGTCGATGCCATGGAGCAGCGCAACCGCGCCAAGAAAGACCGCCTGTACGGTTTCATCGACAGCAGCGCGTTCTACAGCAACCCGATCTCGGCCAACGCCCGCTCGTGGATGAACGTGCCGTTCCGCCTGGCTGACGAGCGTCTGGACAAGGCCTTCCTGGCCGGCGCCGATGCCCGCGGCCTGCTCAATCTCAAGGGTCACCGTTCGGTCGGTGGCATGCGCGCCTCCATCTACAACGCCCTGGGCCTCGACGCCATCGAAGCGCTGGTCAGCTACATGGCGGAGTTCGAAAAGGAAAACGGCTGATGTCCGAGCATGAACTCAAGGCCCTGCGGGTCCGTATCGACAGCCTCGACGAGAAGATCCTCGAGCTGATCAGTGACCGTGCCCGCTGCGCCGAAGAAGTGGCCCGCGTCAAGATGGCTGCCCTGGCCGAGGGCGAAGTGCCGGTGTTCTATCGCCCCGAGCGTGAAGCCCAGGTGCTCAAACGGGTGATGCAGCGCAACAAGGGGCCGTTGAGCAACGAGGAGATGGCGCGTCTGTTCCGTGAGGTGATGTCGTCTTGCCTGGCGTTGGAGAACCCACTGAAAGTTGCTTACCTGGGGCCTGAAGGGACCTTCACCCAGGCTGCAGCCATGAAGCATTTCGGCCACGCAGTGATCAGCAAGCCGATGGCGGCCATCGATGAGGTGTTCCGCGAAGTGGTCGCCGGAGCGGTGAACTTTGGCGTGGTCCCGGTGGAAAACTCCACCGAGGGCGCGGTCAACCACACCCTCGACAGCTTCCTGGAACACGACATGGTGATCTGTGGTGAGGTCGAACTGCGTATCCACCACCATTTGCTGATCGGCGACAACACCAAGACCGACAGCATCAGCCGTATCTATTCCCATGCCCAGTCGCTGGCCCAGTGCCGCAAATGGCTGGACGCCCATTACCCCAATGTCGAACGCGTCGCGGTATCCAGCAATGCCGAAGCGGCCAAGCGCGTCAAGGGCGAGTGGAACTCGGCGGCTATTGCCGGCGACATGGCCGCAGGGCTCTACGGCCTGGAGCGCCTGGCAGAGAAAATCGAGGATCGGCCAGACAACGCCACGCGTTTTCTGATCATCGGTAATCAGGAAGTCCCTCCCACTGGCGACGACAAGACCTCGATCATTGTCTCCATGAGCAACCGTCCGGGTGCGCTGCATGAGCTGCTGGTGCCGTTCCACGACAACGGTATCGACCTGACTCGCATCGAAACGCGGCCTTCGCGCAGCGGCAAGTGGACCTACGTGTTCTTCATCGACTTCGTGGGTCACCACCGTGATCCGCTGATCAAGGGCGTGCTGGAAAAAATCAGCCAGGAAGCGGTAGCACTCAAGGTGCTGGGCTCCTACCCCAAAGCAGTTCTTTAAGAAGGGTTTGCACGCATGACTGATTTCCTTGCCCTGGCCCAGACCGGCGTTCAGCAACTTTCCGCGTACGTCCCCGGCAAGCCGGTGGATGAACTGGCCCGCGAGCTGAACCTGGATCCGGCCAATATCATCAAGCTGGCCAGTAACGAAAACCCACTGGGCGCCAGCCCGAAAAGCCTGGCGGCGATCCAGAAAGAACTCGCCGAGCTGACCCGTTACCCCGATGGCAACGGTTTCAACCTCAAGACGTTGCTGGCCCGGCAGTGTCGGGTAGAGCTTTCCCAGGTCACCCTGGGCAATGGCTCCAACGATATTCTGGAGCTGGTAGCAAGGGCTTACCTGGCGCCTGGCCTGAATGCGGTCTTCAGTGAGCACGCCTTTGCGGTCTATCCGCTGGTGGTCCAGGCAGTCAATGCCGGCGCACGGGTGATTCCGGCGAAGGACTGGGGTCATGATCTGCCGGCCATGCTGGCGGCCATCGACGACAAGACTCGCGTGGTGTTCATCGCCAACCCCAACAACCCCACGGGTACCTGGTTCGGTCCACAGGCCCTGGAGGAGTTCCTCAAGGCAGTGCCGGAGAGCGTCCTGGTCGTGCTCGACGAGGCGTACATCGAATACGCCAGCGGTGGCGAGCTGCCTGACGGCCTGGACTACCTGGCCGATTACCCGAACCTGCTGGTCTCGCGCACCTTTTCCAAGGCCTATGGCCTGGCGGCGTTGCGTGTCGGTTACGCGTTGTCGTCCCCCGTGGTGGCCGACGTGCTCAATCGGGTACGCCAGCCGTTCAACGTCAACAGCCTGGCCCTGGCCGCCGCGTGTGCTGCGCTTGGCGATACCGATTACCTGGCGCGTAGCCGTGAACTGAACACGGCGGGTATGCAGCAACTGGAGAATGGTTTTCGCGATCTGGGCCTGGAATGGATACCCTCCAAGGGCAATTTCATCGCTGTCGACGTCGGGCGCGAAGCGGGCCCGGTCTTCCAGGGCCTGCTGCGCGAAGGCGTGATCGTGCGTCCAGTGGCCGGGTACGGCATGCCCAACCACTTGCGGGTGACCATCGGGTTGCCGCGTGAAAACAGTCGCTTCCTCGATGCGTTGCGAGCGGTGCTGGCACGTGGGTGAATTCACGCAATTGCAATCCGCCGAGGCTAAGATCGGCCGCCTGGTGGTCGTCGGTCTGGGCTTGATCGGCGGGTCGTTTGCCAAGGGCCTCAAGCAAAGCGGTCTGTGCTCGGAAGTGGTCGGTGTGGATCTGGACGCGCAATCCCGGCTGCGCGCCGTGGAGCTGGGCGTGGTCGACCGCAGCGAGGCAGATCTGGCCCGCGCCTGCGTCGGGGCTGACGTGATTCAGTTGGCGGTGCCGATCCTGGGCATGGAGAAGGTCCTGGCCGCGCTGGCCAGGCTGGATCTTGGTCGGGCGGTGATCACCGATGTCGGCAGCGCCAAGGGCAATGTGGTCCGCGCCTTCCGCCAGGCATTTGCCGGCGACCTGACGCGCTTTGTACCCGGCCATCCGATTGCCGGTTCCGAGCAGAGCGGGGTGGAAGCTTCCAACCCCGATCTGTTCAAGCGGCACAAGGTGATCCTGACGCCATTGCCGGAGACCGACCCGCGCGCGTTGCAGCAGGTCGATGCGCTGTGGCGTGCGCTGGGCGCGGATGTCGAGCACATGGAAGTCGACCGCCACGACGAAGTGCTGGCCGCGACCAGCCATCTGCCGCACCTGCTGGCCTTCGGTTTGGTCGATTCGTTGGCCAAGCGCAGTGAAAATCTGGAGATCTTCCGTTACGCTGCTGGCGGTTTCCGCGATTTCACAAGGATCGCAGGCAGTGACCCGGTCATGTGGCACGACATCTTCCTCGCCAACCGCGAGGCCGTCCTGCGCACACTCGATACATATCGCAGCGATCTCGACGCCTTGCGCGACGCGGTCGATGCAGGGGACGGGCACCAATTGCTGGGCGTGTTCACACGCGCTCGGGTGGCCCGCGAGCATTTCAGTAAAATCCTGGCCCGTCGGGCCTATGTGGACGCTATGAATTCCAACGACGACCTGATTTTCCTGGGTAAACCCGGCGGCAGCCTCTCTGGCCGTATTCGCGTACCGGGTGACAAATCCATTTCCCATCGCTCGATCATGCTCGGCTCCCTGGCTGAGGGCACCACCGAGGTCGAAGGCTTTCTGGAAGGCGAGGACGCGTTGGCGACCTTGCAGGCCTTCCGCGACATGGGCGTAGTCATCGAGGGTCCGAACCAGGGCCGCGTGACCATCCATGGTGTCGGCCTGCATGGCCTCAAGCCGCCGCCGGGCCCGATCTATCTGGGCAACTCCGGCACCTCGATGCGCCTGCTGTCCGGTATTCTCGCGGCGCAGAGCTTCGACACCACCCTGACGGGCGATGCGTCGCTGTCCAAGCGTCCGATGAACCGCGTGGCCAATCCTCTGCGGGAAATGGGCGCCGTCATCGAAACGGCCGCCGAAGGCCGTCCGCCCATGGTGATCCGTGGGGGGCACAAGCTCAAGGCTCTGAACTACACGCTGCCGATGGCTTCGGCGCAGGTCAAATCGTGCCTGTTGCTGGCGGGCCTGTGGGCTGAAGGCAAGACCACCACCACTGAACCGGCTCCGACCCGCGACCACACCGAGCGCATGCTGCGCGGGTTTGGCTACCCGGTGGAAGTGAATGGGCCGCAGGCTTCGGTGGAGTCCGGCCACAAGCTGACCGCGACCCATATCGAAGTGCCGGGGGACATTTCCTCCTCGGCGTTCTTCCTGGTCGCGGCCTCCATCGCCGAAGGTTCTGACCTGACGCTGGAACACGTGGGTATCAACCCCACGCGTACCGGCGTGATCGACATCCTGCGCCTGATGGGTGCCGACATCACGCTGGAGAATCAGCGTGAGGTGGGCGGCGAGCCCGTGGCCGACCTGCACGTGCGTGCGGCCAGCCTCAAAGGGATCGAGATCCCCGAAGAACTGGTCCCACTGGCCATCGACGAGTTTCCTGTGTTGTTCGTGGCGGCCGCCTGCGCCGAAGGGCGTACCGTGCTGCGCGGCGCCGAGGAACTGCGGGTCAAGGAGTCCGACCGCATCCAGGTGATGGCCGATGGCTTGCTGGCATTGGGCGTGAAGTGCGAACCCACCCCCGACGGCATCATCATCGACGGTGTCGGCGCGGGCGTGCCGGCCATGGGTGGCGGCGAAGTCCACGGCCATGGCGACCATCGCATCGCCATGGCATTCAGTGTGGCCTCCCTGCGCGCGAGCGCGCCGATCCGCATCCATGACTGCGCCAACGTCGCCACCTCGTTCCCCAACTTCCTGGGCCTGTGTGCCCAGGTGGGCATCAACGTGGCCGAAGAGGGCAAGTCGTGAACGTGGCGCCGGTGATCACCATCGACGGCCCCAGCGGTTCGGGCAAGGGCACCATCGCCGGTATCCTGGCCAAGCGCCTGGGCTGGAATCTGCTCGACTCGGGCGCACTCTATCGCCTGTTGGCCTATGCGGCGCAGAATCACGGCGTGCAGTGGAGCAACGAAGCGTCGCTGATGGTGATGGCTGCGCACCTGGACGTGCAGTTCATCGGCGAGAAGATCATTCTGGAAGGCGAAGACGTCAGCAAAGACATTCGCAACGAGCAGATCGGTGCCGGCGCCTCACAGGTCGCTGCGCTGCCAGCCGTGCGCGACGCTTTGCTGCAGCGTCAGCGGGCGTTCCAGGAAGCACCCGGGCTGGTGGCCGACGGTCGCGACATGGGCACCGTGGTGTTTACCGAGGCGCCCCTGAAAATTTTCCTGACCGCCAGCGCCGAGGAACGGGCGCGGCGACGTTACTTGCAGTTGAAGGCTGCGGGCAACGATGTTAGTCTGTCGAGTCTGCTAGATGAGATACGTGCACGCGATGAGCGTGATACCCAGCGCGCAGTAGCCCCGCTCAAGCCGGCGGCCGATGCGATACAGCTGGATTCCACCGAATTGTCCATCGAGCAGGTGTTGGAACGCATCATGAGCGAGATCGCGCTTCGCGATATCGCCGGGTGACGAAGAAGCCATACGGGAACCCAGTCAACATCCCGGTGGCTTTCTTTTACTTGAACGAAACCCACGTTGTCTGGAGCGTGGCTGATGGGCGTATGTTTCGCCCAAATCTACAGGAATTAAAATGAGCGAAAGCTTTGCAGAACTCTTTGAAGAAAGCCTAAAAACTCTCAATCTTCAGCCAGGCGCAATCATCACCGGTATCGTTGTCGATATCGACGGTGACTGGGTTACCGTTCACGCCGGTCTGAAATCCGAGGGTGTCATCCCGCTCGAGCAGTTCTACAACGACGCTGGCGAACTGACCATCAAGGTCGGTGACGAAGTTCACGTTGCGCTGGACGCGGTCGAAGACGGCTTTGGCGAAACCAAACTGTCCCGTGAAAAAGCCAAGCGCGCCGAGTGCTGGATCGTTCTGGAAGCAGCTTTCGCCGCCGAGGAAGTGGTCAAGGGCGTTATCAACGGTAAGGTTAAGGGCGGCTTCACTGTCGACGTTAACGGCATCCGTGCGTTCCTGCCTGGTTCCCTGGTCGATGTCCGCCCTGTGCGCGACACCACCCACCTGGAAGGTAAAGAGCTCGAATTCAAGGTCATCAAGCTGGACCAGAAGCGCAACAACGTTGTCGTTTCCCGTCGCAGTGTCCTGGAAGCCGAGAACTCCGCCGAGCGCGAAGCTCTGCTGGAATCCCTGCAGGAAGGTCAGCAAGTCAAAGGTATCGTCAAGAACCTCACCGATTACGGCGCATTCGTCGATCTGGGTGGCGTCGATGGCCTGCTGCACATCACCGACATGGCCTGGAAGCGTATCAAGCACCCATCGGAAATCGTCAATGTTGGCGACGAGATCGATGTCAAGGTTCTGAAGTACGATCGCGAGCGTAACCGCGTATCCCTGGGCCTGAAGCAACTGGGCGAAGACCCATGGGTTGCTATCAAGGCACGTTACCCAGAAAGCACCCGCGTCATGGCGCGCGTCACCAACCTGACCGACTACGGCTGCTTCGCAGAGCTGGAAGAAGGCGTGGAAGGCCTGGTACACGTTTCCGAAATGGACTGGACCAACAAGAACATCCACCCTTCGAAAGTCGTACAAGTCGGCGACGAAGTGGAAGTCATGGTTCTGGACATCGACGAAGAGCGTCGTCGTATCTCCCTGGGTATCAAGCAGTGCAAGTCCAACCCATGGGAAGACTTCTCTGGCCAGTTCAACAAGGGCGATAAGATCTCCGGCACCATCAAGTCGATCACCGATTTCGGTATCTTCATTGGTCTGGACGGCGGCATCGACGGCCTGGTTCACCTGTCCGATATCTCCTGGAACGAAGTCGGCGAAGAAGCCGTACGTCGCTTCAAGAAGGGCGACGAGCTGGACACCGTCATCCTGTCGGTAGATCCAGAGCGCGAGCGCATCTCCCTGGGCATCAAGCAGCTGGAAGACGATCCGTTCTCCAACTACGTTGCTGTCAATGACAAAGGCGCTATCGTTCGCGGTACCGTCAAGGAAGTTGACGCCAAGGGCGCTGTCATCACCCTGGCCGACGATATCGAAGCCACTCTGAAAGCTTCCGAAATCAGCCGTGATCGCGTTGAAGACGCGCGTAACGTCCTGAAGGAAGGCGAAGAAGTCGAAGCCAAGATCATCAGCGTCGACCGCAAGTCCCGCGTCATCCAACTGTCGATCAAATCGAAAGACGTTGAAGACGAGAAAGAAGCGATCCAGAGCCTGCGCGACAAGCCAGCCACTTCGGATATCGCTGCCGGTCCTACCACTCTGGGCGACCTGCTGCGTGCTCAGATGGAAAAGCAGAACTAAGTTCTGTTTGACCTGTAAAAAAGGGCGGCTTCGGTCGCCCTTTTTTGTGCCTGCAATTTGGCCATTACGGCTTGCACCGAACTATCGCGGGGGCCCTATACTCAAAGCCGTAACAAAATGCCCAAGGACCCCCGGGATGAAAATTGTAGTAACCGCGATCCTGTTCGTTTTGATCGGCGCCACTTCAGCATGCTCGACGACCTCAGTGGTCAAGCGTGAGTACAAAGGTGCCCAGGCGTTGCAGATCAACTGCAGCGGGCTGGGGTCTTCCTGGGACAAGTGCTACGCCAAAGCCCAGCGCTCCTGCCTTGCCAATGGCTATCGCGTATTGGCCAAGACCTCCGATGTGAAGGAGGAACCTGGAGATGGCTTTCTCGGCTGGAATCCGGGGATGGCCAGCCGCACCATGTTCGTGAGGTGCAACGCCCCCAGCTAGGTGAAGCGCTTTTGCCCAGGCGTCATGTTTCTGTGGGTCAGATGTTGGCAAGGTCAATGCATGCAACGTGTCTAGCACCGCGAATTCGACTGAATTCCGTCGTACGGACATCTTGTGACAGTGACTTCAAACCTATGACCCCATCCGCAGCACTCACCACCTGCCATAGCCTGCCGCGCAATCCCGCGGGCCGGGACTTTGTGGTGGGCGATATCCATGGCCACTTCGAACTGGTCGAAGATGTCATGCGTCAGGTAGCGTTCGACCCGCAGCGTGACCGGATGATCGCGGTCGGCGACCTGGTCGACCGCGGCCCCAACTCCCATGACGTGCTGGCTTGGCTCAAGCAGCCCTGGTTTTTTTCGGTGCGAGGCAATCACGAACAGATGATCCTCGATCATCATGTCGGTACCGGTGAAGAAGCCCGCCATCGCAAGAACGGCGGCGCCTGGTTCCACGATTCCGATCAGGCCGTACGCCGGGCCATTGCCTTGCGGCTAGGGGCGCTGCCATTTGCACTGGAAGTTGAAACCGCTGCAGGCAAAGTTGGCGTGGTGCACGCCGAACCACCCTTGCTGCCAGGTCAGCACCATTGGGACGACGTCGTCCTTAATCTCTCGGGCGGGCAGGGCGGTGATGTGCAGCAATTGGCCCAGCGCCAGGCGCTGTATTCGCGCTTACGGATTCAACAGCGGGACGTGGTGCCGGTCCAGGGGGTACGGAGCGTCTACGTGGGTCACACGAGCGTCCCGGAGCCCATGCAGTTGGGCAATGTGGTGTATCTGGATACTGGCTGCTCCTGGGCCGATGGCAAGCTCAGTGCCATCGAGTTGAGCTCGGGCATGATCATTACCGCAGAGTACGAACAGTTACAAAGTTCCTGGTAGCGCGACCGAAACGCGATTGAAGTTAATTAGCAATTAGCCATCTATTTGGATAGGGTAGGTGGCCTGAAAACGCCATCAATGCAGTCGCTAAGGCCGGGGAATGAAACAGATACTGATCATCGCAGCTGCGCTGCTGATCACCGCATGTGCCGCAACCTCCACTACACACGGCAAACGTGGCAGCCGTGGTATCCACATCAACTGCTCGGGTCTGACCTCGTCGTGGAATCAGTGCCTCAAGGAGGCAGACTCGGCCTGCGGTCCGGCGGGTTATCGAACCTTGGCCAAGTCCAGCGATGCCAAGGAAGACCCTCAGGATTATCTGTTTGGCCTCAACCCGGCCGGCTATTCGACGCGCAGCATGATCATCAAATGCCGCAAGAGCAGCACCTTCGATTAAAACGGGTGTGAACCAGAACGGCTCATAAGTCCCTCAAAGTACGCGCAAAAACCGGGCGACCCGTGCAAGGACGCGGGTTGCGTATGACCCAAAATGAATCACCCGGCTGTCATGCTTCTGCAAAGCCACTGTGCTCAAACCAATTGATTTCGAAGAAGTCAAGGCTTGGGCTGTTCAAATCTGTCCGACCATGCTAAAACCTTCTGAGCGCTGATCTAGCTGCTTGATAAAGAAGGGAAAAATATGACGAAGTCGGAATTGATCGAACGTATTGTCACCCATCAAGGTCTACTCTCATCGAAGGATGTCGAACTGGCCATCAAGACCATGCTCGAGCAAATGTCGCAGTGCCTGGCCACTGGCGATCGGATCGAGATTCGCGGTTTTGGCAGCTTTTCCCTGCATTATCGGGCGCCACGCGTAGGTCGCAACCCAAAGACCGGCCAGTCTGTCAGCCTCGACGGCAAGTTCGTCCCGCACTTCAAGCCGGGCAAGGAACTGCGTGATCGCGTCAACGAGGACGAAGAGCACGTTTGATTGCACCGGTGAAAGGAGAAGGTTTTGCGTAATCTGAAAAAGCTGTTGCTGGTACTCATCTTCCTGGCGGTCGCCGCAGTGGTGCTGCTGTTCGTATTGGAAAATCAGCAGCCGATAGCGCTCACCTTCCTGGGCTGGTCCGGCCCTTCCTTGCCAGTATCGGTATTCGTGTTGTTGGGTCTGCTGGCCGGCATGGCGATTGGCCCCGTGCTGGGCTGGTACGTCGCTGCACGCAGCAAACGCCGCTTTCGCAAGCGCCTTGCCCAATCCAAGGCCGCCACCCCGTTGTGATGTCGGTCCGCCATCGGGTGTCTGGCTCCCGCTCAGGCGTTACTGGTCGGGTATGAGAAACATCATGTAGCAGGCAGGTAAGCGCCATGAAACGCTTTTCACGCCCCTACCTTCCTGGTTCTGTTGCACAATAGGCGCAGACTGTTTTCCCAGGATCGACAATGTCACAACCATCTCGCTACGGTGCTCGCCCGTTGGGTGCCGCGCTGGCTTTCGTATTGATCGGCCTTGCCGGTTGCTCCTCGCAAAAACCAGCCATCTACGAACACGAGAACTTCGACGACTCGGGTACCTTCTCGCGCAATTATCCGGTCAGCGATACGGCTTCCTGTGAAGCAGCACGGCGCGCGTTGTTGAGCCAAGGCTACATCATCACCAGCAGTGATCCGAAGCTGGTCAGTGGCCACAAGAGCTTTCAACAAACCGGCGAAACTCATCTGGAAATCAGCTTCAACGTCGTCTGCGCAGCGGATGCGACGGACCAGGGCTCGACGATGTTTGCCAATGCCCTGCAGGATCGCTACGCGCTGAAGAAGGTCAATAACTCTGCCAGCCTTGGCGTGGGTGTGCTGGGGTCGGTGTCGATGCCCATTGGCTCCACCGACGACTCGATGGTAAAGGTCGCCAGCGAGACAGTGGCCTCGGACAAGTTCTACGACCGCTATTTTTCCCTGGTGGAAAGCTTCCTGCCCGCCGAGGTCAAGAAGGCTGCCCATATCCCCGAGAAACCGAAGAACGATCTGGGGGTACCGGAAGCGGCACCGGCGCCACTTGCTCCGGCAGAGCAGTCCAACCAGCCCGCACAGCCGGCAGTCCAAGCCCCTGCCCAAGCGGTGCCTGAGGTCTCGCAACCCATGGCACCACCCGCAGAGCCGGCGCCGATCGAATCCATTCCCCTCGAGCCCGCGCCAACCGTCGAAAGCGCTCCGCCGGTCTCTGCTCCAGCCGAGGCACCGGCACCGGCGGCCGAGCCTTCGGTCGACACGCCAGCCGCTACGCCAGCCCCGTGATAAATCCTGCCGCCTTTGCTACGTTTGATAGTCAAGGGTGGTGGGTTCAATCGCCCTGGTCAGGCGTCATCGTTCCTTCATCGTGGCACTTTATGCTCGTGCTCAAGGTCGGTAACTGCCCATGGCCTGGACATCATCGTGAGGGGAGCAAACCAATGGACGACTATCAGGAAGAATGGCTGGAACTGCGTGCCGCAGAGCAAGATCCGCTAGAGCCTGCGGACGACGCTACGGAGTTGTGACGGCTGTACCCGCGCCATCTCGGCCATCTGGGTGCACGCTCAATGACGGGCTGAACGCCGGTATTCACCAGGCGTCTGCCCGCTCCACCGTTTGAACGCCCGCTGGAACGCTTCCGCCGAAGCGAAACCCAGCAGATAGGCAATTTCCCCCAGCACCAGTTCAGTGTCCCGAATGTAGGTCATCGCCAGGTCGCGGCGGGTGTCATTGAGGATGGCACGAAACTGAGTCCCTTCATCCGCCAGTCTGCGCCGCAAGGTCCACACCGGCAACTTCAGGCGTGCGGCAACTTCCTCCAGGCCCGGCTCGCGGCCACCGTTGAGCAACGGCCCCAGCAACTGACCGATGCGCTCACTCAGTGTGCGTGTGCGGGTGACCTTTTCCAGCTCCTGTTCACACAGTTGCAATAGATGCTGCCAGGTGCTGGGACAGTGATCGGGGTTGCGCAGGCTCAAGCTGGCGTGGTCCAGGCGCACCTGGTTGTGTTCGCAGTCGAAGAAGGTGTGCAGCGGATAGAGCTCGGCATACCCCGGTGGCGCGAACTCGATGTCAATGCGCTGCGGTTGGAGCGCGTGGCCAGCCAGGGTACCGAGTTGATGCACCCAGCCGGTCAGTAACGAGTCGACGACGAAGCGGTTGTAGGCATTGTACGGGCTGATCGAATAGAACCTCAGCCAGGCGCCGGCGGAGTCTTCATGGAAGCTGGATTGGCCGCGGTAGTTGGAGGCATACAGCGGTTCGAAGCGGATCAGCGTGCGAGCCGCTTCACGCACGGTGGGTGCCTGTGCCGCCGCCACCCCGGCAAGCCCGGCCTGGCTCAGGCGGCTGGCCCGTCCCATGGCCAGGCCCAACCCCGCATCACCGGTCAATTCGATGGCCGCATGCCCAAGGCGCATGTAGCGAGGAATCGACAATCGCCCGCCGGCTTGTGCCAGGCGGCCCGGATCAAGACCATAAGCGTCCAGCAGCGGCGTCGGATCCTGGCCGTGGCTACGCACGGCCGCAGTCAGGCTCTGAATGAAGCCGACCGAAAGATCCCCCAGCCGGACAGGGGCGCGGCTCATGTGCTCATAGCCACAAGTTGATCAAGCGCGCGCCCCGACCCTCGCTCACCTGGCTGGTGTGCTCGTCACGGCGAACAAAACTCTGCCCTTCGTTCGGCTCATTCCAGAAGCGGCCACCCATGAATACTGCAAGGCTTGCCAGGGGCTGATCGCCGGGTATCAGCCGCTGCCATGCCTGGCCCTCGGTGACCTCTCCCGGTTGCAGCGTGATCTGGGCAGGTGGCATGGAACTTCGAAACCCGCGCCATGGCCGTTGCCAGCGCCCTGGGCCCGAGGCCGATGCCGGAACAGCGAGCAACTGCACGTTCTGCTCACGCAGTTGGGCGTAACTGGCCGGATACCAGCTATCGGTGCCGATCAGTACGCCCAGCCTGCCGGCGGGAGTATCGACAATATTGAAAGGCGCATCGCCTGCGGGCTCCACATAGCGACGTGTCGCGTGATTGAGAAAGTGCTGACGTTGCGGCTGTGCCAACGGGCGACCGTTGCTGCCGAACACTACACTGATGTTGTAGAGCGGGCCACGGCCCGGGCGCAGCTCGCCTTGTACCAGCGACGGGTTGGGCAAGACGATGGAACCGGCCACCAGGGTGATCCCGAATTCTCTCGCCAGCCCGCCGAACAGATGCTGATATTGCTCGGCCATCTCCTGAGCCTTCATGCGCAGGTAGGCGTCCTCGAGACGGTCACGCCCCTGGGCACCGATCAATCCGCTGGCGAACTGGAGCGGATTGCTCAGCGCCAGCCATTGCTCGGCTTCCTTGCGCTCGGTGGCCTCGTAGAATTCCTTCTTCTCGCCCACCGCCCATAACCAGGTACCGATGTGTTCCGGCAGCACCACCACGGTCTTGTCGTTGAGCAGCCCTTGCTCGCGGGCTCGCCGCAGGTAGCCCGCCAGCTTCAGATGCAGGCGCTGCACGCTCTGGTAGTCGGCGGCGAAGAGTTCGGGCTGGATGCCCAGCAGATTGCCGCGATCGCCTCGCTCACCTTGAATGGCGTCCGTCTGGATGCGCAGGTCGGACAGGTAGTAGCTGGCCGGGCGTTTGCCGGTCCATAGTGCATAGACTGCCACGCATGTCACGAGCAGCAGGACGACAAGGGAAGTCAGGAGTTTACGCATGGGTTACAACGGCAGGCACCGGTACTGGGGTCGGCCTAGGGTAGACGCCGTACGCGGGCGGATCAATGACTTGTGTCGGCATCAGCGCTCGAGCGGCTCGGCAGGCCGCGGCAAGGCGAGGGTAAAGCAGGTGCCGCGGGCGTCACTGACAACCGTGACCGTGCCGCCGAGCAGGGTCATGATCGAGCGCACGATGGCCAGGCCCAGGCCACCGGAGTCTCCCGGCTCTGCCCGCGAGGGATCGATGCGAAAGAATCGATCAAAGAGTTTGTCCAGGTGTTCGGCGGCAATGGCCGGCCCCTGGTTGCAGACGCTGATGCAGGCCGTATCGTCCAGGTAATGGCAGCGCAACTGCACCGCCGTGCCGGGCAGGGCATGGCGCACGGCGTTGGCCAGCAGGTTGGCCAAGGCGCGTTGCAGCAATTGCAGGTCGGTTTGCAGGGTGCCGTTGAGGCTGTGTTGCAAGGTGGCGCCGCGGTCCTCGGCCAGGGCCTGGAAGTAGTCGCACATCTCATCGCCCAGCCAGGCCAGGTCGATGGCTTGCAGATTCACCGGGCGCTGCCCGTGATCGGCCCGAGCCAGGAACAGCAGGTTTTCCACCATACGGTTCAGGCGCTCGTACTCTTCGATATTGGAGCCCAGCAGTTCGCGGTATTCGGCAGCAGTGCGCGGTTGGTTGAGCGCCTGCCCGGTGCTGCCCAGCAAGTTGTGCAGGGGTGTGCGGATTTCGTGGGCCAGGTCCGCGGAAAACTGTGACAGCCTTTCGAACCCTTGGTCCAGCCGGGTCAACATGCCGTTGAGCGCCTGGATGGGCGCCTGTAATTCGGCGGGCACGGCGTTGGACGGCAGCCGTTTGTGCAGATTGCGCAGGTCGATCTGGGCCACCGCCAGGGCGATATCTTGCAGGGGCGCCAATGCCCGACGGACCAGCAGCAGACCAATGCCCAGCGCCAGCAATGCGCCCGTGGCCACACCCAGATACAGACGCAGCCGATAGCTGGCCAGGATCGCCTCGCGCTCGGCCAGGCGCTTGCCGACCAGCACGGTCAGCTGTTCGCCCGCTGGGCCCAGGGCGCGGCCGCTGAGCACCAGTGCAGCGTCGTGAACGTGGATGTCGGCACGCTGGGGCGGCTGGTCAATGGCAATGGGCGCTACGCTGGGCAGCAACTGGGCGTGAGGGTTGATCTCGATGACGGTGCTGCCATCGGCACGGCGCACCCACAGAACGCTTTCCTGATTGCCGAGCATGTTCTGGTAAAGGCCGGGGCGCTGTTGCAGTGCGCCCAGGCTATCGCTGTCGTGCAGCAGGGCACGCACCTGCTCCAGGCGGCCCAGCAGTGCCAGATCGTCGCGGTAGGCAATTTCGGCTATCAGAGAGCGATACAAAAACAGCGCCACGCCGGCCAGCACCACGGAGCACACCAGGGCAAACGCCAGGCCCAGGCGCCAGGCCAGGGAATGGGCGCGATCACTCATCCTCGGTGTCCAGCTGATAACCCACGCCGCGCACGGTGTGAATCAGCTTGGGCATGAACGGGTCGTCGACCTTGGCGCGCAGCCGGCGCACGGCCACTTCGACCATGTTGGTGTCGCTGTCGAAGTTCAGGTTCCACACCTGTGAAGCGATCAGCGTGCGGGACAACGCTTCGCCGCGGCGGCTGACCAGCATGTGCAGCAGGGCGAATTCCTTGTTGGTCAGGTTGATGCGCTGGCCACCCCGGCTGACCCTTCGGCGCAATAGATCCAGCTCCAGATCGGCGACGCGATAGACCTCAGGTTCGCGAGCCGGGCCGCGCCGTAGCAAGGTACGGACCCTGGCCAGCAGTTCAGCGAAGGCGAAGGGTTTGACCAGGTAGTCGTCGGCTCCCAGTTCCAGACCGCGCACGCGGTCCTCGATCGCATCCTTGGCGGTGAGAAACAGCACCGGTGTTTCACCGCGCTGACGGATCAGCTTGAGCAATTGCCAGCCATTGAGGCCCGGCAGCATCACGTCCAGGATGACCAGGTCGTACACCTGTTCCTCGATCAGGTAGCGCCCGTCCAGGCCGTTCAAGGCCACGTCCACCGCAAAACCCGACTCCCCCAGCCCCTTGGCCAGGAAATTGGCCGTCTTGGCTTCGTCTTCCACTACCAGCACTCGCATCGCTCACCTCTTTGTATGCGCGCCTAGGCTAGGCCTGATACGCCGGCTTGCCTATTACAAAGTTGTAATCCGTGTGACGGGGTTCTGTGGGGGAGGGGTTGTTAACGTGCAGCCACCCCCATCAGGAGCTCTCCCATGACGCCACGAAACCTGCTGTTCGGCGCGCTCTGCCTGGCCACGGCGCACGCCCAGGCCGCGCTGCCTCAGCATCCCGACCTGGATTTGGCCAGCGCCCTGCGTCTGGCCAGCGGCAGCGATTGCACTGCAGCCATTGCCGTTCTGGACCGGGGTGGTAACCCGATCCTGCAACAACGCGCCGATGGTGTCGGCCCGCACAACGCCGATGCCGCCCGCCTGAAGGCCTACACCGCGCTTTCCACGAAAACGCCGACCCGGCTGTTCGCCGAGCGCGCTCGCAACAACCCCGAAGCCGCCAACCTGAACACCCTGGGCCAACTGCTGCTGTTGGGCGGTGGTGTGCCGCTGTTCGAAGGCCAGCAATTGGTGGGCGCCATTGGCATTGCCGGGGCCGGTGGTGCCGAGCAAGACGAAAACTGTGCAATCAAGGCCGCCGAACACCTTGGCCTGGCCATTCACCCTTGAAGGAGCGACACATGAACATTCGTAGAACCCTGCTGGCCATGGCGCTGGCGTCGGTATCCGGCTTTGCCGCCGCCGCCAATCCGTTGAGCGTGCACGTACTGAATCTGGAAACCGGTGTGCCATCGCCTGGCATCACCGTCACCCTGGAACAACATCAGGGCCAGCGCTGGGAATCCCTGGGGCAGGGCACCACCAATGAGCAGGGTCGGATCGCCGAACTGTTCCCCGCACAGCGCACCTTCGCACCGGGCGAGTATCGGGTGGTGTTCAAGACGGGTGAGTACTACAAAACCGCAGGCCACGAGACGTTCTTCCCCGAGATCCCGGTGATCTTCGAAGTGAAGAACACCGATCAGCACTATCACATTCCGCTGCTGCTCAGTCCTTATGGCTTCAGCACCTACCGCGGGTCGTAGTCTCACGGCCGGCAAGTCTGATCATTCCCCTGGTTAAAACGCAGGCCGGTGCGCAAAGCGCATCGGCCTGCAGCGTTTCAATGTTGCGCAGGCAGTCGAGCTGCGTTTGGGCACGAACGCAAATCGTGATTGTATTATGTCGCTCTGGAGTACAAAATGCGGGTGCGGCGCTTGATTGGGCACAGACCTGAATCTCGCTGACCTAGACCAGTTCCCAATGCGCTACGACCTGACCACCCTGGCCCATCCATCAGCGGTGAGCAGGCGAGCTGTCGACCAACAGCGCGGACATTGAAAAAAATGAGTGATGCAACCATGACCGAGCGTGCCACCGGCCTGTTGAACACCTTGCTGATCGATGGCGAACACTTCGCGTACGTCGATCTGCACAAGATGTTGACGCCTTCTCAAATTGCGAAACTTCCGTATTCGATCCGTATCCTGCTGGAGAACGTCGCGCGTTGTACCCCTCAGGCGCTACCCTCGGTTCTGGCCAGGGCGCTGGGCGAGGGGCCGGACTGCGAAGTGCCTTTCCAGCCCAACCGCCTGATGTTCCATGACACCACGTGCTTGCCAGCCCTGGCGGATTTCGCCGGCATGCGCGACGTGGTTGCGGAGTTGGGTGGCGATCCCAAGGCCATGAACCCGCTGATCCCCGCAGTGCTGACCATCGACCACTCGGTGATCGTCGAGCATTACGCTGAACCCGATGCGGTCGAGGAAAACCTCAATATCGATTTTCGTCGCAACAGCGAGCGCTACCGCTTTATCAAGTGGGCGCAGAAGAGCCTCGACAACTTCGGCGTGATTCCGCCGGGCACCGGCATCATCCACCAGATGAACATGGAGGCGCTGGCGCAGGTGGTCTGGGAAAGCAAAAGCGAAGACGGCCAGCGCATGCTCCACCCCGACGACATGGTCGCCACTGACAGCCATACGCCCATGATCAATGCCATTGGCGTATTGGGCTGGGGTGTGGGTGGGCTGGAAGGGCAGGCGGCCATGGTCGGCGAGCCGGTACCGATCAGCTTTCCGAAAGTCGTCGGCATTCGTGTCAGCAACATCATGCGTCCCGGTGTGACGGCCACCGACCTTTCGCTGCACGTGGCGCAAATCCTGCGCAAGCGTTCGGTGGTCGGCAAATTCGTCGAGTTCACCGGCTCTGGCCTTTCCACGCTGAGCTGGGCAGCCCGCGGCACCGTTGCAAACATGGCACCTGAGTATGGCGCGACGGTGGTGTTCTTCCCGTTCGACACTGACACGCTCAACTATCTAGAATTGACTGGCCGCTCTGCGCAGTTGCGCAACAAGGTTGTGGCCTACATGAATGCCCAGCCACTGTGGCGTCGTGACGAGCATCCCGAGCCGCAATTCGATGAACTCATCGACCTCGACCTGGCCAGTATCGAGCCCAGCGTGGCCGGCCCTCATCAGCCCCATCAACGCCAAAGTCTGGCGAACGCTGCGGCGTCGTTCCGTGACGGTGTGATGGGCGGTGGTAACCTGATCGCCGGTCCCGCCCAGCAGGTTTTTTTCGAGCCCAGCTTCGGTGAGCCGATCACACATGGCGCCGTCGTGATGTCGGCCATCACCAGTTGCACCAACACGGCCAACCCATCGCAAATGGTCCAGGCCGGTCTGCTGGCGCGCAACGCCCGTGCGCTCGGGCTCAAGAGCAAACCCTGGGTGAAAACCTCATTGTCTCCAGGCTCGCAGGTGGTGGCGGATTACCTGGCCGAAGCGAACCTGTTGGAAGACTTTGCGGCGCTGGGCTTCGACCTCGCAGGCTTCGGTTGCATGACCTGCATCGGCAACTCCGGCAAGCTCGAAGAGCACGTCGAAGCCTTTGCCGATCAGGGTCTCAAAGGTGTGGTGGTATTGTCCGGCAACCGCAACTTCGAAGGTCGAGTCAATCCGAAACTGCAGGCCGGTTATCTGGCATCGCCTGCGCTCTGCGTGGCCTATGCCATCGCCGGGACTATCGATATTGATCTGGAGTCCCAGCCCCTTGGCCGGGATGCAAACGGCCAGCCGGTGTACATGCGCGACCTGATGCCCAGCGATGCAGACATTGCCGCCCAGGTACTGGAAGTGGTCAAACCCGAGTTCTTCCAGCAACGGCTGGCGACAGTCTGGAACGGGACCCATCAGTGGCAGGCGCTGTCGGCAGTCGGTAGCGTGCAGTTCCCATGGAGCCCGGAGTCGACCTATCTGCGCCGTCCGCAGTACCTGGCGGACATCAAGGCCGAACCGAAAGATTCGCTGGCCATCGGTGGCGCGCGGGTGTTGATGGTGGTGGGCGACAACGTCACCACCGACCATATTTCACCGGCGGGTGCGATTCCGGGCAACAGTCTGGCCGGACAGTGGCTGCTTGAACGCGGCGAAGACCCGCAGGATCTCAACCAATACTCCACCCGTCGCAGCAACCACGAAGTGATGTTGCGCGGTGCCTTCACTAACCGTTCCGTGAAGAATCTGCTGCTGGGGGACAACCAGCCAGGGCTGGGTGTGTGGGCGTGGAATGCGGATCACAGCGAGTGCTTGCCGTTGTTTCTGGCGGCCGAGAGTTATACCCGTCAGCAGACTCCGATGGTGGTCTTCGCTGGCATCAACTATGGCGCCGGCTCCAGCCGTGACTGGGCGGCCAAGGCTCAGGCGTTGCTCGGCGTCAAAGCCGTGGTGGCCAGCAGCGTGGAACGCATCCACCGCAGCAACCTGATCGGCATGGGCGTGATCCCGCTGCAGTTCAAGCCTGACCAAAAGGTTCAGGACCTGAACCTCGATGGCAGCGAGCACCTTGACTTCGCCGGGCTGGATGACCTGGTCGTCGGCAACAACCCGGTCATCATGACCGTGCGCCGCAGCAATGGCGATCAGGAGCGCGTCCAGTTGTTCGCCCGCATCGATTCCTTGCAGGAGATCCGCTACCTCATCAATGGCGGCGTGTTGCCATACGTGATCCGCAAGGTGGTCAAGCGCACGACCTCGTAAGCTGTATTACCCTTGTTGCGGCCCTGGCTACTAACCTCTCACTGCCCGTCCAGGCTATGGATTCGGAGAAAAACACATGAGCTCAGTATCACCGGCCGTCCTGGCTGATCTGGCCCCTGCCGGCACACTTCGTGCGGCGATCAACCTGGGTAATCCTGTGCTGGCGCAACAGGCCGCCGATGGCAGCCCGCAAGGGGTCTCGGTCCAGCTTGCCAAAGCCCTGGCGAAAGAGCTGAACGTCGCGCTGGAAATGGTTATCTACGATGCCGCAGGAAAAGTCTTTGCCGCCCTCGATCAAAAAACCTGGACCGTGGCGTTCATGGCGATCGAGCCGGTTCGTGCTGCCCAGGTTGCCTTCAGTGATCCCTACGTGGCGATAGAAGGGACTTACCTGGTGCGAGCCGATTCGGCGTATTTCCAGGTCGACGATCTGGACAGCCCTGGCCTGAAGCTCGCGGTGGGTAAAGGCGCGGCCTACGATCTGTACTTGTCCCGGACGTTGAAGCACGCCGAGTTGCATCGGGCTGAAACCTCGGCGGGTGCAGTGGACTTGTTTCTCGACCAGGGGCTGGATGCTGCAGCCGGTGTGCGTCAGCCGCTGGAGAAGTTCGCTGCGGCCCATGCCGGTTACCGAGTGATCGAGGGGCAATTCACCTCCATTCGCCAGGCCATGGCCGTGCCCTTGCAGCACTCGGCAGGGGCTGAATACGTTCAGGCCTTTGTGAAGCGGCAGAAGGCCAATGGCCTGGTCCGCGCGGCACTGGACGAAACCGGGCAGGCGGACGTTACCGTTCCGGAGTAACGCCCGAGCGCGAGTGAGCGCCGTTCCACAGGTTGCGGCATTCGGCTGGCGGTAAGCGGCCGTAGGATGCAGCCTTGGCACACATAATCGTTCAAGAGGGCTGTGCGTTTCGGTCAGTCAGTTGTCACTTTCAGCCATTGAGCGCGGGCACCATGGTCTTTACTGTCTGGTGCTACCCATGACGAGCCCCACCTTCACGAGGCGCTCGCATTTTCCGTGATCATGCCTGTGGAGTACCTATGGCCGCCGCCCCCTATCCGCATCTGTTGGCCCCGCTGGACCTGGGCTTTACCACTCTGCGCAACCGCAGCCTGATGGGCTCCATGCACACGGGGTTGGAAGAGAAGCCCGGTGGGTTCGAGCGCATGGCGGTGTATTTCGCCGAACGTGCCCGTGGCGGCGTCGGCTTGATGGTCACCGGCGGCATTGCACCCAACGAGGAGGGTGGGGTGTACGCGGGTGCGGCCAAGCTGAGCACCCCCGAAGAGGCGGAAAAGCACAAGGTGGTGACACAGGCGGTGCATCAGGCGGGGGGCAAGATCTGCCTGCAGATCCTTCACGCCGGGCGCTATGCCTATAGCCCCAAGCTGGTGGCGCCCAGTGCGATCCAGGCACCGATCAACCCCTTCAAGCCCCATGAGCTGGACGAAGACGGCATCCAGAAACAGATCGCCGACTTCGTCCAATGCGCACGGCTGGCCCAGTCGGCGGGTTACGACGGCGTCGAAATTATGGGCTCCGAGGGCTACTTCATCAATCAGTTCCTCGCTGCCCACAGCAATCAGCGCAGCGACCGCTGGGGCGGCAGCTACGAGAATCGCATGCGCTTGGCGGTGGCTATCGTGACCCAGGTGCGCGAGGCGGTGGGGCCGGATTTCATCATCATTTTCCGCCTGTCGATGCTCGATCTGATCGAGGGCGGCAGCGTCTGGGAGGAAGTGGTGCAACTGGCCCAGGCCATCGAAGCCGCGGGCGCCACGCTGATCAATACCGGTATCGGCTGGCACGAAGCGCGCATTCCTACCATCGCCACCAAGGTACCCCGGGCGGCGTTCAGCAAGGTCACCGCCAAATTGCGCGGTGCGGTGAAGATTCCGCTGATCACCACCAATCGGATCAACACCCCAGAGGTAGCCGAACGGATTCTGGCCGAGGGTGATGCCGACATGGTGTCCATGGCTCGACCCTTTCTGGCCGATCCGGAGTTCATGAACAAGGCGGCGGGCAGTCGTGCCGATGAGATCAACACCTGCATCGGTTGCAACCAGGCCTGCCTGGATCACACCTTTGCCGGCAAGCTGACCAGCTGCCTGGTCAACCCCCGTGCGTGCCATGAAACCGAACTCAATTACCTGCCGGTCACTACGGCGCGCAAGATCGCCGTGGTGGGCGCAGGTCCAGCGGGCTTGGCGGCAGCGACCGTGGCGGCCGAACGTGGCCATGCCGTGACCCTGTTCGATTCGCGCAGTGAAATCGGTGGTCAGTTCAACGTCGCCAAGCGAGTGCCGGGGAAGGAGGAGTTCTATGAAACCCTGCGTTACTTTCAGCGCAAGGTGCAGCTTACCGGTGTCGATTTGCAGCTTCAGACACGGGTCGATGTAGAGCAGTTGGTGGCCGGGGACTACGACGAGATCATCCTGGCCACCGGTATCGCCCCGCGCTTGCCGACGATCCCCGGCATCGAGCATCCCAAGGTGATGGGCTATCTGGATGTGCTGCTCGAGCACAAGCCCGTGGGGCCGCGTGTAGCGGTGATCGGGGCAGGGGGCATCGGCTTCGATGTGAGCGAGTACCTGGTGCACCAAGGGGTGTTTACCAGCCTGAACCGTGAAGCGTTCTGGAAAGAGTGGGGCATCGATCAAGCGCTGGAGGCGCGGGGTGGGGTGGCCGGTATCCGCGCTGAGCCCCATGCACCGGCGCGTCAGGTCTATCTGCTGCAACGCAAGAAATCCAAGGTCGGCGATGGCCTGGGCAAGACCACCGGCTGGATTCACCGCACGGGGCTCAAGAACAAGCGGGTGCAGATGATCAACAGTGTCGAGTATCTGAAGATCGACGACGCCGGGCTGCACATCAGCGTTGATGGCGGTGAGCCGCAAGTGCTGGAGGTAGATAACGTGATCATTTGCGCTGGCCAGGACCCGTTGCGTGAATTGCAGGAGGGTTTGCTGGCGGCGGGGCAGACGGTGCATCTGATTGGCGGAGCAGATGTCGCGGCGGAGCTGGATGCCAAGCGGGCCATCGGGCAGGGATCGCGGTTGGCGGCCCAGTTGTAGTCGCAGGCGGCTGGAGGGGTAGGGCTTGGGCGTGGTGGTGAAAGATCCCCTGGCCCAAGCCGCTCCCGCAGGGAGAGGGCGCCAAGCAGACCGCCGATAGCCGTCACACCCCAGGCCCCTGACCGGCGCCAACACGCTATCATCCGCCCATGAACCCGAACCTGCCCCCCGCCCCCCTACAACGCCTGCACCTGTCCTGGCTGAGCGCTGCCGGCATAGAGGCCGCCATCCTGCGCCTGGATCTGATCGATCCGCTGATCAGCGGCAACAAGTGGTTCAAGCTCCAGCACCACCTGCTCGCCGCGCAAGCCGCCGGGCACGAAGGGCTGATCAGCCTGGGGGGCGCCCATTCCAATCATCTGCACGCACTCGCTGCCGCCGGCAAGCGGCTGGGCTTTGCCACGGTCGGGCTGCTGCGCGGGCATCCGCTGCAGACGCCTACTGTCATCGATCTGCAGACCATGGGCATGACGTTGCACTGGCTGGGTTACCAAGGCTATCGCGAGCGCTACGCCCCAGGTTTCTGGGAGCCTTGGCAGGCCCGCTACCCGACGCTGCTGCCGGTGCCCGAGGGCGGTGGGGGCGTGCTCGGTGCGCAAGGTTGCGCGGCCTTGCTGGAGCAGGTCAATGCTCAGTTGCCGGCGTTGGAGTGGGCCGATTTCGACGGTTGGTGGCTGCCGGTAGGCACCGGCACTACGCTGGCCGGCCTGGTGCTGGCCGAGCGTGGTCGGCGCTGGGTGCACGGCGCCATGGCCGTACCCTCGCGGCATGGGGTGCATGAGCAGGTGATAGCGCTGTGCGGAACGCAGGGCTATTCGTTGATCGACGCCAGCCGTGGCGGCTTCGCCAAAACCGATGACCGGCTGCTGGCTTTCATGAGGCAGGCGGGCGAAGAATCGGGCGTGCCGCTGGAACCTGTGTACACGGCCAAGGCATTGTGGGCACTGCACGAGGCGGTTGAGCGAGGAGCGTTGAAGCGCGGGACGCGGCTGGTGTTCGTGCATACCGGAGGGTTGCAGGGGTGGCGAGGGTCCCACTGAGGGCCCATGTGGGAGCGGGCACTGCCCGCGATGGCGGCAGCCGGCCAGACTCGAGGTGGGTAACCGCCCCTTAACCCCGTCGTGGCAACATCCTCACCAGCGTATTGTCACGCCGCACATAATGGTGGCCAATCCCGGCCAGCGCGTGCAGGCCGATCAGCCAGTATCCCCACTCGCCAAAGCTCATGTGCCAGTCCTGGATCTGCCCGGCCAGGTCGCGGTTCTCGCCCATCAGAGGCGGCAATGCCAGGCCCCAGAATGGCACCGTGCGGCCTTGCCCGCTGAGGATCAACCAGCCCAGAAGTGGCATGCCGATCATCAAGGCATACAGTGCCCAATGCATCAGCGTCGCCAGCAGCGTCTGCCACACAGGCGGCGCAGGCACTATCTGCGGGGTCACGCCCAGGGTGCGCGCCAGCAGGCGCAGCCACACCAGCGTGAATACACTCAGCCCCAGCATGAAATGAAACTGCACGATCAAGGCGCGCGCCTCGGTACCTTTGGCAAACTGGCCACGCAGTTCGATACAGGCGTAGGTGGCGGCCAGCAGCACAACCATCAGCCAGTGCAACGCAATGGAAAGGCGGCCGTAATGGGCGTTGGTGTTCTTCCAGGTCATCGCGCGGTGGCTCTTACACGGTCATGGGAGGGATACGGGAAGGTTATCGGCGGCCGGCGGGGTTAATTGAACCCGCTCACACACCCGGCACATTCGGCCACAAATCGGCGACCAGAAAAAGCCGTTCCGCTTCTTCCCAGTCACCCTGTTCGTTCAGCGTCAGGCGCACCAGCAATTGGGCGGCGGCCAAGGGGTCCAGTTCGCCGATCCAGGCCTCCAGTTGCGTGGGTGGCCATACGTCGCGGGCATCGTAGCGTGCCGGTGCCAGCCAGGCGTGGCGGGGCAGGGGCTGCCAGCGCCCGGCGGGGCTCTGTTCGACGAACAGCGGCCAATCGCGCTGCCGTACCCATCGACCGCGCAGATGATCCGGGTGTGCTCCCGAGGGGGGCTCCGCCATTCCGGGCCAGGGGTAGAGCAGATAGCCGCCCAGCCATAGATGCGCATCGAATGTTTCGATATCCAGCGCGGCCAGTGCGTCAGCGCTCTCGGGGCGAGCGGAAATGGGCACCTGATGCTCGGCCAGGTGCGCCAGCTTGCGGCCCAGACGGTCCTGGCTGCTAGGCCCCAGCCACTCGAAGGGGTCGGTGCCGTTTGCGACGGGTGGGCCCAGGTACAACTTGATCGCCAGTTCCAGGTGGTGCACGCCGTCCCGGTCACGCAACAGCACATCCAACTCCCCCAGCGTATGCCCGCCGCGACGTATCGGCAGGTTGGCAGCGATCAGCTCGATACCGGGTGCGTGCTTGAGGGCGAACTGCCAGAGGCGCTCATAGTACAGCCCCAGGCGCCGGGTGGGGCCCAATGCCAGCCAGTCGAGCAGTGCGCTGCTGTCGGCGTCGAGCTCGCGCAGCCAGTCCTGGAGCGCGGCCGGCTGGTCGACCCAGTCGCTGCCGGTCAACGGATGGCGCTGAGGCCAGGGTGTGTCCTGCAGCATGGGCGGCGCCAGAATGACCCAGGCCAGGTCGCGGACCTGAGGCTGGAGCAGTTGGCGTGGCAGGGCCTTGAGGGTAGGAAATAGATTCATGCTGCGAGCATAGCCGCTTGGCCGCTGGCTGAAAGGGTTTTGTATGGCAGATGCTTTACTCCATAATCCGAAGCAGTGGTTTTGTCAGACTTCATGACACGACCGCCGTTGTGGAATGTGCCTGGCGCATCCCGAATAGCCAGACAGACCCAAGCAGGAACCCCATGGAGCAATTTCGCAATATCGGTATCATCGGCCGCCTCGGCAGTTCGCAGGTGCTCGATACCATTCGCCGCCTCAAGCGTTTCCTCCTGGACCGGCATATGCACGTCATCCTCGAGGACACCATTGCCGAAGTCCTGCCGGGGCACAACCTGCAGACTTCGTCGCGCAAGATGCTGGGGGAGGTCTGCGACCTGGTGATCGTGGTCGGTGGCGACGGCAGCCTGCTGGGCGCCGCGCGGGCCCTGGCGCGGCACAACACTCCGGTGCTGGGGATCAACCGCGGCAGCCTGGGTTTTCTCACCGACATCCGCCCCGACGAGCTGGAAGTCAAAGTAGCTGAAGTGCTGGATGGCCACTATCTGGTCGAGAACCGCTTCCTGCTCGAAGCCGAGGTGCGTCGCCACGGCGAAGCCATCGGCCAGGGCGATGCGCTCAACGATGTGGTGCTGCATCCCGGCAAGTCGACGCGCATGATCGAATTCGAGATCTACATCGACGGGCAATTCGTCTGTAGCCAGAAAGCCGACGGCCTGATCGTCGCCACGCCCACCGGCTCCACGGCCTATGCGCTGTCGGCGGGGGGGCCGATCATGCACCCCAAGCTCGACGCCATCGTCATCGTGCCGATGTACCCCCATACCCTGTCCGGCAGGCCGATCGTCGTCGATGGCAACAGTGAGATGAAAATCGTTGTCTCACAGAACATGCAGATCTATCCGCAAGTCTCCTGCGACGGTCAAAACCACTTCACCTGTGCGCCGGGCGATACCGTGACAGTGCGCAAGAAATCGCAGAAGCTGAAGTTGATCCACCCCCTGGACCACAACTACTACGAAGTGTGCCGCACCAAGCTCGGCTGGGGCAGCCGATTGGGCAATACCGGAGGCGATTGATGCTGGACCCGGCGCGAAGTTACGACCTCATCGGCGATGTGCACGGCTGCGCCCACACCCTGGAGCACCTGCTCGACACCCTGGGCTATCGCAAGCAGGCGGGCGTCTGGCGCCACCCCCTGCGCCAGGCATTGTTCCTGGGCGATATCATCGACCGCGGCCCGCGCATCCGCGAGGCCCTGCACATCGTGCACGATATGGTCGACGCCGATCAGGCCCGCTGCATCATGGGCAACCATGAGTTCAACGCACTGGGTTGGACCACCCCGGCGCTGCCCGGTAGCGGCAAGGCTTATGTGCGCGAGCATGTGCCACGGCATGAACGGCTGATCCAGGAAACCCTCGACCAGTTCGCTCACCATCCCGGCGACTGGCACGACTTTCTCGGCTGGTTCTATGAGCTGCCACTGTTTATCGACGCCGAGCGCTTTCGCCTGGTGCATGCCTGCTGGGATGCAGCGCTGATAGACCCGTTTCGCGCCCAGCACCCCGATGGCTGTATCGATGAACATTTCCTGCAGGCGGCGGCGGTGAAAAACAGCTTCGCCAACCAGGTGTTCGATCGGCTGTTGCGCGGCACCGACATGCGTCTGCCCGACGGCATGACCCTGACCGGCGGTGATGGCCTGACCCGCGCGTTCTTTCGCACCAAGTTCTGGGAAGACGATCCCCAGACCTACGGTGACGTGGTGTTCCAACCCGATGCGCTGCCCGAGGACGTCGCCAGTGCGCCGTTGAGCCTGGAGCAGAAAAGTGCGTTGCTGCGTTACGGCAGCGATGAACCCTTGCTGTTCGTCGGCCACTACTGGCGCAGCGGTCGGCCCACGGCTATCCGGCCCAACCTGGCCTGCCTGGACTACAGTGCGGTGCTTTATGGCAAGCTGGTGGCCTACCGACTGGACCATGAAACCTGTATCGACCCGCACAAGTTCGTGTGGGTGGATGTCGAGCGCCCGGAGGCGCTGAAATGAGTGCTATTGCCGTGTTTCGCCTACCGCTGGGTACCGACCTCAGTGGTTTTGTAAGTCTGCTGCGCCGTCTGCAAGTGCCCCATCGAGTCAGTGAGGAAGGCGGCAGCCAGGTGCTGTGGGTGCCCGATGAGCGCATGGCCCACGACATCCGCGAGCTGTACCAGCGTTATCCCCACGGCAATGCCGATGTCGATACGGTGTTGCCCGGATCGCTGGCCGCGCCCCGTCGGCCCGGCTTCGCTCAACAGCTGAAGGCGAGCCCGGCAACTGCCGCGGTATTGCTGGTGTGTTTCGTGGTGGCCGCGCTGACGCTGCTTGGCGATAACCTGCAAAGCCTGCGCTGGCTGAGCTTTCTCGACTTCACCGTGCGCGGGGAGTACATCTATTTCACCCCGCTGGCCGATACCTTGGCCGCTGGGCAATGGTGGCGCCTGTTCAGCCCGATGCTGATTCATTTCGGGCTGCTGCATTTGGCCATGAACAGCCTCTGGTATTGGGAGCTGGGGCGGCGCATCGAAACCTTGCAAGGGCGGATCAATCTGCTCGGTCTGAGCCTGTTGTTCAGCCTGGTGTCCAATGTAGTTCAATATGTGGTGAGCGGGCCGACTCTGTTCGGTGGGTTGTCCGGAGTGCTCTACGGTCTGCTGGGCCACTGTTGGCTGTACCAATGGCTGGCGCCCAACCCGGTCTACCAGTTGCCCCGTGGGGTGCTGGTCATGATGCTGGTATGGCTGGCGCTGTGCATGACGGGGCTGGTCAGCATGCTGGGCTTTGGCGAGATAGCCAACGGCGCCCATGTCGGCGGTTTGCTGGCGGGCTGTGCCACGGGGCTGCTGGGCGGCTGGCTGGCGCGACGCAGAACCCCGGTGTAGGACCCATGGGCCGCATCGGCGTGATGCGGCCTTGGCCCATCGGGCTTAAAGCGTGAACGCCAGGGTCTGGCCGGCGTACTGCACCGACAGACGGTAGCCGGTGCCGGTCAGGTCGAACGGCTCGCACATGGCGCCGGTGGAAACGATCTCGCCGGCACGCAGGGTGATCCCGCGCTCGGCAGCATGTGCATACAGGGCGTTGAGCGAGTTCAGTGGATCGGTGGCGGTGTCGCCGAACAGGCCGCGGGCCTTGGGTACGCCGTCCAGGTGCACCACGGCGGTCTCGGCCAGAGTGCGCAGGGCGTCGTGGTCCAGCCCAGCGCACAGTGGCTCGCCAACGATCAAACCTTCGAAACCGACATTGTCCGCAGCGAAGTTGTACCAGCCGATGGTCTTGCGATCGACGAAACGCGAGCGCACCACTTCGAAGGTGACTCGGGTTTCGCGTATGTCTTCTGGCTGTACCGTGCGCCCGGCGACAGGTGGCAAATCACGATCCAGGACGAAGGCGATCTCGCATTCGATGGTCACCGGCGTGTAGGCCGGCAGTGGCAGGTGCACCCCGGAGGCATGGCAGCGTGCCGCTTCCAGTTGTCCGGCCAGGGGGCGAGGCAGATTGGCCGCGCGCATCGCTGCCGGGCTGCCCACGCCCAGTTTCCACCCGGCGCGGACGCCACCGGCGGCCTTGAACAGTGCGTCCTGGGCGTCGTAGGCCTGAGCCAGGGTCGGCGGTTGCTGCTCGGCTGGCAGGCTGCTCAACAGCTCGCCGCTGCGCCAGGCGCCGAGCAGGGTCGATGCGATGGTGGTGGGGTTGAAGGTGTGCTCAGTCATCCTTGCCTCGGGTGGGTGTGGGGAGAGGGGAAAATAGCATGATCGGGGGTGGATGGTCCCCTCACCCCAGCCAACCCCACCCATTCGCAAAATCCACCCTGAGCCCTTTCGATCTGGAACCAGTGAAGGCACAATGCGTGTCCTTTTTTTGGCTGGCCAGGCCTGGGGCCTCGAAATGATCAAAACGCCGTACTACCTCATCGACAAACAGAAGCTGCTGGGCAACCTCGAGAAGATCGCCTACGTGCGCGAACACTCTGGCGCCAAGGCATTGCTGGCACTCAAATGCTTCGCCACCTGGTCGGTATTCGACCTGATGGAGCAGTACATGGACGGTACGACGTCCTCGTCGTTGTACGAGCTCAAACTCGGCCGCCAGAAGTTCGCCGGAGAGACCCACGCCTACAGCGTGGCCTGGGCCGACGACGAAATCGAGGACATGCTCGCGAACTGCGACAAGATCATCTTCAACTCCATCGGCCAGTTGCAACGCTTCGCCGACGCCTCCCAGGACAAGGTCCGCGGCCTGCGCGTCAACCCTCAGGTGAGCAGCTCGGATTACCTGCTGGCCGACCCGGCGCGTCCTTTCAGCCGTCTGGGCGAGTGGGACCCGGCCAAGGTCGAGCAGGTGATCGAGCAGATCTCCGGCTTCATGTTCCACAACAACTGCGAGAATGGCGATTTCAGCCTGTTCGACCAGATGCTGGGCACCATCGAAGAGCGTTTCGGCCACCTGCTGCACAAGGTCGAGTGGGTCAGCCTGGGCGGTGGCATTCACTTCACCGGCGAAGGCTATGCACTGGACGCGTTCTGCGCACGGCTCAAGTCGTTCTCCGAGAAGTACGGTGTGCAGGTCTATCTGGAACCGGGCGAGGCGGCGATCACCAACAGCGCCTCGCTGGAAGTTACCGTCCTCGACACCCTTTACAACGGCAAGCACCTGGCGGTAGTGGACAGCTCCATCGAAGCGCACATGCTCGACCTGCTCATCTATCGCCTCAACGCCAAGTTGGCGCCAAGCACCGGCGAACACACCTACATGGTGTGCGGCAAGTCGTGCCTGGCCGGAGACATCTTCGGCGAATACCCATTCGATCGTCCGCTGGCCATCGGCGATCGGCTGTCGTTCATCGACGCGGCAGGCTACACCATGGTCAAGAAAAACTGGTTCAACGGCTTGAAGATGCCGTCCATCGTAGTGAAACAACTCGACGGTACTGTCGAGGTGGTTCGTGAGTTTGGTTTCCAAGACTACCTGTCCAGCCTTTCCTGACTGGGCAGCAGAGGAGAAGTAAAGAAATTGAAGAAGAACGTTCTTATCATTGGTGCAGGAGGTGTCGCCAAGGTGGTGGCCCACAAGTGCGCGCAGCACAACGATGAACTTGGTCGTATTGCCATCGCGTCGCGCAACATCTCCAAATGCCAGGCCATCATCGACAGCGTCAAGGCCAAAGGCAGCCTCAAGCAGCCTGCCGACATTCAGGCATTCGCGCTCAATGCATTGGATGTCGAAGCGACCAAGGCGCTGATTCTGGAAACCGAATCGCAGATCGTCATCAACGTCGGCTCCGCGTTTCTGAACATGTCGGTGCTGCGTGCCTGCATCGATACCGGCGTGGCGTATCTGGACACCGCGATCCATGAAGAGCCGGGCAAGGTCTGTGAGACTCCGCCCTGGTATGGCAACTACGAGTGGAAACACCTCGAGGAATGCCAGCAGAAGAACGTCACCGCCATTCTGGGCGTGGGTTTCGACCCAGGCGTGGTCAATGCCTACGCGGCACTGGCACAACAACAGTATTTCGACCGCATTGATTCGATCGACATCCTCGACGTCAATGCCGGTTCCCACGGCAAGTATTTCGCCACCAACTTCGACCCGGAAATCAACTTCCGTGAATTCACCGGGCAAGTGTGGAGCTGGCAGAACAGCCAGTGGACCAGCAACACCATGTTCGAGGTCAAGCGTACCGATGACCTGCCCGTGGTGGGTTCGCAGAACCTCTACCTGACCGGCCACGACGAAGTGCACTCGTTGTCCAAGAACCTGGACGTGCCCAACGTGCGTTTCTGGATGAGCTTCGGCGAGCACTACATCAATGTGTTCACCGTGCTGAAGAACCTCGGGCTGTTGTCCGAACAGCCGGTCAAGACCGCCGAAGGCCTGGAAGTGGTGCCGTTGAAAGTGGTCAAGGCGGTACTGCCCGATCCATCGTCGCTGGCACCGGGTTATACCGGCAAGACCTGCATTGGTGATCTGGTCAAGGGCACCAAGGATGGTAAATCCCGCGAGGTGTTCATCTACAACGTGGCCGACCATGAAGAGGCCTTCGCCGAAACCGACAGCCAGGGCATCTCCTACACCGCGGGCGTACCGCCGGTAGCGGCTGCCTTGCTGGTGGCACGTGGGGTATGGGATGTGCAGCGCATGGCCAACGTCGAGGAGCTGCCAGCCGAGCCATTCCTCAAGGCACTGGACGCCATGGGCCTGCCGACCCGCATCAAGGACGAGAACGGCGACCGCCCCTGGAGCTGACACCGTCGCCCCCCTGTGGGACGGCGTAAAGCCGCGAAGGCGCCTTCACAACACGCACCGCCATCCCCTGTAGGAGCGGCGTAAAGCCGCGAAGGCGGCAATCGTTTCGCCGCCTGGTCCGGGTCGTGTCCCGGGCCTGCCAGCCTCTCCACCGCTGGACGCCGCACCTGCAAAGGGCGGCGGGTGGTTTTGCGTGCATGTACATTGGGGTCTGCTAGAATCCTGCCCTGGGTGCCACCGTAATCGCGCGGGAGGGCAGGTTAAATCGTTGCGCAGGTCGGGCCGCCGCGCGGAGTTTGCGTGCCCATGAGTTTGAAACCCGGTCCTGGGCGAGACGCTGCCAGCGCTCGTCGATCCGCTTTTTCCCTGGCCTTCATCACCCGTTTCTTCGCTGCCGAATCTGCCGGTGGCCTGATCCTCATGGCCAGTGCCCTGGCTGCACTGCTGATCGCCAATTCGCCTTGGGCGTCGGCGTATTTTTCCACGTTGCATATCAACCTTGCCGGGCTATCGATCGCCCACTGGATCAATGACGGATTGATGGCTGTGTTCTTCCTGCTGGTGGGCCTGGAGATCAAACGCGAGATGCTCGCCGGCCAACTTGCCAGTTGGGGGCAGCGGGCGTTGCCGGGTTTCGCTGCGTTGGGCGGTATGCTGGTGCCGGCGCTGATCTATCTGTTCGTCAACCGCAGCACCCCGGAAACCCAGGGTGGCTGGGCCATCCCCGCGGCCACCGATATCGCCTTTGCCTTGGGCGTGCTTTCCCTGCTGGGCAAGCGCGTGCCGGTGTCACTGAAGATTTTCCTCTCCGCCCTGGCCATTCTCGATGACCTGGGCGCCGTGGTGATCATTGCCTTGTTCTACACCAGCGGTCTGTCCACCAGCATGCTGCTGGCATCAGCCGGCGTGGTGGCATTGCTGATCGTGCTCAATCGCTGTGGGGTACGTCGGCTGTTGCCGTACCTGGTGGCGGGGGCGCTGTTGTGGTTCTTCATGCTGCAGTCCGGTGTCCATGCGACCCTGGCCGGGGTGATTCTGGCGCTGTGCATTCCCCTGGGACACCGGGACCAGCCCGCCCGCTCGCCGTTGCTGTTTCTCGAAGAAAAACTGCACCCGTGGGTCGCATTTGCGGTGGTGCCGATCTTCGGCTTTGCCAACGCCGGCGTATCCCTGGCTGGAATATCGCCGAGCAACCTGCTGGACCCTGTGCCCATGGGGGTGGCGTTGGGCTTGTTGCTGGGCAAGCAGATCGGTGTGTTCGGTTTCGCGGCCATCGCGATCCGTACCGGACTGGCCAAGCTCCCCGAAGGCAGCCGGTGGACCCAACTCTACGGTATCGCCTTGCTCTGTGGCATCGGCTTTACCATGAGCCTGTTCATCGGCGCACTGGCCTTTGCCGGCTCGCCGTTGCTGGTGGATGAGGTCAAGGTGGGGGTATTGCTGGGCTCGGTGGTGGCGGCGATTCTGGGCGTGATCGTACTACGCCGCGCCGCCTAACAGGCAGGGAAGTGGGCGGTGAAAGTGGTGCCGCCCTCGGCACTGGATTTCACCACCACACTGCCACCATGGGCCTTGGCGATCTCGCTGACGATGAACAAGCCCAGGCCCACGCTGCGCACTTCCCGGTTGACCTCTGTGCCGCGGGTCATGGGCAGGAAGATCGAGGCCAGCAGGGCGGGCGGTATGGGGCTGCCGAGGTTGTGCACGGCGACTGCAAATCCGTATTGATCGGCGCTCGTGGTTACCGTGACGGGCGAACGTTCGTCGCCGTAGGCCATGGCATTGGAAATCAGGTTGCCCACCAGTTGGTTCAGCCGATCCGGGTCGGCATGGCCTGGAGTATCGGCTTGGGCCACGAAACAGATCTCCCGGCCGGGGTAGAGTAACCTGAGCGCGTCGATGCCTTGGGCGACGCTGCGGTTCAGGTCCATAGGCACTCGCCTGATCGTCAACCCTTGACCGATCCGGGCCTGGGTGAAGTCGAGCAGGTCATTGATCAGCTTTTGCGCGCGTTGCGTCGCGTCGCGAATATGACCCAGCATGGTGGCCTGTCTGGCGGGTACCTCGAGGCCCTGCAGATACTGGGCTGCCATGGATACCACCTGCAGCGGGTTACGCAGGTCATGACTGACGATGCCGATCATCTGCTCGGCAAACAGGGCCCTGTCCTCCGCCAGGACGCGCTGACGGCTGACTTCGGTGATGTCGTGCAGCACACCAACGAATTGCAGCAGTTGGTCGTTATGGTCGAACACGCCGCGACCGGTAGACAGCACCGTGCGCTGTACCCCATCGACGCCGTTGAGGCGATACACGCAGCGAAATTCGTGCCCTGAGGACTTGAGCGCATCGTCGAACACCAGCGCCTCGCGGGCCAGGTCCTGGGGGTCGATGAAGCTTCGGTAGGCGGCCATGGTAACCGGCTGCACGCTGTCGAATCCGAGCAGCTTGGCCACTCGGGGGTCATACAGGCATTCGAGACTTTGGGGGTCGACCTCCCAGAGGTACAGTTGTGCCGATTCCTGGGCGACCCGCAAACGCGCATCGGCCACCGACAATTCGCGCTGCAACAGCAGGTGCTCTTGCAGCGCGTCTTCGGCCTGCCGTTTGGCGATCAGCAATTCCTGCTCGAAAAGGTGCCGCTGCGCTACGACGAACGCCGATAAGTCATCGATCATCTGACCTTGATGCAGGCGGCGGGCAGCGTTGAGCACCATGGGCAGCACCTTGCCGTCTCGGGTCTTGAGATCCAGCTTGACCTCGGCCACCGACCGTTGCATTTCCATCAGCGGTATCCAGTGGGTCTGATAGAACACCCGCCCACCCACGGTCAGGAAGTCTTGTAGCCGCCGCTGCCCCACCAGTTCTTCAGCGCTGTACCCCAGCCAGTTACAGAAGGTCTGGTTGGCCTTCAGGATCAGCCCGGTGGCGCTGGTCACTAGCAGCGCACAAGGCGCGTTCTGGTAGAACGTATCCTGTGCATCGGTCATCGCGCCGCGCTGCCGAAAACGTCGTCGAGGAAGGTCTCGATGGCGGCGATACAGGCGGCAGGCTGGCTTAAGTGCGGACAATGCCCGGTGTTCTCGACGACCTGCATCCGGCCTTTTTCCAGGACCCGCGTCAGGTACTCGCCGACTTCCAGCGGGGCGATGAAGTCGTCCGAAGACTGGATCACCAGGGCTGGCTCGCGGACCTTTGCAGCGTCTTCGCGGTTGTCGGAGAGAAAGGTCACTCGGGCGAAACGCTTGGCGATCTCGGGGTCGGTCTGGCAGAAGCTCTCGGTCAGTTCCAGGCCTAGTTCCGGGTGCTCCGGATTACCCATGATGCTCGGCGCCATGGCACTGGACCAGCCCAGGTAGTTGCTTTGCAGGGCATCGAGCAGCGAATCGATGTCGTCCCGGCTGAAGCCGCCAGGGTAGCCGGGCTCATTGATGTAGGAGGGCGATGGTCCGATCATGACGTGGGCAGCGATCAGTCCCGGTCGGCTGTTGGCGGCCAGTGCGCCGGCCATGGCGCTGACCGAATGGCCGACGAACACCACAGGGCCCTGGCCGAATGCCTCGATGACTTCGGCGATGTCCTGGGCGTAGCCGTTGAGGCTTGCATATTTGCTGACGTCGTAGGCGCTGAGTTGCGACCTGCCGCAACCCACGTGGTCGAACAGTACGGTGCGATAGCGGCTCGAGAACGCCGGCTCGACGTAGCGCCACATGTTCTGGTCGCAGCCAAAGCCATGAGCAAACACCAGCGTCAGCGAGCCTGCGCCGTTGATGACGACATTGTTGCGAGTCTGGACTGACATCCGTGGGGTCCCAAGCGAGAGCGGGCATGTTGCCCGTATAGACGCACAGTCTACCTCAGCGTTGAAGAATCGCTATGACACGCGTCGATCCTGCCGACCCCTTCGCGGCTTCACGCC
>NZ_DFUE01000039.1:125233-142871 GCF_002379585.1 Pseudomonas sp. UBA4194
CCCCTTCGCGGCTTCACGCCGCTCCTACGCCTGCAAATGCCAGACCTGCCGCTGCCCGCTCGGGCCCCTTCGCGGCTTCACGCCGCTCCTACAAAAGGCGTGGGAAGGGCCGGGGCCGGTGGACCCTCTGCAAATGCCAGACCTGCCGCTGTCTGCACAGGCCTCTCCGCGGCTTTACGCCGCGCTGTCGGCCCCGCGCAGGTGCTCCAGCAACGCTTGCAATGGATGGCGCACGCTCTGGCCTTCCTGACGCTTGACCTGGCTTCGGCAGGAATAACCGTCGGCTACCAGGCGCCCCTGGGGTTGGTGCTTGGCCAGCAGCGGTTGCCAGGACTGTTGGTAGATCACCTGAGAGGTCGCCAGGTTGCGCTTCTCGTGCCCATAGGTGCCTGACATCCCACAGCACCCGGCAGCCAACACGTCGAGCTTGAGCCCCAGGCGGCTGAACACCTGCTGCCACAACCCGACGCTGGCCGGTTCGTTGGTTTTTTCCGTGCAGTGGGGCAGGAACTGATAGGCCGGGACGTCAGCCACCGGCTCCGCCTGGTCCAGCACCTGGGCCAGCCATTCCTGGGGCAGCAATACTGCGGGGGCTTGCCCGGTCGGCAGGGTCTTGGCGTATTCCTGGCGATACACCAGGGTCATGGCCGGGTCCAGGCCCACCAACGCTACACCGCTGGCCTGCAGTTGACCGAGAGACTGTGCGTTGTGAGCAGCCGCCTTGGCGAAGGCGCCAAGAAAGCCCTGGACTTGCAGCGGCTTGCCGTTGGGCGCGAACGGCGCCAGGTACACCTGATAGCCCAGGCGCGAAATCAGCTCCAGCCAATCCGCCACCACCGGGGTATCGAAGTAGCGGGTGAAGGCGTCCTGCACCAGCACCACACTGCGCTGACGCTGTTCGGGCGTGAGTGCCGTCAACTGTTCAGGGCGGGCCATACGCACGTTCCAACGGCGGCACAGCGCATCGAAGTTCATCAGGCTCAGCAGCGGACTGTCGACCATGCCTGCCACGTGTTCGAGGGCATAACGCACCGGTTTGAACGCCATCACGGCGTTATAGCTGCGCGGGAATCGAGCGAGATGGGGAATGCTGAACTCCAGCGAACCAATCAGGTAATCCTTCAGCGGGCGCAGGTAGCGACCGTGATAAAGCTCAAGGAAACGCGAGCGGAATTCCGGCACGTTGACCTTCACAGGGCACTGTCCCGCGCAGGACTTGCAAGCCAGACACCCGGCCATGGCATCGTACACTTCATGGGAAAAGTCCTGCCGGCCGAGCAGTCGCGCAGTACTGTTCCAGGTGCGTTTGACCACTTGCAACGGGCTGTTGCGGCCCGCTGCCTCCAATACCTTCACCCCTTGCTCCCCCTGCAGGCGCAGCCATTCGCGAATCAGCGAGGCCCGGCCTTTGGGTGAATGAATACGGTTGCGGGTGGCTTTCCATGACGGGCACATGGCGTCATTGGGGTCGTAGTTGTAGCACGCGCCATTGCCGTTGCAGTGCAACGCGCTGTCGTAGCTCTGCCACACGCGTTCATCGATGGTACGGTCGAGTTCGCCCCGTAGCACCACCTCATCCACTGGCGTCAGACGCGCCGCCGGCACCGACCCGGGTGTGGCGATCTTGCCCGGATTGAGCTGATTGTAAGGGTCAAAGGCAGCCTTGAGCGCCTGCAGTGCCGGGTACAGTGCGCCGAAATAATCAGGGACGTATTGCGAGCGCAGGCCCTTGCCGTGCTCACCCCACAGCAAGCCGCCATGCTTGTGGGTGAGGGCGGCCACCGCGTCTGAGATCGGCCGAATCAGCGCGGCCTGCTGCGGGTCTTTCATGTCCAGAATCGGCCGCACATGCAGCACCCCGGCGTCGACGTGGCCGAACATGCCGTACTGCAGGCCGTAACCGTCGAGCAACGCGCGAAACTCGCCGATGTACTCGGCCAGGTTATGCGGCGGCACCGCGGTGTCCTCCACGAATGGCTGCGGACGTGCCTCGCCCTTGACATTGCCCAGCAGGCCGACCGCCCGTTTGCGCATGGCATAGACACGGTTCACCGCCTGGGCGCCGACAGCCAGCGTATGCCCCAGGCGCTGCACCGAGACGTCCTGCTGCAAGTGGAGAAGGAATTGCTGCACGCGCTGTTCGAGCACCTCAAGGTCCTCGCCGCTGAACTCCACCAGGTTGATGCCCAGGGTCGGGGTGTGCTCGTCACTGGGGAAGTACTCGGCCACGCCGTGCCAGACGATGTCGTTCATCGCCAGCATCAGCACCTTGGAGTCCACCGTCTCGATCGACAACGGTTCATGGGCCATCAGCGCATTGGCGTCGTTCAGCGCATCCATGAAGCCGGCATAGCGCACGTTGACCAGAATCGAGTGGCGGGGAATCGGCAGCACATTGAGCTTGGCCTGAACGATGAAGCCCAGCGAGCCTTCCGAGCCGCACAGCACACTGTTGAGATTGAAGCGGCCGTCGGCTTCGCGCAGGTGCGCCAGATCGTAGCCGGTGAGGCAGCGATTGAGCTTGGGGAATATCGCTTCGATCAGTTCCGCTTGCTGGTCGGCGATCTCCGAAGCGCAGCGGTAGACGTTGGCAATGCGGTCGGTGCCGGCGTTGTGTGTGCGCAACTGTCGTTCATCGATCACCTGGCTGTGCAGCCGCTCGCCGCCCAGCAGCACGGTGCTCAGCTCCAGCACATGATCGCGGGTCTTGCCGTAGGTGCAACTGCCCTGGCCACTGGCGTCGGTATTGATCATGCCGCCGATGGTGGCGCGATTGGAGGTCGACAGCTCCGGGGCGAAGAACAGTCCGTGAGGTTTGAGCGCCGCGTTGAGCTGGTCTTTGACCACACCGCTCTGCACCCGTACCCAGCGCTCTTGCACGTTGATCTCCAGCACCTGGTTGAGATGGCGCGACAGGTCCACCACCAGTCCATCGGTCAACGACTGGCCATTGGTACCGGTACCGCCGCCGCGCGGCGTCAGCACGATGCTGCGGTAGTCGGGCAGGGTCGCCAGGCGTGCCAGCAGTTGCACGTCGGCCTCGTGGCGCGGGAATACGGCAGCCTGGGGCAAGCGCTGATAGATGGAGTTGTCAGTGGCCAGGACCGTCCGGGTGCCGTAGTCATTGACGATCTCGCCCTCGAAACCGTGCACCTGCAACAGGCGCAGAAACGCTTCGTACAGAGATTCAGTAGCGTGTTGAAGAGGCAGGGCAGCGATCATGGGCGATGTCATCCAGCGGCAACGATAATTTTTTGCATTCGCAGCGCGTATGCTTATAGGGTATTTTCATCTCGCAATACGGCCAGTACAAACGTAAATCCTTCAGACTTTGCATGAGCTTTATGAATGAACCCGAGACGGCTCACCCCCTCCATGTCGTTGTTGCTCGCATTCGAAGCCGCCGGGCGCCACGGCAGCTTCACCAAGGCCGCCGCTGAACTGGCCCTGACCCAAAGTGCGGTCAGTCGGCAGGTGCAAGCGCTGGAGGCGCTGCTGGAAGTCAGTCTGTTCAAGCGCGACGGTCGCCATATCGAGCTGACTGCTGCCGGGGCGTTGTACCAGCACGAACTGGCCGCGGCGCTGGCCCGCATCCGCAGTGCCACGTTGCAAACCATCTCGCACCGCTCAGAGGCCGATACCCTGCACCTGGCGGTATTGCCGACGTTCGCGTCGAAATGGCTGATGCCGCGCATGAGTGATTTCTATACCCGTCATCCGGGCAGCCTGGTGCATATCCACTCGCGGATCGTGCGCGGCGATCTTTCCGAGGGCGCCGATGACATGACCGCCATCATCTGCGCCGGCTCGGGCCAGTGGCCGGGCTACCAGGCCCATCGCCTGCTGTCGGAGAAGCTGGTAGTGGTGGCCAGCCCGAAGGTGCTGCCAGGCCATGCCGAGATGTCGCCGCAACAGGCCTCCAGGCAAGTATTGCTCAGTGTGGTCTCAAGGCCGCACGCCTGGGCCGAATGGTTCGCTCACAACGAACTGCATCACCAGGGTGCGATGCGCATGGGCCCGAGCTTCGAGCAGACCGCGCACTTGATCCAGGCCGTGGTAGCCGGCATCGGGATTGGCCTGGTGCCGCGCATTCTGGTGCAGGATGAGCTCGCCAGTGGTGAGCTGGTGACGCTGTTCCAGCCCATGGAGAGTGGGCGCGGCTATTACCTGGCATACCCCGCACCCTATCAGAACCTGCCGGCGCTGAAGGCGTTCAGGGAGTGGCTGTTGTCGCTGCCGTTTCCTGACAGCTAAAGCCTGAGCAAAGGCGGCAGCGACTGGTCGGGCCAACGGAATTTGCGCTCGGCAAAGAGCTCGCATGTACAGGCCCATTCACAGGAGCATGGCTATGAGCACGTCATTCAAGGTGGGAGACAAGGTCCGCTGGAATTCCGAAGCTGGAGAGATACACGGCAAGATCACCAAAGTGCATACCCAGGACGTGGAGTTCATGGGCAAGCATCGTCCGGCGTCAAAGGAGCAGCCGCAGTATGAGGTCAAGAGCGACAAGACCGGACATTCGGCGCTGCATCATGGTGAAGCTTTGCATAAGGGTTGAGGCGGGGGAGCGGCGGCGTCTGGTCCCCTCACCCCAGCCCTCTCCCTGAGGGAGAGGGAGCAGATCACCGCCAGCCGCATCAACGCGATCCGCTTCTAGCTCCCTCTCCCTCAGGGAGAGGGCTGGGGTGAGGGGACCATTCACCACAAATCCCAGCTCAAACCCCCTTGGTAGAAGGCAACAACACCGTCAACACCCCAAACAACGGCAGATACGAGCACAGCGTGTACACATATTCAATCCCATGAATATCCGCCAGATGCCCCAGCAACGCCGCGCCAATCCCGCCAAAGCCGAACATCAGGCCAAAGAACACGCCGGCAATCATCCCCACATTGCCCGGCACCAACTCCTGGGCAAACACCACGATGGCCGAGAACGCGGAGGCCAGGATAAAGCCGATCACCATGCTTAGCAGCGCTGTCCAGAACAAGTCCACATAGGGCAGGGCAAGGGTAAAGGGCGCCACACCGAGGATCGAAAACCAGATCACTTTCTTGCGCCCGATACGGTCGCCGATCGGTCCGCCGAAGAACGTACCGGCCGCCACCGCGCCCAGGAACAGGAACAGATACAGCTGCGAGCTGGCCACCGACAGGTCGAACTTCTCGATCAGGTAGAAGGTGAAGTAGCTGGTGAAGCTGGCCATGTAGAAATACTTGGAGAACACCAGCAACGCCAGCACTACCAGCGCGAACGTCACCCGGCCCTTGGACAAACCGTGGGTGGCCTTGCCGCCCTGCTTGAGCTTGAACAGGCTCAGGTGATGGCGGTACCAGCGGCTCAGGCCGTAGAGCACCATGATGGCGAACGCTGCAAACAATCCGAACCAGGCCACATTGCCTTGTCCATAGGGAATGATGATGGCCGCTGCCAGCAATGGCCCGAATGCACTGCCGGCGTTGCCACCCACCTGAAAGGTCGACTGCGCCAGGCCATAGCGGCCCCCGGACGCCAGTCGCGCCACCCGTGAAGTTTCGGGGTGGAAGGTCGACGAACCGATACCCACCAGCGCTGCGGCCAACAAAATGGCGGGAAAACTACCCACGAATGCCAACATCAGGATGCCGACCAAGGTGCACACCATCCCCGCCGGTAACAACCAAGGCTTGGGGTGCCGATCGGTGTGATAACCCACCCACGGCTGCAGCAGCGACGCAGTGAGCTGGAAAGTCAGGGTAATCAGGCCGACCTGAGTAAAGCTCAGCCCGTAGTTGGCCTTGAGCATGGGATAGATCGAAGGCAGCACGGCCTGGATCAGGTCGTTGATCAGATGCGCCAGGGCGCAAGCGCCGATCACGCGCATGACCAGGGGGCTGGCCTGGCCGGCGACTGCGGCGGTCGCCGAAGGCGAGGAGGTGGTGGTAGACATGGTTGCTTTTCCGGGCGAGAAAAAAGTACGCAAGACAGCGCGGTTCGGTACGGCCAATGAACCGGCAGCCAAATCGCGGATTCGGCGCTATCCTAAGGCCCTTAAATTTGCCTGTCTCGCGCAGTTCGGGACATGGCTATCGCAAAAAGGGCATGCTGATGGAGCTTCCTGTCGAGTTGCTGCGCGAGATCAACGAGGGCCGCTGGCCGGTGCGCAGCAGCGCCCGGGATTACCCGGAGAACTGCTACATCGCCCCGCATTCCCACCGCAAGCATCAGCTTATCTATGCGGTGGAAGGGGTGATGGTGGTGCACTGCGCCAACAGCCAGTGGACCGTGCCGCCAAGCCGCGGCATCTGGATGCCTTGCGGCCAGGTGCACTCGATCCGCTGTGTCGGCACGGTGAAGATGCGCAGTGTGTTCGTGCGGCCTGATGCGGCATTGCAGCTACCCGATGAAACCCGCGCGGTCAGCATTTCCAACCTGCTGAGCGAGCTGATTCTGGTCTCTGTGGGCATCAGGGGGCCTTACGACGAAAGCTCCCGTGAAGGGCGAATCATGCAGCTGATCCTGGATGAGTTGACTATCCTGCCGACCTTGCCGCTGCAACTGCCGCAACCCGTCGACTCGCGTATCAAAACCATCTGCTCGACCCTGCAGGGCGATCCGGGTGACCGCTCGACACTGGCCCACTGGAGCGCCCGGCTGGACGTCGACGAAAAGACCATCCAGCGCCTGTTCCAGAAACAAACCGGCCTGACCTTCGGCCAATGGCGTCAGCAAGCCCGGTTACTGCTCGCGCTGGAGCGCATCGCAGTGGGCGAGAAGATCATCGACGTGGCGGGGGCGCTGGGCTATGACAGCCCCAGCGCCTTCGCCACCATGTTCAAGAAGCAGTTTGGCAGGACGCCCAGCCACTTCTTTCGCTGATCCCGCCGTTCAGTCCAGGTCTTCACTGCTGTGACGTTCCGCAACCTGGCTGTCCTCGTCGCCCCAGGTACGATTGACCCGCTGCCCGCGCTGCACGGCAGGGCGACTGGCAATCTCTTCGGCCCAGCGTTGCACGTGGGTGTATTGATGCACGGCAAGAAACTCGGCAGCCGAATACAAATTGCCCCGCACCAGTTGCCCATACCAGGGCCACACGGCGATGTCGGCGATGCTGTATTCGTCACCGGCCAGATAACGGCTTTCGGCCAGGCGGCGGTCGAGCACGTCCAGTTGGCGCTTGGCTTCCATGGTGAAGCGGTTGATCGGGTATTCCAGTTTCTCTGGCGCATAGGCATAGAAATGCCCGAAACCGCCGCCCAGGTAGGGCGCTGCGCCCATCTGCCAGAACAGCCAGTTCAGGGCTTCAGTGCGTTGGGCCGTTGCGGTGGGCAGGAACTTGCCGAATTTTTCCGCGAGGTACAGCAGGATCGAACCGGACTCGAATACACGCTGCGCAGGTTCGACGCTGCGGTCGAGCAGGGCGGGGATCTTCGAGTTGGGGTTGACCTCGACGAAGCCGCTGGAAAACTGGTCGCCGTCGCCGATGCGAATCAGCCACGCGTCGTACTCGGCGTCGGTCTGCCCCAGCGCCAGCAACTCTTCCAGCAGGATGGTGACCTTCACGCCGTTGGGCGTGGCCAGGGAGTACAGCTGCAAGGGATGCTTGCCCACGGGCAGGGTCCTGTCGTGGGTCGGGCCGGCGGCGGGGCGGTTGATCTTGGCGAATTCGCCGCCCGATGTCGTCTCGTCGTGCCAGACCTTGGGCGGAACGTAAGGGGCGTTGCTCATGGGGCGAATCTCCGGGTTTGTTCGCGTGATGCGTCGGCGGATAGGGTCTGGATAGGACTGGTCAGCGGGCGGCGCGGTTCAGCTTCCAGGCCGACAATGTTGCACCGATTGCCCCAGTGAAAAGCAAGCGGCTGTTTTAGAATAGTTTTTTGTAAAATTTAGGCTTCCCGTCTTGGCAAAAAGCTGATAAATTTGCGCCCGTTCTTGCAGAGACCGGTCTCGGTTCTCATCGCAACGGATACAGGGGCGTCGCCAAGCGGTAAGGCAGCAGGTTTTGATCCTGCCATGCGTTGGTTCGAATCCAGCCGCCCCTGCCATTTCTTCAAGCTGCATCGCTCGATGCCGCTTTCTCGCTTCACACCATCTTGCTTGCGTCATCCAATCGGGCCCGTTGCTCCGAGGAAAACTCGACCGTCAGCGCCACCAGATTATCCTGCAACTGCTCAACCGAACGTGGTCCCAGAATAGGCACCGAGCCATGGCCGGCGGCCCAGGCAATGGCGACTTGACCGGCGTTGACGCCCAACTGGCTGGCTACATCGATCACAGTATCGAGCACTCGGGTACGTTGCGCCGAATTCTCTGCCTGGAACACCCGCCCGCCAAAACCTTCGGCACGGCCTTTCTCGCCATTGCGGTATTTGCCCGTGAGCATGCCACCGCCCAGCGGCGACCAGGTCACCATGCCCAAGCCCAGGGCCAGGGCGGCGGGAAACAGGTCGCTCTCGGGGTCGCGGTGGACCAGGCTGTGCTCGAACTGCGCGGCGGCAATGGGCACGGCACGGGTGAACTCGGCAATGGTGGCCGCCTGCGCCAGCCGCCAGGCGGAAAAGTTGGACAGCCCGGCATAGAGGATCTTGCCCGCGCGGGCCAGGTCCTCGAAGCCGCGGACGATCTCTTCCATCGGCGTGACGCCGTCGGGATGGTGGACCCAATAAAGGTCGATACGATCGGTACCCAGGCGCTTGAGGCTGGCCTCCACCGAGGCGACCATGGCTTTGCGGCTGTTGCCGGTCACCAGGCGATTGGCGTCGGCTGAAGCGCCGTTGGTGTATTTGGTGGCCAGCACGAAGTCTTCACGCCGACCCTTGAGCAACTGGCCTACGAGGGTTTCGGATTGGCCGAACTGATAGACGTCTGCGGTATCGATGAAGTTGCCGCCTGCTTCGGCGTAGGCGTTGAAGATCTGTGCGCTGGTGGTGGCGTCGGCGCCGTAGCCCCAGCCGGTGCCGAAATTGCCGGTGCCCAGTGCGACCTGGGAGAGATTTAGGCCGGTTTGGCCGAAGGGGGTGTAGTGCATGGGGTGCCTCCTGGATGGGGTAGGTTTTTTTGGATTATGGGTATCATGTTATGGGGCGGTCAATTGGGTTTTGTGGTGGATGGTCCCCTCACCCCAGCCCTCTCCCTGGGGGAGAGGGAGCTAGAAGCAGATCACCTATATCCGTAGCACCCTCGTACTGCTCCCTCTCCCCCAGGGAGAGAGCTGGGGTGAGGGGACCATCCACCCCCAATCCCCACCCCGCCCAAAGCCACCTACCCCCCATACTCCCCAACCAGCACCGCCATCAACTCACCCGCCGGCATCGCCCTGGCCCGCAGCGCCTGCTGCCCAGCCCAGAACGGAGAAAATTCATCGCTCCCGGCCTTCGATGCCGCCTCACTCAACTGCTTGCCAGCGTTATAGGCGATGCCGAAATCGGGCACCAACGGATGGCCTGCCGCACCCACCTCGCGCATGAACCGATTGACCATGCCTCGCGCCGGCCTTCCGGAAATCACTTCGGTCAACGCCGTGGTCCCCGCGCGTTCGCTGGCCAGCATGCGACGGTAAGCCGGGTTGGCTGCCGATTCCGGACAGAGCACGAACGCCGTGCCCAACTGCGCGGCCACGGCGCCCATGTCCAGTACTCGGCGAATATCGCCGCCATCCATGAGCCCTCCGGCCGCGATCACCGGAATGTTCAAACCGTTGAGCAGTTGTTCGAGCAACGCCAGTGTCGGCAACTGAGCATCTGCAGCTTTTGGATCGAATACCCCGCGGTGGCCGCCGGCCTCGATGCCCTGAGCCACGACCACATCCACGCCGGCGGCTTGAGCGGCCAGCCCCTCCTCAAGCTGAGTGGCGCTGGCGAACAATATGATGCCTGCCGCCTTCAAGGCGTCTATGTACCCTTGCTCGGGCAAGCCCAGGTGGAAGCTAACGACAGCCGGTCGCTCCTCCAGCAATAACCGCAGCTGCGCCTCGGACCCACGGAATGTGGTGTAAATGTCCTGAATGGCAGCGGGTGCGGACTGGCCGAATTCGGCGAAGAAAGGCGCGAGGTGAGTCAGCCAGGCCCGCTCCACCTGTGCATTGGCCACCGAGGGCTGATGACAGAACACGTTGACGTTGAACGGCTTGGCGGTGAGGGCTCGCAACTGGCGAATCATTTTGCGTGCGGTGTCGATGTCCGCCGCCGCGATGGAGATCGAGCCCAGGCCGCCGGCCTCGCACACGGCGGCAGCAAGCGCCGGTGTTGCGGTACCTGCCATGGGCGCCTGAATGATGGGGTGGGCCAGGCCCAGCGAGGTAAACGGATGGCTCATGAATGCACCTTGGCGAGAGACAGGGAGCATGCGCCAGCTCTGGCCGACGCATCGAGTCGGTACAGTCTAGGTTCAGGGGCGGGGAATGAACAGCGGGGAGGGGGTAAAGGCGCCCCGGAGCATGAGCATGCTCCGGGGCGGGTGACTCACTGATTACGCGTGACTCGCCACACCGTATTGGCGAGGTCGTCGGCGATGATCAGTGCGCCGCGCGGATCCACCGTCACACCGACTGGCCGACCCCGCGTCTTGCCGTCATCACCACGAAAGCCCGTGGCGAAATCCACCGGCTCGCCAGCCGGCCGGCCGTTGTTGAAGGGCACGAAGATCACCTTGTAGCCCACCGGGTTATCCCTGTTCCAGCTGCCGTGCTCTCCCACGAATACGCCGTCGGCGAACTTCTCACCCATTTGCGCAATGGAGAAGTCCACGCCCAGCGCTGCCACGTGAGAACCCAAGCTGTAATCGGGCTTCACCGCCGCCGCCACCTTCTGCGGGTTTTGTGGCTGCGCGCGAGGGTCGACGTTCTGGCCCCAGTAGCTGTAGGGCCAGCCGTAGAACGCGCCCTCGCGTACCGAGGTCAGGTAGTCCGGCACCAGGTCGGGGCCCAGTTCGTCGCGTTCGTTGACCACGGTCCACAGTTGCCCTGTGCCGGGCTGGATGGTCAGCGCGGTGGGGTTGCGCAAACCGGTGGCATAGGGCTTGTGCGCGCCGGTCTGGGCATCGATCTGCCAGACCATGGCGCGGTCGATCTCGACTTCCATGCCGCGTTCGGTGACGTTGCTGTTCGAGCCGATCCCCACGTACAGGAAACGCCCGTCTTCGCTCGCCGCCAGGGCCTTGGTCCAGTGGTGGTTGATGGCTGAGGGCAGGTCTGCGAGTTTGGTCGGCTCGCCGCTGGCCTTGGTCTGGCCGTCGGTGTAGTCGAAGCTCACCAGTGCGTCCTGGTTGGCCACGTACACCTTGCCGTTGGCGAAGGCCAGGCCGTAGGGGGCATTGAGGTTCTCGGCAAACACCGAGTTGACCTCGTAGGTGCCGTCGCCATTGGCGTCACGCAGCAGGGTCAAGCGGTTGCCGCCTTTGACCTGGGTATTGCCCTGGGCCTTGATGTAGCTGGCAATGACGTCCTTGGGCTTGAGCTTGGCAGCACTGCCGCCACGGCCTTCGGCCACCAGGATATCGCCGTTGGGCAGCACCAGGGTCTGGCGTGGAATCTTCAGATCGGTGGCAATCGCGGTGATGCTGAAACCTTCAGGCACAGTAGGTTTCTGCGATCCCCAGGCCACCGGCTCGGCAATCTTCATGCTCGGCAACAGCCCACGTTGCGGGTCTGGCAATTTCGGGTCCGGGCCACGGGCCTGGGTGCTGTCGGCTTCGCCACCACAGGCGCTCAGCAGCAGCGCCATGCTCAAGGCGGTCAGTGCGTTGCAAGGCTTCATTTCACACCCCCGGAACGCAGATTGGTCAGCCCGGTCCACGTCGAAACAATGGCCAGCACCGTGACGATCACCGACAGGATCAAGCCTGAGGGCATCACCGCCCAGGCGTCCTTGGCATGTTCGAAGGCGTTGATCAGCCCCAGCACGAAGGTCGCCAGCAGCAGCAGGAAGTACAGCACGGGCCTACCGGCCTTGTGCTCGGCGCGAACCAGATTCACCAACGCAAACAGCAGCGCCAGGCCGCAGAACACCAAGGCCCCAGCGATAAGCCAGGCGGCGAAGTTGCTCCACTGAATCTGATAGGTCTGGTAATAGGCGATGTCGCTGAACAAGCCGCCAAGAAACAGCGGCACGGTACCGGCCAGCAAAGTCGCATGCAGCGGGCTTGGCGTGGTGCGGTAGACGGGGTAGGTGGTATCGGTCACGGCGGCTCCTTATCGATCGGCGATCCATGGCCCTGAGCAAATGCTCTAGACCGGGGCTTCGCGCTGACTGCGCATAAGAAATGATCGTGGCGTGCGATTGTTAGTTCATTGCTGTTCGTGTCGAAATATGTGCAGGAGTTTACTGCTGACCTGGAGCTAACTTTCGGGCAGGTTCATCTGAAATATCGGGTGCAGATCGCGCGAAGGGTAACCCTGATTGGGGACCGGCATGGTCAGGCTGATCTGCAGCTGTTTTTACCGGCGTGACATTCAGGTTGCCATGTTCGCTTTGTGCAACACCCCTCTCCCTGAGGGAGAGGAGTTCAACCGCGGATCGCAGGCACCTCGGGATCAGAGCACCACGCTTGGGAGCCAGAGTGAGATGGCAGGAATGTAGGTCACCAGCATCAGCACCAGAAACAGTGCAGCGTAGAACGGCAGCAATGCCTTGACTGTGGCCTCGATGGTGACTTTACCTACTGCGGCCCCTACGAACAGCACGGCGCCCACGGGAGGGGTAATCAAGCCAATCCCCAGATTCACCAGCATGATCATGCCGAAGTGCACAGGGTCCACGCCTACCCCTACGATGACCGGAAGCAGGATCGGCGTAAGGATCAGGATCAGCGGGGCCATGTCCATTACCGTGCCCAGCATCAGCAACATCACGTTGATGCACATCAGGATCACGTAGCGGTTGTCTGACAGGGTCAGAAACGCGGTGGTGATCTTCATCGGGATTTCCATCAGCGTCAGGATGTAGCCGAAGCTGGCGGCGAAGCCGATCAAGATCATCACGATGGAAATGGTTCGAGCTGCGCGGTGCATCAGTTTGGGTAGGTCGCGCCACTTGTAGTCGCGGTAGATGAACATGGTGACGAAGAACGACCAAAGCACGGCAATGGCGGCCGACTCGGTGGCGGTGAAGATACCCGACAGGATACCGCCAAGAATGATCACCATGGCCATCAGGCCCCACAGTGCCTCGCCGGCGATCTTCAATGCCTGACGCATCGGGATCACTTCACCCTTCGGATAATTGCGCTTGCGGGCGAAGATCATGCACAGCCCCATCATCACGGCGCTGAGCAGCAGGCCCGGGAAGATCCCGGCCATGAACAGCGAAGCAATGGACACCGTGCCGCCAGCCGCCAGCGAGTACAGCACCGAGTTATGGCTGGGGGGTGTCAGCAATGCCTGCACCGAACCACTGACGGTGACCGCCGTGGAAAAGTCGCGTGGGTAGCCCGCACGCTCCATTTCCGGGATCAGCACCGAACCCACCGACGCGGTATCGGCCACCGACGAGCCGGAAATGGCGCCGAAGAAGGTCGAGGCGACGATGTTCACCAGCGACAGCCCGCCGCGGACGAAACCCACCAGCACTCCGGCGAATGCCACCAGGCGCCGCGACATGCCGCCTTCGGCCATGATCGCGCCCGCCAGCACGAAGAACGGAATGGCCAGCAGCGAGAACTTGTTGACCCCGCCCGCCACCTGAATCATCAACGCGTCGAAGGGAATCTCGATCCACCAGGCGCCGATCAGTGCCGACAGGCCCAGTGCGTAGGCGACCGGCATGCCGATCAGGATCAATGCGATGAAGCTGCCCAACAGTATCAATGCGTCCATTCACGCGGCCCCTTCGCTGGCTTCAACGACGTCGAACCGCATTACGCGGCGATGGCTCTGGTCACCCAGGAACAGTTTTTCCAGCACGAAAATGAAGGTGATCACGCCACCAATAGGGATCGGCAAGTACGAGATACCCACCCGCAGTGACGGCATTTCACCCACCACCTGATTCCAGGTGTTGGCGCACAGCTTGAAGCCTTTGACGGCCATGAACGCACAGACGATGGCCATCATGATCTGCACCACGATGGCGGCAATCTTGCGAATATGCGGCGGCATGCGGTCCACCGCCATGCTCACGGCCATGTGGGCGCCAGCACGGTAGCTGGCCGCGGCGCCGAAGAAGGTGAACACCACCATCAGCAGAATGGCGGTCGGTTCCGGCCAGCTGGAACCACTGCCCAGCACGTAGCGGGCGAAGATGCCCCAGGGAATGATCAAGGTCATGATCAACACGGACAGCCCGGCAATGCCGATGCAGACGCGGTAAAGCAGATCATTGAAACGCAGCACAGTATTTTTCATAGGCATCACCACGGCGGCTGGGGGACTGGCTCGCGCCAGCCCCCTGGGGCGTTATCGGACAGGCTTACTGAACGGCTTCGATACGGGTGATCAGCTCTTTGTACCGCGCGCCGTATTTATCGCGAACCGGCTGCGTAGCGTCGTAGAAGGCTTTCTTCTGCTCAGGCGTGAGGCTGATGAACTCCACACCGCTGGCTTTGAGCTTGGTCTCGGCTTCGGCGGATTTCTTGTCCCACAGCACGCGCTCTTCCATCTGCGCTTCGCGGGCCAGCTTTTTCACCAAGGCCTGTTGCTCGGGGTTCAACTTTTCCCAGGTGGTCTTCGAGATCACTACCGGCTCCGGCAGGATCAGGTGCTCGGTCATGGTGTAGAACTTGGCGTTCTGGTAATGGTTGTGTTCCAGGAAGGTCGGCGGGTTGTTCTCGGCGCCGTCGATCACGCCGGTCTGCAGGGCACTGAAAATTTCACCCGTAGCCATGGCGATACCGTTGCCGCCCATGTCGTTGATGGTGTCGATGAACACCGGGTTGCCCTGTACGCGAATCTTCATGCCCTTGAGGTCGGCGATGCTACGTACCGGCTTTTTGGTATAGAGGTTGCGCGTGCCACCATCCATCCAGGCCAGGGCGACCATGTTGAAATTGGAATTGGTGATCTTGTCCAGCATCTCCTGGCCGATGTCGCCGTCGATGATCTTGCGCATGTGTGCCTGGTCACGAAAGATGAACGGCAGGTTGAAGGCGTTCACATCCGGCACCACCGGCCCGACGATGCCCAGGCTGACGCGCGTCATCTGCACGGCATTGGCCTGTACCTGCTCGACCACTTCCTTCTCCGAACCCAGCACGCCGCCGGCGAACATCTTGAAGCTGATTTCGCCCTTGCTTTGCTCTTCCAGCTTCTTGCCCATCGCCTGCTCGGCCACGACCGGCGGATACCCGGTGGGATGAACCTCGGCGAACTTGATCTTGATCTCCGCCTGGGCAAGACCCGACAGGCAGAAAGCGAGGGGGAGTGCAGCGACGATCAGCGTACGTTTGAAATCCATGGATGACTCCGATGTTGTTGTTTTTTTAGTCGTGATTGCAGTGTCGGACGGTGGATCAGTTGTTGTCGTCGAAAGGCCCCGCAGCTACGAAAGCACCACCCTGATACACCATGGCGGGGTCGTCGGCGGGCGGCATTGGCTGCGCCTCGACCTTGTCGCGGAACACTTCGGAGCTGTCCTTGGGCTGATAGCCCAGGTGCGCGGCGTAGCGGTTGTCCCACCACACGTCGCGGTTGGCCGAGGCGCCGTACACCACCGTGTGGCCAACGTCCGGGGTGAACAGGCCCAGTTGGATCAGTTGGGTCAGGTCGGCGTAACTCAGCCAGGTGCTGAGCATGCGGCGGTTCTGCGGTTCGGGGAACGAGGAGCCAATGCGCAAGCTGACGGTTTCGATGCCGTAACGATCGTAGTAGAAGGTCGCCATGTCTTCGCCGTAGGACTTGGACAGGCCGTAATAGCTGTCGGGGCGGCGCTCGCAGCGGGCATCGATGGTCTCGGTCTGCTTGTAGAAACCGATCACATGGTTGGAGCTGGCGAAGATGATGCGCTTGACGCCATGGCGGCGTGCAGCCTCGTAGATGTGGAAAATGCCGCTGATATTGGGGCCGATGATCTCTTCGAAAGGGCGCTCGACCGAGACCCCACCGAAGTGGACGATGGCATCGACCCCCTGCACGAGCTGGTCGACGGCGTGTTTGTCAGCCAGATCGCAAGGCTGCACTTCTTCGCTGTCGTCCGCGGCGGGGGCCATCTGGGCGATGTCCGACAGGCGCAAGACCTTGGCGTAGGGTTTGAGCGTTTCGCGCAACACTTTGCCCAGGCCGCCGGCGGCGCCCGTGAGTAGCAAACGATTGAGGGGCGGGGAGAACGATGAGCTCATAGTGGGATCACCTGGTTATTATTTTTGTTATCCGTCGTCGTACAACGTTGCGAAAAGATAGTTACCGCCGGTGTGTCTGTCAATTGTCTGTAGACGAAGGTCTACGCATCGGCAGCAAATGCCTGCAGCGCCTGCCCATCCATCCGATACCGGACCCACTCCGGCTGGGGTTGGGCGCCGATCGATTTGTAGAACTGGATGGCTGGCTCGTTCCAGTCCAGCACGCTCCATTCGAAGCGTCCGCAGCCTTTGGCACAGGCTTCCCGGGCCAGGTGCTTGAGCAACAGCTTGCCGGCGCCGGTGCCACGCGCGTCGACGCTGACGTAGAGGTCTTCCAGATAGAGCCCGTTGCGGCCCTGCCAGGTGGAGTAGTTGAAGAAGTACACCGCGAAGCCCACGGGCTGGTCGCCGCGCAGGCAGATCAGCCCATGGGCAGTCGCGTTGTCGCCGAAGAGGGTGCGTTGAATGTCGTCGACGCTGGCGATGACTTCGTGGCGGGCTTTTTCGTATTCGGCCAGCTCGGTGATGAAGGCCAGGATCTGGGGTGCATCGCTGGGTTGTGCGGGGCGGATAGTGAGGGTCAAGACGGTGGTCATCCGGTTGCTAAAGGGACAGGGTGCACGCAGTCGATACACTGCGGCAGTGCGCGATGGTCGACCAACCGCAGGCTGCTGGCAACCCCTGGAGCCTGGTCGACCAGGTCCAGGAGCGTCATCCGGATGATGCGAGCAACGTTACCAGCGATCACCACCGCGACCGCGGTCGTGGCCCCTGTCATAGCCCCGGTCGTAATGCCTGTCATAGTGGCCCCGCGGCGGTGGCGGAGCGAATCGATGCGGCTGCGGTACCACCGGTACATAGGCCACTGGCTGGTAGCGCGGTGGCGGCGGGGCAGGCCGGTAGTGAGGGCGGTCGTTGCGCTGAGAGTGGCTGATGGCGGTGGCCAGTACCGCGCCCACCGCGGCTCCCGCGATCACCGGTACCACGATACTGCGCTCGGTGGCCGAAGCCGTGCCGGCGGCAAGCAGGCTGGCGGACAGGAGCAGGACTTTGGTCAGTTTGGAAATCATGATGTCTCCTCAGGCGGCTTGTGTGGGTTCGCCATGGACGTATGAAACACCGGGGGGGTGTAAGGCGAGGTCTAGGGTTGGTAAAGGTTGGGTAAAGCGGGGGGGTGGTTGTGGCTGTGGTTTTGGTTTTGGTTTTGTGGTGAATGGTCCCCTCACCCCAGCCCTCTCCCTGAGGGAGAGGGCTGGGGTGAGGGGACCATTCACCACCGATCCCAACCCTGCCACGTTGACATCATCCACCCTCAACACCACCATACCCCCCACACCCCTACAACCAGATACACCATGCCTTTAGCCCGCCTGTTCACCCTTTGCTGCTGCC
>NZ_DFUE01000024.1 GCF_002379585.1 Pseudomonas sp. UBA4194
GGATTATCAGTTGGATAACGTGGACGTGGGGCGGTCGGCGCGGCTGGATATGCAGAAGGCGCTGGAGTTGGCGGTGGAGAGCCGGGATCGGCGGCGGTGATTGGGGGGGCTTGATGGGGTGAGGGGACCATTCACCGCAGATCCCCAGCCGCTCCCTCAATTCAACCCAAGCTTGCCACGCAACGTCGACAAATCCTCAGCCAGGGTATTCACCGGCCCGATCAGTGCCTTGCGGTCGTTTTCCTTGACCTTGTCGTAGGTCTCGAAACCGCCGTCCTTGGTTTTGTACTTGGCCAGGATCTTGTCCACGGTGGCGAAGTTCTTGTCCACTTTGGCAGCAAATGCCTTGTCCTGGCTCTCGATCTGCGGCCGGAACAGGTCGACGATCTTCTTCGCGCCGTCGATGTTGCCCTGGAAGTCGTACAGGTCGGTGTGACTGTAGCGGTCTTCCTCGCCGGACACCTTGGTGGCGGCGACTTCTTCCAGCAGCGCTGCGGCGCCGCCCACGACTTTCTCCGGCGGGAAGGTCAGTTCGGCGATGCGCGCCTGCAAGTCCTTCACGTCCTTGAGCAGGCCGTCGGCCAGTGCGTCCAGGCCCTTGGTGGTGTTTTCCGAGTACAGGCTGTATTCCAGGCGGTGGAAGCCGGTGAAGTCTTCGGCTTTCACGCCTGCTTCGTGGTCGTCGACACGGGAATCGATGGAGGCATCCAGGTCGCTGAACAACTCTGCAATCGGCTCGATGGCCTCATAGTGCACGCGGGTTGGCGCATACAGTTTCTTCGCAGTAGCGAGATCGCCTTTCTTGATCGCGTCGGTGAACTTGGCCGTTTCCACGGCCAGTTGGTCGACCTTCTCGGTCACGTAGATCTTGTAGTCCGAAACCGGCCCCACCAGGTCCAGCGGCGACTGGGTTGCGGCGAAAGCGGACAGCGGTGCATTGAGCAGGCCTAGGGTCAGCAGCAGAGCGAGTGGCGTCTTTTTCATGGATGGGTCCCCGGATGGATCAAGTGGTCAGGCTTGGGTGGTGTTGGTTTTCGTCGCGTCCAACAGCGAGCGACCGATGTAGTCCTGCGCGCCGGTCACCCCCGGCAAGGTAAAGAAATAGCCGCCGCCGACCGGCTTGAGGTACTCCTCCAGCGGCTCGCCGTTGAGGCGGGTCTGCACGGCAATGAAGCCCTGTTCCAGATCGGCCTGGTAACAGATGAACAGCAGGCCCATATCCAGCTGGCCGTTCTTGTTTACCCCGTTGGAGTAGTTGAACGGCCGGCGCAGGATCAGGTTGCGCTGCGACTGGGGCGTGCGCGGGTTGGCCAGGCGGATGTGAGCATCGAGCCTGGTGACCTTGCCCTCGGGGTCCTTGGCGTAGTCCGGCACATCGCTTTCTCGCTGACCATCCATGGGCGCACCGGTGGTCTTGACTCGGCCGAAGATGCTCTCCTGTTCCTGCAGCGGGGTGCGGTCCCAGCGTTCGACGAAATTGCGGATGATGCGCACGGCCTGATAGCTGCCTTGGGCAGCCCAGGCCGGTTCGTCGCTGTCGGGCTGGACCCATACCAGCGCGTTCATCAATGAATTGTCGTTGGAGTCGGGGTTGGCAGAGCCGTCGCGAAAGCCCAGGAAGTTACGCGCGCTCTGTTCGGGCTCGCCGGGCTTGGTGGGTGCCTGGGGCGGTACCGAACCTTCCTGCTTCCAGCGCACGAACAGCAAGTCGGGCAGGTTCTTGACGATGTCCCGCAGCGCATGGATGTTGCTGTCCGGCGTGTTGGCGCAGAACTGCAGGGTCAAGTCGCCGTGGCATTGATCGGCTTCCAGCGCATCGTTGGGAAAACCCACCATGCGCGACAGCCGCTTGGGTTTGGCGGCGGTGAGGCCGAAGCGGTCATCGAACAGCGACTCACCCACCGACACGGTGATGGTCAGGTTGTCCGGGGTGACCACCGGCCCGAGAATGCCGGAATCCACCGGGGGCAGCTTCGGGTCGACCTGAGCCACCGGGCCGCCGGTCATCAGAAAGCGGATGCGTTCGTCCAGGGTGCGGAACAGGCGCTCGAGGTCTTCGCGGTCGCTGGCCAGCACGTCGAACGCGACCATCATGCCGGCGGCCGGGCGCGGGGTGACGATGCCCGTCTGGTGCAGGCCCTGATAGTCATGGCGGTCCTGGGTCTTTTCGCTCTTCGGTGCTTCAGTCACCTTGGCGGCAGGCGCAGCCATCACCGGGCAGCTCAAGCCACCGCCGGCCAATGCGGCGCCCGCGGCGCCAAGGCCCAGCAGCACGCGGCGGCGTTGGGTGTCGATGGCGGTGTCAGGATTATCCGTGGTGCTCATACTCATCAAAATCTCAAAGCTGTAGCAGCGGCGTAAGCCGCGTCCGGCCGTTTTCCAGATCTGTAGCCGGGCGCTCGAAAAAGGGCGCTGTGCCCAGGACGCGGCTTACGCCGCTGCTACAGGGTGGATAGGCCCAGGGCTGGGGTGATGGCGTCCAGTGCCTCGGCCAGGGTTCTGGCTTTGTCGGCGATCAGCTTGCGCTGGTCGGCCGTCACGGTGTCATAGCCTGGATAGGCATCGCCGGCGCGCAGGCTGCCAAGCTGGTCATCCAACGCTGCCAGCGCGGCATCGATCCTGGGCAACAGATCGGCGGCCGACTTGGCCAGCAACGGCCGCAGCAGATCCACGACCTTGCGCGTGCCTTGCACGTTGGCGGCGAAGCCGTTCAGGTCGGTGTGGCTGTAGCGTTCTTCTTCACCGTTGGTACGAATGTCGGCCAGGCTGTGCAGGTTGCGCGAAACGATGCTCACCCACTGTTCCGGCGGTAGCGGCTGGCCCAGCAATTGTTGCTTGAGCTCGGTGATATCGCTGGCCAGCTTCTGGGCCACCGGCGCCAGCCCGTCCAGGCTGTTCTGCGCAAACAGGCCATATTCCAGGCGATGGAAGCCGCCAAAGGCCGGGTCCTGCTCGCGCTTCTCGTAATAATCGGCGCGCGCATTGATCGCGTTGTCCAGTTCGGCGAAGCGCTGAGCCGCGGCGGCAATCCGCTGGTAGGCGGCGCGGGCTGGCACATACAGATCGCGTGCCTGCGCCAGGTCACCGGCGCTGATCGCCTGGTTCAAGGCTTCCACCGCGCGAATCAGGGCGCTGCTCTGGGTGGCCAGGTACACCCGGTACTCGGACAGAGGACCGACGAACGCCACCATGGAAGGGCGCGCCTTGGCGGCCGCGTCGGATTCAGCGGTAGGTGTGACCTTGAGGGTGCCGCGCGGGTTGCTGAGCAGGCCGCAGGTAATCTGATAGTCGCCCGGTTGCAGGTTGGCATTGATGACCTGGCTCAAGCCCGGCGCGATATTCTCTCGCTCTTCGACCACCAGCACACCGTCGAGGATTTCCCATTCCACCGCTCGCTCGGAGCGGTTGACGATGCGGAAGCTGTTGCGACCGGCGGCAACGGTAAGCGCATTGGGCTCGCAGTTGTGCGGGTGGATGTTGACCACGATCTCGTTCTGGCTGCTGGCCTGGCGCTTGCTCGACGCCACCTGGGACGCGTAGTAGAACAGGCCCCCGGCGGCGATCATCACCACCACGGAGCCTGAGACCGCCAGGCGCATGAGGCGCGGGGGCGCGCCGTTTACTGGGTTGGACATGGTTGCCTTACTGATGGGTGGCAGAAGAATGTGAGCGTGCGGCGCCTTGGGCCGGCTGGCCGTGAGGCAGGAAGAACAGCACCAGCGTGACCGCGAGGTAGAGCAGGTAGGCGCCCAGCGTACTCACCGTTGGCGCGTCCTGGTAACCGAACATGCCGGCCAGCACCGAGCCGGCAGGGCCGTCCATCGGCAAGGTGGCGCTGATGTCGAACACCACGGTTTGCAGGCTGTTCCAGACCCCGGCTTCGTGCAGGGCCATGACCGAGTTGGCCAGAATGCCGGCGGCCACCACCAGGATGAACAGGCCGGTCCAGCGGAAGAACAGCGCAAGGTTCAAGCGCATGCTGCCGCTGTAGATGGCAAAGCCGACCGCTACGGCCAGCAGCAAGCCGAGCAATGCGCCGATTGGCGCGCCGGGGCCTTCGCTCTGTTGAAACACGGCGAGCAGGAAAAACACGGTTTCCAGCCCTTCACGGGCCACGGCGAAGAACACCATGGCGATCAGGGCCGTCACCTGGTGCCTGGAACCGGTCAGGGCATGCTCCAGGGATTCCTGCAGGGAATGTTTGATGGAACGGGCCACCTTGCGCATCCAGAACACCATGGAACTGAGAATGGCCACAGCGATGAAGCCAATGATGGCTTCGAACAGCTCCTGCTGTTTCTGTGGAAATTCGGCGCTCATCAGCTCCAGCGCGCCACCGACCAGCAAGGCTACGGCGGCGGCGAGGAACACGCCGATCCACACCGCGGGCATCCATTGGCCACGACCGGTCTGCTTCAGGTAACTGGCGATAATGCCAACGATGAGCGCGGCTTCAATCCCTTCGCGCAACATGATCAAGAATGGAACCAGCACTTCGCACCGTCGGATGAGTAGAGAGGATGGTAATTTGTAACATAATGATACTCATTATTAAACGGCGGCGGGGGGTTTGCGGCTGAACGGAGGCTGAATAATTCTTCAGGATGGGAGGGGAGGTTCGAGCAGGCAGCAGGCGGGGAGGGCAGGCGGGGAAGGGTGGGATGAAGGGCCCTCACGGCAGCAACCGGGGCCCTTCACCGCATGACGGGATCAGACGGGAAACAGCTCGCTCAGCTTCATCGCCAGCATCATGTCGCCTTCGGCGCGCAGCTTGCCGCCCATGAAGGCCTGCATGCCATCGGTCTCGCCGCTGACGATACCCTTGAGGGTCTCGCTGTCCATCACCAGGGTGACGTTGGCATCGGGGTTCTCGCCTTCCTGCAGGTCGCAGGTGCCATCCTTGACGATCAAGGCGTACTGCTTGTTTTCGTCGGTGATGTTGAAGCCGAATACCAGGTCCAGGCCAGCGGCGGCGCTGGGGTTGAACTTGGCTTTCATGGCTTGTACGGCGTCAGCTACGGAGGTCATGGTGTCGTCCTTTTTTTGGGTTGTGCGGTGTCGAGTAGCACGGCGTTGCCCTGCGACTCAACGGTAAGTGATCAGTTCCGGTGCCTTGTGCAGTTGCAGATGGGTGTGGCCATTGAAAGAAGCCAGCGCCACATTGCCCGCGTGAAACTTGAGTTGGCTGATGGAGGTGTTGACGATTTCCCAGCTCATTGCCAAGGCCCGGTTGGCAGGCAGGCCCAGGGTGCAGTGGAGCAGTGCGGCAATGGTGCCGCCCGAAGTGAATACAGCGATCTGCTCGCCGGCGCGGGCGCGCTCGACGATCCGTTGCAACCCACCTTGGGCGCGGGCCAGAAACACTTCCCAGCTCTCCAGTTCGTCGTGCAGATGCTCACCGCCCTGCCAACGATCGGTCAGCAGCACGAACAGGCGCTGGAATTCGGCATGGTTGCGGGCAATGTCGGCCATGGTGGCGGCCGCGTCCGGTTCGTCGGCCAGCACGGCAGGCAGCAATACACGCACCATGCCCTCGGCGTCGAACTCATTGAAGGCTGGGTCGATTTCCAGCTCGGGCGCGCTGGGCAATTGTTTCATGGCCCATTCGGCGGTGTCGCGCTGACGGCGCAGGCTGCCGGAGATGCAGCGGTCCAGCCGCAGGCCAAGGTCGGCCAGATGGCTGCCCAACACTTGAGCCTGGCGCTCGCCCAGGGGCGACAGCACGTCGTAATCGGCGGCGCCGAATGAAGCCTGACCATGTCGAATCAGATAGATGCTGCCCACGTGCGCATCGTCCCGTGACGGTGAAGGTCCTGCGAGGTTAGGGCTGGCCACAGGCGCTGTCAACGATAAATCATACGTTCGTTTGAATGGCCTGTTCGCAACCCTGCAGCGCAGTCATGGCGAACCGTTCACCGCATTTGCAGTGGTCCTTCTGGTCGCCGACAGTGGCCCCCGGTATGCTGGGCGCACTCGAAAACCCCGTGCCGTGCGCGGGGCGTCATGTCTGTAAGGAGTCACTGTGGAGTTTCTCGCCGATTACGCCGGTTTCCTGGCCCGCACCGTCACCCTCGTGGTGGCTATCCTGGTGGTGCTGGCCGCCATCGCCTCGTTGCGCGCCAAGGGCCGGCGCAAATCTTCCGGCCAGTTGCAGGTCAGCAAGCTGAACGATTTCTACAAGGGCCTGCGCGAGCGTCTGGAAGCCGGGCTGTTCGACAAGGACAAGCTCAAGGCCCTGCGCAAGGAGCAGGCCAAGGGCGAAAAGAAGGACAAGAAGAAAAAGCCCGACAGCAAGCACCGGGTTTTCGTGCTCGACTTCGACGGTGACATCAAGGCCTCGGCCACCGAGAGCCTGCGCCATGAAATCACCGCCGTGCTGAGCCTGGCCACCCCCAACGACGAAGTGGTGTTGCGCCTGGAAAGCGGCGGCGGCATGGTCCACAGCTATGGCCTGGCATCGTCGCAGCTGGCGCGTATCCGTCAGGCGGGCGTGCCGTTGACCGTGTGCATCGACAAGGTCGCAGCCAGCGGCGGCTACATGATGGCCTGCATCGGCGAGAAGATCATCAGCGCGCCGTTTGCCATTCTCGGCTCCATTGGCGTGGTGGCGCAGTTGCCCAACGTCAACAAGCTGCTGAAGAAACACGACATCGACTTTGAGGTGCTCACCGCTGGCGAATACAAACGCACCCTGACCGTATTCGGCGAGAACACCGAAAAGGGCCGGGAAAAGTTTCAGGAAGACCTGGACGTCACCCACAAGCTGTTCAAGAGCTTCGTGGCCCACTACCGCCCGCAACTGTCCATCGATGACGTAGCCACCGGCGAAGTGTGGCTGGGGGTGGCGGCACTGGACAAACAGCTGGTCGACGAACTCAAGACCAGCGACGAATACCTGGCCGAGCGCGCCAAACAGGCCGAAGTTTTCCATCTGCACTACGCCAAGGCCAAGAGCCTGCAGGAGCGTGTCGGCCTGGCCGCGAGCCTGTCCCTGGACCACCTGGCCACGCGTGCCTGGGGCAAGCTGACCCAGCAGCGCTTCTGGTAACCGCCCGCCAGCCATAACTACCGCAGCACGGCTGCGGGCCTCTGGTTTCCTTTGTCATTCACCTGTCAAAGGAAACCCCCATGAATACCTATTCCCCCATCGCGCCCGGGCGCAACGATGCCTTCGTCAAGGACCGTGCCCAGCCGTGGATGCGCGCCCTGGATGGCGCCCAGCTCGCCGCCGTGAAAACCAGCCTGTTGGCCGAGCAGTACAGCGCCTCGGGCGAGGCGGCCTGGTTCACCGCCGCCAGCGCTGCGCAACGTCAGGCACTGACCCAGAGCCAGCAACGGCGGCGGCAGTGTCGTCAGGTGCTGAGCCAGTCCCTCAAAGCCTATAAAGGCGTCCTCGAGTTCACCGAACCGCTGTTGCGCGAGGCCCTGCGCATGCGCTTCGGCAGCGCCTACGACGTGCACACTCACCAGTTGGTGCGGGTGCAGACCGAGACAGCACTGGGCGGCCTGCTGGAGCACTACACCCCCGCACCCCAAAGCCTGATGCTGGCAGCCCTGCATAACTTCGTCGTCGAAGAGCCGTTCCATGCCTTCGCCGCCCTGGCACCGGCCGGCAGCTTGCAACACTCGGCGCCCATCAAGCTGGACCCCTTCCTCAGCGGCGTATCCTGGCAATACACCGGCACACTGGCGATCGAACCCTCGGCGTTCGCCACCTTCTGTCGTCAGCTGGACCTGGGCGAGCGCTATCAGGAGCACCTGAGCGGTATCTTCGACCACCCCGACACACGCGACGCTCTGGCGGCGCAAATGATCGCCGCGCGCAAGGCCGAACTCGACACCCTGAGCCACGTTGCGAGACTGCAGAAACACATCGACGACGACGGCTTCACTGTGCTCACCGAGCTGATCGCCGGCCGTCCGGCCACCTGGGCCGGACAGGCCGTGCAATGCAGTCGCCTCAGCCTGCTGCGTTCGGCCCTGCACGATATCGTGCTGATCGGCCCGGCCCCGGGCAACGGTCAAACCGACACACCTTGCCTGGCGTGGATTCCCGGTGACCCCAAAACCCCGCTCAAGCAGTACCCCTCCAGCGGTGCCTTTGCCCGCGAGCTGGGCAGCCGCCTGGCGCTGCCGGGCTACCGAGATTTTTTCCTGGGTTTCATCGCCCAGCAGGAACGGATCGACTTCAAGCGACGCCTGCAAGCGCGCCTGTGGCGCAAGGAAGAGAACGACGAGGGTCGCGCCATCGCCGTGGTCAATACTCAGCCCGTGCTGGACATCGAGCCCGTTGCCGTGCGCGGTGAGTTGTTTGCCCATCTGCATCAGCGCCACATCGCCTGGCTCAAGGCCCAGGGCGCGGCCGTCGCCATCCCCACGGCCACGGTCGATGCCCAGCAGGCGCTGCTGCGTTGGGAAGGCTACCTGCAAACCGGTGTGTCGCTGTTGAGCTATGCCGGCATGTGCATCCCGGCACTGGGCGTGGTGATGCTGCCGATCATCGCCGAACAGCTGCTCAGCGAGGTGTATCACGGGGTCGAAGCCTGGGGCGATGACCGCACCGATGAGGCCTTCAGCCATTTCGCCAGCGTGCTGGGCAATCTCGGTTTGATGGTGGTCACCGGCGGGCTGGCCGAGGATTTTGCCAGCACCTACAAGAACCCCACGGTCGACCGTATGCAGCCCGTCACCCTGGCCAGTGGCGAGCAACGGCTATGGTATCCAGAGCTGGATGCCTACCGCAGCGACGTGAAGCTGCCCACCGAGGTGCAACCCGATGCCCAGGGCGTCTACCGCCATGCGGAAAAGGATTGGATAAAACTCGATGGCGCAGTGCATGAGGTCAGCGCAGCGGACCCCAAGGGCACCCGACGGATCTTGCACCCCAGCGACTCGAATGCTTATCAGCCGCCGGTCGAACACAACGGGGCAGGGGCCTGGACCGCCCGCTTCGAGCAGCCCTTGCACTGGGATGACGCGACCTTGCTGCGTCGACTCGGCCCGCTCAGCGAAGGCCTTGATGAGGGGCAACTGCGGCAGGCGCTGAGCCTGACCGGCGTCGATGCAGCGCAGGTGCGGCGTTGCCTGGTCGAGCAGACGCCGCCACCGGCGCTGCTGCGCGATACCCTGCAACGCTTCCAGGCCGAACGCCAGTCCCGCCTGCTGATCGCCCGACTGCGCGCCGGGCAGCCGTTGGGCGGGCGCACGGGCTACCCGCTGGGCCTGCTGACGCGCCACCCCCGCTGGCCAAAGTCACTCATGCTCAAGGTCTATGAAGGTCCGGAAGCCTGGGGGGCTGCCGCCGAATACGGCAACGGCAGCCGGGTGCTGACCCTGCAACGCAGTGACATCACAAGTGGCCAGTTGGCTGAACGCCTGCTCGAACAGCTCGACACCTCGGCCCTGAGCGAGCTGTTCGGCGACAGCCTGCCGGTCGATCACAGCGCTCGGCTGCACGCGATCGACGGGCTGCTGGCAGACTTGGCCGAGGCCCAGCGCCAGGCCATGCTGGAGCTTTACTATCCCGTGCCTGAGTCGGTTGCCAGTGTGCCGCTCGCCCCAGTGCTGCGCGATTTTCCCGGGCTGCCCACGGCGGTCGCCGACGAGATTCTTGGCCAAGCCACCAGTGCCGAACGCCTGACCTTGGAAAAGCAACACAAGGTGCCCCTGCGCCTGGCGCAGATGGCCCGTGGTTATCAGCGCGAGGTCCGCTTGAACCGGGCCATCGAGGGCATCCACCTGAGCGGCCTGACCAGTGCCGACAGCGATACTCTCGGCTTTGGTCTGCTGGACACACTGGCAACCTGGCCCAGCGACATGCGCCTGGAACTGCGCGATCAGCGCCTGACCGGCACCCTGGTGCAACAGGCGGGGGCCGACGCCGCCACCACGCAGGCCAGGCTGGTGCGCCACAACGGCCTGTACCAGGCCTACGACGCCCAAGGGCATCAGCTCAACGCCCCCGGCGACCTCTACAGCGCCGTGCTCAAGGCACTGCCCGATGCCCAACGCCGCCAGTTGGGCCTGCAGATTCATGACGCCGAAAGTTTGCGCACCTCCCTGGCGGCGCGGGCCAGCGACGACCGCACGGCAGCCGGTGCAGTGCTGGGTGCGACAGCCACTCCCACCGGCTGGCGCCGCCTCACTCGGGTCGATCAACAGTTGGGCTACCCCATGAGTGGCGAAGGCCGCCTGCCCAGCGCTCGCGATGCATTGGCCCGCCAGGCCAGCGCGTTGTATCCGTCCCTGGACAGCAGCGCGGTGGACGCCCTGCTGGAGGAGATGAGCTTTCTGTACTCTGACAGCGAGATTGCCCAGGAGCTGGAACGCCTGGCCCACGACTGGCAGCACACCCGCAGCATGCTGGATGCCTGGGTGGCGCAACCGCTGACCGATTCCGCTGCGGGCAGTGCCGCGGCGCGGCGGGCGACCCGCGCGCAGGTTGCACAGCGCATCAAGGCCTGCTGGCTGCGCGAGACACCCCGAGTGATGACCGCCGCAGGTCAGCTGTTGGGTTTTGAACTTGACCTCTCTGAGTTGACCCTCGGCGAGTTGCCAGCGCTGACCGCACGTTTCGACCATGTGTCTTCCCTGAACCTGCGCCGGACCGGGCTGACGGACGATGGCAATGCTTTCATCAGTCTGTTTCCCCATGTGCGCTGGCTGGAACTGGCCAACAATCGCCTGACCCGTTTGCCGGAGGCGATCACGCCGATGCGCAACCTGAGCAAATTGTTGTTGGCCCACAACCAGATCGTGCTGAGCGCCGAAGCCGCCGAAGCGCTCAGTGGCCTGACCCGGCTCAAGGATATCCACCTGAGCAATAACCCTTTGGGCCGCACCTTCGACGTCAGTGCCATGACCGATCTGCGTGGCCTGCGTTTGAGCCACACCGGCATCGATAGCTGGCCACCGGGGGTGATGAAACTGGAGGCTCTGGAAGTGCTCGGCTTGCGCGGTAATCGCATCAGCGAGATTCCAGACGAGGTGCTCGATCCGGCACCCGAGGACAGCGCCCGCGTCATGCGCATCAACCGGGTGACCTACCTGCACGACAATCCCCTGAGCGAGGCCAGCCTGACCCGCCTGCGCCAGTACCACGAAAACAACGGCAGCGGCCTGGGCATCGGTTACCCCGGTCGGGTGCATCGTCGCCCCAACATCGTCAGCCCCCAGGACGAATTGATCCCGCGCTGGCTGCAAAAGCTTCCTGCCGCCGAGCGCGAGATCAAGACCCAGGCCTGGAAGGCTCTGCAAGCCGAACCGAACTCCCAGGAGCTGTTCAGGGTGTTCAGCGAACTCACCGAGACCGCCGATTTTCAACGCGCCTACCCGCTGCTCCAGGCGCGGGTATGGAAGGTGATCGAGGCGGCCAGCGAGGACCAGGCGGTGCGCGACGCCGTGTTCACCTACGCCAGCCATGAGCGTACCTGCAGCGACGGCGTGACTCTGGTGTTCAGCAACCTGGAGGTGCGCGCCATGGTCCAGCAGGCACTCGGCACCCCAGGCTCCGCCACGCAAATGCTCAAGCTGTGCAAGGGGCTGTTTCGCCTGGAGGAAGTCGAAAAGGTGGCCCAGGCCGATATTCAGGCGCGCCTGAAGGCGGGGCGCAGTGTCGATGATGTGGAGGTGCAGTTGGGCTACCGGATTGTCCTGCGCAAGGCGCTGGAGCTGCCGGGTCAGCCGGAAAGGATGATCTTCACCGGCATGACCGAGCTGGATGCCGCCACGCTGGGCAAGGCCCAGGCCAGCATCCTGGCCATGGAGGATGGCCCGGCCATGCGCGAGGCGCTCTACCGCAGTGACGCGTGGGTCGGCTACCTGCGCCAGCAGCATGTCGCGCGCTTCGAGGCGGTGACCGAGCCTTATCTCAAGCGCTTCAACGCCCTGGAAGACGACGTGAGCGAAATAGGCCACGCGCGCTACATGTCCCAACTGCAAACCCTGCAGCAACGTCTGGACAGCGAGCAGCGGCGGCTGATCAAGGAACTCACCGATCAGGCCCTGGCCGATCAGGTGGAGGACACCGAACTTTGATCGTGGGCTAGCGCTATGTACCGCATGGGCGGGCAGGGCGACTGGTGCAATGCAGGCGCGCAACACTGAGGTTGCGCGCCTGCATTGGAGCGCCGTCATGGCTGATACAACTGCTACATCCACTCAACCGGTGGCCAACGTCCAGCACGTGGCTGCCGCAGTGCCGACCTGGCTCGCCCAGGCCAGTGCCGAACAGCGCACCCGTTACAACCTTTTGGCCGAGCAAAGCCTGGAATCCCAGGTAGCGGTGCAACGCCTGTGCAGTCGCTTCGAAGCGGCCGACACCTTCATTGAAAACCGCCTGGCCGTTGCCTTGCGCGAGCGTCTGGGCGTCACCGTGTCGCTGCGGGGCAGCGAGCTGATCAGCCTTCACTATCCGGTGCACAACCCCAACTTGCAGATACGCCGTACGGTCGACGTGCAACGCAGCAACCTGCTGCGTGCGGCCATGGCCAACTTCACGGCAGAGCAGGCCGATGGCGGCTTCGAAACAGGCTCGGTGATCCTGCCGGCAGGGGAATTCAAGGTGCTGGGCAGTGGCGCGACGTTGTATGAGTATGACCGGCAGCGGGTCGCGCCCATTACTCCCCGTCAGTTCGCTCACCTGTGCCGTGAGCAGGATTTCGGTGCGCAATATCAACGCCATTTCGATCAGGTGTTCGCGCCTTCTTCCGGCCCGCTGGGGACGCTGGGTGCCTTGCAGCTCAACCTCAACGACGGTTTCACCCTGGCACTGCAACAGGCAATCATCAGCCAGGCAGTGAGCGTGGAAGCGGGCAAAGCCGTGCAGGCGCTGATGGATGCCGGTACCGGGGTCAGTGCTGCAACGGCCCAGTGGAACGGCCAGCCGCTGCAGTTGCACTCGGTGCAGCTGCTGGTCACGTGGACGCACCAGGGCACCGCCCTGCAACGCGTGGGTGTGTTTACCCAAGCTGGCGACCCGGCCCGGCCATGCATCGCGTACCTGCCTGGCGATCCGCAGCAGCCTTTCAAGGAATACGCCACGGTGGCGGGCTTTGCCGAGGCGCTGCGCGAACGTCTGCGCACGCCTGGGTTTCGTCAGTTGTGCAAAAGCTTCGTGGCCTTGAGCGAACAGGCCCCCTTCGTCGAACGGCTGGTGCAGACCCTCAACCCAGGCACCTTGCCGCCACCGGCCAAGACCCTGGCCCCGGCCGATCCCGACGCCGACATCGGCTTGCGCACCGCAGCCGTGACGCAGGCGTTGCCCGCCTGGTTGCATGGCCAACTGCTGCAGCAACTGCGCAACGACGCCCAGACCTTGTTGGTCCCCAACGCCATTGTCGACAGCCAGGTCAGCGCCCAGCGCTGGCAAACCCTGCTGACCCTGGGCCTGGACGGTTTGCAGGTGGTGGCCGGATTCGTCCCGGCGCTGGGGGTGCTGATGGTCGGCGCGGGCGCACTGCAGTTGCTCGCCGAGGTGTTCATCGGCATTGACGACTGGACTCACGGCCAGCGTCAGGATGCGTTGAAACACCTGCTCAGCGTGGCCCAGAACGCCGCAGTCATGGGCGTGACCCTGGGCATTGGCGTGGCGATCCATCGCTCCAGCTTCGTCGAGGGTATGCTGCCGGTGCTCGACAGCGAAGGCCGCAGCCGTCTGCTCGACGCCTCCATGGACGCGTTCGTCAGCGACCATGAGCTGCCCGCCGATCTGCTGCCCAACGCCCTGGGCCAATACGTCGACGGCAGCCGTCGCTACATCAAGCTCGATGGCCAGCTGTATCGACTCGGCCAGGACGCCGGTAGCGAGCGCTGGCATCTGCGTCACCCCACCCGACCGTACCGCCTGGCCGTACGCCACAACGGCCAGGGTGCCTGGCGGGCGCAGCATGAGCAGCCGTCGACCTGGACCACTGCCACAGCCCTGCGCCGCCTCGGCCACCGTGTCGAGGGGCTGGACGACGCCGTGCTGGAACAGGCCCGGCAAGCCTGTGGCTTGAGCGAGGCCGGCTTGCTGCGCCTGCACAACGAAAGCCTGCCGATGCCGGCGGCTCTGAGCGACACCCTCAACGATTTCCGCCTGCTGCGCGAAGTCGACAAACTGCCAGAGGCCGATCAGGCGCAGGCCTTCGAGACCCGCCGCACGCTTCAGGACACCCAAAGCAAGGCCTCTGGCATAGCGCCACTGATGCGCAGCTTCCCTGGCCTGAGCAGTGCCGCCGCCGAAGAAATCATCGCCGATGCGAAAACGGCCGAACGCCGGCAACTCACTGTCCATGGCAAGGTGCCCCTGCGCCTGGCCGAGCAGGCGCGCATGATGCTGCGTGAACGTCAGCTGAACCTTGCCCTGGCCGGGCTGCTCTGGCCCAAGGCGCAAGTGGGTGACAGTGCCTTGCTGCGCACTGCCCTGGGCAAAGTGGACGAGACGGGCGCCGAGCTGTTCCAGCGCTGCGTGCAGGACCGCCAGGCGGCCGCCAGCGCCATCGGCCAACGCCGACCGGCATCCTGGTGGCGACCACCGGTGCGACTGCCCCATGGCCACCTGGGCTACCCCCTCAGCGGGCGCGGCTACTGGGGGCAATCGACGCCCATGTTGTTGCGCATGCAACGCTTGCGCAGGCTCTATCCATTGGTGCGCGAGGATGAACTCCAGGCGCTGTACGAGGGCTTGGGCGGCGCGGCAGTGGAAGCCAACCTGGCTCGGCGCGAGCTGGAATATCAGTGCCTGAACCACGATCTCGACCAGTGGGTCGACGAACGGGCGACGATGCTCAACCCCGCCGGCATCCGGGTGCCGGTAGACCGGGTGGACCGGGTCCAGGCGCGTCATCGCATTCTCCAGGCCTGGCGCCGAGAGGCCGGTCGAATGAGGTCGGCACGTGGTCGCGGTGACGGCTACACCCTGGATCTGGGTGACCTGTATGTGGGCTCGCTGCCTGTCATCACCGGCGATTTCAGTCATGTCTACGTATTGCTCCTGGAGAGCATGGGCCTGGAGCAACTGCCTGAAGGCTTCCTGCTGGGCTTTCCGCGCCTGGAAGAGCTTGAGCTGCAAAACAACCGTCTGACCCGCATTCCGCCCGTCGTGGCGCTGCTGACCGACCTCAACACCCTGACCCTGGACAACAACCGGTTGCAGGACAGCCCCACCATGTTCGCGGCGCTACGCAACCTCACCAATCTGCAGCTGCTGACACTGGGCGACAACCCGATGGCAATCACGCCACAGGCCGCCACGGTTCTGGGCAACCTGCGCGGCCTGACCATGCTCTCGCTCGACCGGTTGCAGATGGACGACCCCGCACGGGTGCTCGCGCCCCTGCGTCGGCTTCCTTACCTGGGCAGCCTGTGGCTACGTGACAACCAGATGGTCATGACCCCGGCGATCATGCAGAGCTTGAGCCAATTGCGCGCCCTGGATTATCTGGACCTGTCCGGCAACCCGCTGGGGGAACCCTTGGATGTGGGCTCGCTGACCGACCTGGCCGTGTTGAACCTGCACGATTGCGGCCTGACCCGCTGGCCCGAAGGCCTGACGGCCCTGATGAGTCGGCGCCCACTGACGTTGCGCAGCGTCAGTCTGGAAGACAATCCCATTACCGAGGTGCCGGAGTTGGCGGGTTTGCCGTTCTTCACCGAGGAGCCGTCCCCACTGCAGCCTTTGCGCATCGATGCTGCGGCCATGAACGAGGTAGGGCGGGCCCGCCTGCTCGCCGCAGGGGTTCAGGCACGTGACCTCGATCCGGCCAGCCACAACTGGCGTACGCAATGCCCGGAAGCCGTGCTGAACCTGGCGCAGCAGTTGCGCGACGAGCCACAGTCGCGGTTTTTTTTCGAGGCCATCGATCGCGTACAGGAAACCGCCGAGTACCGTCGAGACGCTACCGCAGGACGCCAACGGGTGTGGAACCTGATTCGCGCACTGGCCGAACCGGCCGCAGGCGACGATGGCCAGGGCTTGCAGCACTTGCGTCAACAGGTGTTCAGCATCGGCGATGAGGTGATCAATACCTGCGGGGATGGCGTCGAACTGTTGATCGGCCGCAGCGAGACTCTGGTCGCCGCTCACCGTGCCGGCCTCAACGCCTCCACGGCTCGCCAGGGCCTGGCCGACCTGCTGCGCCTGGGCCGCCAGCTGTACCGCGCCGATCTGTTGGATCAGGCAGCGATCCAGATTACCCAGCGTCGCCTGGACCGCCGCGCCCACCTGCTGGCAGGCATCGAGCCTGGGCAGCTATCGGCGGAGCAATGGCGCGCCATCAGTGAGGATCAACAAGCCGCCGCGCCTGCCCTGTATCCCGCCGATGAGGTGAGTCACGCGCTGCTGCGCTTTGGCGGCGACGAGGTCGAGATTCGCTTGAGCTTGCGCCTGGCCTTGCAGAACACCCTGGACCTGCAACCGCAGACCGCTCACCTGCGCTATCCGGAGCCGATGCCCGCGGCCCTGCTCGAGCAGGTAACGGCCGACGTTCACCGCGACGACAGCGACGTGGGTTTTCTTGACTGGCTGGAAGACCAACCGTTCTGGACGCAAACCCTGCGCCGACGCTATCAGGCCCGATTCGATGCCCTGGACCGCGACTGGCAGGCAGGCCAGCTCTACCTCTACGAGATCGGCTCCAGCGAACCGCAACCCGACCCCGTGCCCCAGGCGCCGCGCGACGTGCTCAACGGCGTGCTGGGCGATCGCGGTTGGTACCGCGATGGGCGGATGCAGGTGGTGACGCTGACCGACACCGAACAGGAAACCGCGCGCCAGGCTTTGATCGCAGGCCAGGCAGACGCCATCCGCACACTGACGCGACAACTGAGCGAACTCGCATTGCAAGGAGAGCAAGCATGATCACCCCGACTTCCCCCGATGCACCGATGGCCTTGCCAGGGCCAGTGAACAACGTCGAACACGTGGCCGCGGCAGTGCCGGCCTGGCTTGCCCAAGCCACCCCCGAGCAGCGCAGCCGCTACAACCTGCTGGCCAGGCGCAGCCTGGAATCCCAGGTGGCCGTGCAGCGCCTGTGCAGCCGCTTCGAGGCGGCCGACTACTTCATCGAGAATCGTCTGGCCGCTGCGTTGGCCGAGCGCTTTGGCGTGTTGCTGGATCTGCGCGGCAGTGAACTGATCACGCTGCACTACCCGCTGCGCAACCCCAATTGGGAGGTTCGCCGGGCCGTCGAGGTCCAGCGCGCGAACCTGTTGCGCGCCGCCATGGCCAACTTCACCGAGTACCAGGCCGACGGCGGTTTCGAAGTCGGCTCGGTCATTCTTCCCACTGGCGTGTTCAAGGAGCACGCCAGCGGCTCGGCGCTGTACGACTACGACAGCAAACGCACTGCACCGATCACCCCCAGCCAATTCGCCCAGGTGTGCAGGGGGCAGGATTTCGGCGCGCAATACCAGCGGCATTTCGATGATGTGTTCGTGCCCAAGGCCGCCCCGGTCGCCTCGGCCGGTGCCTTGCAGCTCAACCTCAACGACGGCTTCGCCCTGGCTGTGCAACGAGCCGTCATCACCCAAGCCATTGACGCCGACGCCGGCAAGGCGCTGCAAGCGCTGCTGGACAGCGGCACCGGCGTTCAGCCTGCCAGCCCCGCGCCGCGCTGGAACGGCCAGCCGCTGGAGCTGCAAGCACTACGGCTGCTGGTGACCTGGGTGCATGACGGCACCTCGCTGCAACGTGCCGCGGTGTTCACCCAGAACGGCGACCCCACCCGGCCCTGTGTGGCCTATCTGCCGGGCGATGCCCTGCACGTACTCAAGCAGTACCCCTCACTGCAGGCGTTCAGCGACGCGCTGCGCGAGCGTTTGCGCACCCCTGAGTTTCGGTTGTTCTGCAAAGGCTTCGTGGCCTTGAGCGAGCAAGCCGGCTTTCTCGACCGCCTGGTACAGACCCTCAACCCCGGTACCTTGCCACCCCCAGCCAAGCAACTGGCAGCGGCCGATCCCCAGGCAGATATCGGCTTGCGCACCACCACCGTGTCTCAGGCATTGCCCCTGTGGATGCACAGCCAACTGCTGGAGCAAATGCGCAATGACGCACAGACGTTGCTGGTGCCCAACGCCGTGGTCGACAGCCAGGTCACTACTCGCCGCTGGCAAACGCTGTTGACCCTGGGACTGGATGGCTTGCAAGTAGTGGCCGGCTTCGTGCCCGCGCTGGGCCTGTTGATGGTAGGGGCAGGGGCGGTGCAACTGCTGGCCGAAGCCTTTATCGGCATCGACGACTGGACTCACGGACAGCGCCAGGATGCCCTCAAGCATCTGCTCAGCGTGGCGGAAAATGCGGCGATCATGGGGGTGACCCTGGGCGTCGGCGTGGCCATCCACCGCTCCAGCTTCGTCGAGGGCATGCTGCCGGTGCTTGACCGCAGCGGGCGTACCCGCCTGCTCGATGCCACCCTGGACGCGTTCGTCACTGACCTTGCGCTGCCCGACCACGCCGTGCCCAACGCCTTGGGCCAGTACGTCGATGGCAGCCAGCACTACATCAAGCTCGACGGTCAACTGTATCGAGTGGCCCTGGACGCAGAAAGCGGCCAGTGGCAGATCCGCCACCCCAGCAAACCCTACCGCCTGGCCCTGCGCCACAATGGCCAGGGCGCCTGGCGGGCAGCCCATGAGCAGCCTTCGCAATGGACCACTGCCACGGCGCTGCGACGCCTGGGGCCGGTGGCCGATGGCCTGGACGCCTCCACCCTGGAGCAGGCCCGCCAAGCCTGTGGCCTGAGCGAGGCGAACCTGCTGCGGATTCATCGTGAGAGCCTGACCGTGCCTGCAGCGCTGCGCGATACGTTGAACGACTTCCGTCAGTTGCGCAGCGTCGGCGCGTTGCCTGAAGCCGAGCAGGCGCAAGCCTTTCAGGCCCGGCAACAGGCCGCCCGCATCGGTGCTCCGAGCGAGAACACAAAGCCCCTGTTGCGGGACTTTCCGAACCTGAGCGCGAGCGCAGCCGAGGAAATCGTTGCCAATGCCAAACCTGCCGAACGCCGGCAATTGACCGCCAAGGCCAAGGTGGGCCTGCGCCTGGCCGAACAGGCGCGGATGATGCTGCGCGAGCGGCGTTTGAACCTGGCGCTGGCGGGGCTGCTCTGGCCGGAGGCCCAGGCCGGCGACAGCGCCGCCCTGCGTGCGGCCCTGGCAACGCCTGGGGACGACGACGTCACGGTATTCCAGCGCGCGGTGGCCGATCGCGCGGCGGCGGCCAAGGCCATCGGCCAGCGCCGCCCGCCAGAGTGGTGGCGCCCGCCCGTGCGACTGCCCCAGGGACATCTGGGCTACCCCCTGAGCGGTCGCGGGGCAGGGCAGGCGCCGGTTCCCAGTCTGCGCCTGCAACGCTTGCGCAGGCTCTACCCGCAAGCCAGCGACGAGCTGCTGCAAACCCTGCACGACGAACTGGGCACCAGCGCGCCCGACCTCAACCTGGCCCTGCGTGAGCTGGAATATCAACGCCTTGGCCATACCCTCGACGAATGGGCCAACCGCGACGCGATAGTGATCAACGCGGCGGGCAACCCGGTGGCTGCCGACCCTGCCGACCGGCTGCTGGTGCGCGGCCGCATCCTGGAAACCTGGCGGCGCGAATCGGGCACCATGGCCTCCGAGCGCGGTCGTGGCCACGGGTACTCCCTGGACCTTGCGGACCTGTATGTGGGCACACTGCCGGCCATCAACGGCGACTTCAGCCATGTCTATTCGCTGATCCTGGAAAACATGGGCCTGCAGACGGTGCCTGAAGGCTTCCTGCGCAGCTTTTCGCGCCTGGAGGAACTGGAGCTGCATAACAATCGGTTCACCGAGATTCCCGCCGAAGTGGGCCTGATCACCGACCTCAACACCCTCACCCTGGACAGCAACGAGCTGCTCGACAGCCCGACCATGTTCAGCGTATTGCGCAACCTCAATGACCTGCAGTTGCTGGTGTTGAGCAACAACCCGATCGCCATTCCGGCCCGGGCGGCCAACGCCTTGAGCAACCTGCGTGCGCTGACCATGTTGTCGCTGGAAGGGCTGCGCATGGACGACCCGGTACGCGTGCTCGCACCGCTGCAGCGCCTGCCCAACCTGACCAGCCTGTGGCTGCGCGACAATGACATCGTGATGACGCCAGCGATCATGGAGTGCCTGACCAACCTGCACGGCCTGGAACACCTGGACCTGTCGAACAACCCCCTGGGCGCGCAACTGGACGTTCGTTCATTGACGGACCTGGGCGTGCTGAACCTGCGCGACTGTGGCCTGACGCAGTGGCCGGCAGGCCTCACCACCTTGATGAACCAGCGCCCCCCGGTACTGCGCAGCATTGGCCTGGAGGGCAATCCGATTGCCGAGGTACCGGTATTGGCCGGGTTGCCGTTCTTCACCGAAACCCCGTTCCCCCCGCAACCGCTGCGCATCCACGCGGCGGCCATGAGCGAGGTCGGCCGCGCGCGGCTGCTGGCCGCCGGGGTGCTGGCGCGCGACCTGGCGCCGGTGACCGAGAACTGGCGCACCCAGTGCCCGGAACCGGTGCTGGCCATGGCACAACAGTTGCGCAGCGAAGCGGATTCGCGGTTCTTTTTCGAAGCCATCGAGCGCGTCCAGGAGACGGCCGAGTACCGCCGCGACCACGCCGCAGGCCGACAGCGGGTGTGGAACCTGATCCGCGCTTTGGCCGAGCCCGATGCCGGCGATGACGGCCAGGGCCTGGAGCACCTGCGCCGGCAGGTCTTTCGCATCGGTGACGAGGCCATCAACACCTGCGGCGACGGCATCGAGCTGCTGCTCAACCGCAGCGAAACCCTGGTGATGGCCCATCGCGCCGGCTTGAATGCGGCCACTGCTGCGCATGGGCTGCGTGACCTGCTGACCCTGGGTCGGCAGCTGTTTCGCGCTGATCTGCTCGATCACACGGTGATCCAAGTGGTGCAGCGGCGCATGGATCGCCGCGCCTTCCTGATGGGCGCTGCCGACTCGGCCCAGGTCAGCTCGGCGCAGTGGCGCGCCATCAACGAGCAGTCCCTGGCGAGCGCACCGGCGCTGTACCCCGGCGACAACCTCACCCATGTCCTGCTGCGCTTCGAGGCCGATGAGGTGGAGATCCGCCTGGCCATGCGCCTGGCCTTGCGCGAGATGCTCGATCTGCAACCGCAGCCGCAACACCTGCGCTATCCGGAGCCGGTGGCTGATTCCCTGCGCGATCAAGTCGCGAGCGACGTTCGCGGCGAAGACACCGACGCCGGATTTCTCGACTGGCTGGAGGATCAGCCGTTCTGGAGCGACACCCTGGTACGCCGCTACCAGACGCGTTTCGATGCGCTGGATCAGCAATGGCAACAAGGGCTGTTGTACCTGTTCGAGATCAGCCGCAGCGAGCCACAACCCGAGCCCGTGGCAGAGCAGGTACGCGAGGTTCTGACCGGCATACTCGGCGACCGTGGCTGGTACCGCGATGGCCAGATGCAAGTGGTCAAGCTGACCGACGACGAGCAGGAGATTGCCCGCCAGGCGTTGACCGCCGGGCAATTGCAGGCCCGCCGAGCGTTGGCCCGCCAACTGAGCGAACAAGCGCTGCAAGGAGAGCACGCATGATGGATACCCTCACTCCCGATACATGGACGACCCCGACGCTGCCGGTGAACAATGTCGAATACGTAGCCAGCGCGGTGCCGGCGTGGCTGGCGGATGCCTCCGCGCAGCAGCGCGAGCACTACGCCAGCCTGGTACAGCGCAGCCTGGCATCACAAGCGCAGGTTCAGGCGTTGTGCGACCGTTTCGAGGCCGCCGACGCCTTTATCGAAACGCGCCTGAACGCCGCTTTGAAAGCACACTACCGCGCCCCCGTGGACCTGCGCGGCAGCGAGTTGATAAGCCTGCATACGCCGCTGCGCAACCCCAACTGGCAGGTCCGGCGCACGGTCGAGGTCAAACGCGGCAATCTGTTGCAGGCCGCCATGAGCAACTTCACTGCGCGCCAGGCCGACGGTGGGTTCGAGCTGGGGTCGGTGATCTTGCCCACGGCCGAATTCGTCACGCACACCGGTGGGCCACGGCTGTACAGCTACGACGCGAAGAAAGCCGCGCTCATCAATCCCACCCAGTTCGCGCACCTGTGCCGGGAACTGGACATTGGCGCGCAGTATCAGCGCCACTTCGCCGACGTGTTCGAACCTGCCGGCCAAGTGTCGCCCTCACCGCTGCAAGTGAACCTGTGCAACGACTTCGCCGTGCAACTGCAGCGGGCTGTGCTGAGCGAAGCCGTCGATGTCGACGCGGCCAAGGCCCTGCAAGCGCTGCTCGACGCCGCCGAGGGCGAGCAGACGACGGCGCTCTGGAACCAGCAACCGGTGCAACTGCACAGCCTGCGCCTGCTGGTGACCTGGGTGCACGGCGGCACAACGCTGCAACGGGCCTGCCTGTTCACCCAGGCAGGTGATGAGGCCGCGCCCTGTGTCGCGTACCTGCCGGGGGACCCGCTGCACCCGCTCAAGCAGTACCGCAGCCTGCGTGATTTCAGCGACGCGCTGCGCCAACGGTTGCGCGAAACATCATTTCAGGAATTTTTCAAAAGCTTCGTGGGGCTGAACGAGCAATCGGCTTTCCTGCAACGCCTGGTGCAGACCCTCAACCCCGGCACATTGCCAGGGCCTGGAGCAACATTGGCGCCGGCCGATCCGAGCGCCGACATCGGCTTGCGCACGACCGCCTTGCAAGCGCGCCTGGCTAGCTGGTTGCACAGCCAATTGCTGGAGCAGATGCGTAGCGACGCCCAGACCTTGCTGGTACCCAACGCCGTGGTTGACCGCCAGGTGCGCAGCGAACGCTGGCAGACCCTGCTGATGCTCGGGCTCGATGCCGTGGAGGTAGCGGCAGCATTTGTCCCGGCGTTGGGGCTGCTGATGGTGGGCGCGGGGGCGTTGCAATTGCTGGGCGAAGTGTTCGAGGGCGTCGATGACTGGAACCACGGGCAACGCCAGGAGGCGTTGCAGCACCTGTTGAGCGTGGCGGAGAACGCCGCCTTGATCGGCATCACCGCTGGCGTCGGTGTCGCCATGCACCGTGCACCCTTCGTCGAAGGCCTGTTACCCGTGCTCGACCGCACCGGGCGCACGCGCCTGCTCGATGCCCCGCTCAGCGACTTCGCCAGCCCCGAAGCGCTGGCCGATGAAGCGGTGGCCAATACCCTCGGGCAGTACTCGATGGGCGACCATACCTACATCAAGCTGGACGGCAAGGCCTACCGGCAGAGTCTGGACAGCACCCGCGGACAGTGGGCGATCGAGCATCCGCGCAAGGACTACCGCGTGCTGCTCAGCCACGACGGCGCCGGGCACTGGCGTGCGGCCCACGTTCCCACAGAAGTGGTGGTGGGGCATGCGCGTGCCGAGCCCAGCCGGGCCGGTCAGGTGCTGTACCAACGCCGCCTGCGGCGGATGCGCGAGCTGTACCCGCAGCTCGACGACGATCAGTTGCAGAGCCTGCATGAGTCGTTGGGCGCCGCCCCGGACGTCGCCCTTGCCCGCCGCGCGATCGAGTATCGGCAGATGCGCCACACCCTGGAAACCTGGGCGCGGCAGCCGGCAACCACCTTCAACGATGAGGGTGTGGCGGTGGCGGTGGAGCCGGTTGACCGCGGCCTGGCGATGTCGCGCATTCTGGCGGCCTGGCGCCGCGAATCGCCCACGATGATGTCGGAGCGAGGCCGTGGGAGAGGTTTCAGCCTGGATCTTTCCGACCTGCGCATCGGCGATTTGCCTGCCCTGCGCGCCGACTTCAGCCATGTGTATTCGCTGATACTGGAGGGCATGGCCATGGAGCAACTGCCGGCCGGCTTCCTGCGCAATTTTCCCCGGGTGGAAGAGCTTGAGTTGCAAGGCAATCGCCTGACGGCGATTCCTACCGACGTGGGCTTGCTCAGTGACCTCAACAGCCTGACCCTGGACGACAACCGCCTGCAGGCCTCGCCGACGATGTTCGACGGCTTGCTTAATCTCAACGACCTGCAAACCCTGGTGCTGCGCAACAATCCCATGCACATCCCTGCCGAGGCCGCCAGCACCTTGGGCAGCCTGCGCGCCCTGCGGGTGCTGTCACTGGAAAACACCTCGGTGGGGCATATAGCGCAACTACTGCCACACCTGGCGCGGCTGCCGCATCTGGAAAGCCTGTGGCTGTGTAACAACGAACTGGTCCTGACCCCCGAGGTGGCCAGGGACCTGGCTGCAATGCCTGAACTGGAACACCTGGAGCTGGCGGGCAACCCGTTGGGCGAAGACCCCGATTTCGCCTCGTTCACCTACCTGGCGGTGCTCGGGCTGCGCGACTGCCAACTCACGCGCTGGCCCCGGGGTTTGTCCGAGCTGATGGGCCAGAATCCGCTGAACCTGCGTAGCGTGTCACTGGATGGCAACCCTCTGACGGAGGTGCCGGAGCTGCAAGGACTGGGGTTCTTCGAGGGGGACGATTTCATCGAGCAGCCCTTGCGGATTTCCGCAGCAGGGCTCGACGAGGTCAGTCTGGGGCGCTTGCGGCGTGCCGGTGTGGTGCCGGTGGATCGGCCCCGGGCACTCGACGACTGGCGCGTGGATTGCCCCGAAGCGGTGTTGAGCATGGCTCAGCAGCTGCGCGCCGATGCCGATGCGGGATTCTTTTTTCACGCCCTGGACCGGGCTGCCCTGAGTGCCGAATACACCCATGATCCACAGGGTGTGCGACAGCGTATCCACGCCTTGATCCGCGCGCTGGCCGAGCCGGGCGCGGGAGATGATGGCGCCGGCCTGAGGCATGTGCGCGAGCAGGTGTTCCGGATTGGCGACGAGGCCGTCAACACCTGCGGCGATGGGGTGCAGCTCTTGCTGCGTCGCAGCGAAACGCTGGTGCTGGCCTATCGCGCCGGTCTGGCACCGGGAGATGAAGGCCAGGCCAAGCTGTTGAAACTGGCCCGCCAGCTCTATCGCGCTGATCTGCTGGACGACGCGGCGGTGCGTATCACCCAGATGCGGCTCAACCGCCGGGCCTTCCTGATGGGCACTCGCAACCCGATGCGGGTGACGGGTGCGCAATGGCAAGCCATCGACCCGACGCAGCTGACCGAGGCGCCCGCGCTGTATCCGGGGGACGACCATGAGCACGCCCTGCTGATGTTCCCCGCCGACGAAGCGGAAATTCGCCTGAGCCTGCGCCAGGTGCTGGCGGCACGCCTGAACTTGCAACCCCAGAGCAACCATCTGCTGTTCCCGGAGGCGATATCCACGTCACTGCAGAACGAAGTGGCCACGGCCGTGCAGCAACAGGACAGTGACACCGGCTTCCTCGATTGGCTAGAAGACCAGCCATTCTGGACCGATGCGCTGGAGCGTCGCTACCGGCCACAGTTCGATGAATTGGACCGCACCTGGAATGAGGGCCACACCTACCTCTATGAGATCGGCTCCAGCGAGCCGCAACCCGAAGCCGTGACGCAGCCGGTGCGCGAGGTACTGACCAGCGTGTTGGGCGACCGTGGCTGGTACCGCGACGGGCAGATGCAGGTGGTCAGCCTGACCGCCGATGAACAGGACACCGCTCGCCAGGCGTTGAACGCAGGGCAGGCCGCAGCGCGCCGAGCCTTGCAGCGCCAGTTGAGCGAGCAAGCACTGGGAGGTGCTGCATGAATACCCCGACAACTCTGTTGCCCGGCGAGCCGGGCATTCACCAGACACTGCTCGAGAGCGCCGTGCCCAAGTGGCTGACTACCGCGCCCGCAGCGCTGCGCGAAGCGTATTTCAGCAGCTCTTCGAGCAGCCTGTACAGCAGCACTCAGGCGCGGACGCTACTGGCCGCGGTGCAGACCGCCGAGGTGTTCTGTACGCCGTTGCTGCAAGCCGCATTGGACCGGGAATACCCCACGCTGGGCTTGCACGCCACCGGTCATGAGCTGATCCGCAAAGTGCGCGACAGCGATGCCTTGATCAGTCGACTGATGCCGCGCCAGCAGACCTTGCTCGAAGCGGCGCTACAGAACTTTCTGCCCGACGAAGCCAAGGCGGGCGGTATCGAGAAGGGCTCGGTGATCGCTCCGGTGGGCGCCTATACCTTTGCAATCAACGACGACGGTACCCTGCAATATCGTCTGGCCAAGACTGCCGTCATCGACCTCGCCCCGGAAACCTTCGCGGCGTTCTGTCGACGCCTGGACCTGGGCAAGCAATACCAGCAGCACCTCAACGAGGTGCTCAAGCCACTGGCAGCGGGTAGCCTCAGCCGGGATGAAGCACAGGCGTCGACTGCCGCCACGCTGATGTTCAACCTGCGCGACGGCCTGGACGTCGAGGCCGTGGTGGCGCGGATCAAGGGCAATGTGCTGGAGCCGGCCTATCGTATGCTCTTGCAGATCACCCGCCCGCAGCAGATCAACCAGCCGGTGCAATGGTCGGGTGAAACGGTGCGCTACTGCCAGCTGGGGCTGTTGCACACCCCGCTCAAGAGCGGCCACGCCCTGCTCGGTCCGGTGCTGATCGAACCCGTCACCGGCAAGGGGCCTTGCCTGGTTTATCTGCCGGGCGACCCGGACATCCCGCTCAAGCAGTATGACTCGCTGCAACACTTCGCCCAGGTGCTGCGGGAGAAACTGCGCTCGCGCGCCTATCGCAACGACTTCGCCCGCTTCATCGGGCAGGCCTCGCGGGCCCGCTTTCTGCAGCGCCTGGACGATACGCTGGAACCCGAACCTGTCACCTGGCCAGGGCAGGCGCCGCGCCAGCGCCAGCCCGACCCTGACGCCGACATCGGCGTGCGTGCCTTCCCTGTGGCCGGTACGCTGACGCGCCTGATGTACGATCAACTGCTGATCCGCCTCTGCGAGAACGCGCGGGCCATCGCCGTGCCCAGCGAGGACGAAGACCGGGTGGCGCGCGAACAGCGCATTGCCCTGTGGTTGGAAAGGGGCATGAGTGCGCTGGGCATCGCAGCGTTCGCCGTGCCTGGGCTGGGTGAACTGATGGCCGTGGTGGGTGCGGGGCAGTTGATCCGCGACATCTGCATTGGTGTGGATGACTGGAAGCATGGCCAGACCGTCGAAGCCCTGGCTCACCTGGCCAGCGTGGCGCAGAACCTGGCCATGATCGGCGCCGGTATCGTCGCGGGCGTGGCCATCGCCCGCTCGCCGTTCGTCGAGGGACTGGTGCCGGTGCCTGCATCGAACGGCAGCGCGGCGGCCAAGCTGATTCACCCGGATCTTGCGCCCTATGCTCTGGACCTGACCTTGCCCGAGGACCTGGCAACCAATGACCTGGGGCAGTACACGCTCAACGGGCAGACCTACGTGCGCATGGACGGCAAGCTCTACCGGCAGGTCTACGATGCACAGCGCCAGTGCTGGACGCTGGACCATCCACGCTTGGCCGAACACTATCGGCCCGCCATGAGCCACAACGGCGCCGGCGCCTGGCAACACCTGCATGAAGATCCATTGCAATGGCAGGGGGCGGCCTTGTTGCGGCGTCTGGGCGCGGCCAGTGAGGGCCTGAGCGATGCCCAATTCCTGACGGCGCGCCAGGCCGTCGGCATCGGCGAGGACCAGCTGCGTGCCGTTCACGTGAACCAGCGGCCCATGCCTGCGGCCCTTGAAGAAGCCTGTGTGCGCCTGCGCACCGCCGCCGACGTGCGCGGCTGGGTGACCCGCTTGCGCGGCGAGCAAGCCGTGGGGCAGGGCGCCGATGCGTGCGTGGCGCTGCTGCCGGACATGCCCGGCTGGCCCGCGCAATTGGGCGTGCGCTTGACCGAGCTCGATGGCCGTGTGGTCGACCTCGGGGGCGGCGACGCCGGCTGGGTCAGCCTGAGTCGAACGCAGTGGCGCGAAGGCCAGTGGGCCAAGCGGGTGGTCAGTCAGCTGACCCCGCAGCAGAAGGCGGACATGTTCGCCGACAGCGTGGCCAACACCCAAGAGGGTCAGTCGGCTGCTCTGGCCCAGCGTTTGGCCGAGCATGTCGAGGAGAACAGCGATACGCTGACGGCGCAACTGTACAACCGCCAGCAACCCTCGTTGAGCGCCGGCGGCAAGGTCCTGCAGCGCGACTTTCCCGGTTTGCCCCGCCGCCTGGCCAACCAGATCGGCGAAGCGGCCACCGACGTCGAGCGCAAGGCCTTGCTCGACACCGGCAAGGTGCCGGCCCGCCTGGCCGAAGAGGCGCGGCTGCATATAGCCGAGCTGCGCCTGAGCAAGGCTATGGAGGCGTTGGCGCGTGTCGATGGCATGGCCGCCGACCGCGACACGCTGGCCATGGGTTTGCTGGACAAACTACCCGGCTGGAGCGGAGATGTCCGCATCGAGCTGCGCGCCGGTTCCACCCGCGGCAAGACCCTGGCCAGCGCCGGGCCATCGACGGCCAGCCAGCTCAAGTACGTGATACGGCATGAGCGTGGTTATCAGCCTATGGATGGCGATGGGCAGACCCTGAGCGGCGACACCGATCTGTATCAGGCGCTGTGCGCGGCCCTGCCCGACAGCGAGCGCAGTGCCCTCGCGTTGCAGACCACCGATGCCGAAAAGCTGCGCCGGCAACTGGCTGAACTGGCGGCCGCCGACCGCAGCGGGGCCGGAGCTCTACTCGGCCAGCGCCGGGTGCAGCCCTGGTTCAAGTCGCCGCTGTTGCCCGGTGGCGGCCACGGCTATCCCCTCAGCGGGCGCGGGGATGCCTCGTGGGGCCAGCGCCGGCGGTTGCGCAAGCTGTTTCCCGGCATGAGCAGCGCCGACATGCTGGCGCTGCGCGAGTCGATTGTGCGTCCGGGCGATGACTATGAAATCGCCGTCAAGCGCCTTGAGCAAGAGTACGAGGTACTGTCCAAGACCCTGTCCGAATGGCAAGCCAAGACCCGGATAGGCGGCTCACGCAAATCGGTGTGCGAGCTGCTGATCAGCGCCTGGCGGCGCGAATCCAACGTACTCGACCTCAGCGGTCGCGACATTACCGAACTGCCCGTACTCACGGCGCAGTTTCCCGCCGTGACCGAGTTGAAGATGGGCTGGATGGGGCTGACGGCCGATCCTTCGTTGTTTCTGTCGCGCTTTCCCAAGGTCGAAACACTCAGCCTGGCCGGCAACCTGCTGAGCGCGGTGCCCGAGCAGATCGCTGCGCTGACTGAGCTGCGCTCGTTGAACCTGTCCAGCAATCGCCTGGCCGTCACCGAAACCATGTTCGACGCGCTGGCCAGCGACCCGGCGACGTGCCGGCTGGCCACCCTGGACTTGCACCAAAGCCTGGCTGTTACCCGCGTCGACAACGTCGATCAGGCCAACCGCCTGACCGCGCGGACGGTGGCAGCGCTGGGGCGCATGGGCAAGCTGCGCAAGCTGGCGCTGTCGGGCAATGCCCTGCAACTGGACGATGGCGCGCTGCAGGTGATTTCCGGCATCGACTCGCTGCAAAGCCTGATGCTGCAGGAAAACTTCATCGAACTGAGCTCGGTTGGGCGTAGCGCTTTCAAACGCTTGCACGGTCTGCAGGCACTGAATCTGAGTTACAACAGCCTGGGCCTGGCCCCGGACGTGACCGGGATGGCGTCGTTGCGTTACCTGGGCTTGTACTCGGCGGGCATCGAACAATGGCCGCCCGGGCTGTCAGGCTTGATGAACCAGGCGATCGTCAATCTGGAGCGGATCAACCTGGGGTCCAACGACATCGTCGACATTCCGGCCATTGCCGACTTCCGCTTCACGCGCTTGACTCAGGCCGTGTTTCGCGATGGCCGCATGCGCCTGATCCTGGATTTGAATCCGCTGTCCGAGGCCAGCCGCAACGAACTGCGCCTGGCCGGCATGGGCTTTCGGCCAATTGCACCCGCTGCGGTCGCGGGCGCGGCTGAAGCCTGGCTCAGCGGCGCGCCGGCGGAGCTGAAAACCAGTATCGCTGCGGACCGAACCAGCAGCGGCGCCCAGGGCTTCTACCGGGTAATGGACCAGGTCGGCCGCACCGCCGCCTACCAGGCCGATGCCCAAGCCTACAAAGAGCGCATGTGGAAGATCATGCGCGCGATCCTGCCTGAGCCTGGCAGTGTCGAAGGGGATGGCTTGGGTGTGGTGGACCTGCGCCAACAGCTGTTCGATCTGGCGAGCCTGGTGGACAATACCTGCGGCGATGGTATCGCGCTGGTGATCGATCAGCTGGAGACCCAGGTGTTGGCCTGGCAGGCCGCCAGTTCCGCCGCCGAGGGTGGGGCGGCGATGTTTCAGCCGCTGCTGCGGCTCAGTCGCCAACTGTATCGCACCGCCCTGGTCGATGACTGCGCAGTGTCGATCACCCAGGCGCGGTTGGCGCGCCTGACGGCCATCAGCGAAGGCCAGCGGCTGCCGACCTTGAGTCCGCTGGACGAGCTCGATGATGCCCAACTGCGGGCGAGCAGCATCGATGAAGTGGAAATGCGCTTGATGCTGCGCGAGCGACTGCAGCAAACGCTGGGCCTGCTGCCCCAGCCTTTAAGGATCTATGAAGCGATAGTCAGCGGAGCGACGGTAAAGCGAGTATCGGCGCAGGTGTTGGCGACGGCGACGGCGGCGAACGAGATGAGCTGGTTGGTCGATCAATCCTATTGGGTGCTTTACCTGCAGAAGGTGTTCGATATGCAGTTCAAGGCGCTCAACGCGGCCTGGGACGACGCGATGCTGCTGTTCGATGAAGCCACCGATCCGCTGGAGCCTTTCTCGTTGTCCGGTTCGCGGCTGACCGAAGCGCAGGCCAAGTTGCAGGCACTTGATCCGGCAACGCAGTGGGAAGGGGTGCCGCGCAAGATCACCCTGGATTCCCTGGGCAAGGTGCAGACCTACAAACTCATCATGAAGGGGAGGGAGGATGCCCAGCAGGCGCTGGTGCTCAAACTGTCCAACGAACAGGTGGCGGCAGCGCCGCGCTAGTGGGCATCTGGCTGTACGGCAGGACGCCGTACAGCCGGGGACGTCAACGGCGACGGAACAGCGGCAGCGGTTCGTCGGTGGCGGCCTGGTAGCTCACGGAGAAATCCTTGAGGCTTTCCAGGGCTTCGTACGGGTCCTTGTCGGCGCGCAGGGCGAAGGCGTCGAAACCGCAGCGGTGCAGATAGAACAGCTGGTCACGCAGCACGTCGCCAATGGCGCGCAGTTCGCCCTTGAAGCCGTAGCGGTCACGCAGCAGGCGCGCATTGGAATAGTTGCGCCCGTCGGTGAAGGCCGGGAAGTTCAAGGCGATGACCTGGAACTGATTGGCGTCTTCACCGATTTCCTCGGCTTCCTCGTCGCTGTCCAGCCATACACCCAAACCACCGTCCCGCGCCTTGAGGGCCGGGCCGTGCTCGCGCCAGAGCGCCAGCGGCACGATCAGGTCGTCGCAGTTGGGAATGGCGTCGAACTCGGCGTCCTTGGGCAGCAGGTGCCAGGTTTCGTCGACGACTTGGTTGTTCTTAATGATTCGCTGCATAGACGCGCTCCTTGAAGGGGTCGATGCCGATACGCTGGTAGGTATCGATGAAACGCTCATCTTCGGTGCGCTTTTCCACGTACACGTCAATCAGCTTGGAAATCACGTCAGGCATGGCGTCCTGAGCGAAGGAGGGGCCCAGGATCTTGCCCAGGCTGGCGTCGCGACTGGCGCTGCCACCCAGGGACACCTGGTAGAACTCTTCGCCTTTCTTGTCCACACCCAGGATGCCGATATGGCCGACGTGGTGGTGACCGCAGGCGTTCATGCAGCCAGAGATGTTCAGGTCCAGCTCGCCGATGTCGAACAGGTAGTCCAGGTCGTCGAAACGGCGCTGGATGGATTCGGCGATCGGGATCGACTTGGCGTTGGCCAGGGAGCAGAAATCACCGCCCGGGCAGCAGATGATGTCGGTCAGCAGGCCGATGTTCGGCGTGGCGAAGCCGCCTTCGCGCAGCTCGTTCCACAGGGCGAACAACTGGCCCTGCTCGACGTCGGCGAAAATGATGTTCTGCTCGTGGGAGGTGCGCAGTTGGCCGAAGCTGTACTTGTCGGCCAGGTCCGCGACGGCATCCAGCTGCTTGTCGGTGAGGTCGCCTGGGGCCACACCGGTAGGCTTGAGCGACAGGGTCACGGCAATGTAGCCCGGCTTCTTGTGGGCCAGGGTGTTGCGTGTACGCCAGCGGGCAAAACCGGGATGTTCGGCATCCAGGCGCGCCAGTTCGGTGTGCTGGTCGGGCAGAGCCTTGTAGTCCGGGTCGACGAAGTGCTTGGCCACGCGGTGCAGTTCGGCTTCGGTCAGCGTCGTGCTGCCGCCGCGCAGGTGTTCCATCTCGGCGTCGACTTTCTGAGCGAAGACTTCCGGTGTGAGCGCCTTGACCAGGATCTTGATCCGCGCCTTGTACTTGTTGTCGCGACGGCCATAGCGGTTATACACACGCAGGATGGCGTCCAGATAGCTGAGCAGGTCTTGCCAGGGCAGGAATTCGTTGATGAATGCCCCCACCACCGGTGTACGACCCAGGCCGCCACCGACCAGCACGCGGAAGCCCAACTCGCCGGCCGCGTTGTGCACCGGCTCCAGGCCGATGTCGTGCACTTCGATGGCCGCGCGGTCGCTGCTGGCACCGTTGACGGCGATCTTGAACTTGCGCGGCAGGTAGGCGAATTCAGGGTGGAACGTGGTCCACTGGCGAACGATTTCACACCACGGGCGAGGGTCGATCACCTCGTCTGCGGCCACACCGGCAAACTGGTCGGTGGTGACGTTGCGCAGGCAGTTGCCGCTGGTCTGGATGGCGTGCATCTGCACGGTGGCCAGTTCGGCGAGGATGTCGGGGATGTCTTCGACCGCCGGCCAGTTGAACTGCACGTTCTGGCGAGTACTGATGTGGGCGTAGCCCTTGTCGAAGTCGCGAGCGATCTTGGCCATCATTCGCGTCTGGCGGGAGGTCAGTTGGCCGTAGGGAACGGCCACCCGCAACATGGGCGCGAAACGCTGGATGTAAAGGCCGTTCTGCAGGCGCAAAGGGCGAAATTCTTCTTCGCTCAGTTCGCCCGCCAGGTAGCGGCGGGTCTGATCCCGGAACTGCTTGACGCGGTCCTCGATGATCCGTTGATCGTACTCGTCGTAAACGTACATGGTGATCCTGTTCTCAGGCTGTCTTGTTGCATCAGAAAAGTGCGCGCACGGCCGCGCACTCTTAGCAGAGCCGACGGAAGATACCAGTTTGTAAATAGACGTAAAAGTGATGTTTGAGTATATGGACCGAACTGAAAGGCATATGTACGGTCTGGGGGGATTTGCGCGGGTGGTGGGGGTGTGGGGGGGGATGGGGTAGGGGTGTCTTCGTTGAGATTTGTGGTGGATGGTCCCCTCACCCCAGCCCTCTCCCTAGGGGAGAGGGGGCTAAAAGCGGGTCGCGGTGATGCGGATGTAGGTGATCGGCTCCCTCTCCCTCAGGGAGAGGGCTGGGGTGAGGGGACCATTCACCACCGACCCCCACCTCGTTCCCGAAAGCCACCCACAGTACGTGCACTAGCCAACCTTGATCATGTCCGCAATCCGCCCGGCGATCATGATGGTCGGCACATTGGTGTTGGCACAGGGG
>NZ_DFUE01000082.1:0-20981 GCF_002379585.1 Pseudomonas sp. UBA4194
GTGAGCCGTGTCGCGGGCGCCGTGTAGCAGCGGCGTAAGCCGCGTCGCAGACGCCGTAACATTGCAGGGATACCGTGTGATGGCCGGACCCGGCTTACGCCGGTGCTACAGGTGCCGTGAGCGCGTCGCAGACGCCGTGTAGCAGCGGCGTGAGCCGCGTCACAGGCGCCGCAACATTGCAGGGACACCGTGTGAGGGCCGGACCCGGCTTACGCCGGTGCTACAGGTGCCGTGAGCCGTGTCGCGGGCGGCGTGTAGCAGCGGCGTGAGCCGCGTCAGGGCGATGAAAAAGCCCGCGCTGACAAGGTCAGCGCGGGCTTTGGTGTGGCGCGTTGCGAAGGTTAGATCAAACGGCGGCAACGACCTTGGCAGGTGGCTGGGTGCGACGACCCAGAACACCAGCACCGGCAGCTACCAGGCCCGAGATCACCAGGGTGATCAGCAGAATCCAGGCACCTTGGGAAACGCGTTTGGCAGCCACTTCAGCAGCCTCGCGGGCTTTCTGTTCGGCTTGCGCTTTCAGCTCCTGGTACTTGGCATAAGCCTGACGATAGCTGGCCTGAGCCTGATCAACGATCTGGTTGGCTTCAGCATCGGTCTTGTTGCCACGGGCCTTGATCAGATTGACCAATGCCTGACGGTCGGCAGCATCCCACGCCTGGTCGCCTTTGGCTTTGATGCGGTCCATCAGGCCGCCCAATTGCTCATCGGCTTGCTGTGGGTTTTCAGCGCTGCGCTGTGCGGTGTTCTGAGCGTCCTGCTGGGTAGCCTGAGCTTCCTGCTTGACGTTGTCTGGGTTCAGCTCAGGCTTCCCGGTCTGACGCATGGCTTGCTCGATCTCACCCTGGATATCATCCAGATTGAAGTCGATACCCTGCTCGCGCAGCTGATCCTGAATCTTGCCACCCAGCGCCGGAGCTACTTGAGCGATGCCACTGCCCAGCGCCGATACGCCGCTGCCGGCCAGGTTCAAGCCACCGCGAACCACGCCGGTCACAGCGCTGGAAACCAGATACACAGTGATCAGCGAGACACTGGCCCATACCAACAGACCATGAAATGCGCCTTCGCGCTGAGCCAGACGGCCTGCGGCCCAGCCGCCGACGAACAGCGAAATCACCGAGCTAACCACCACCCAGATGCCCGCACCGGTACCCACGCCCGACAACGGGTTGGCTTCCTGCAACGGATCGATGCTGGCGCTGCCGATAGCCGTACCCAACAGGTTGAGCAACAGCGAAACCACCATGGCCAGTACTACCCCGGCAAGGATCGCACTCCAGGAAATTCGCTTGAGCAATGGCGCAGTAGTGGTCTGGTCATGGTAGACCGGAGTGGTGTAGCCATCTGGAGCAATGCGGTCATCACGGATCATGATGGGAGTCCTTCGAGTCAATGGGCAGAGCGAGTTAAATCACGCGCTTACAGCAATGACCCGAAGGCGTGCATGAAAGTTTGAAAATATCTTTGAATATCTTTTTTCACTTCATGCTGAGGTCAGGGCTTCCAGTGCCCGCCTTCGACGATGACCACGTTGGGATCGGTACCCTCGGGCAGATCCTTGCGCACGTATTGGTCGTACAGCTTGAGCAGGGCTTTCTCCTCACCCAGCTTCGCCAGTTCCGTGTTGACCCAGTCACGCAGCTCCGTATTGCCCTTCTTTACGGCGGGCGCAATGGGGGCTTCGGCACCCAGCTTTTCATCCAGCACTCGGTAGCCCGGGTTCTGCTTGGCCCAGTTGAACAGCACCAGATTGTCCTGGGCATAGGCATCGCCACGGCCGTTGGCCAGCGCCTGCAACGACTCGGAATTCTTCTCGAATTTGAGCACTTTCCAATCCGGGTGGTTCTTGGTCAACCACAGATCGGCCGTGGTGCCGGTCGTGACGATGGTGGTCTTGTCAGCCAGGTCGTCCAGTTTGCGTACCTCACTGGCATCCGGCACCAGCGCCTGCACAGCCACGCGCAAGTTGGGATTGGTGAAGTCCACCGCTTGGGCGCGCTCCGGGGTGACGGTCATGTTGGCCAGGATCAGATCGACCTTGTCGCTTTGCAGAAACGGAATGCGGCTGGCCGGTTCCACACTGACGAACTCGATCTTTTTCTCGTCGCCCAACAGGTCCTTGGCAAAGCGCTTGCCCAGATCGGTGTCGAAACCTACGTACTCGCCCTGCTCGTTGACGAAGCCAAACGGCGGCTTGTCGCTGAACACGCCGACAATCAACTTGTCGCGGGCCTTGATGGCTTCCAGAGAGCTGGTGGCCGGCTTCGGCACCGCGGGAGCCGCGGCCTTCTGTTCGGCCGGCTTGTCGCAACCGGCCAGCAAGCCGAAGGCGATGAAGGGTACAACCAGGGCAGTTTTAAAACTCACGACGCTTTCCTTTTTGGCATGTTTTCTACATAGGAAAACCTTTCCAGGAACTGCTGCGCGCGTGCGGTCTGCGGGGCACTGAAGAAGGTTTCAGGATCGTTCTGTTCCGCGATACGGCCACGGTCCATGAACAGAATTCGGTCGGCCACCGCGCGGGCAAACGCCATCTCATGGGTGACGATGAGCATGGTCATGCCACCCTCGGCGAGGTCCAGGATGACTTCAAGCACCTCCTTGACCATCTCCGGGTCCAGCGCCGCAGTGACTTCATCGAACAGCATGACCTTGGGGTTCATGCACAAGGCGCGCACGATGGCGATACGTTGCTGCTGGCCGCCAGACAGCTCCCGTGGATAGGCGTCGCGGCGATCGGCCAGACCGACGCGCGCCAGCAACGCTTCGGCCTGCTGTCGCGCTTGGCCTACCGGGCGCTTCTGCACCCGCACCGGGCCGAGCAGGATGTTGTCGAGCACGGTCATGTTCGGAAACAGGTGATAGCTCTGGAACACCATGCCCACCTGCTGGCGCACCTGGCGCCAGTCCGCATTGGCTGGCAGGCGTTGGCCATCGAAGCTCAGGCTGCCGCTCTGACCCAGCTCAAGGCCGTTGAGGCAGCGCAGCAGGGTGCTTTTGCCGCAACCACTGGGGCCCAGAATGACCACGACTTCGCCCTCGGTGACCTGCAGGTCGATATCGCGCAACACCGGCGTAGCACCAAAGCTCTTGTTGAAACCGGACAGTTCGATCAATGCACTCATGCGTGATTCCAGCGCCGTTCCAGCACGCGCGAAGCGGCCGACAGCGGATAACAGACGAAGAAAAAGAACAGGAACAGAAAGCCGTAGATCAGCACTGACTCGTAGGTGCGCTCGATGATCTGCTGTCCGACCTTGGTGATGTCGACCACACCGATGAGCACTGCCAGCGAGCTGGTCTTGATCAAGCGGGTGTAGACGTTGATCACCGGCGGCGTCAGGCGCTTCAATGCCTGGGGCAGCAGAACATGGCCGTACAGCTGGCCCAGGCCCAGGCCGATGGCCAACCCTGCTTCGCGCTGTCCACGGGGAATGGAGCGCAACGCCCCGCGCACCACTTCGCCGACCTCACTGGCGCCCCATAGGGACAGCACCAGTACGGCGCACCAGAACGCCGGCAGGCTGACGGCGAAGAAAATAGGCAGGCCGAAGAACAACAGGTACAGCCACACCAGCACCGGAATGGCGCGAAACAGCTCCAGATAGATGCGCAGTGGTATGTCCAGCCAGCGCTTTCCCAGGCTGCGCAATACGCCGTAAACCACGCCACCGATGCTGCTGAAGGCGACTGCCAGAGCAGAAATGCTCAGCGTCCGCGCAGCACCGTTGAGCAACTGCGGCGCCGACACCCACAACAACTCAAGACCCGAACTGGCCATGCTGGAGCCTCCTTTCCAGAACGCCGAGCAACAGCGACAGTGGCAAGAACAGCAGGACACAGAGCAGGGTCATGACCGCGAGCATTTCGTAGGTCTTGTAGTACAGGGCAATGTAATTCTTGGTGGTGTAGAGGATCTCTGGCACCGCCACTGCCGATACCACAGTGGTTTCCTTGAGCAGGAAAACGAAATTGGCGAACAATGCCGGCAGGCTCAAGATACCGGCTTGGGGCAGAATGATGTGGCGCAACAACTGCCAGCGCGACAAGCCGATGGACAGCCCCGACTCGATCTGCGCTTTGGGCACCGCTTCGATGCCGGCACGCAGGATCTCGGTGAGATAGGCGCCGCCGAGAAAGGTCATGGCGATCACCGCGGCGGCAAATCCGGAAATGCGAATGCCCGCCGCGGGTAGCGCAAAGTAGATGAAGAACAGCTGGATCAGCAGCGGCGTATTGCGTGCCAGCTCTACATAGATCGGCACCAGGCGATGCAGCAGCGGCACGCGAAAGCTGACAATGGCTGCGTTGAGCACGGCAACCGCAAGCGAGGTGAGAATGGCGATCAAGCCCACTTGCAAAGTGACGCCCACGGCTTTCAAGAAAGCGGGCAGCGTGGAGAGAGCGAAGGCATAGTCGAAGGTCATTGCAGGCCCGCCGCAATGACGATTGAAAGAAGAGGAAGCACAGCGCGCGGCCTTGTTCGAATAATTGCCATACATCGTAAAGCTTTGTTTTTAATATCATTAATACCCAATACGCATATGGATATAGCCGCTGTCTCAAGGCTGCGGTTAACATTGCCGGGCGAGTTCTTCAACTTCATGCATTCAGCCACGAGCAACCGATGAGCACTAATCTGGACACCCTGTTCGACCGGACAGGCACTGGCAGTAAAAAATGGAGCCGTTACCCCGAGGACGTACTGCCGATGTGGGTCGCCGATATGGACTTCGCCGCGCCGCCGGCGGTGCTGACGCGTTTGCAGGCACGCCTCGAGCACCCGATATTCGGCTACAGCCAGGGCAGTGATGAACTGCGCCAGGCACTGGTGGATTACCTGGCGCGGCACTACGACTGGCACGTTCAGCGCCAGGACCTGGTGTTTCTGCCCGGGGTGATGCCGGGTGTCAACATGGCCTTGCACGGTCTGGTGGCTCAGGGCGCAGGGGTGGTGGTGCAGACGCCGAACTATCCGCCATTGCGGTCCGCCGCCAGCGAATGGCAGTTGCCGAGTATTGAAGTGCCGCTGATTGCGAGCGTCGATGGTCAGTGGGCCAGCGACCCCGCGCTGATGCAGCGCGCGCTGAATGGCGCGGGCGCCTTGCTGTTGAGCAACCCGCACAATCCAGTGGGCAAGACCTGGTCCCGCGAAGAGCTGCGCGTTCTGGGTGAGGCGTGCGTGGCGCAGGATGTGCTGATCATCTCCGATGAAATTCACGCCGACCTTCAGTACGACGGCCGCCGCCACGTACCCATCGCATCGCTGTCTGCGGAGCTGGGGCAGCGCACGATCACCTTCATGTCGGCGAGCAAGGCCTACAACATCGCCGGCCTGAAAACCGCTTTCGCCATCATTCAGAACCCCAGGCTGCGTGCTCGTTTCGATGCCGCCCGGGCGGGAATGGTGGACAGTGTCAACACCCTGGGCCTGGAGGCCACCCACGCCGCCTATGCCGATGCAGGGGATTGGCTGGAAAGCCTGAAGACCTATCTGCAGGGTAATCGGGATTATCTGCTCGAAACAGTGCGCACCCGGCTGCCAGGGGTGGTGGTGCATGCCCCGCAGAGCACCTACCTCGCCTGGCTGGATTGCTCGGCGCTGGACCTGGAGAATCCGTACCGGTTCTTCCTCGAAAAAGCCAAGGTAGGTTTCAGCGCCGGGCCGGACTTCGGCAGTGGCCTGGGGCAGTTCGTGCGGTTGAACTTTGGCTGTCCGCGAGCGGTGCTGGAGGAAGGGCTGGCGCGAATGGAAAGGAGTTTGCGCGAGCGGGTTTGAGCTTCAGGGCCAGCACTGTTGGCCCAATCGCTTACTCCCTGTAGGAGCCGGCTCTACACCCCGAACCCGGCTCACGCCAGCCCCCCACGCCAAAGAATGTAGCAGCGGCGCAAGCCGCGTCCAGCCATACCACAACCCCCCGACACACCGCGGCGCCCCGGACCCGGCTCACGCCGGTGCTACAGGTCGGGTGTCAGAGCCATGCGGCGTCCCAGAATGGGTATTCGCCGATTCGCTCGCAAAGACCGGCTTCGACAGGGTTCATGATGATGTACCGCGCAATATTCTTGAGATCTTCCTCTTTACGCACGGCGCGGTCATAGAAGCCCTTCTGCCACAGCCGGCCCGTACAGCCGTTATGCCGGTTGACAGCCAGACTGCTGCGCGCCTTGATCTTGCCAATGGCGTCACCCAACGAACGCTCGTTGAGACGGAACAACCAATGCAGATGATCAGGCATGATGACGAAAGCAAACGACTCCACCAAACCCTGATCCTGCGCCGCGCGCATTTCGCGGATCAACAGCCGGCTACTGTCGAAACACCGGAAGACCGGCCGACGCTGCTCGGTGACACAGGTCACTACGTACAACCCGCCCGCCACGCTGAAACGGCCTTTTCGCAGGGTGTAAGCCCTCTTGCACGCAGACATTCCTTTGCCCTCGGAAAAAGCCGAAACCTATGCCCGAGAGACCCTGAGAGCAAGAGTTAAAAAGTGTCCCCACATGTCACCCCCTGTAGCAGCGGCGTGAGCCGCGTCCAGGCGTTCCGCGGTGTGCCAGGTGCAATATGGAGGGCCGGACCCGGCTTACGCCGGTGCTACAGGGGTTCTGGGGGAATGTAGCAGCGGCGTGAGCCGCGTCCAGGCTTTCCGCGGTGTGCCAGGTGCAATATGGAGGGCCGGACCCGGCTTACGCCGGTGCTACAGGGGTTCTGGGGGAATGTAGCAGCGGCGTGAGCCGCGTCCAGGCGGTCCGTGGTGTGCCAGGTGCGATGTTGAGGCCCGGACCCGGCTTACGCCGGTGCTACAGGGGTTCTGGGGGAATGTAGCAGCGGCGTGAGCCGCGTCCAGGCGGTCCGCGGTGTGCCAGGTGCAATATGGAGGGCCGGACCCGGCTTACGCCGGTGCTACAGGGGTGGAGGGAGATGTAGCAGCGGCGTGAGCCGCGTCCCGGCGGTCCGCGGTGTGCCAGGTGCGATGTTGAGGGCCGGACCCGGCTTACGCCGGTGCTACAGGTGCACTGCTCAAGCGCCTTAAACGAGATAAAGGGTGCAGCGTTTTCACAAGTATGCGCTTTGAGACTTCCGAGGATCTCCCTGCCCATATTGCCCAAAGTTAGAAGGATGAGCGCGAAATCAGCAATTCGCGTAGTCGCATCTAGAGGGCTCGTCTGATAATCACTGAGCAGCGAGGTGTGCATAGCTTGGGTATCGATCACACTATTGCCCTCAGCGTCTGCGAAATTCATCGTGGCCAAAAGGTCGACTTGATCAAAGGGTCAATTGCGCTGTCAGCACTGCTATGTGGCCTCTGATGATACCGTTCTCAACTTTCGTGGTCCACTTGGTAAAGCTTTCGCCCTTAACGCCAAATTGGGCTTGCTTAGCAAGATAGTTAGAACTCCACGCATCCTTGCTAACAACTTCCATCTTTTCAACGAATTTATTCGATGCGTCTAGACCATTACTACGATTCGCCCACATCGCCATCTCGGCAATGAGGGCAAGATTGGGATCTGCACGATCCAGGTCGCCCGCCCCATTTGGGTTACGAGACGCAGCATCGAACGCGGAGTCGACGTAGTCCATTACAACGTTTAGCTGTCCTTGGTCTGCTGAGTCGACTATGGGTTGCTGCGAAAGCAACGCTTGATCAATTAACTCCCGGTCAGCCGCGGATAGCTTATTTGAAGCGGTCGAGTTAATGGTTGCCGTGTACAACGCGTCTGCTTTTTCGCGCGTGAGGGCGCCTCGTTCGACCTCTGCGCTCAGGATAAGAGCAAGCGTTGATTGGGCACCGTCGTTCTTACTTGTATCATGCTGAAACACTCCATACGTCAACCCACTTAGTCCGGTGGAATAACTGGAAACATATGGGCTGCGCGTGGAGATTTCGCCGAAACGTACGGCTGCCCCGACAAACGCTGTTAATTGTTCTCTATTTAAAGACATTGGCAACTCCTTGAGTCATCGTAGAGGCCGTGATTTAATTCACGGCACACCATGACAATACCCAGCGGAGGATCCACGAATGAGATATCTATTTAGCCCAATAGTTTTTCTACTGCTTGCTCAGCCTGCCGCGGCTGATGAAGAATTCCGGATATCCTTTCCACCTGCACAGTCCAGCTTATTGAATGTGAACCCGATCGATTGGAAAGCTCGAGTAAAAGACTTCAACGATTTCGCAATATTCGTTAACAATCCCACATGATTTGAATCATGCCAAGATATATATTACCTGCCAGTAACAACTTCACATTACGGAAATACCAGTTGGGGTGGAATCTGCTTGACGGCGACATCTAAAGAAACGGTATTCGTCTGCAATGACCAGATGAATGGCCATTTTAAGATTTTCAAGAAATTCCAACTGGATCCTGGATGGATCGCTGTGACGATTTTCGAGAACTGCTGGGGCGGATGAACACCTTTGCCAGCAGCAGTAGGTAGCCCTTAATCAGCTAAATTGACAAGGAATGTTTCGTGATCAAACCAACCCTATTCTCCCTCCTGCTTGTTTTGGTTCAGGGGTCCTACGCCTCGGCTGGAGCGGCAGACACGCATGAACAACAGCAGGAGCAAAACCGCATGGACGAGCGGCTGCCCGGTGAGGCTGGACCTGCGTGCAATGCGATCTATTACGAAGGCGTACCAGGAGAAGATGGCAGCGCCATCAGGCGACCGAGATGTGCGGTGGCGGCTTCGGAGAAAGAGGCGCAGAGATGCAATGCGGCGATGAATGCGAAGTCGCTTGGCATGGCGGCGTTAGGGCACAACGCTGAGGCGATGGGAGAGATGGTGTTCAGAAATTGCTGGGGTGAACCGTAAAACCTGTAGCAGCGGCGTGAGCCGCGTCGGGTTCTCTGGCGGTATGGGTGATATACCGCGGGGGAGCCGACCCGGCTTACGCCGGTGCTACAGGGGGTGGGGTGAGCCGCGTCGGTATGGGTGATATACCGCGGCGGATGGGACCCGGCTTACGCCGGTGCTACAGGGGGTGGGTGGTGAATGCGTGGTGGAGGTCGGTGGTGAGGGTGGTGACATCCTCCAGGCCGATGTGCAGGCGTACTATGGGTCCGGGGGTGCGGGTCGCAAAGGTGCGATCAGCCGTATCTCCCAGGGTCACCAGGCTTTCATAACCACCCCAGGATGCGCCCAAACCGAACACCTGCAACGCATCGATGAAGGCCTCGGCCCGCGCCAATCCGGGTTCGGCGAACTCGAACGAGAGCAAACCGTTGCTGCCGCTGCAATCGCGGCGCCACAGCGCATGGCCTGGATGGTCCGGCAACGCCGGATGAAACACCCGCGCCACTTCCGGACGGGCGAGCAACCACTGAGCAATCTCCAGCCCCTGGCGCTCGTGCACGTCCAGGCGGCTGGCCAGGGTGCGTGCACCGCGCAGCACCAGCCAGGCGTCATCGGGGCTGACCGTATTGCCGAAGGTATCGCTCATCCGCGACAGCGCGGGGAACGCCGCTTCGGTGGTGCAGACACTGCCCATCATCACATCACTATGGCCGGCGACGTACTTGGTCAGGGCCATGATGGAAATGTCCGCACCCAACGCAAGCGGGCGGTACAGATAGCCACTGCCCCAGGTGTTGTCCACCGCCAGCAGCACGTTGCGCGGTTTGCACAGCCCTGCGATGGCCGGCAGGTCGAGCATTTCGTACAGCAGCGAGCTCGGACTCTCAGCATAGACCATCCGGGTGTTGGCCTTGAAGGCCTGCTCCAGGCCAGTGCCATCGGCGCGGAAGTAGTCCACCTCGATGCCGAAAGGTTGCAGGAAGTCCCTGGCCAGCCTGCGCACTGGGCCATACACACCATCGGTGATCAATACGTGATCCCCTGGGCGCAGGTATGCCAGAAACGTCTGCGCCGCCGCGGCGAGTCCGGTGGCAAACAGCTTGGTGCGATAGCCCCCTTCCAGATCGGTGATCAGGTCTTCCAGCGCGAACGCCGTGGGATTGCCCCGCGCGCCATAGCTCAACACCCGTTCCTGATCGCGCCGGGCACGGGCGTCGCGCATCTGCGCCAGGTTGTCGAACAGCACCGTGCTCAAGCGTATCAACGGCGGGTTGACGCCCTGCGCTCCGGCACCGCGCGGACCGCGGCCACCCTGGATCAACCGCGTACGCAGCGGCTCGGCCGCTACCAGCGGGCTGAAGCTGGCGATCTCCTGTTCGGTCATCTGCGCGATCAGACCGGTTTCCCAGGCCAGATACTGCCGCGCCGCTTCCTTGTTGCCGGCGTGGCGGTCGTGCACGAAGAACAGAAAGTCGATGCACTGCTCATCGCGCAAGGTACCGGCGCCGTCCACCAGCGGCAGCCCACTGTTCTGCCAATCAACCAACACACGTACACCGGCGCGCTGGTCCTGAGGAAGCTCTCTGGCAGCCAGCTGAGCCACGGCTGGCTCATCCACGATCAGGACCAGCGGCCGCTGCTCACCGCGCACCTGCTCGGCCAGCAGCGGGCGGATCGACCACTTCGCGCCGGCCACATGACGTTGGCGGTAGGCGGTACTTGAGCGCAGGTCGATCATCAGCGCACCGTCCAGCTCGGCGGCGGTCGCCGCCGGCAAATCGATGACCGCCGCCTCCGGCGCCGGCAAAGCCAGGCCACTGCCCTTCCCCCCCTCCAGCACATACGCTTGGTGCCCCAACTGCCGCAGCCAGCTGGCCACCACCGGGGCGCGTACTCCATCATCGTCGAACAGCACCACACGGGCGTTGCGTACGCCGATGTACAAGTCCGTTCCCTGTATCAGCTGACCACCCGGCGTATGCTGCGCACCGGGCAACGTACCGGCGGCAAACTCTTCGGGCGTGCGCACATCCCCTAAAAACAAGCTGCGACCGGCGTCGTCTGCCCATTGGCGCACCTGCTCTGCGCTGACCCAGACCACGCCAGCGCGGCAGGCCAGGTCACGGGCACGGGCGAGCTGTTCAGCGGTGGCAGGCTGGTCAAAGCGCGGCGGATAGTGCGTGTGAGTGCCATGACCCAGGCTCTGGTCCGCGAGGAACCAGCCCTGAGTGCCGTTCTCCAGCGCATACACCGGGTTCTTGATACCGAGGTTCAGCAGCGTCTGCGCGCCAATGATGCTGCGCGTGCGGCCGGCGCAATTGATGACGATGGGGGTGCTGTCGTCGGCGACCAGATCTTCCAGGCGCAGGCTCAACTCACCATTGGGGCAGCACACGGCGCCGGGGATATTCATCTTGCGAAACTCTTCCAGCGGCCGGCCATCGAGCACCACCGGTGGCTGCTCCAGCTGCTGCCAGGCGAGCAACTGTGGCGCTGTCACGTAAGGCGTGTGACAGGCGTGCTCGACGATCTCGCCAAATGCCTTGGACGGCAGGTGTACGCCGGCGAACAACTCGTTGCCCGCTGCCTTCCAGCCATCGGCGCCCCCGGCCAGGGCCCAGGTGTTGCGGTAACCCAACTCGGCCAACCGGGCCAACGCCAATTGCGCCAGCGCCCCTTCGTCCTGGTCGTAGACCACCAGGCGCACCTGGCGATTGGGCGCCAGACGTGGCGCTTCGATCTCCAGGCGGCTATAGGGCAGGTTGACACCGTGGAACAGGTGCGCCTCGCCATACTGGCCATGTTCGCGCACGTCGAACAGGGCGATTTCCTGTCCATCGAACAGCCATTGTTTGAGTTGCGCAGGGGTTAGGGTCTGGCTCATGGGGGTACCGTCGAAGCTGGAAGAAAGAGTGCTTATTCGAGGATCAGCGAACGCTCGGCCGGTGCCACTTCACGGCCCTTGGCATAAGCGCGCTGCACGGCAGGACGCGCCTTGATCGCCTCGCGCCAGGCGCGGATATGCGGGTACTCGGCGAGGACGATGCCGTGGCGCATCGGCTGGATCCAGGGAAAGATCGCCATGTCGGCGATCGAGTACTCGCCCGCCACGAAGGGGTGCCGGGCCAGACGCTGTTCCAGCACGCCGTACAGACGCAGCGCTTCGCTGTGCAGCAGATCCAGCGCAAAGGCAATCGGCTCTGGCGCCTTTTCCCGGAACACCTGCAGCTGGCTGAGGTACGGCGTGACGTGCCCGACCTGCCAGAACAGCCACTCCTGAACCCGCTGACGCTCGACGCTGCCCGCCGGCGGCAGGAAGCGCCCTGCCCCGTCGGCCAGATAATTGAGAATCGCGCCGGACTCGAACAGGCTCATCGGGCCACCTGCCGCCCGATGGTCGACGATGGCTGGAATCCGCCCATTGCCACTGATCTGCTGGAAGCTGGCAAACTTCTGTTCGCCCTGACGAATGTTGACGGGAAGCAGCTGGTACTGCGCCCCCAACTCTTCGAGCAGGATGCCGATTTTCAAGCCATTGGCGGTGGGCCAGTAGTAAAGATCGATCACAGTCCGAAGGCCTCGATGGAGGGTGTCATCTGCGACTTGTTGTAGTTCAGCACGGTACCGTCGGCCTTGACGCCATAACGGTTTTCCAGCTCTTCCAGTGGGCGACCGTAGAGATGAAAATGCAGCGTCGGGTGTTCGCCGTCGACGCTGATGCCGTGCAGGTCCTCGCCCAGGAACGAGATCGAGGTGCCCGGCTGCACGATCACTTCCTTGTCCAGGTGCAGGTCGGCGCGGGTCGGGTCGCTGCCGTCGTCGGTGCGACGGAACACCTGATTAAGCTCCTGGCCTTCGATCGCCACGATCACCGCCCACGTCTCGTGGTTGTGCGCGATGGTGCTTTTGCCAGGCAGCAGCGAATTCACGTACAGCGTCGGAGTATCGCCGTCATCGTTCAGGCGATAGCGGAACTGGGTATTGCCTTCGCCAGCGGTGGGTGCCGGAAACCGTTCGAAGTTGAACAGCTCGCGCCGCCCGGCCAAGGCCTCGAGCAGGCCGACGATTTCCTCCAGGGCCTGGCGATCGACGCCACGCTGGTGAATGGCACGAATTTGCTGCAGAAAGGGTTGCACTACGGAATCAGCGGACATGGTCGAGGCTCTCTTGTCAGGCATCAGGTCGGTTCATTCAGCCGCCGTCACACGGACAGGCTGTAGCGGCTCAGGTTGCTCAGCACGTCGGGCGCCGGCTTGTGTTGCCGGCGGCCGCTTTCACCCATGGCGTGACGCAGAAATGCCTGGGTACGTTCGTTATGGGGGTGCTGGAATATCTGCTCGGCACTGCCGAACTCGGTGATCAGGCCGTGCTCGGTGAAATACACCACGTCGCTGATTTCCTCAGCGAAGCGCATTTCATGGGTCACCAACACACAGGTCATACCCTCCTCCGTGAGCTCGCGAATCACCGTCAGTACCTCACCCACGGTTTCGGGGTCCAGGGCCGAGGTCACTTCGTCGAACAGAATCAGTTCCGGGCGCATGGCCAGGGCGCGGGCAATCGCGACCCGCTGCTGCTGGCCACCGGACAACTGACCTGGGTAGGCATCGGCCTTGTGCTCCATGCGCACCTTGGCGAGCAGCTCACGGGCTTCACGCTCGGCGTCGGCACGCTGGCGGCCGAGCACCTTGAGCGGTGCGATCACCAGGTTTTCCAGCACCGACAGGTGAGGAAACAGGTTGTACTGCTGGAACACGAAGCCCACGCGCTTGCGCAGCGCGATGAACTCAGCCTCGCTGCTCAGCGAATGCACCGCGGTATCGCCTACCCGAAGGCTGCCTGCCTGCGGCCGCAGCAGCCCGGTGATGCAGCGCAGAATGGTCGACTTGCCCGAGCCCGACGGGCCGATGATCGACACCGCCTGGCCCCGATGCACATCCAGGTCGATGCCCTTGAGCACTGGGTTGTCGCCGAACGCCAGTTGCACGTCGCGCAGGCTGATTAGGGGTTCAGAAAGCATAGCGGCGCTCCAGGCGTTGGGTCAGGCGGGAAATCGGATAGCAATAGGCGAAGAACAGTGCCAGCAGGCTGAAATAGATCAGCACGGTGAAGCCGGTCAGGTTGACGGTGTTGCTGGCGATCTGCGCGGTGTCGATCACATCGTGCACGCCCACCAGTGATGACAGCGCGGTGCCCATGGTCACCACTGCATAGAGGTTCATCCAGGGCGGCAGCATGCGTTTGAAGCACTGCGGCAGGATGATCGAGCGAAAGATCTGGCCGCGGTCGAACGCCAGCGAACGGGCCGCTTCCCACTGAGTGCTGGGGATCGAGCCAATCGCCCCACGAAAGATCTCTGCCACATTGGCGCTGGCCGGCAACGCCAGACCCACGGTGACCTTGAGCCAATCCGGGAACGGCAGATAGTGGCTCCCTACATGGATTTCGAACGGAAACACGTAGGTGGTGAAGTAGATCAACACCAGCCACGGCGCGTTGCGAAATACCTGCACCCACACCTTGGCTGCCATGCGCAACGGTGCCAGCGGCGACATGGCCAGCGCGCCGATCACCAGCCCGGCCAAGGTGCCCAGGGCGATCGCAGTGATGCTGATGAGGATGTTCTGCATCAAGCCGACGCCCAGCGCCGGGGACCATTGCCACAGGGCAAGGCATATTTCAGTGACCATAGCCAGGCATCCTCAGGCGTGCTTCCAGCGCACGGCCGGCACAGTTGACCAGAAAGCTCAGCAGGCCGAAAAACGACAGCATGAGGATCATCAGCTCGATGACGTTATCGCTCTGGGTCCAGATCATGATCGAGGCGTAGGTGATGTCATTGACCGCGATGGCCGAGGCCACAGCGGTCATCTTCACCAGGTCGATCAGGTTATTGACCAAGGCCGGCAAAGCGAAACGCACCGCCAGCGGCAGCTGCACGTTCCACAGCAACTGCCGACGGTCGAAAGCCAGCGAGCTGGCCGCTTCCAGGGTTACCGCAGGCACCGCCTCGATGCCGGAGCGCAGCGACTCGGCATGAAACGCCCCCTTGTGCAGGGAAATCACGATCACCACCCAGGCGAATGGCGTCAGCGGATTGGCCGCGCCGACAGCTTGAGTCAGCAGCATGTTGAGTACCAGGAACGCACAATAGAGCTGCACCAGCGTGGGCGTATTGCGCGTGACCTCGATGAACGCCCGCGCAGGCAATGCCAACCAGCGCTTGCCACTGGTCAAGGCCGCCGCCAGGGCAACGCCCACCAGCAGGCTGCCGACAATGGTCAATACACACAGATAGATCGTCGTCAGCGCGCCCTCGACCATGCTCCCGCGCTGATAAGCGTCCAGCAGAAAGTGGTAGTTCAAGCCGAGCTTGTCGGCCGCATCGACGAACCCTTGCAATCCAAAGCTCATGCATTGGCCTCGCGTAGGCGACCGCAGGCACCGGCGATGCGGCGGCCGGCCTCGATCACGCTGTCGGTGGCCGTGGCGATGGACAGGCGGAACCAGGGCGACAGACCGTAGGCGCTGCCCGCCACGACCGCAACGCCCTCTTCCAGAAACCAGTCCACCAGATCGGCGTCGCTGTCGATGCTCACCCCGTCCGGACGCACGCGGCCCAACAGTTCGGCGCAACGTACGAAGACGAAGAAGCCACCTTCGGGCTCGAGTACCTGCAGGCCCGGGACCACGCTCAGGGCGTGGACCAACACATCGCGGCGCTCCTGGTAAGCCGCCACCTGCGGCTGCAGAAACGCCAGGCCGCCCTGGAACGCCGCAAGGGCCGCGGCTTGGCCCACCGATGAAGCGCCGGACGCCGACTGCGACTGCACCACGGCCATGGCTTGAGTCAGTAACTTGGGCCCGGCGCCGAAGCCGATGCGCCACCCGGTCATGGCGTAGGTCTTCGACACCCCACCCACCAGCAGGCAGCGTTCGGCCAGATCCGGCGCCACGTTGAGCAGGTTCAGCGGCTGCCCGGCGTCGAAGCGAATGTGCTCGTACAGTTCGTCCAGCAGCACCAGCACCTGGGGATGACGGCGCAGCACTGCGGCCAGGCCCTGCAGCTCGTCGGCGCTGTAGATCGCGCCGCTGGGGTTGCTCGGGCTATTGAGGATCAGCCAACGGGTACGCTCGCCGATGGCCGCTTCGAGTTGCTCGGGGGTCAATTTGCACCCTTGCTCCAGCGGACACTCGAGCAGGATCGGCACACCACCGTTGAAGCGCACGCTGTCGGGGAACGTCGGCCAGTAAGGCACCGGCACCAGTACTTCATCGCCTTCGTCCAGCGTGGCGGCGAAGGCATTGAAGATGATGCCCTTGGCACCATTGCCGACCACGATCTGCGCCAGCGTGTAATCCAGGCGGTTCTCATCCTGCAACTTTTGCTGGATGGCGAGGCGCAACGCCTTCACCCCTGGGGTGGCCGTGTATTTGGTCGCGCCGCCTTCGATGGCCGCGTAGGCCGCCTGCTTGATGTGCTCGGGGGTATCGAAATCGGGCTCGCCGGTGGTCAGGTCGAGAATGTCCCGCCCTTGCTCGCGCAGTTCGGTGACGCGGGATTTGGCTGCGGCATTGGCTGACAGCGTGACACGCTGGACCCGTTGTGACAGTTGCAGACTCATGGTGTCTCCAGCGGCAGGACTTTGCCGGGGTTGAGCAGATTGTGCGGGTCGAGGGCGCGTTTGATGCGGCGCATCAGGTCCAGCTCCACCGGGCTCTTGTAGTCGCCGAGCAGGTCACGCTTGCGCTGGCCGACACCGTGCTCAGCGCTGATCGAACCGCCGTGGGCATGGGCGCTGTCGTGGACCAGACGACTGAGCGCGGCGTAGTTGGCCATGTGCGCGGCCACGGTCGAGTCCAGCGGATGGGCGACGTTGTAATGCAGGTTGCCGTCGCCCAAGTGACCGAACGTAAAGTTGCGTACGCCGGGGAAGTGCTGCTGGAGCAAGGCGCCGGTGCGTTCGACGAACTCATTGATGCGCGATACCGGCAGCGAGATGTCGTGCTTCATGTTGCGCCCGGCACGGGCCTGGGCTTCGCTCATGTTTTCGCGCAACTGCCACATCGCGTCGCTCTGGGCCAGGCTTTGGGCAATGACTGCATCCTCGATCAGCTCGCTTTCCAGAGCGCTGCTCAAGACCGCTTCGAACAGCGCGCGGGCACTGTCCTCGGCCTGCGGGTGGGACAGCTCGATCAACGCATACCACGGCTGGCTGCGCTCGCCAAACGGCAGCACGGCCTCGGGAAACTGCTCTTGCAGCAGGGTCAGGCATTGTGCCGAGAGGAGTTCGAAAGCGGTCAGACTGGCGCCGAAGCCATTGCGCGCATGGGAAAGAAAGGCGACAGCGCTGGGTAGCGAGGCAAAGGCCACGAAGGCAGTGCAGCGGGATTCAGGCAATGGGAACAACTTGACCGTCGCAGCGGTGATGATACCCAGCGTGCCTTCGCTGCCGATGTAGAGATCGCGCAGGTCGTAGCCGGTGTTGTCCTTGCGCAGCCCGCGCAGGCCGTGCCAGATCTCGCCTTCGGCGGTCACCACCTCCAGACCCAGGGTCAGTTCGCGGGCATTGCCATAGCGCAACACGCCGGTACCACCGGCATTGGTGCCCAGGTTACCGCCCAGGGTGCAGCTGCCCTCCGCGCCCAGGCTCAGCGGGAACAGCCTGCCTGCGGCGCGTGCGGCGGCTTGCACGTTGGCCAGGATGCAACCGGCTTCCACGGTGAGCGTGTCGTTGTCGGTATCGACGTCGCGGATGCGATTCATGCGATCGAGCAACATCAGCACCGAGCGGCCGCTGCCGTCGGGCGTGGCACCGGCCATCAAGCCTGTGTTGCCACCCTGCACCACCACCGGTGCTGCATGGTGGGCGCACAGGCGCACCACCCCCGCGACCTCCTCGGCTGACGCTGGATGGACAATGGCCTGGACCCGGCCATGGTACTGGCGATGCTTGTCGCTGAGCACGGGCAGGCCGACTTCGTCAGCCTGTACATGACGCTCGCCGAGCAGCGCCTGCAAGGCGGCGAACAAGGTCGGCTCGGTCATTTCGCCGCCTGCAGGGCTGGCGCGTCCTTGTATTTTTCGTGCAGTGCATGCAAGGCCGCCGAAGGGTGCATGCCCGTCCGCTCGCCCAACTCCAGCAGCCAGCCAGAGCGGTGCCAGTCGCGCACGATGGCGTCGATGCGGGCCTGGGTATCATGCTCGCCCTTGCGGATCCAGATCACCGAGTCGGAAGGAATCAGGTCGCTGTCCAAGGGAATTTCGTACTCGGCCCATTCGGCATTGTCGAGCAGACCGTGCATGGTCGGGCTGACGTGCACCGACGCCACACAACCGTTGCCGCGCAGTGAAAGCAGCGACTCGGACTGGCTGCGGAACGCCTTGATCTGAGCGCCATACTGCTGTTGCAACGGCTCGATGAAATTGCTGCCCTGGGACACGCACACCGGCTTGCCCTTGAGGTCGGCCCAGGTCTTGATACCTGCGCCTTTGTGCATCAGCGCGGCACCACCGACCTGCTCGTACGGCGTCGGCACATAATCCAGAATCTGTGCACGCTCGTCGGTGTACTGCATGTTGGCGATCAGCACGTCGACCTTACCCTGCTGCAGGAACTGCACGCGGTTGGGTGCCAGTACCGAAACGGTTTCCACGTCCACCCCCAGGCGCTTGCCCAGTTCGTTGGCCAACTCGACGTTGTAGCCCTGGTGTTGGCGAGTCTGCGGGTCGATGGTGCCGAACGGCGCGCCGGTCAGCATCACGCCGACGCTGATCTTGTGGCGATCCTGAATCTTGTCCAGGGTGGCGTCAGCATGGGCCAGGCCCAGGTTGAGACTGCACAGCAGCGCCAGCACGGTCGCGCGCGGGAAACGGTTTCTCATCATCAGGTCCTTGTTGGAATTCGGGGATCAGGCGCCTTCGGCGCTCAGCTCTTTTTGCAGCTTCACCAAGGTGGGCGAGGCTGGCGTGATGTGGTTGCTGCGCTCGTGCTCGATCAGCCAGCCGCTGCGATGCCAGCCTTTGACGATGGGGTCCAGGCGGGCTTGGGTGTCGCTTTCGCCGCTGCGCGTCCAGATCACTGAAGGCGCCGGATTCAGTTCCGGGGTCAAGGCGCGATAGCCCTGCCACTCACCGCCACGGGCGAGCAAGGGATTGATCAGCGTGGCGTCATGCACCGCGGCCACGCAGTTGCTGCCGCGCAGCGCCAACAGGGATTCGGCCGAGCCTTTGAAGGCTTTCAGGTCCACGCCCAACTGCACCAGCGCCTGGGTGTAGCTGCTGCCCTGAGAGGTGCACACCGCCTGGCCCTTGAGGTCGGCCCAGCTGTGGTAGGGGCTGTCTGCCAATACCGCAGCAGTGCCACCGACGGTGTAGAACGGCGTCGGCACGTGACCCAGCAACTTGTCGCGTTCAGGCGTCCATTCCATGTTGGCGATCAGTAGATCGACCCTGCCTTGTTGCAGGAACTGCACGCGGTTGGCCGGGAGCACCGACACCAGTTCGACCTCGACGCCCAACTGGCGAGCCAGGTCGTTGGCCATGTCGACGTTGAGGCCGACGGGCTTTTGGGTGGTGGGGTCGATGGCGCCGAACGGGCCGCCGGAGAGCATGACGCCTACCACCAGGCGCTGGCGGTCCTGGATCTTGTCCAGCGTGGCATCGGCCTGAGCGACCGCAGCGAAGGTGACTGCAGCAGCGGCAACGAGAGCACCGACAGCCTGACGGCAAAACTTGAAACGTGGCGACATGAACTTCTCCCCTGCCTGCCGGAACGGCCGGCGCGATGGAGGGGCATGCTAGGGAGTGAGGCGTCACTAAGGAAATTCAAATATCTAATATTGTTATAACTTAAAGCATGCAAGGGGCCTCGCTGGCGCACATGACCCTTTAAATACGGGACCTAGAGAAAACTAACGCGCCGCTTTACACGTCCAAACATTATGCTTTCTAATGAATTAACGTTGAAACCTAATGGTCAGACTTCGCCCATGAGCCAATCCACCCTCGACCTCGAACTGCTCCGAACCTTCGTTGCGGTGGCCGACCAGGCCAGTTTCGGTGCTGCCGGTCAGCACCTGGGGCGCACCCAATCTTCAGTCACTCAGCACATGCAGCGCCTGGAGCAGCAGGTGGGGGTCAGCCTGTTGCACAAGCAAGGCCGGCAGAAAGCGCTGACCGACGCCGGTCGCCAGCTACTGCGCCACGCCCGGCAGATGCTGGCGCTCAACGATGACGCCTTGGACCGCCTGCGCGACAACAGCCTGAGCGGCATGCTGCGCATCGGCTCGCCCCACGACATCGCGGATACCATCCTGCCACCCATTCTCAGCCACATCGCTCGCTCGGCGCCCAACCTGCGTCTGGAAATCGACGTGGGCCGCAGCCCGTTTCTGATGGACGACCTGCATCGCGGCAAGGTCGATATGGTGATCTCCACGCGTACCGACCCTACCCTGGAGGGCTTTGCCCTGCGGACCTCGCCGGTGTGGTGGATCTGCGCGGCGCAGTATCACCACGATCCCTCTCAGCCCTTGCCGCTGGTGCTGGTGGATGAGCCCAGCATTTACCGCCGGATCGCCCTGCAGGCGTTGGAAGCCCACGACATCGCCTGGCGTCAGGCTTACCTGGCCAGCAACCTGATCGGCATCAAGGCGGCGGTACGTGCAGGGCTTGGAGTGACCGCGCGAAGCATGGAGATGGTCGGCCCGGACATGCGCGTGCTCGGCGAAAGCGACGGCCTGCCGCGCCTGCCGGATGTGACTTACCACCTATGGGTACGCCCCAACGCCGTGAACCCCTTGGTACAGCGAGCCTACGACCTCATCCGCAGCAGCCAAAACCCGTAGCAGCGGCATAAGCCGCGCCCGGCCCCACCACGTTACCCCTGATACACCGCGGCGCCCCGGACCCGGCTTACGCCGGTGCTACAGGTTGTCGTACGGCGCCAATGCGTTGTTGCTGACACACCGCGGCGTCCCCGACCCGGCTTACGCCGGTGCTACAGGTTGTCGTACAGCGCCAATGCGTTGTTGCTGACACACCCCGGTGCCCCCGACCCGGCTTACGCCGGCGCAACACCGCAGCCTGTAGCAGCGGCGTAAGCCGCGTCCGGCACCACCGCGTTACCCCTGATACACCGCAGCGCCCCGGACCCGGCTTACG
>NZ_DFUE01000082.1:21088-25230 GCF_002379585.1 Pseudomonas sp. UBA4194
GTACAGCGCCAATGCGTTGTTCCTGAAACACCGCGGTGCCCCCGACCCGGCTTACGCAGGTGCGACACCGCAGCCTGTAGCAGCGGCGTAAGCCGCGTCCGGCCCCACCGCGTTACCCCTGATACACCGCGGCGCCCCCTACCCGGCTTACGCCGGCGCGACACCGCAACCTGTAGCAGCGGCGTAAGCCGCGTCCGGCACCACCGCGTTACCCCTGATACACCGCAGCGCCCCGGACCCGGCTTACGCCGGTGCTACAGGGTGTCGTACGGCGCCAATCGTCGTTCCTGACACCCCGCGGTACCCCCGACCCGGCTCAAGCCGGTGCGACACCGCAACCTGTAGCAGCGGCGTAAGCCGCGTCCGGCACCACCGCGTTACCCCTGACACACCCCGACGCCCCGGACCCGGCTTACGCCGGTGGTCCGGGCGGGAGATCGCAGCCTAATGCTTTTAGCTTGGTGACCACCCAATCGCGGTTATTGCGACCTTCGGCGATTGCTTTCAGTTTAAGCACCTCGGCGGCGTGGCGTTCGCTGGCCAGGGCATGCACGCGGTCGACATCGGCCAGTGGCACGCAGAGCAGACCATCTTCGTCGCCGACCATCAAATCACCTGGCTCGATCACCATGCCGTCGATGGCAATGGCGACGTTGATCTCCCCCGGTCCATCTTTATAGGGCCCACGATGGGTGATGCCTGCGGCGTAAACGGGTAACGGGTTGCCTCGTATGCTTTGGCTATCCCGCACCGCGCCATTGATCACCACCCCGGCCAGCTGCTTCTTGGCGGCGAATGCCAGCATGAGCTCGCCCACCAACGCATTGGTCAGATCGCCGCCGGCATCCACCACGATCACATCCCCCGGCTGCGCGATGTCAAGGGCGTAGTGAACCATCAGATTATCGCCGGGGCGGCACTTCACGGTCAGCGCCGCACCCACCATCCCGCCGCCGCGGTGCAGTGGGCGCAGGCGCGTCCCGGCAGCCGTCATTCGGCCCATTGAATCGCTGATATTAGCCACTGGCAGATCGCGGTAACGCTCGATCTGCTCGGCAGTGACCTTGCGCTTGCGCGGTAGCACTCGAAAACCCGAAGACATTTTTTCCTCGATAGCAGGTATGGCAATGGAGACCATTGATTCAATTCCATGGAGACAGCCCAAACCACCTCACGCCGGTGCGACACCGCAACCCTGTAGCAGCGGCGTAAGCCGCGTCCGGCACCACCGCGTTACGCCTGATACACCTCCGGTGCCCCGGACCCGGCTTACGCCGGTGCTACAGGGTGTCGTGCGGGGCCGGTGCGTTACGCCTGATACACCCCGGCGCCCCGGACCCGGCTTACGCCGGTGCTACAGGGTGTCGTGCGGCACCGGTGCAACACCGCCGGTGTCACTGGGTGTGGTCACGGTACTTGTCGTGCAGAGCACGCAAGCCAGCCGAGGGTGTCAGGTCGTTGCGCTCGCCTACTTCGATCAGCCAGCCCGTGCGGTGCCAGTCGCGCACGATGGCATCCAGTCGTGCACGGGCGTCGGGAGAGTCCTTGCGCAACCAGATCACCGAGTGCAAAGGCTCACGATCCGGTGGCAGCGGTATCTCGTAATCCGCCCACTCCGGCTTGTTGAGCAACGACAGCATGGTCGGGCTCACGTGAACGGCCGCCACACAACCATTGCCGCGCAGCGACAGCAAAGACTCCGCCTGACTGCGAAACGCCTTGATCTGGGCACCATAGGTTCCACGCAACCAGTTGATGAAATTGCTGCCCTGGGAAACACAGACCGGCTTGTCACGCAGATCTTCCCAACGAGTAATTCCGCTGTTCTTGTGCATCAGTGCCGCCGCTGCAACCTCTTCATAGGGCGTCGGGACGTAGTCGAGCATCTTGGCGCGCTCTGGCGTCAGATTCATGTTGGCAATCAGAATGTCGACCTTGCCCTGCTGCAGAAACGCAACGCGGCTGGGCGCCAGTACCGGCACCAGTTCGACATCGACATCCAGAGCCTTGCCCACCGCGTTGGCGAGTTCGACGTTATAGCCGGTGGGGGCGCCGGTCTTGGGGTCCAGCGTGCCAAACGGCAAGCCGCTGAGCATGACCCCCACACTGATCTTGTGGCGCGCCTGAATTTTCTCCAGCGTTTCATCGGCATGGGCAGCGTTGGCCGCCACCGTGAACGAGAGTGCTAGCGCGGACAACGACATCAACAGATTTCGATACATGGGCAAAGCCTTCAGGAAAGTTGCAGCCAGGGAATTAGAAAAGCGCCACGGTGTAACTGAGGATCAACCGGTTCTGGTCTTGATCGCGCTGGCTGGTCACGCCCGAGCGCAGCGATGCGTTGCGCCAGGTCATGCCCAGCCCTTTGAGCGGTCCTTGCGGCACGAGGTAACCCAGGCTGAAATCCCGTTCCCATTCACTGCCACTCCCCGCTGCGTCGATGCCGCTGCCCGACAGGTAGGAGAGATAGGTGGTCAGGCCCGGCAGGCCGAGATGGGCGAAGTCGTAGCCGTATTGGGCGACCCAGGTGCGCTCGCCTGAACGCTGGAACTTGCCGATCTGCTTGTTGGTGATCAGGTAGGCCGTGGCGCCGTCCCCTTGGTTGAGAAACGGAAAGTCACTGTCACCGTGCACTTGCTGATAGCCGGCGCCCAGGGAGTGACCCTGGAGCGTGTAGGTGAACAGCGCGCTCCAGGTCTGGTTATCGACTTCACCACTGGTGCCGGCCTTGCCAGACAGTTTGTAACCTTGCAGGCGCCCTTGCTGGCTGCCGTTGGCGCCATCAGCATCGCTGTAGAAATAGCGCAGGTCGGTCTTGAGCTTGCCCATCGGCAGTTGCAACTGATGAGTGAGGCCCACGAAGTGCTGTTTATAGAAGTCGTCCAGGTTACCGAAGTAATACTGGGCCAGCAGGTCGGGCGTCACCTTGTAATCGGCACCGGCGTAGTAGAAGGCATTGCTGCGTTGCCCGGTCCGGCTGTTGGCACCGGCCACCGAAAGCGAGTCAGCGCTGGTGGAGTTGCGTGCCTTGGCATGTTCCAGCTTGCCGCCAATCAGTGTCAGGTTCTTGAACTCCTTGCTGGTGAGCTCGCCCCCTTCGAAGGTTTGTGGCAGCAGGCGGCCGTCGTTATAAACCACTACCGGGAGCTTGGGCTGCAAGGTACCCAGACGTGCCTCCGTCCTGGAGATACGGGCTTTGGCTGTCAGCCCCAGGCTGGAAAATTCGTCCACGGCGCGATTGTCGCTACCGCTGGGAAACAGCTGACCGCCGCCAGCGCTGCCGGCGTTGTACGCGGTACCTTTGCCTGAATCCAGCTTGAGCCCCAACAGACCCAGAGCATCGACGCCCAGGCCAACCTGCCCTTGGGTGAAGCCTGACTGATATTTAAGAATGAAACCTTGCCCCCATTCTTCCTGCTTCGACGGGTTGGCCTCGCCATCGCGGTTATCACCGTTGAAATAGAAGTTTCTGGCGGTGACGGTGGCCTTGCTGTCTTCGATGAAGCCGGCGGCTTGAGCCTGCTGGGCACAAAGACCGAGCATGACCACGGCGGCGGTATTTCTGTACATCCAAAACTCCCTAGACTGCGCCCCCTGAGCGAGCGCTGACGCTGTACAAATAAGCAGAACCTGTTGATCCCGCCGGTGGCGGAAATCGTCGGGAGCGCATGCTAGGGAGTGCGACGGATGAGGAACAGGTTTAATAGCGCATATCAATATGCCAGCAGCGAATCTAACGATCTCGCGTCTGGGCATAAGCAGTGTTTACGCGTTGCACAGGCTGATGGCGTATCAAGTGGAACGCGAAACCATCAACGACCGTTATCGTTTATGGTCAAGGCCTGATGCTTTTCAAGCCCGTCAGCGCATCTTGTAGCAGCGGCGTAAGCCGCGTCCCGCCCCACCGCGTCACCCCTGACACACCCCAGCGCCCCGGACCGGCTTACGCCGGTGCTACAGGCTGTCGTGCGGCGCCGACCCACACCGCAATCCTGTAGCAGCGGCGTAAGCCGCGTCCGGCACCACCGCGTCACCCCTGACACACCCGAGCGCCGCTGGGTCGTTCTTCACACACCCACACCGCAACCCTGTAGCAGCGGCGTAAGCCGCGTCCCGCCCCACCGCGTCACCCCTGACACACC
>NZ_DFUE01000021.1 GCF_002379585.1 Pseudomonas sp. UBA4194
GAGCGGCGGGGTGTCGTTGTCGAGGCGGCGGGCCGAGTGTGTGGGTGGAGGGTGGGCGATGGCCGCAGTGGTCGCACAGGCAGCCAGGGTAATGCCCGAGGGCGGGCTGGGGGACGGATAGGGGGGCGTGTTGTGGGGGAGGGGGGGGGGGGGGTTGAGTGGGTGTGGGGGCGGGGGGGGGGGTGGGGGGGGGGGTTTGGGGTTGGGGTTGGGAATGGATCGGGGATCTGCGGTGGATGGTCCCCTCACCCCAGCCCTCTCCCTGGGGGAGAGGGAGCTAGAAGCGGATCGCGGTGTTGCGGGTGACGAAGATCGACCCCCTCTCCCTCAGGGAGAGGGGGCTAGAAGCGGATCGCGGTGTTGCGGCTGACGAAGATCGGCTCCCTCTCCCTCAGGGAGAGGGCTGGGGTGAGGGGACCATCCACCACAGATCCCCCCGCCAATCACCCCCGCTCAGGCTCGAACCGCACCACGAACCCTTTCAGATTCTGCTGGCGATTGATCACATCGCGCAGTCGCTCGGCCTCGGCACGCTCGACCAGAGGCCCGACGAACACCCGATTCTTGCTATCGGCCGAACGGACATAGGCGTTATAGCCCTGGGCACGCAGGCTTTTCTGGAGATTGTCGGCGCCGGCGCGGTTGGACAGGCTGGCCAGTTGCACCGACCAGCTCACCGGCAGACCGTTGGGGTCGATCTTGCTGGCTGTGTCCGGCTTGGCCACCGGTGGCACCTTGGCGGCAGCTACCGGCGCCGAGGGCTGCACGGTCTCGACCGGCTTCTTGGTCGCCGGTGCGGGCTGGATCGGTTGAATCGGCTGGCTGGGCGCCTGGCTTTGCTGGGCGATTTCAGCATCCGTCGGCACCGGCTCCTGCGGCAACACCTGAGGCTCGGGCACCGGTACCGGCTCCACTTTCACTTCGGGTGCAGCAGGCGCTTGCGGCGCGGCCGGCGGGTCGACCTGCACCTGACGCATCTCGTCCTGGCGGGTGAACAACATCGGCAGAAACACCACGGCCAGGGCAATCAGCACCAGGGCGCCGATCATGCGTTGCTTGAACACTTTACCGGGCAATGCCATCCGTGTTGTCCTCCTGAACGTTGCCGTACAACCACTTCAGCGCTTCGGCCACGCAATAGAATGAGCCGAACACCAGAATCTCGTCGCCCTCGCCTGCCCGCTCGCATTGAGCTTCGAGCGCATCGGCGACACTGGCATGAGACGCCACTGCGCCGCCAAGGTTCTGCACGCTGGCCTGCAACTCTGCAACAGGCCGTGTACGGCCCGTTTTCAGCGGCGCCACTGCCCAATGGTGAACGACGTCGATCAGCGGTTCGACCACCCCTGCAAGGTCCTTGTCCTGCAACAGACCGAACACCGCCAGACGTTCGCCGGCGGGAGCATGGCGAGCCAGATGGCCGGCCAGATAGCGCGCCGCGTGCGGGTTATGACCCACGTCCAGCAACAGATTCACCGGTTTGCTGTTCCAGATCACTCGATGGCGGTCCAGGCGCCCCGCTACCCGGGTGTGCTCCAGGGCCCAGCCGATGCGCGCGGCATCCCGAGGCAGACCCAGGGCGACATAGGCTTGCAGGGCCAGTGCGGCGTTTTCGATCGGCAGCGCCGGCAGGGGCAGCGACAGCAATTCCACCGCATAGCCTTCGGCATCGACGCCACGCCAGGACCAGTGCTGGTCGTCGACGCTGAAATCATAGTCGCGACCCCGCTGATAGAACGGGCAGCCCAGCTCGGCAACCTTGTCCAGCAGCGGCTGTGGAGGATCGAGGTCGCCGCACAGTGCAGGCGCCGCGGCGCGCAGGATACCGGCCTTCTCGAATGCTACCGACTCCCGGGTATCGCCTAGGTATTCGGCGTGGTCCAGGCCGATGCTGGTGACCACCGCGACATCCGCGTCCACCAGATTGACGGCGTCCAGACGACCGCCCAGGCCCACTTCCAGCACCACGGCATCGAGGCCGGCCTGCTGGAACAGCCATAAAGCAGCCAGGGTACCCATTTCGAAATAGGTCAGGGTGGTATCGCCGCGCGCGGCTTCGACCGCACTGAATGCTTCGCACAACTGCGCGTCACTGACCGGCGCGCCGTTGATCAGCACCCGCTCGTTGTAGCGCAGCAGATGGGGGGAGGCATACACGCCCACCTTCATCTCGCGGTCCTGCATCAGGGCAGCGATGAAGGCGCAGGTCGAACCCTTGCCATTGGTGCCCGTGACCGTTACCACACGCTCGGCGGGCTTGCCCAGCCCCAGCCGGGCTGCCACCTCCCGGGAACGGTCCAGGCCCATGTCGATCGCCGACGGATGCAACTGTTCAAGGTAGGCGAGCCATTGCCCAAGGCTGCGTTCGATCATACGTTGGCAGGTACCGGCGGTACCACGATCGGTTCAATCGGCTTGGCCACGTAGGTCGGCGTCGGCAAGCCCATCATTTGGGCCAGCAGGCTACCCAGACGTGGACGCAGCTCCTGACGGGAAACGATCATGTCGATGGCGCCGTGTTCGATCAGGAATTCGCTGCGCTGGAAGCCTTCAGGCAGTTTTTCGCGCACGGTCTGCTCGATCACCCGCGGGCCGGCAAAGCCGATCAGCGCCTTGGGCTCGGCCACGATCACGTCGCCCAGCATCGCCAGGCTGGCTGATACGCCGCCGTAGACCGGATCGGTCAGCACGGAAATGAACGGAATGCCTTCTTCGCGCAGACGGGCGAGCACAGCCGAGGTCTTGGCCATCTGCATCAGCGAGATCAGCGCCTCCTGCATGCGCGCACCACCGGAGGCCGCAAAGCAGACCATCGGGCAGCGATTTTCCAGGGCATAGTTGGCCGCGCGCACGAAGCGCTCGCCGACGATGGCACCCATGGAGCCGCCCATGAAGGAGAATTCGAAGGCGCTGGCCACCACGGGCATGCCCAGCAGGGTGCCGCTCATGGAGATCAGCGCGTCTTTTTCGCCGGTCTGCTTCTGCGCGCCGGTGAGGCGGTCCTTGTACTTCTTGCTGTCGCGGAATTTCAGTCGATCGACCGGCTCCAGGTCCGCACCCAGCTCGGCACGGCCGTCTTCATCGAGGAAGATGTCCAGTCGCGCACGGGCGCCGATGCGCATGTGATGGTTGCACTTGGGGCAGACATCCAGGGTTTTTTCCAGCTCGGGACGGTACAGCACCGCCTCGCAGGATGGGCATTTGTGCCACAGGCCTTCAGGGACCGAGCTTTTCTTGACTTCCGAACGCATGATCGAAGGGATCAGCTTGTCTACCAACCAGTTGCTCATGCTTTCTTTCTCCAGTACCGGGGACCGAACGCGCTAGCGTTGCCAGGTCCCGCGCATGCCCTTGAGCTTATTCAAATGTGAAACAAATTCGTGGCGGATCATTCCAGAGGCTGGGTCGAGCCACCTGCAAAATGCCGCGAAAGGTATGGACGGCGGCTCTCAGCCAGCCGTCACATACCCGCCCCGCTGACGGCATCGATGAATGCCGTGATCTTGCCGTGATCCTTGATGCCCTTGCTGGCCTCCACCCCGCCGCTGACGTCCACCGCCCAGGGTTTGACCCGCGCAATGGCCTCGGCAACGTTGCCGGCCGACAACCCGCCAGCCAGTACGATGGGCTTGCTCAGATGCTCCGGCACCAGCGCCCAGTCGAACGCTTCGCCGGTGCCGCCCGGTACCCCGGCGACATAGGTGTCCAGCAAAATACCGCTGGCATTGGCGTAGGCGCGGCAGGCCGCCACCAGATCATCACCCGGACGCACCCGCAGAGCCTTGATGTAGGGACGGTGGTAGCCCTCGCAATCGGCCGGGGTTTCATCACCGTGGAACTGCAGCAGATCCAGCGGCACCGCCTCGAGGATTTCCGTGAGCTCACAGCGGCTGGCGTTGACGAACAGCCCAACCGTGGTGATGAACGGCGGCAACGCCGCAATGATGTCCCGCGCCTGCTGCACGCTTACCGCGCGCGGGCTTTTGGCGTAGAACACCAGGCCAATGGCATCGGCACCCGCTTGAGCAGCGGCCAGAGCATCCTCTATGCGGGTAATACCGCAGATTTTGCTGCGAACGGCTGACATGTCGGCGAATACCTCGACTTGGCTATGAAGCTCGGGATCTTAGCAAATGCTATCGGTGACGTCAGCCAATGTGTCGAATCCGGTCAGGAAGTGCGGGCCGATGTAGCGCTCGGGCAACGGAAACTCGTCGCGGTATTCCACCTGGACCAGGTACAGGCCAAAGGGGTGCGCCGTCACCCCGCCGGTCCGGCGCACGCGGCTCTCAAGCACTTCGCCGGCCCATTCGATAGGCCGTTCACCGGTACCGATGGTCATCAGGACCCCGGCAATGTTTCGAACCATATGGTGCAGGAAGGCATTGGCGCGGATGTCGATGACGATCATCTTGCCGTGCTGGGTGACGCGCAGGTGATGCAGCTGCTTGATCGGCGACTTGGCCTGGCACTGACCCGCGCGAAACGCACTGAAATCGTGAGTCCCCACCAGCGCCTGAGCTGCGGCGGCCATGCGTGTGACGTCCAGCGGACGGTGGTTCCAGGTGATCTCCTCGCCCAGGTGTGCAGGGCGGATCTGGTCGTTGTAGATGACGTAGCGGTAGCGCCGGGCGATGGCCTTGAACCGGGCATGGAAATGGGGCGGCATGACCTTGGCCCAGGTGACGCTGACATCGTGGGGCAGATTGATGTTGGCGCCCATGACCCAGGCTTTCATGCTGCGCTCGGCCTGCGTGTCGAAATGCACCACCTGGCCGCAGGCATGCACGCCGGCGTCGGTGCGCCCGGCGCACATCAGCGACACGGGGGCGTTGGCGACTTTGCCCAGGGCGTCTTCCAGGGTTTCCTGAACAGTGCGCACGCCGGAGGCCTGGCGCTGCCAGCCGCGATAGCGCGAGCCTTTGTATTCCACGCCCAGGGCGATGCGGTAAAAGCCATCGGCCGCCGATTCGGCGGCCGAGTTGTCGATGATTTGCACGGGGGTTACAGCCTGTTGGGTAAGCGATGGCGGGGATTATACGGGATCGCAGAGGTGTGGTGGCTGGACGGACGCCATCGCGGGTAGAACCCGCTCCCACAGGGGACGAGGGTGAATTGCAGATTCCCTCCCACAGGGGGGCGCTTCGGTAAATTGGAGATCCCTTTCCATACAGGGGCTTCGGTGCATTGCAGACCCCTTCACACACAGGGGCTTTGGTGCATTGCAGGTCCCCTCACACAGGGGGCTTTGGTGCATCGGAGATCTCCTGGCAGGTGAAGATCTCCTGTGGGAGCGGGTTCTACCCGCGATGGGGCCCGCCCAGACTGTCCGGGATCAACTGATCCTGCCCAACATCTCCTTCGCTTCACCCTGCTGACCGGCGCTGCCTTCCTTGAGCACCTCGTCGAGAATGTCGCGGGCGCCTTCGTTGTCGCCCATTTCGATGTAGGCACGGGCCAGATCCAGCTTGGTGCCGGCCTCGTCGCCGCCGTCGAGGAAGTCGAAGTCGTCTTCGTCGTCGATCGGCGGCAGGTCTTCGGGTCTGGGCGGCGTGGCGAACGGCTCGGCAATCGGGGTTCGGGCAAAGCTGTCGGACAGCTTGTCGAGCTCGGCATTCACTTCGTTCAGGTCCGACTCGCGACCGGCCGGCGCGTCTGGCTCGTCGGCCAGCGACAGGTCGAAATCATCGGCCAGGCCCAGGTCGGCATCCGTACCCGGTTCCAGGTCCGGCTTGGCCAGGTCCAGCGACTCGTCGAACGCGGCCAGATCGGCGTCGATGTCCAGGTCGTCCAGATTGGAGAGCTGGGGGTCCGGCGCCTTGTCATCGGGAATGTCGAGGTTGAAATCGTCCAGATCATCGACGTTGCCGGCCGCCGCGGCCTGCTGTTCGGCCAGCAGGCTGTCGAAATCCAGGTCCCGAGCGGTTTCGGGCTCCAGGGTATCGTCCAGGTTCAGATCGAAATCGCTGTCGAACGTCCCATCCAGCGAATCCGCCGAGCCCGGCTCATCCTGCAACAGCTCCTTGACGTACTGGGCATCCATCTGCGCTGCCACGGCGGCTGCACTGGCGGCCACTGCCGCAACGCCGAGCATGGCCGGAAAACGATTCTTCAATTGCTCGACATCGGCATGATTCTGCCCGGTCGCCACCAACTGCCGCTCCTGGCCGATGAAACCATCGCGGTCGCCCTGCAAGCCGTAGACTTCCATCAACTTGAGGCGCAAGTCGCTGCGTTTGGGCTCGCGCTCGGTGGCAGCTTCCAGCAACTGAGCAGCGTGATTCAGACGGCCACGGGCAATGCTCTGCTCGACTTCGGCGAACAGCGCTTCATCGGTGTCCATGCTCGGCGTGAGCGACGGCGTCGGCACCACGGTCTGGGGCGGCGGCGGTGCGAAATTCAATGGCGCCGCGTTGGCCCGGGCGCCTGCCACCGAGGCGGCAACCATCGCCGGCGTCAGGTGCACGCTGGCCGCCGGGCGCTCCAACCCTTCGAAGCTGCTGTCGGGCAGGTCCAGGTCCGCGTTGTGCTCGGACTCCTCGGCCAGTGCGCGGGCCATGCGAGTGTGTTTCTCCGCTTCCTGCTGCGCCTTGCGACGACGCGCCAGCAACAGCAGCAGGACCAGCAATACCAGCAGCGCACCGCCGCCTACCAGACCCAACAGCAACGGACTGGTGTGCTGTGGCTCGGTTTGCTCGTCGTTGGTGGCGGCCGGGTCCAGGCCTATCGGCTCACCCTGAGGCGCAGGAGGGGTGCTGGCGGCGGCGTCGGGGTTGACCTGCTCCACAGCGCCGGGAACAACCGGCGCGGGGGCCAGTTCGGCGGAAATCGGCGGCGTCGCGCCTTGCGCGGCTTCGCCGCTATCGGCCACGGCACCCGTGGTGTCGGCGGGCACGGGCACGTCGGCGCCGGCGGCCTGCATTCTGGCCAGTTGGTCATTCTTCAGCTGGATCAGCTTTTGCAGCTTGTCGAGCTGGCTTTGCAGGTCCGCGTTGCGGCTGTTCAGTTCATCGTTGGCGCGGCGGGTGGAATCCAGCGCCTCCTCGGTGACTGCCAGCTTCTCGCTCAAGGCCTTGGCATCGCCAGCGGGGCCCTGGGCGTTATTGGTACCGGCCACCAGGCTCAAGCTGTCGCGCGGCGCCTGGGCAGCCGGCGCGCTACCGTTGCCGCCGCGCCGAGTGGCGTCCACCTGCTGCGCCCGCGGACCCAATCGCCGACCCTCGCGCCAGGCGGCGTTCTGCCGGGCCACTTCGGCGATCGCCGGCCCCTGGGCCGTGGCAGTGGTTTGTTGCGGGTCCGGCAGGCGCAGGACCTGGCCGGTCTTCAGCCGATTGATGTTGCCGTCCAGAAAGGCGTCCGGATTCAGCGCCTGAATCGCCAGCATGGCCTGTTGCACCGAACCACCCTGGCGATTGCGCGCGGCAATTTCCCACAAGGTGTCGCGCGTCCCGGTGGTGTAGGTCGCGCCGCTGGCGCTGCTGGTCGGTGCGCTGACCGCCGGGGTCGGCGCGTTCTGCGCGGCTTGGGCAGCTTGCGGCGAGAAACGCGAGGGATCGAGCAGCATGCTGTAGTCACGCAGCAGCCGGCCGCTGGGGAAGTTCACCTGCACCAGCAGACGCACCAAAGGTGCCGACAGCGGCTGGCTGGAGGTCACACGGATGACGCTGCGTCCGCGCGGGTTGATGTCGGGGGTGAAAGTCAGACTGTCGAGAAACGCCTGGCGCTCGACCCCGGCCTGGCTGAAGTCGGTAGCAGGCGCCAGGCTGGGGGAAATTTCGGCGGCGGTCAGCCCGCGCACGTCCAGCAGCTCGATCTCGGCCAGCAAGGGCTGGTTCACCGCGGACTTCAGGGTCAGTTCCCCCAGCTCCAGGGCGTTGGCCATACCGGAGGACAGCGCCGAGGCGGCGGCTATTGCTAACACCAGTTTGCGGACTTGAAGCATGGCCTGATCCTTGTCTGAACATTCCTCGGCAAGCGAGAAGAAGCTTGCGCCACCGCGTCGCGACAGCTGGGCAAAGCTGGAAAACGTTTTACAAATTGATGCCAAGTATCTTTTAGCCAAGGTCTTTTATCAACAACTCGGCCACCTGCACGGCATTCAGCGCCGCACCCTTGCGCACATTGTCCACCGTCGCCCAGAGTTGCAGTGCCTGCGGGTCGTCGATGCCGGCCCGTAGCCGCCCAACGTACACCACATCCTGGCCGACGGCATCGCCCACGGCGGTGGGATAATCGTCCTCCACCACTTCGACACCGGCAGCGTCTTCGAGCGCCTTGGCCACGCCTGCCAGATCGACCGGTCGCGCGCTGTGCAGAGAGATACTGTAGCTGTCGCCGAAGAACACCGGCGCCTGGACGCAAGTGACGGAAATCTTTAGTAAAGGCATATCCAGCAGTTCACGCAACTCGCTGACCAGCCGGCGTTCCAGAGGGACGTGTCCTTGTTCGTCTGGCTTGCCCACCTGGGCGAGCAGATTGAACGCCACCTGACGGTCGAAGAAGCGCGGCTCCAGTGGCCGCACGTTGAGCAGTTCCGCGGTTTGTCGGGCCAGTTCGCTGACCGCCTCACGGCCCAGCGCCGAGACGGCCAGGCAAGCGGTGACGTTCACCTGTTGCAGGTCCAGCAGGTTGCGCAAGGGCGCCAGCAGCACTGCCAGCGCGGTAGCGGCGGCGCTGGGGCTGGCCACCTGGGCAGGATGCTTGAGGCCGGCCAGTACCTGGGCATTGGCTTCCGGGACGACGTTCGGCGCTTCGGCGACCGGCAAGCCGGCGGACAGGTCGATGACCAGGCAACCGGCGGCGCTGGCACGGGCGGCAAAACTGCGGGTCACCGCGGGGCCAGCGGCGAAGAACGCCAGCTTGACCTTGCTGAAGTCGAACGCGTCGACTTCGCGCACCCGAACGTTCTTGCCGCGAAAGGCTACGGAAGCACCGGCGGACTCGCTGCTGGCCAGCAGATGCAGCGCACCCACGGGAAAGTCCCGCTCCTCGAGCACTTGCACAAGGGTTTCGCCAACGGTGCCGGTGGCGCCGATCACGGCAATATCGAAAGTCAGGGTCACAACAGCTTCCTCAAGCTCAAAACAGGCCCGCACTGTAGCAGCGGCGTAAGCCGCGTCAAATGAGCCGCGTCATATCTGTTGAGGTATGAGGGCGGGAATTTGGGGGATTGTTTGACGCGGCTTACGCCGCTGCTACTTTTTGAAGGCGGATTCCAGGGCGTCGTTGAGGGTGCGCAGGACTTTTATGCGGGCCCAGCGTTTGTCGTTGGCCTCGACCAGGGTCCAGGGGGCGATCTCGGTACTGGTGCGGTCGACCATATCCCCCACCGCGTCGCGGTAGGCGCCCCACTTCTCGCGGTTGCGCCAATCGTCTTCGGTGATCTTGAAGCGTTTGAAAGGGATCTGCTCGCGCTCCTGGAAACGCTCCAACTGCGTCTGCTCGTCGATCGCCAGCCAGAACTTCACCAGCACCACGCCGTCTTCCACCAATTGCTCCTCGAAATCGTTGATCTCGCTGTAGGCGCGCATCCAGTCGCCCGGGGAGCAGAAGCCCTCGACGCGTTCAACCAGCACCCGGCCATACCAGGAGCGATCGAACACGGTGAACTTGCCTCGCGCTGGCAACTGTCGCCAGAAGCGCCACAAATACGGCTGGGCCAGCTCATCCTGAGTCGGCGCGGCAATCGGCACGATGTGGTATTGGCGTGGGTCCAGGGCCGCGGCTACCCGCTTGATGGCACCGCCCTTGCCCGCGGCATCGTTGCCTTCGAACACCGCCACCAGCGAATGGCGACGCATGCGCTTGTCGCGCATCAGGCGCGCCAGGCGGGCCTGCTCGGTAATCAGCTGGTCGTTGTAGTCATCCTTGCTCAGGCGTCGGTCCAGATCCAGGCTGCCCAGCAAGGTACGTTTGTCGATGCTCTCGCCCAATGGCGGCATCGACTGGTGCAACGGCTCGGTGGGCGACTTGAGGGCGGCCTGCAAGCCTTCGAGCAGGATGCGCCCGACCGCCAGACTGCGGTAATGCGCATCCACCCCTTCGATCACATGCCAGGGCGCGAAGTCCCGACTGGTGCGGCGAATCACCCGCTCACCGAAACGCACGAAGCGGTCGTAGGTTTTCGATTGCTGCCAGTCCAGCGGGCTGATGCGCCAGCTGTGCAGCGGGTCGTCACGCAGCGACTTGAGCCGTGCTTTCATCTGCTTCTTGGACAGGTGAAACCAGAACTTGAAGATCAGTGCGCCTTCGTCGCAGAGCATCTGTTCCAGCCGCTCGGCGTTGTTGATGGCCTGGTCCAGGCGCGCATCCTTGATATCGCCGTGTACCCGATCCTGGATCATCTGGCTGTACCAGTTACCGAAGAACACGCCCATCCGCCCTTTGGCCGGCAACTGTCGCCAGTAGCGCCAGGCCGGTGGGCGAGCCAGCTCTTCGTCGGTCTTTTCGTCGAACGTGCGCACCTCGATCAGGCGCGGGTCCATCCATTCATTGAGCAGCTTGACCGTCTCGCCCTTGCCTGCCCCTTCGATACCGTTGATCAGCACGATCACCGGAAACCGCGCCTGCTGCTTGAGTTCGTACTGCGCCTCGAGCAGCGCCTCACGCAATGCCGGCAACTGCGCCTCGTAATCGTCCTTGTCGATGGCATGGCCAATTTCTGCGGATTCGAACATAGGGCAGGTGTTCCTCTGCAATGAAAAGCGTAGGGATTTCAGCCGCTGGGGCCTTGGCCCGAGTCGACAGCACTATCGAAGCCGACCTGCTCCAGGCGGGTTAGTTCGCCCAGCAAGGCGATTTCCGCGGCTCGTCGGCGTGCCGCGATAGCGTTGGCGCGGCGCAGATAGTCAGCGCTGCTGCCAGGTTCCTGGTCTTCGTCCAGGGCGGTCATCTCGTCGGCGAAGGGCTGCAGGCGGGCTTCGAAGCGCTCGGCGTATTGCTCGTGCAGGTAATCGGCCCAGAACGCCTGGTCACCCATGAAGTCGGTGAACGCGCTGTCGGCTTCGGCCCGTTCGACCTCCAGTTGTGCAGCGTCGAAGCTGTCGACGCCGATGCCCGCCGTGGCGGCATAGGCCATGGTGTGCGGCTGGCCGGGCAGTGCCAGGCGGTTGGCCAGATAGGTGCGCAAGGCCATGCGCACTTCCGCTTCGTCCACAGCCACGCCGTGGCTGCGCCGCGAAGCGATCAGGCGGCGAGCGATGCCTTCCAGCCGCTCGAGGCGGAACAAGCCTCGCGCCAGGCGATACAACCGCTGCCCGCGCTGCGAGGCCGCCACGCCCTGCAATGCCTCGTGCTGCAGCACCTGCACTTCCATATCGCTGAACATCAGGCGCTGGCCGTCGACACAGGTGTTGAGGTTGGCCGCCATGGTGTAGAAACGCTGACGCAGTTCACGGTTGCCAGATGCCGCACTGAGCACCTCCCAGACGCGGCGACTGACGTCGATGGGGTCGCGCAGATAATCCGGCGTACGCCGCAGGTATTCGATCAATTGCAGCAACGGCTCGGAGCCCTGTTCGTCCTCCAGGGCTCGCCACAGCGCAATGCGGCTGGCGCGTTCGCGCTCGCCGGCACCCACCAGCCAGGGATCGACCCTGGCGTGGGTGGGGCGGGTGACCGGCGCCTCGCTGAAGCGATGGGTAAAGAACTGGAAACGCCGGCCCAGCCCCCGCGGCCGCTGCAACAGACGGGCGGTTTCAGCGCTCAAGGCATTGCGCTCCATGAACACATCGACTTCGCGTCCTGCCGCCAATTCGTCATACACGTCGGCGGGAATCTCGCGCAATCGGGTGCGATACAGATTCAAGGTGCTCAGGGCCGGGAGTCGACTGGCCCAATGGGGCCAACCGGACATGTCGATACCCGCCAGGTTGAGCTGCTGCAGGCGGGTGAAACCGGTGGTTGAAACGATGCTGCCCAAGCGGTTGCCGTTGAGGCTCAACACCACCAACTGCGGCAGGCGTCCGAGACGGTCGAGCAGCGCCTGGTCGACGTGCAGGTCGGTGTTGCTCAGGTCCAGCTCGCGCAGCTCGGTCAAGGCATCGACCGCAGGGGGCACGCCACCGAGCCGGCAACTGCGCAGCGTCAGGCTGCGCAGGTGGGGAAACAGGGCCAGCACCCGGGTCAGGCTTTGGGCGTCGAGCACGCTGGCGGTCAGGTTCAGATGGGTAACGTACGACAGGTTGGCCGTGACCGCCGGGAAATCCAGCAGCGGCATGTGGGTCAGGTTCAGGTGATAGCGGGTCTGCTGGCCGACGGTTTCTTCGGGCAGCTGGCGGCGCCAGGCAATGTTCAGCCGGGAAGTCACATCGGCACGGTAGAACGCCACATCCTGGGCGCCGAAACGCGCCGTCAAGGCGCTGGAGGCCGGGGCCCGCTGCCAGGCTTCGAGCTGGGCGAACATCTGCGCACGCTCGTGGGTCAGGTTGTCCAGGCCCAGGCTGACGTCCCGGCGGCTCAGCCCGGCCTGCTGGTACAGGCCCAGCAGATCCATGGCAGCCTGGCGGCTGGTACCGGGATAGAGGTTCTGGATGCGCGCCACCAGCACTCGACGGCTGATCGCCACTTCGGCCCGGCCGCGCCCGCTCAAGGCATAGCCGATGCGCCCGTGGGCATCGCGCATGGGGGCGTTGAAACCGCGCTGCGGTGCATGCTGCCCCAATAGCTCGGCACACTGTCGACGGTGGCTGAGGGCGTGCTCGCGAATGCTCGCCGCCGTGGCCTCACTGCCCAGATGTGCCTTGAGTCCCTGATACAAGGTCTGGCTATCGGTGCTTTGCGCCGACACCCAGCACAACCCTTCCAACGCTCGGTTGAGCCGCTGCGCTTGCTGGTACAGGCGCGCCCGCTCGGCCAGGGCCAACGGCACCCTGCCCGTTGTCAGCAGGGCTTGGCGCTGGGCGGGCGCGATGCCCTGCAAGGCCTCCTCGGCCGCCGCCACACTCAGCGATGGAAAGTCGCGGCGAAGCAGTCGGGTCTGGGCGTCATGACCGAACTGCGCCGCTTCATAGCGCTCGGCAAATGCGGACCGGGCCTGGACAGCCTCCAGCTCGGTGTCCAGCGCGACCTGGCGGTGCAGCTCGAAACGGCGCAAGGTGTCCAGCAGTAACGCCGAGGGTTTCTGCTCGCTGGCAAACGCGGTGTCCAGGCTCGCTGGCGCGATGTCGGCGCAGGCCAGCGCCTGGCGTTGTTGCTCGGCGCTGAACTGGGCAACCTCATGGGCGATGCGTTCGCGCAACGTGGCCGAAGGCGCTGCGGGTTGCTGCTCGGCAGCCAACTGCCAGCCGCTGCCGGCGGGTTCGATCAGGGGTTCATAGGCTGTGCTGTCGTTGGGGTGGGTGATGCGCCACCGCTGACGATCCTCGTCGAATCGCACCTCGTGCAGACGCTCCTCGATCACCACGCAGTCGCGTGCGCCATCGCTGTAGAGCCCATCGCTTTCCGGCAGCAGATCGGCCGGCAATGGCGTCGGGCTGGCATAGGCGGAAAGGTCCGGGCGCCACAGGCGGTGACTGCCGTCGCTCAGGGTCACCGCCTTGAGCTCGGCCAGTTGGCTGCCCACTGGCACCGTTGCGGTGCGGGGCGCCAGCCAGGTCTTGCCGGTTTTCACGGCACCGGCGAACAGGGCCATGGTCGCCACGTTTGCGGCCACACTCATGGCGTGGGTGAACGCCCCCTGATCGTCTCCGTGCCGCCAGTCATCAACACCCACGAACACCTCACGCAGCAGTTGCACAGCCGCGCAGGCGAGCATCGCCGCGCCCACTACCGGCACCACCAGGCCGGCAAAGTTGAGCAGGTCCTGGCCCGCGGCCAGGTAGCGCTGGTGGCGGCGCTCAAGGGCGATGGCATCCTGGTCGGCGGTAGGCACGACCAGGGTACGGGCGTCTTCATAAAGCTTGATCAGGCGGTCGTTGTGCAGGTGAACGAACGGATCGCCAGTGACCGTGTGCCGGGTCAGGTTGAGGTGCTGGACCCAGTCTTTGGTCGTGCTTTCAAGCCGGCCTTGCAAGCGTTCGAAGAAGCTTGCCGTGACGCGCTCGGCCACCTTGCCACGCCAGTACTTCCGGTAGGCCGGGGCCTTGAGCTTCGCCGCCAGTTGCTTGGCGAACTCGGCAAACGATGGGTATTGCTTGAGCGGATGATCGGGGTCACCCGGCAGCAGCACGATGCAGCCGGCACTGCCATCGCTACGTTCGATCAGCAGGGCACCGAAGACTGAGCCACCGCTGAAATCGCCGCTTTCGAGCATGCGCAAGGCGCAGCAACGTACCGCCTGTGTACCCCAGGTCAGCGGTGTCTGGCCGAAGGGCTGGGCAGCCAGTTGCAGCAGCATCTGGTAAGCGCTCTGGCCGATGTCGTCGCGCAGGCGCGCAATGTGCGCCAGCACGGCCAGGGTGGCGCGATCATTCGCCATGAACGACTCGGATCTTTCGGCAACCTTGCCCGCAGGCTTGAACACGCTGTCCAGATGCTGCTGGTAGCGCTGGCCCAGATCCAGGCGACGGCAGGTCGCTGCGAACTCGTGAGCCGTGAGGGCCAGTTCGGGCTTGTCGCGACGCTGGAAGAACGTGGTGACACCGTCCTCGGTACGGTAGATCAGTGCGTCGCCAGGCAACAGCATCGAACCGCTGGCAAATGGCGCGTCGTGTTCGAAATTCTGCATGGCCGCCACCAACAGGTTGTGCTCCTGGGGAAGCTTGTGGTCGTAGCCCAGCCCGGCGTGGCGGATCATGCGCACCAGCGAATGCGCGCGGGGCTCGATGTCCAGTTGATGGCGGGTCTTGAGCTCGCTGCGCAGTTGCTCGTCGCAGAATTCGAGTACGTCTCGCAGCTCGGCCAGATGCACCTTCAGCGCTGCCTTGGCAGCGTGGGCAGTGGCCTGGCTGGCGCTCAGTGCCTGGCGCATGGCCGGGGTCGCCTGCGCCAGCCAGGCGGGCAGCTGCTGAGCGACCAACTGGCTGTGGCGACTGGCAATCGCATCGTCTGGACGGGGAAGCGGTGGGTAGATGGACAGCATGCCTGGCTCCTTGCCATTGAGTACAAGGGCCCAACATAACGGTCCCGCCGGCGTTTAAAGGGGCAATAAACACCACCCGCCGCTAGAATGGCGGCCTTGTTCACCGCCGAGCCGCCCATGAGTACCGAACCGCTGCACGCCCAGATCGATTGGGACGCTGATGGCCACCCGCAGTCTCGCCAGTACGGCGACGTCTATTTCGCCCACACCGGCCTGGAAGAGACGCGTCATGTCTTCATCGATCAGAACGACCTGAGTGCGCGCTTCGGCGCCCTGCCCGAGGGGGGGCGATTGGTGATCGGCGAGACCGGCTTCGGTACCGGGCTCAACTTTCTGTGTGCCTGGCAGGTGTTCGAGCAATGCGCGAACGCAACGGCGCGACTGCACTTCGTCAGCGTCGAAAAGTACCCGCTGAACCGCGCCGACCTGACACGCGCGCTGGCACTGTGGCCATCGTTGCAACGCTACAGCGCCGCGCTGCTGGCGCAGTACTCGGCGATTCACCGTGGTTTTCAGCGCCTGGTGTTCGACGGCGGGCGGGTGACCTTGACCCTGCTGATCGGGGACGCTCTGGAGCAACTGCCGCAGCTGGAAGGCCCGATCGATGCCTGGTTTCTCGATGGCTTCGCGCCGGCGAAGAACCCCGAGATGTGGACCCCTGAATTGTTTGCCCAGCTGGCCAGGCTGGCAGCGCCGGGCGCCACACTGGGTACGTTCACCAGCACAGGCTGGGTGCGACGCAGCCTCAAGGCCGCCGGCTTCAGGATGAAACGGGTGCCGGGGATCGGACATAAATGGGAGGTGTTGCGCGGGGTGTTCGTCGGGCTTGAAGGCCCTGCGCCCCGCCAGGGCAAGCCCTGGTTCAGCCGGCCGCCACGCCCGACCGGTGAACGCCACGCCATGGTCATCGGCGCCGGGCTGGCCGGCTGTGCAACGGCGGCGAGCCTGGCCGCCCGCGGCTGGCGCGTGAGCCTGCTGGAGCGCCACGGCGCCGACGCCGCCGAGGCATCGGGCAACCCCCAGGGCGTGCTGTACCTCAAGCTTTCGGCCCACGGCACGGCCTTGTCGCAGTTGATCCTGGCCGGTTTCGGTTACACCCGCCGTTTGCTCGAACACCTGCAGCGGGGTCGGGACTGGGACGCGTGTGGCGTACTGCAGCTGGCGTTCGACAGCAAGGAAGCAGGCCGCCAGCAGGTACTGGCCGAGGCATTCGAGCCTGAGCTGCTGCATCGGCTCGACCGCGACCAGGCCCAGGGCCGGGCGGGCGTGAGCCTGGCCCACGGTGGCTTGTACTACCCCGAAGGCGGTTGGGTGCATCCGCCCGCCCTGTGCCGCTGGCAGGCCGAGCAAGCGGGCATCAGCCTGGTGCCGCACCAGCAGATCCTCGACCTGCGTCGGATCGACGGGCAGTGGCAGGCCTGGGACGGGCAGCACTGCGTGGCCAGCGCCAGCGTGGTGGTGATTGCCTGCGCCGCTCAGGCCAAGGCGTTCGCCCAAAGCCGCTGGCTGCCGCTCAAGGGCATTCGCGGACAGATCACCCGGCTGGCCGCCACGGCGCGCAGCCAGGCCCTGGCCACGGTGGTCTGCGCCGAGGGCTACGTGGCGCCAGCCCGGTTGGGCGAACATACCCTGGGGGCCAGTTTCGATTTCACCAACCAGGACCTCACTCCGACGCTGGCCGAGCACACCAGCAACCTGGCGCTGCTGGACGAAATATCCCCCGACCTCGCCGACCGGCTGGGCCTGGATGCCACGCCCGTGCAGACCCTGCAAGGGCGCGCTGCCCTGCGCTGCACCAGTCCCGACTACCTGCCGATCATCGGGCCGATGCCTGATCAGGCCCTGTTCGCCGAGCGCTATGGCGTGCTGGCCAAGGATGCCCGCCAGATCCCGGACGTGCCCTGTCCATGGCTGGAAGGGTTGTACGTGAACAGCGGCCACGGCTCGCGCGGCCTGATCACCGCGCCCTTGTCGGGGGAACTGATCGCGGCCTGGCTCGACGCTGAACCGCTGCCAGTACCCACGGCCGTAGCCGAAGCCTGCCATCCCAGCCGGTTCCTGGTGCGCGGGTTGGTACGGGGCAAGGGTTGAGCGATGGGCGCGGCACGGCCCCACATTACCCTTGCCTCCTGCTGCCCCAACCCCGACTATCCCCTTTCCCCCCGCCAACGACAGACCACCCCATGCTGCACATTCAGGCGCTGCACAAGACCTACCCCACGCCCCAAGGCCCACTGCCGGTGCTGCAAGGCATCGACCTGCGTCTGGAACGCGGTGCCAGCCTGGCATTGATGGGCGAATCGGGCAGCGGCAAGAGTACCCTGCTGCACCTGGTGGCTGGCCTGGACAGCGCTGACAGCGGGCGTATCGAAGCGGCAGGCCAGGTGCTGACCGACATGAGCGAGCGGCAACTGGCGCAGTGGCGGCGCTGTGAGATCGGCTTGATCTTTCAGCAGTTCAACCTGGTCACCAGCCTGAGCGTCGCCGATAACCTGGCCTTCCAGGCCCGTCTGGCCGGCCGTCACGACCCGCGCTGGCAGGCCGAGCTGGCCGAGCGCCTGGGGTTGAGCACCTTGCTGCAGCGCTACCCCGAACAACTCTCCGGCGGCCAGCAGCAACGGGTGGCATTGGGTCGCGCATTGGCGTCGCGCCCGCCGTTGCTGCTGGCCGACGAGCCTACCGGCAACCTCGACGAAGCCACCAGCGATCAGGCCCTGGACCTGATGCTGGAACTGCTCGCCGCCACTGGCAGCACCTTGCTGATGGTCACCCACAGCCCCTTGGTGGCGGCGCGGCTGGCGCACCGTGTGGTCCTGCACCGTGGCCACATCCTGCCTGCGAGCGGAGCCTGAAATGAATACGATGTACTGGACCTTGCGCACCTTGCTCAGTCACTGGCGCAAGCATCCGGTACAGGGCCTCGCCCTGCTCGCGGGCCTGTGGCTGGCCACGGCGCTGTTCACCGGTGTGCTGGCGCTCAACAGCCAGGCGCGGCAAAGCTATGCACTGGCCAGCCAGATGCTCGGCGGGCAAGGCGCTACCAGCATCGTTGCCCGGGACGGCTCGGGCATGGATCAATCGGTGTTCATCGCCCTGCGCCGCCAGGGTTGGCCGGTATCACCGGTGCTGGAAGGCCGTCTGAACCTGAGCGCAAAGCCGGAGCTGCGGCTGAATCTGCTCGGTATCGAACCCATGACCCTGCCCAGCGGTGGCAGCCTGGCAGGAGAGTTGCCCGACGCCGAAGCCCTGACCGCCTTCATCGTCGAACCCGGCCGCACCTGGCTGGCCGCGCAGACATTGCGTGAACTGGGGCTGCGCGAAGGCGATCGACCACACACCACCGACGGCCAGCCGCTGCCGCCCTTGCAGATCAAGGCACAGATGGCCCCTGGCACGCTGGTCATGGACATAGGCCCGGCCCAACGGGTGCTGCAGGCGGCACAGCGGGTATCGCGCCTGCTTCTGCCGATCGATTATCCCGAAAAACTGCCCGAGCCCTACCGCGCAACGCTGCAGATCAATCACAGCAGTGCCGACGGCGACCTGGCGCGGCTGACCGACAGTTTTCACCTGAACCTGACCGCGCTGGGCTTGCTGGCGTTCGTGGTCGGCCTGTTCATCGTACATGCGGCCATTGGCCTGGCCCTGGAGCAGCGCCGCGGCCTGCTGCGGACCCTGCGCGCCTGTGGCGTGAGCGCGGCACGACTGGTGTCGGCGCTGGCCCTGGAGCTGACCGTGCTGGCGCTGCTCGGCGGGGTGGCTGGCATTGCCAGCGGCTACTTCCTGGCCAGCCTGCTGCTGCCGGACGTGGCGGCCAGCCTGCGTGGCTTGTATGGCGCCAGTGTTGCCGGGCAACTGACCCTGAGCCCGATCTGGTGGCTGGGCGGGCTGGGCCTGAGCCTGACCGGCGTGTTGCTGGCCGGCGCAGACAGCCTGTGGCGCGCGGCGCGACTGCCACTGCTGGCACTGGCGGGCGGCGAAGCCTGGCACCAGGCCCACCGGCAGTGGTTGCGCCGCCAGGCCTGGGTCGCCCTCGGCGCGGCGCTGGTGGCCGTGCTCTGCACCTTGTTCGGCAATCGCCTGGCCAGCGGCTTCCTGTTGATGGGCAGCGTGTTGCTGGCCGCAGCGCTGGCCCTGCCGGTGCTGCTCAGCACCGCGCTGACACTGCTCTCGCGGCGCACGGCCGGCCCTTTGGCTCAGTGGTTCCTGGCCGATTGCCGGCAGCAGTTGCCCGGGCTGAGCCTGGCGCTGATGGCGCTGCTGCTGGCGCTGGCCGCCAATATCGGCGCTGCCAGCATGACCGAAGGTTTTCGCCAGACCTTCAGCGGCTGGCTGGAGCAACGTCTGAGCGCCGAACTCTACGTGCGCCCGCAGCATGCCGGTCAAGCCCAGGCCATGGGTCGCTGGCTTACCGAGCAGCCGAGCGTCGAACGGGTATTGCCTGGCTGGGAAATGGACCTGCGCCTGCAAGGCTGGCCCACGGAACTGGCCGCGGTGATCGATGCCCCGCTGTATCGCCAGCACTGGCCGCTGCTGGAGCAGGTCGAGGGCAACCCATGGGATCAATTGTTCGGCGGCCAGACGCTGATGCTCAGCGAGCAGTTGGCGCGGCGCCTGAAGCTGTCGATTGGCGACGCGCTGACGCTGCCTTCGGCACAGGGTGACTGGACCGCTCGGGTGGTCGGCATCTATGCCGATTACGGCAACCCCAAGGGCCATGTACTGGTCAGCGCTGCCAGCCTGCTGCGGCACTGGCCCGGCCAGCTCCCGGCGCGTTTTGCCTTGCGCATGGCCAGCGAGGATGTCGCCGCGCTCAAGCCACGGTTGCAACAGGCCTTCTCCCTGGACGACAGCCATGTGGTCGAGCAGCAACAGCTCAAGCGCTGGGCGTCTCAGGTATTCGAGCGCACCTTCGCTGCCACCGCAGCGCTCAACGCCTTGACCCTGGGCGTGGCCGGCGTGGCGCTGTTCATCGGCCTGCTGACCCAGAGCCAGAATCGCCTGGGCCAGCTGGCGCCCCTTTGGGCCATGGGCGTGGCCCGCAGCCGCTTGATGCTGCTCAACCTGGCACAAACCTGGCTGATGGCCCTGCTGACCTTGCTGTTGGCCATTCCCCTGGGGGTATTGGTGGCCTGGTGCCTGGTGGCCGTGATCAATGTCCAGGCCTTCGGCTGGCGCTTGCCTCTGCAGGTGTTCCCTGGACAGATCCTGCAACTCTGTGGCCTGGCGATGCTGGCGACGGCCCTGGCCTCGGCCTGGCCGCTGTACCGGCTGCGCCGCAGCCAACCTGCCGACCTGCTGCGAGTGATGGCCGATGAACGCTAGAGCCCTGCTGTTGTTACTGGTGCTGACGGTGCTGGCCGGCTGCGATGCCGAACCCCCTCCCAGCGGCTTCGCCGGCCTGGGCGGGCAAGCGGGCGCGTTCGCCGATGTGCGCCCGGGCCGGCCGTTCGTATTCCCTCAGGACCACGGCGCCCATCCTGATTTTCGCATCGAGTGGTGGTACCTCACGGCCAATCTGGAGGACGATCAGGGCCAGGCATTCGGTGTGCAATGGACGTTGTTCCGCAGTGCCCTGGCACCGGGCAGCACCGAGGCCGGCTGGAGCAACCGCAACCTGTGGATCGGCCACGCCGGCCTTACCACTGCCACGCGCCAGTACAGCGCCCAGCGACTGGCGCGCGGCGGCATTGGTCAGGCCGGCGTACAAGCGCAGCCGTTCCAGGCCTGGATCGATGATTGGCATCTACGCAGCCAGCCCCAGGCCGCCGAGGCCTTGGCAGTCATGGATGTGCAAGCCCGTGGCGCGGGGTTCGAGTATCGACTGGAGCTGCGCAGCAGTCGGCCGCTGGTGCTGCAAGGCGAGCAAGGCTACAGCCGCAAATCCGAGGCCGGTCAGGCTTCCTACTACTACAGCCAGCCGTTCTTCACCGCCGCCGGCGAACTGCGCATCGACGGCAAAACCTATCGGGTAAAGGGCCGTGCCTGGCTCGACCGCGAATGGAGCAGCCAGCCGCTGGCCGCCGATCAGTCCGGCTGGGACTGGTTTTCACTGCACCTGGACGACGGTCAGCAGTTGATGTTGTTCCGGCTGCGAGGCAAGGCAGATCAGCATTTTCTCAGTGGCAACTGGATCGATGCCCAAGGCCGTAGCGTGCCGCTGGCACCAGGCAGCATCAGCTTGCGAACACTGGCACACACCGACGTGGCGGGCCGGGCAGTGCCCACGCGCTGGGCCATCGACATCCCCAGCCGCGGATTGCACGTGCAAACCACGGCGTTGAACCCCAAGGCCTGGATGGAAGTAGGGACGCCGTATTGGGAAGGCCCGGTGAGCTTGAGTGGCAGTCAGCAGGGTGAGGGGTATCTGGAAATGACCGGGTATTGAGGGTAGCGGTGCTTTTGGTGGCCTCTTCGCGGCTTTACGCCGCTCCTACAGGGCACGGTGATCTCCTGTAGGAGCGGCGTACAGCCGCGAAGGGCCCGGTACACCCAGCACAAATTTCAAACTATCCCCCTCCCCTGACGGTCCCTGTACTAACACCCCCAGGACATCCCTGCCGGCATGCCGACACCCAGCACCTTCGCCAAACACTGGTTCGCCAGCCGCCTGTGGAAGCCCTTCCCATTCCAGAAAGACGTCTGGGCCGCAGTCAAGCGCGGTGAATCCGGCATGCTTCACGCCAGCACCGGTGCCGGCAAGACCTACGCGGTATGGTTCGCTGCCCTGCAGCGTTTCGCCAGCACCAAACCTGTGACCACCGGCAAACGCAAACCCGCCATGGCTCCGCTGACGGTGCTGTGGATCACCCCCATGCGTGCCTTGGCCGCCGACACCCTGCGAGCCCTGCAAGCTCCTGTCGACGAACTGCAGATTGCCTGGAGCCTGGGCCTGCGCACTGGCGATACCAGCAGCAGCGAGCGCGCCCGGCAAAGTCGCCGCCTGCCCTCGGCACTGGTGACCACGCCGGAAAGCCTGACGCTGCTGCTGGCTCGCGACAAAGCCGAAGAAGAGCTGGCCAGCGTGGCCATGGTGGTGGTGGACGAGTGGCATGAACTGATCGGCAACAAGCGAGGTGTGCAGCTTCAGTTGGCGCTGGCCAGGCTGCGCCGTTGGAACCCGCAACTGATCGTATGGGGGATTTCCGCCACGCTCGGCAACCAGGCCCACGCTCAGGAAGTCCTGCTGCCAGGGCAAGCCAGTGTCAGCGTGCAAGGCGCCCAGGCCAAGACCATCGAGGTGGACACCTTGTTGCCGACGGCCATCGAACGTTTCCCCTGGGGCGGGCACATGGGCCTGCGGATGCTTGATCAGGTGGTCAGCGAAATCGACGGCAGCACCAGTTGCCTGGTGTTCACCAACACTCGGGCGCAGTCGGAAATCTGGTTCCAGGCGATTCTCGACGCTCGGCCTGATTGGGCTGGCATCATCGCCCTGCACCACAGCTCTCTGGCCAGAGAAGTGCGCGAATGGGTCGAGCGGGCGCTCAAGGATGGCCAGCTCAAAGCCGTGGTCTGCACCTCCAGCCTGGATCTGGGCGTCGACTTCCTGCCGGTCGAGCGGGTGTTGCAGATCGGCTCGGCCAAGGGTATCGCCCGCCTGATGCAGCGCGCTGGACGCTCCGGTCACGCCCCGGGAAGGGCTTCACGAGTGACTCTGGTGCCGACCCATAGCATGGAGCTGGTGGAAGCAGCCGCCGCCCATGACGCCGTGGCGCAACGTCGTATCGAGCCCCGCGAATCGCCCGACAAGCCCTTGGACGTGCTCGTTCAGCACCTGGTCAGCATGGCCCTGGGCGGCGGCTTCTTGCCCGACGCCCTGCTCAGCGAAGTGCGCAGCGCGTGGGCCTACCGCAACCTCACGGATGACGAGTGGCAGTGGGCGCTGGCGTTCGTTCGCCACGGCGGCCTTTCGCTGACCGCTTACCCGGACTACCGCCGGGTCGAGCCGGACGAACACGGGGTCTGGCGAGTGCCTGACGCGCGTCTGGCCCGGCGCCATCGCATGGGCATCGGCACCATCGTCAGCGACGCCAGCCTGCAGCTCAAATACTGGAGCAAGGGCGGCGGCGGACGGTCGCTGGGCAGCGTCGAGGAAGGCTTTATCGCACGGCTCAAACCTGGTGACGGTTTTCTCTTCGCCGGTCGCCAGTTGGAGCTTGTACGGGTCGAGGACATGACCGCCTACGTCAAGCGCAGCACTGCCAAGAAAGCGGCCGTGCCGCGCTGGAATGGCGGGCGTATGCCACTGTCCGGCGAATTGGCCGATGCCCTGGTGGAAAAGCTCGGCGCCGCCGCGCGCGGCGAATACGCCAGCGCCGAGATGCGCGCCGTGCGCCCGCTGCTGGAGGTACAACAGCAGTGGTCGGCCTTGCCCAGTGAAACCACGCTGCTGGTCGAGACCCTGAAATCCCGCGAGGGCTGGCACCTGTTTCTTTACCCGTTCGGCGGTCGCCAGGTGCATCTGGGCCTGGGCAGCCTGCTCGCCTGGCGCATGGGCCAGCGCCAACCCTTGACCTTTTCCATCGCCGTCAACGACTACGGCCTTGAACTACTCAGCGCCACCCCGGTGGACTGGGCGAGCGAGCTGGACGGCGAGCTTTTGAGCGCAGACAACCTGCTGCACGACGTGTTGGCCAGCCTCAATGCCGGCGAACTGGCGCTGCGGCGTTTTCGCGAAATCGCGCGGATCTCGGGGCTGGTGTTCGGTGGCTACCCCGGCGCGCAGAAAAGCACCCGCCAGGTGCAGGCCTCCAGCGGGCTGTTCTTTCAGGTGTTCAAGCAATACGACGCGGGTAATCTGCTGCTGACCCAGGCTCAGGAGGAAGTACTGCGCCAGGAGCTCGAAGTGCAGCGCCTGGAGCATGTGCTGGAGCAGATCGCCAACCGACGCCTGGACCTGCACGCCGTCAAGCGCCCTACGCCATTGGGCTTTCCGCTGCTGGTGGAACGCTTTCGTGAAAGCCTCAGTTCGGAGAAACTGGCTGACCGTATCCGCCGCATGGTCGGCGACCTGGAGAAAGCTGCTGGATGAGTGCTTATTGCAGTGTTGAATTGGCCGGTACCGAGTTGTGGTTATTGGCGGAAAAAGCCGTGTACTGGCCGGAGCGCAAGACCTTGCTGATCGCCGACGCCCACTTCGGCAAAGCAGCCGCCTACCGCAAGCTGGGCCAGCCAGTGCCCCATGGCACCACGGCCAGCAACCTTGAAGTACTGGACCGGATCCTGGCTGCTTATCGGTGTGAGCACCTGGTGTTCCTGGGAGACTTCCTGCACGCGCCAGGCTCTCACGCGGCGGGCACCCTGAGCGCCTTGGCGGCCTGGCGGCGGCAAGTACCCGCTCTGGCGATCACGCTGATCCGAGGCAACCACGATCGCCGCGCCGGCGACCCGCCTGCGGAGCTGGGCTTCAACGTGGTGGCCGAACCGCTGGAGATGGGCCCGTTGGCGCTGCAGCACGAGCCTGAGCCGCACGCGTCGCTGCACGTGCTGGCCGGCCACGTGCATCCGGTCTACAGACTGTACGGAAAAGGCCGGCAAAGCCTGCGTCTGCCGTGCTATCAGCTGGGGTCGCGGGTCAGCCTGCTACCTGCATTCGGAGCGTTTACCGGAGGGTTCAACGTCGACGCCATCGCCGACCAGCGGTTATACGTGGTCGGCGATGGCGGCGTGTGGCGGGTCGACTGAGTCGACTGACTGAAATCAGGCTACGGGGGCGGGAGGCGGCTCGTCAGGCACGGTGGGCACACCAGGTTCGGTGGGCTGCTGGGTATCGGGGTCGGGCTGGCCGGGTATCCCGCCTGCCACCTGGGCAAGGGGGTTTGCCAGAAGCGACCAGGCAAGCACTCCGATGGAATTGGGCTGAAGCTTGGCCAACTGAGCACTGATAGTCGGGTCGATTTTCATAGACACTCCTGAGCGATGGCCCGGCGCAGACAGCGCAAACCGGGCGGTTCACTCATATGGAGTCGCAAATCCAGAACTAGTTCGCAGGCTTCGTCGGATCAGGTGCGTGGCAGGGTCACGCCGCGCTGGCCCTGGTACTTGCCGCCACGGTCCTTGTAGGACACTTCGCACTCTTCGTCGGATTCCAGAAACAGCATCTGCGCCACGCCCTCGTTGGCGTAGATCTTGGCCGGCAGCGTGGTGGTGTTGGAGAACTCCAGGGTCACGTGGCCTTCCCACTCCGGCTCCAGCGGCGTGACGTTGACGATGATGCCGCAGCGCGCGTAGGTGCTTTTGCCCAGGCAGATGGTCAGCACATTGCGCGGGATGCGGAAATACTCGACGGTGCGGGCCAGGGCGAACGAGTTCGGCGGGATGATGCACACGTCGCTCTTGATATCGACGAAGCTTTTCTCGTCGAAGTTCTTGGGGTCGACCGTGGCTGAGTTGATGTTGGTGAACACCTTGAATTCATCGGCGCAGCGCACGTCGTAGCCGTAGCTGGAGACACCGAAGGAGATCAACCGGTCGGCGCCTTCGCCACGCATCTGGCGCTCGACGAAAGGTTCGATCATGCCGTGCTCTTGCGCCATGCGGCGAATCCACTTGTCCGATTTGATGCTCATGGCGGGTGTCCTGGGTTGCGAGGTGAATAATTGCGGGTGAAGGGAAACTGCGCGCATCTTACCGGGCATGACGCCTGCGTTCAAAGACTGCCGCGCTTTTGTCGCCGGAGGCCCGTAAATCGCAGGTTATGTGCGGTTTCGAGTGCCGTCGATCATATTTGTGATAAACCCTGCAAAGACCATTGGCACGTTCCGGAAAAAGGGGTAAGGTGGCGCCACTGTGTTGCTTGTGTCACTGAGAATCTCTACCCGATGTCCAACATCTTCATGAATTTTCCTGCTCTTTGCACTCAGTCTCGGCCAGGGCGTTTCCTGAACCGCAGTTAACTTTGTCCAAGGAGATACACCATGTCCAATCGCCAAACCGGTACCGTTAAGTGGTTCAACGATGAAAAAGGCTTCGGCTTCATCACTCCACAATCCGGTGACGACCTGTTCGTACACTTCAAAGCCATCCAGGCTGACGGCTTCAAAAGCCTGAAAGAAGGCCAGCAGGTCTCTTTCATCGCTACCCGCGGTCAGAAAGGCATGCAAGCTGAAGAAGTTCAAGTTGTCTAACTTGAGCTGAATCGCTTCAAAAAACCCCGCTTCGGCGGGGTTTTTTTATGGGTGGGATTTGAGGTGGGTCGCAGGTAGGCGGTGCAGGGTTCATGCACCGCAAATCCCCGCCGCTGCTCAGTCATCGGAAACCGTAATGCTCGGCATCGCCGGTGCCGCTGCCTCCTGCAGCACGATCCGCGCACCCACCCGTCGCGCCAGTTCCTGATACACCATGGCAATCTGGCTCTCCGGCTCCGCGGCTGCCGTCGGCTTGCCACCATCGGCCTGTTCTCGAATCAGCATCGACAATGGCAACGATGCCAGCAACTCCACCCCATACTGCGACGCCAGCTTCTCACCGCCGCCTTCACCGAACAGATGTTCGGCATGGCCACAGTTCGAACAGATGTGCACGGCCATGTTCTCCACCACCCCCAGCACGGGGATATTGACCTTGCGGAACATTTCCACGCCTTTCCTGGCATCCAGCAAGGCCAGGTCCTGGGGGGTGGTGACGATGACCGATCCGGCCACGGGTACTTTCTGCGCAAGGGTGAGCTGGATGTCGCCCGTACCAGGGGGCATGTCGATGACCAGATAGTCCAGATCATCCCAGGCGGTTTGGGTGATCAGTTGCAGCAGCGCCCCGGAAACCATTGGCCCGCGCCAGACCATGGGCGTGTTGTCGTCGGTCAGGAATGCCATGGACATGACTTGCACCCCATGGGCCTGAATCGGCACGAACCACTTCTGGTCCTTGACCTTTGGCCGGGTGCCTTCGGCAATACCGAACATCACCCCCTGGCTGGGCCCATAGATGTCAGCATCGAGAATTCCCACCCGTGCGCCTTCCCGGGCCAGCGCCAGGGCGAGGTTGGCAGCCGTGGTGGACTTGCCCACTCCGCCTTTGCCGGACGCCACCGCAACGATGTTCTTGACGTTGGCCATACCCGGAATCTGGCCCTGGGCCTTGTGCGGCTCGATCACGCAGTCGATCTGGACCTTGGCCGAGGTTACGCCTTCGATGCCCTCGATGGCGGTTTGCAACACCTGCGCCCAGCCGTTCTTGAACAGGCCGGCCGCGTAACCCAGGCGCAAGTGCACAGTCACCGCCGCGCCCTGGATATCGATGGCCTGCACGCAGCCGGCGCTGACCGGGTCCTGGTCCAGGTAAGGGTCGGTGTATTGGCGAAGCACGGCTTCCACTGCTGCGCGATTGACGGCGCTCATGGCTACTCCCGATCAGAGACGTTGAAAATCAGTCGGGTATCGTAACGCGTCTGGTGCCCGGTCGGCAGATCGGATTTGCGCCCCTACAATAATGCTCATACCTTTGGCCCTATCCCCCCCAATCCGTTAGAATCACCGCCTTTTCAAAAGCGGGAGTCAGGCAGCATGGCGCAGCAGTATCAACCGGGGCAACGCTGGATCAGCGACAGCGAAGCAGAGCTCGGCCTGGGCACCGTCCTGGCCCAGGACGGTCGCTTGTTGACCGTGCTCTACCCGGCCACTGGCGACACTCGCCAGTACGCCCTGCGCAACGCGCCCCTCACGCGGGTGCGTTTCTCTCCCGGCGACATGATCACCCACTTCGAAGGCTGGAAGCTGACCGTGCGCGAAGTCGAGGACGTCGATGGCCTGCTGGTCTACCACGGCCTCGACGCGCAGAACAATGCCTGCACCCTGCCGGAAACCCAGCTGTCGAACTTCATCCAGTTCCGCCTGGCCAGCGACCGTCTGTTCGCCGGCCAAATCGACCCGCTGCCGTGGTTCTCGCTGCGCTACAACACCCTGGAGCACACCAGCAAACAGTTGCAGTCCTCGCTGTGGGGCCTGGGCGGTGTGCGCGCGCAACCTATCGCTCACCAGTTGCATATCGCTCGCGAAGTGGCCGACCGGATTGCGCCGCGGGTGCTGCTGGCCGACGAAGTGGGCCTGGGCAAGACCATTGAAGCGGGCCTGGTGATCCACCGCCAGCTGCTGTCCGGACGTGCCAGCCGCGTACTGATCCTGGTGCCGGAGAACCTGCAGCACCAGTGGCTGGTGGAAATGCGTCGCCGCTTCAACTTGCAGGTCGCGCTGTTCGATGCCGAACGTTTTATCGAGAGCGACGCCAGCAATCCCTTCGAAGACGCGCAACTGGCGCTGGTCTCGCTGGAATGGGTGACTGAAGACGAAAAAGCCCAGGACGCCCTGTTCGCCGCCGGCTGGGACATGCTGGTGGTCGACGAGGCCCACCATCTGGTCTGGCATGAAGAAAAAGCCAGCCCGCAATATTCGTTGGTCGAACAGTTGGCTGAAGTCATTCCCGGCGTTTTGCTGCTGACCGCGACCCCGGAGCAATTGGGCCAGGACAGCCACTTCGCGCGCCTGCGCCTGCTCGACCCTAACCGCTTCCACGACCTGGCCGCTTTCCGCGCCGAGAGCGAGAACTACCGCCCGGTGGCCGAAGCCGTGCAGGAGCTGCTGGACAAAGGCCGACTCTCGCCTGGCGCGCAGGCTACCATCCATGGCCTTCTGGGCAGCGAGGGCGACAGCCTGGTGGCGGCGATCAACGCCGGCGACAACGACGCCGGCCCGCGCCTGATCCGCGAGCTGCTCGATCGCCATGGCACTGGCCGGGTGTTGTTCCGCAACACCCGTGCCGCCGTGCAGGGTTTCCCGGAACGCAAGCTGCACCCCTACCCACTGCCTTGCCCGGACGAGTACCTGGAATTGCCCCTGGGCGAACACGCCGAGCTGTACCCGGAAGTGAGCTTCCAGGCCCAGGCCGAAGACGGTGCCGAGGAACGCTGGTGGCGCTTCGACCCACGGGTCGAATGGCTGATCGACACCCTCAAGATGCTCAAGCGTACCAAGGTCCTGGTGATCTGCGCCCACGCCGAAACCGCAATGGACCTGGAAGACGCCCTGCGCGTACGCTCGGGCATCCCGGCCACGGTGTTCCATGAAGGCATGAGCATTCTGGAGCGCGACCGTGCGGCCGCCTATTTCGCCGACGAAGAGTTCGGCGCGCAGGTGCTGATCTGTTCGGAGATCGGCAGTGAGGGCCGCAACTTCCAGTTCGCCCACCACCTGGTGCTCTTCGACCTGCCCGCTCACCCGGACCTGCTCGAGCAACGCATCGGCCGCCTGGACCGCATCGGTCAGAAGCACATTATTGAACTGCACGTGCCGTACCTGGAGAACAGCCCGCAGGAGCGCCTGTTCCAGTGGTACCACGGTGCGCTCAATGCGTTCCTCAACACCTGCCCCACCGGCAACGCCCTGCAGCACCAGTTCGGCCCACGCCTGTTGCCGATGCTGGAAAACGCCGATGACGGCGAGTGGCAAGCCCTGGTGACCGAAGCCCGCGCCCAACGCGAGCAACTGGAAAGCGAACTGCATACCGGTCGTGACCGCCTGCTGGAACTCAATTCCGGGGGCGACGGTGAAGGTCAGGCGCTGGTAGCCGCGATCGAGGAGCAGGACGATCAATTCGCCTTGCCGATCTATATGGAAACCTTGTTCGATGCGTTCGGTATCGACAGCGAAGACCATTCGGAAAACGCTTTGATTCTGCGCCCAAGCGAGAAGATGCTGGACGCCAGCTTCCCGCTGGGCGACGACGAAGGTGTCACCATCACCTACGACCGCCACCAGGCGCTGTCACGCGAAGACATGCAGTTCATCACCTGGGAACACCCCATGGTGCAGGGCGGCATGGACCTGGTACTGGCCGGCTCCATGGGCAACACGGCCGTGGCGCTGATCAAGAACAAGGCACTGAAGCCCGGCACCGTGCTGCTCGAACTGCTTTACGTGAGTGAAGTGGTCGCGCCGCGGTCGCTGCAACTGGGCCGGTACCTGCCGCCTGCCGCGCTGCGCTGCCTGCTGGACACCAACGGCAACGACCTGGCTTCACGGGTGTCGTTCGACACCCTCAACGAGCAGTTGGAAAGCGTGCCCAAGGCCAGCGCCAACAAGTTCATCCAGGCCCAGCGTGACGTACTGGCGCCGCGGATCAACGCCGGGGAAGCCAAGATTGCCCCTCGCCATGCCGAGCGCGTCGCCGAAGCCCAACGTCGCTTGGCAGCCGAAACCGAGGAAGAGCTGGCCCGCCTGACGGCACTGCAGGCGGTCAACCCGACCGTGCGCGACAGCGAGCTGGTGGCGTTGCGCAAACAGCAGGAAGAAGGCCTGGCGATGCTGGAAAAAGCCGCGCTGCGCCTGGAAGCGATCCGAGTGCTGGTCGCCGGCTGATGCATTAGTAGTTCCGACGCCTTCGCGGCTAGCACGCCGCTCCTACAGAAGTCCCCCTGTAGGAGCGGCGTCCAGCCGCGAAGCCCCCCACCCCGCCCCTGTAGGAGCGGCGCGCTAGCCGCGAAGACGCCCGCAAAACCACCCTTATTCCCCCTGGCTATACCCTCAATCGCCAATCGATTGGCATCAATATGCCACCACTCACCTCCCGCCATCCTATAATCCCCGAAAACAAAGACTCTGTTTTCGAGGCAAGCTATGGACTGGCTAGGCATTCGTTTCCTCAGTGAGTTTCCCCCCGCAGGGCAAATGCTGCTGCACTGCACCCACAACCCGTGGCTGGTGCTGCTGGCCTATCTGATCGCCTGTGCCGGAAGCTTTGCCACCCTGGACATGGCCGAACGCCTGGCCCAGTCGGAAACCGCCGGAGCACGGCGGCGCTGGCGCTGGCTGGGGGCTGCCTGCCTGGCTTGCGGCATCTGGGCGATGCACTTCATCAGCATGCTGGCGTTCCAGACGGCCATGGACGTGCACTACGACCTGCCCATCACCATCGCGTCGCTACTGATTGCCCTGTTCGCCGGGCTGCTGGCCATGAATCTGCTCAGCCGCCCCACCGTGCGCCTCAAGCACTACGCCCTGACGGCCGCCGGCATGGGCCTGGCCATCTGCGCCATGCATTACATCGGCATGGCCGCCATGCGCTCCGACGCCCAGGCCTACTACGCCCCCTGGCCCTTCGCCGGCTCGATCGCACTGGCCATCGTCGTGAGCCTGATGGCCCTGGCCATGGCCCGACATTTTCGCCAGGGTTCGGGGTCGCTGGGTGTGGCCCTCAAATACGCCGCCAGCGCACTGATGGGAACGGGCATCGTCAGTGCCCACTTCAGCGGCATGGCGGCGTTGCACCTGACCGTACCCACCGGGCGGCTGATGGATCACTCAGGCACCGACAACGGGCTGCAACTGAGCCTGACCATCGCCACCATCACGCTGCTGATCATCGCCAGCAGCATCAGCTCGGCCCTGGCCGACAAGAAACTGTTGAGCAAGGAACTGGATCTGCGCCGGGTCAACGCCCTGCTCAGCCAGCTCGACCAGGCGCGCGTGCAGTTGCAGCAAGCGGCGCATTACGACGCGCTGACCAGCCTGGTCAACCGGCGCGGTTTCAACGAACTGTTCGCCCAGCGCCTGGCCGTGCAGCAGCGCGACCAGGGCATGCTGGCAGTGATGTTCCTGGACATCGACCACTTCAAGCGCATCAATGACAGCCTCGGCCACGACGTCGGCGATGCGTTGCTCAAGGCCATCGCGCAGATCATTAAAGGCGCGACCCGCCGCGACGACGATGTCGTGGCGCGCTTCGGCGGCGATGAATTCTGCATTCTGATCGCCATGAACAAGCGTGACGACGCCAAGTTCCTGGCCCAGCGCATCATGACGCGCATGAAGCAACCCATCGAACTGGCCGGACGGCGCCTCGTCATGACCACCAGCATTGGCGTCAGCGTCTTTCCCGACAATGGCGATACCTGCGAGGAGCTGCTGAAGAATGCCGACCTGGCGCTCTACCAGTCCAAGGGCAGTGGCCGCAACAGCCTGCATTTCTTCAGTGGCGATCTTCGGGCCAAGGCCACCCTCGCCTTGCAGCTTGAAGAGGAATTGCGCAACGCCCTGCATCACGAGGGCGGCCTGGAGCTGCACTATCAGCCAATCCTCGATCTGCGCAGCGGCCGGGTCGGCAAGCTGGAAGCCCTGATACGCTGGCGGCATCCGCAACATGGCCTGCTGGCCCCGGACCGATTTCTGGAAGTGGCTCGCACCAATGGCTTGATCATGGAGCTCGATGCATGGGTCATGCGTCGCGCCTGCCGCGATCTGGCAAGCTTCGGCCGCCAAGGCGATGCATCGTTGCGGGTGGCGATCAACTGCTCGCCGCAGACCCTGGCTCGTCCCTCCTGGCCGGGCGAAGTGGCCCAGGCGCTGGCTGAAACCGGGCTGGCAGCCCACAGGCTGGAGCTGGAGATCACCGAGCATGCGTTGATGACCAACATCCAACAAACCGTCGCACGACTGGACGAGATCAAGGCCCAGGGCGTGACGATTTCAATCGACGACTTCGGTACGGGGCATTCGTCGCTGGCCTACCTGCGCAACCTGCCGCTGGACACCGTGAAGATCGACCGCTCGTTCATCACCCACGTGCCTGAAGCCTTGAAGGATCGCGAGTTGGTGCAGGCCATCATCGCCATGGCTCACACCCTGCGCTTGCAGGTGGTAACGGAAGGCGTCGAGACGGCAGAGCAGATGACGTTCCTGGAAGGGTCGCAGTGCGATCACGTGCAGGGTTATCTGTTGAGCCGGCCGGTGCCGTTGGTGGAGATCCCGGCAGTATTGAATCGGTTGGAACGCCGGCACCTGATGTTGGTATGAGGCGGCAACGAAGGGTCCATGGAAACGCCTGGCCAGCCGATCAGCAGGGTGTCCCGCGCCACACATGAAAGCACCACCGCGCACGCACCAAAAAGAGTCGACTACTGCGGCTGTGCTCTTTCCTGGATCACTACCCAAGGCGAGACCACCACTGCCCAGAGGGTCGGATTCCCCTCGACAAATGCCAAAGCCCTTGTTTCAGAGAGCTTTTCTACCTCGCCTGCCTGCAGCCAGGCGGCGAAAATGTCACGTCTGTCTTCGGCCAGTGCTTGCGCTACGGTGATCAGATCCAGCGCCGGGTCGACCCACAACAGGGCGCCGCGCGCAAAAAAGGGTTGCAGCTCCGGCCAGCCAATTATTGCGGTTTCGCCGAGCAGCTTGGCATAGAGGGTGCTAGGTTGTTCAGTCATGGGTTTCACCAGAAGGAAAATCGTCGCCATGATAGCGGCGACCTGCCGCTGGAAAAACCCGGTTGCAATATCAATGATCGACCCAGGGTCCAGGAAAACAGGGACGTAAGTGAACCAGTGCGTTCAAGCCCGCCGTTATTCTGTAACTTTATGTCGATTTAGCGACAACCTACTGATTTGCCTGCAATCGCCAGCTTTCCAACGAGCAAACTGGCGCTCTACACTGTACCGGTACAGTTGGCAGGGGCAGATCCGAACGTCGTCGGCCATTTCGTGTCGCGGGGTGATGCGCGCAAATGGCAAGATTCGGTCCGGCGCCTGAACGGCTAGGACTATAAGAAATACAACACAAACGTGGAGCACCAATGAATAAGCAGATTTCCAAACTGTTTGCAGCTCTGGTTCTGGCCGGCGTCGCCAGCCATTCGTTCGCCGCCGACACCATCAAGATCGGCATCGCCGGTCCGAAAACCGGGCCGGTGGCCGAGTACGGCACCATGCAGTTCAACGGCGCAAAAATGGCCATCGAACAGATCAACGCCAAAGGCGGCGTAGACGGCAAGAAGCTCGAAGCCGTGGAATACGATGACGCCTGCGATCCCAAGCAAGCGGTCGCGGTTGCTAACAAAGTGGTCAACGATGGCGTCAAGTACGTGATCGGTCACCTGTGTTCCAGCTCCGCCCAGCCGGCCTCCGACGTCTACGAAGACGAAGGCATCATCATGGTCACCCCGGCTGCCACCAGCCCGGACATCACCAGCCGTGGCTACAAGCTGGTGTTCCGTACCATCGGCCTGGACAGCGCCCAGGGCCCGGCTGCCGGCAACTACATTGCCGACGTGGTCAAACCCAAGATTGTTGCCGTGATCCACGACAAGCAACAGTACGGTGAAGGCATTGCCAGCGCCGTGAAGAAAACCCTGGAAGGCAAGGGCGTGAAAGTGGCCGTGTTCGAAGGCATCAATGCCGGCGACAAGGACTTCTCCTCGCTGATCGCCAAGCTCAAGCAAGCCAACGTCGACTTCGTCTACTACGGCGGCTACCACCCGGAGCTGGGCCAGATCCTGCGCCAATCCAAGGAGAAGGGCCTGAACGCCAAGTTCATGGGTCCTGAAGGCGTGGGCAACGAGTCCATTTCGCAGATCGCCGGTGATGCCTCCGAGGGCCTGCTGGTGACCTTGCCGAAATCCTTCGACAAGGACTCTGCGAACCAAGCGCTGACAGAAGCCTTCCAGGCCAAGAAGCAGGACCCGAGCGGTCCGTTCGTGTACCCGTCGTACTCCGCAGTGGAGGTCGTGGCCCAAGCCATTGAGAAGGCCAAGAGCGAGGACACCGACAAGGTCGCCGAAGCCATCCACGCCGGTACCTTCAAGACCCCGATGGGCGAGCTGAGCTACGACGACAAGGGTGACCTGAAGAACTTCCAGTTCGTGGTCTACGAGTGGCACTTCGGCAAACCCAAGACCGAAGCTGCCAAGTAACACCTGACGCAAAACCCTCGAGACCCACTGCGTTCGCAGTGGGTTTTGTTTTACGAGTGACGGGCCTGCCTACCGCGATCCGGAGGCTGGCCCCCTGAAAATCTTGAAACCGCTACCCGCGGTTCACCCGCCCTGCCCTGAAAGACCGCGACAAGGAAAGCGCACAGGCATGGCTGGAGAAATGCAGAGCAGGTTTTTAGGAGCGCGGTAAATGCCCGAAATTTTCCACTACATGCAGCAGCTGGTGAATGGCCTGACCATCGGCAGCACCTATGCATTGATCGCCATCGGCTACACGATGGTCTACGGCATCATCGGAATGATCAACTTCGCCCACGGCGAGGTGTACATGATCGGTTCCTATGTCACCTTCATCGTCCTGGCAGGCTTGGCCATGCTGGGCATCCACAGTTTACCGGTGCTGATGATCGCAGGCTTTGCCGCGGCCATCCTGGTCACCAGTGCCTACGGTTACAGCATCGAGCGGGTCGCCTATCGGCCACTGCGCAACAGCAACCGCCTGATCCCGCTGATTTCCGCCATCGGCATGTCGATCTTCCTGCAGAACTCGGTGCAGTTGTCCCAGGGTTCCGGCAACTTCGCCATCCCCAATCTGCTGCCCGGCAGTCTGACCTTCGGCCCCGGTGGCGCCGAGGAAGTGCAGATTTCCTACATGCAGATTCTGGTGTTCGTGGTGACCGTGGCGGCCATGTATGGCCTGACCCTGTTCATTTCCCGCTCGCGCATGGGCCGTGCCTGCCGCGCCTGCGCCGAGGACATGAAGATGGCCAACCTGCTGGGCATCAACACCAACGCCATCATTGCCCTGACCTTCGTGGTCGGTGCGGCCCTGGCGGCGGTGGCAGCGGTGCTGCTGAGCATGCAGTACGGCGTGATCAACCCCAGCGCCGGCTTCCTGGTGGGCCTGAAGGCCTTCACCGCAGCCGTTCTGGGCGGCATCGGCAGTATCCCCGGCGCCATGCTCGGCGGGCTGGTGCTGGGTGTTGCCGAGGCCTTCGGCGCAGACATCTTCGGTGATCAGTACAAGGACGTCGTGTCCTTCGGTTTGCTGGTCCTGGTTCTATTGTTCCGGCCGACCGGCATCCTGGGCCGTCCGGAGGTTGAGAAAGTATGAGCAAGTCTCTTAGATCCGCGTTGTTCAGCGCAGCGCTGGTGTGGGCCGTGGCCTACCCGGTGCTGGGCCTGAAACTGGCCTTTTCCGGAGTGACCCTGGTGGTGCAGAACGCCAGCACCAGTACCCTGCTGATCATCGCTGCCTGTTCGGTGCTGATGTTCCTGCGGGTATTGTTCGCTGACCGCATCGGCGGCCTGCGCCGCGATTCCAGCAAACCGTTGATCCCAGCCAAAGCCTCGAACTTCCTGACCCTGCCCAGCACTCAGCGCTGGTTCATCCTGGCGCTGATAGTGCTGGCGTTCGTATGGCCGTTCTTCGGTTCACGCGGCGCAGTGGACATCGCCACGCTGATCCTCATCTACGTGATGCTGGGCCTTGGCCTGAACATCGTGGTGGGCCTGGCCGGTCTGCTCGACCTGGGTTACGTCGGCTTCTATGCCGTGGGCGCCTATGGCTACGCGTTGCTGTCGCACTATTTCGGCCTGAGCTTCTGGGAGTGCCTGCCGCTGGCCGGCCTGTTGGCGGCCACCTTCGGCTTCCTGCTGGGCTTTCCGGTGCTGCGCTTGCGCGGTGATTACCTGGCCATCGTGACGCTGGGCTTCGGCGAAATCATCCGTATCTTCCTGCGTAACCTGACCGACATCACCGGCGGCCCCAACGGCATCAGCAACATCGAAAAGCCCACGCTGTTCGGCCTCAGCTTCGAGCGTCGCGCGGCCGAGGGCAGCCAGACCTTCCATCAGTTCTTCGGCTTGGAATACAGCCCGATCAGCAAGGTCATCTTCCTTTACCTGATTGCCCTGCTGATGGCCCTGGCAGCGCTGTTCGTGATCAATCGCCTGCTGCGCATGCCCATCGGTCGGGCTTGGGAAGCCCTGCGTGAAGACGAGATCGCCTGTCGCGCGCTGGGCCTGAACCCTACCGTGATCAAGCTTTCGGCCTTTACTCTGGGCGCCGCCTTTGCGGGCTTCGCCGGCAGCTTCTTTGCTGCGCGCCAGGGGCTGGTCACTCCCGAGTCGTTCACGTTCATCGAATCGGCGATCATCCTGGCGATCGTCGTGCTGGGTGGTATGGGCTCCCAGTTGGGCGTGATCCTGGCGGCGATCGTGATGATCCTGCTGCCCGAATTGATGCGTGAGTTCAGCGACTACCGCATGTTGATGTTCGGCGCCCTGATGGTGCTGATGATGATCTGGCGTCCGCAAGGCTTGCTCCCGATGCAGCGTCCACACATGGAGCTGCGCAAATGAGCCAGAACATTCTGCAAGTCAGCGACCTGAGCATGCGTTTCGGCGGCCTGCTGGCCGTGAACGGCGTGGCCCTGACGGTCAAGGAAAAACAGGTAGTGGCCCTGATCGGCCCCAACGGCGCCGGCAAGACCACGGTGTTCAACTGCCTGACCGGTTTCTACAAACCCAGTGGCGGCAGCATCCTGCTCGATGGTCAGCCGATCCAGGGATTGCCCGGTCATCAGATCGCCCGCAAGGGCGTGGTGCGCACCTTCCAGAACGTGCGGCTGTTCAAAGAAATGACCGCGCTGGAAAACCTGTTGATCGCCCAGCATCGGCATTTGAACACCAACTTCTTTGCCGGTTTGCTGAAGACTCCGAGTTTTCGCAGAAGCGAAAAAGAGGCCCTGGAATACGCCGAGTACTGGCTGGAGAAGGTCAACCTCAAGGAGTTCGCCAACCGCACCGCCGGTACCTTGGCGTACGGCCAGCAACGTCGGCTGGAAATTGCCCGGTGCATGATGACCCGGCCGCGCATCCTCATGCTCGACGAGCCCGCGGCGGGGCTCAACCCGCGGGAAACCGACGACCTCAAGGCGCTGATCGGCGTGCTGCGTGAGGAACACAACGCCACGGTGTTGCTGATCGAGCATGACATGAAGCTGGTCATGAGCATTTCCGACCACATCGTGGTGATCAACCAGGGCACACCGTTGGCCGACGGGACGCCGCAACAGATTCGGGACAACCCTGAAGTGATCAAAGCCTATCTGGGGGAAGCGTAATGCTGCAGTTCGAAAACGTTTCCACGTTCTACGGCAAGATCCAGGCGTTGCACGACGTCAACGTCGAGGTGCGCCAAGGCGAAATCGTCACCCTGATCGGCGCCAACGGAGCCGGCAAGTCGACCCTGTTGATGACCCTGTGCGGATCGCCCCGGGCGCATTCGGGCAGCATCCGCTACATGGGTGAAGAACTGGTGGGCCAGGAATCGGCGGTGATCATGCGCAAGAGCATCGCCGTGGTGCCCGAAGGTCGCCGGGTGTTTGCTCGCCTGACCGTGGAAGAAAACCTGGCCATGGGCGGGTTCTTTACCGAAAAAGGCGATTACCAGGAGCAGATGGACAAGGTGCTGGCGCTGTTTCCGCGACTCAAGGAACGCTTCAGCCAGCGGGGCGGCACCATGTCCGGCGGCGAACAGCAGATGTTGGCCATTGGCCGGGCGCTGATGAGCAAGCCCAAGCTGCTGCTGCTCGACGAACCTTCGCTGGGGCTGGCGCCCATCATCATTCAGCAGATCTTCGACATCATCGAACAGCTGCGCCGGGACGGTGTAACGGTGTTCCTGGTGGAGCAGAACGCCAACCAGGCCCTGAAGATCGCCGACCGGGCGTACGTGCTGGAGAACGGCCGCGTGGTGATGCAGGGCACCGGCGAGGCTTTGCTGACCGATCCCAAGGTGCGCGAGGCGTATCTGGGGGGTTGATGTCCGAATGCTCCCCCACCCCATGAAAGTACACCGCGTACGGCTCCCTCTCCCTCAGGGAGAGGGCTGGGGTGAGGGGACCATTCACCCCAAACCCCAAACCAGCCCTCCAACCCAACCCCACCCAACACGATTTTCACCCCTCCTGTGCTACCTTCCCACCATCGCTCAGGAGACCCATCGATGCACCTGCCCCGCTCAATCGCCCTTCTCGCCCTGCTGCCACTGTTCGCCGGGTGCCAATCGCTGTTCAGCACCAGCCCCCCGCCCACTTCCACCGCTGGCATGACCCGCATGCAAGGTACCCTGCAGGGTGACGGTGGGCAGCTGTTCTTCCAGCCGTGTGGCAATCCTCGGCGCTATGCCGTCACCGACGCCAACGACACCGGCGTGCTGCAGGAAGCCTCCGATCTGGCCGGCAATCGCCCAGTGGTATACGCCGACCTGCGCGGCCGCTTCGATGCCAGCGCCACGGGCGGCACCGATGGCCGACTCGCCTTGCATCAGCTGTACCGCCTCGACCGCTCTCTGGCCGCCTGCAAAGACCCGAACTTCAAATTGCTCAGCCTCAGTGCCGGTGGTGCGCAGCCAGCCTGGGACGTCAAGGTCAGCCAGCAGGGCATGGAGGTCAACCGTGAAGGCCAGCCCACCTTGGCTGTGCCCTATATGGAAGAGCAGGTAGGCGATGGCCGCTTCAACCTGTCCACCGAAGCCAACGGCCAGCGGGTGGAACTGTGGATAGCCCCGCAGCGCTGCGTCGACCCCCGCAGTGATGGCGTGCAGTTCATGACCGCCGAGTTGCGCGTCAATGACCAGGTGCAAAAGGGCTGCGCGACCTTTGGTGGCGCTCGCAACGACTGACGTCGCAAGCCGTCGGGCGTTTTTTACCTGACGGCGAACACCCCATCGCGTTTATAATGCCGGGTTCTGCTATGCCCCCGGGGCGCGCCCGGATTTTTGGACCTGTCATGCTACGAATCACCGAACTCAAGCTGCCCCTGGATCACTCCGACGACGCCTTGCGCCCTGCCATCGTGCAGCGACTGGCCATCGCCGACGCCGACCTGCTGGACTTCACCCTGTTCAAGCGCAGCTACGATGCGCGCAAGAAGAACAGTGAACTGCAGTTCATCTACACCCTCGACCTGGAGCTGAACAACGAAGCCGACGTGCTCGCGCGCTTCGCCGACGACCACAACGTCAACCCGGCCCCGGATGTCAGCTACAAGGTGGTGGGTCATGCCCCTGCCGACTACAGCGATCGCCCACTGGTGGTGGGTTTCGGCCCGTGCGGCATCTTTGCCGGGCTGCTGCTGGCGCAGATGGGCTTCAAGCCGATCATCCTGGAGCGCGGCAAGGAAGTGCGCCAGCGCACCAAGGACACCTGGGGCCTGTGGCGCAAGAACGTGCTCAATCCCGAGTCCAACGTGCAGTTTGGCGAAGGCGGTGCGGGCACCTTCTCCGACGGCAAACTGTACAGCCAGATCAAGGACCCGCAGCACCACGGTCGCAAGGTCCTGCATGAGTTCGTCAAGGCTGGCGCACCCGAGGAAATCCTCTACGTCAGCAAACCGCACATCGGTACCTTCCGCCTGACCGGCATGGTCGAGAACATGCGTCAGGAAATCATCGCCCTGGGTGGCGAGGTGCGCTTTGAACAAAAGGTCACCGACCTGCTGATCGAGGGCGGCCAGGTACAGGGTGTGATGCTGGAGGGCGGCGAACAGATCGCTTCGCGGCACGTGGTGCTGGCGCTGGGCCACAGCGCCCGGGACACCTTCCGCATGCTCGACGCCCGCGGGGTGTTCATGGAAGCCAAGCCGTTCTCCATCGGCTTCCGGGTCGAGCACCCTCAGGGCATCATCGATCAGGCACGGCTGGGCAAGTATGCCGGCCACCCGAAGCTGGGTGCTGCCGATTACAAACTGGTGCACCACGCCAAGAACGGCCGCTCGGTCTACAGCTTCTGCATGTGCCCAGGGGGCACCGTGGTTGCCGCGACGTCGGAGCCAGGCCGTGTGGTGACCAATGGCATGAGTCAGTACTCGCGCAACGAGCGCAACGCCAACTCGGGCATCGTGGTCGGGATCACCCCGGAGCAGGACTATCCCGGCGGCCCACTGGCCGGTATCGAGCTGCAGGAGAAGCTGGAGTCCACGGCGTACCTGTTGGGCGGCAGCAATTATCAGGCGCCGGCGCAACTGCTGGGCGATTTCGTGGCAGGCAAGCCGTCAACCGCCTTGGGCAGTGTCGAGCCGTCCTACAAACCCGGCGTCACCTTGGGTGACCTGGCCCTGTCGCTGCCCGACTTCGCCATCGAGGCCATCCGCGAAGCGCTGCCGGCGTTCGAGCGCCAGATCAAGGGCTTCTCGATGCATGACGCGGTGCTGACCGGCATCGAAACCCGTACTTCTTCGCCCCTGCGTATCACCCGCGGCGCGGATTACCAGAGCCTTAACGTGCGGGGCTTGTTCCCGGCGGGTGAAGGTGCGGGGTACGCGGGCGGGATCTTGTCGGCGGGTGTCGATGGGATTCGGATTGCCGAGGCCGTGGTGCGGGATATCCTCGACGCGCAGTAATCGGCGGGGTGCCCGTACCGGCCCCATCGCGGGTAGAACCCGCTCCCACAGGGGAAAGTGTCTTGCGCGAATATCCAATGCGCTGATGATCTATTGTGGGAGCGGGTTCTACCCGCGATGAGGCCGCCACTGACGCGCCATAAAAAAAACCGGCCACTGAGAGGTGGCCGGTTTTTTTACATCCAGACTTCGATCAGTGCGAAACCCGGCTGGTGCCATCAACCGTCATGATGCGAACACGCTCGCCGACACGGAAGATCTCGTTTTCCTGCACGGCTTGAACATAAGCGCGCATGCTGCCGTCGTCTTCGCGAACGGTGATTTCCACACCCTGAGTGCGGGTCAGGCCCTCTTCAGTGGCCGAGCCCAGCAGGCCACCGGCGACTGCACCAATGACCGCCGCTACGATGCTGCCGCGGCCACCGCCGACGGCACTGCCGGCCACGCCGCCGACAACCGCACCTGCGCCGCCGCCGATCGGGGTCTTGGTGCCCTCGATCTTCACCGGACGCAGCGATTCGATGGTGCCCATGCGCACGGTCTGCACCCGACGCGCTTCATCGCGTGAGTAGGAGTCACCGGAGAGGTTGGAAGCACAACCGCCCAACAACAGGGACATGGTGGTGAAGCAGGCAACTAGCATTACTGACTTGCGCATTTTGGCAGGACTCCATGAGACATGTGTTTATTAGACGCCGTCGGCAAACGGCTGTCACGACACAAGCTGTATAAATTTGCGTCCGGTACAGGGCTTGTACGACTGGATGTTTTGACCGGCCACTGAACCTCTGGACAGCGCTCAGTGGCGAAAGGTCAAACGGATGGTCTCAGGGCGCGAGACGTTCGCGGACCCAGGCGGGGCCATCGATGCGGTAATTGAGGCGATCGTGCAGCCGGCTCGGCCTGCCCTGCCAGAACTCGATACGCTCAGGCAGCAAGCGGTAGCCACCCCAGTGCTCGGGACAATGGGGCTGGGTATCGCTGAAGCGCTGCTCGGTCGCCTTGAGCAAGCCTTCGAGTTCACCGCGATCGGCAATGACCCGACTTTGCGGCGAAGCCCAGGCACCGAGTCGACTTCCCAGCGGGCGAACCCGGAAGTACGCGTCCGATTCTTGCGCGCTGACCTTCACCACCCTGCCCTCGATGCGCACCTGGCGTTCCAGGGTGGGCCAGAAAAACGTCATGGCGGCAAACGGCCGGGCCGCAAGCTGCTGACCCTTGGCGCTGTCGTAGTTGCTGAAGAAGGTGAAGCCCTGGTCGTCCAGCCCCTTGAGCAACAACACCCGGCAATGCGGACGGCCTTCGCCGTCCACCGTGGCCAGGGTCATGGCGTTGGCTTCCACCGGCGGCTGCTCGGTTTTCACCGCCTCGTCGAACCAGCGCCGAAACAACTCCAGCGGCTCGCCAGGGGCCTGCTCTTCAGCCAGGCCATCGCGAGCGTAGTTACGGCGCATATCGGCCAGCGATTGCGTCATGGCGTCAGTCCTTGCGCATCAGTTGGCTTTGGCCTGGTCGTTGCTCGCGGCCTTCTTGGCCACGGTCTTCTTCGCAGGCGCGGCTTTCTTGGCCACTGCAGGCTTGGCGGCAGCCTTTTTCGCCGTCGCCTTGGCCGGAGCCTTGGCGGCCGGTTTGGCGGCGGCCTTGGCAGCAGGGGCCGGTACAGCCTTGATGTCCTGGGTCGCCACCATTTCAGCCGCGGTGAAGGTTGGCTGGTTGTACTTGGCCAACAGCGCCAGCATGGTGTTCTGCGGCGTCAGCAGAATTTCCACACGGCGGTTCAGCGAGCGGCCTTCGACGCTGTCGTTGGCGGCACGTGGCATTACCGAACCCATGCCGCGCAGCATCAGACGGTCACGCTGCAGGCCGCTGAGGCGGAAGATGGCGGCCACCGACTGGGCGCGTTCCTGGCTGAGTTTCTGGTTCAACGGCGCGGCACCACTGGTGTCGGCGTGGCCCAGTACCAGTACGGCGGTCTTGGTGTCGGCGTCGACAGCCTTGGCCACGCGGGTGATCGGGCCCAGGCTGACAGGCAGCAGCATGGAGGGACGGTCCGGGTTGAACGAGGAGTCCACGGGCGCGGTGACCACCAGCAGGTCTTCACGACGCTCGAGTTCGAACTTGCTGTCCTTGATGGCTTCGCGCACTTTTGGCTCATAGGCATCGAGCCAGGCCTGGGTCACCTTCGGATCGATCTTGGGTACTTCGGCGACTTTTGGCGCTTGCGGCTTGGTATCACCGAACGGCCACCACCAGCGGCTTTCGCTGTCGGACTTGGCATCGGCCTTGGCCACCTTGTCGGTGATCGCCTGTTCCACGTCCTTGTCCGCCGCTTTGCTGGCCACTTCGTCGCGGCCGAACGGCCACCAACTGTGCCCGCCCTGGGCCGACGCGTCTTGAGGAGTTTGAGCGCAACCGGTAGCGGCCAGGCACAAGGCAAATGCAATGGATTTATTCGGTGACATGGTGCTTCCACGAGATGTTGGTAGATACAAACCGGATGAACAAACCGGCCTAAATTATTGATTGATAGAGTAGAGCAGTGATAGAGGAATAGATGACCGCTGGTCGATTTCTGATCAACTGCCTTACAGACAGCTGCGTAAAACCTGTACCAGATGTTGCGCCCGCGGGTCCATCAACACGTAAGGGCCCAGCGTGTTGACGGCAAAACCAAAGGCCACGTCGTACTCGGGATCGGCAAAACCTACCGAGCCCCCTGCCCCGGGGTGACCAAAGGCGCGACTGCCCAGGCCAAAGGTGGCATTGGCCACGGTCGGCTGATCGAGCATGCAACCCAGGCCGAAGCGGGTCTGGGTCATCAGGGTTTTGTCGATACCAATGCTGTGCTCGCGGGTCAGCTCCTGCAGCAATTCCGACTCCAGCAGGCTGCCGTCGAGCAGCCCCGCATAGAAACCCGCCAGGCTGCGCGCATTGCCGTGACCATTGGCGGCAGGCTGCTGCATGCGACGCCATTGCGGCTTGTTGGTGCTGGTGAGCACCGACGGCGGGTTGGTGAAGGCGCGGGTAGCCATCGCCTCGGGTTCGCGCAGCGTCACCTGCAGCAGACGCTGGGCGGCTTCGTCACCGACGTTGCCCTTGCCCCGAGCGATATGAGCGACGCGATGGAATTCCTCATCCGCCAGGCCGACATGGAAATCCAGCCCCAGGGGCTTGGCCACTCGCGCCACGATAGACTCCCCCGGGCCGCGACCGTCGGCGCGACGGAGCAATTCACCGACCAGCCAGCCATAGGTGATAGCCGCATAACCATGCCCCTTGCCAGGCTCCCACCAGGGCGTTTCGGCCGCCAGTGCTGCGGTCATGGCCTGCCAGTCATACAGGGCTTCGGCAGGCAGCAAGTCGCGCAATGCAGGCAGACCGGCCTGATGGCTGAGCAATTGACGCAGGGTGATCGATTGTTTGCCGGCGGCGGCGAATTCGGGCCAGTAGTTGGCAACGGGTGCATCCAGTGACAGCTTGCCTTCGGCCACCAACTGCAGGGCAGTGACCGCGGTGAAGGTCTTGGTGCAGGAGAACAGATTGAGAATGGTATCGCTGTGCCAAGCCTCGCTGTGGTCCTTGTCGGCGCTGCCGGCCCACAGGTCGACCATGGTCTCGCCGCCCACCTGTATGCACAGCGCTGCCCCGCGCTCCTGGGGATTATCGAACAACGCCGCGAACGCTTCGCGTACGGCTTCGAACTTGAGCTCGAAATGACCTTGAACCTGCACCCTGACTCCCGCGACCGCGCTGCGAAAAATGACGGGCATTGTTTCAGTGAATGGTGGTTTTGTGAACCGGCGGGTTGGGGAGATTTGTTTCTCGACCGCGGGTCAACGCTCGCCTCACCCCAAGCGTACTGCGAACGGCGCCCTCTCCCAAAGGGAGAAGGCTGAGGTGAGGAGACCCTCCAGCACCGATCAGGAAATCTCCCGCCGAAACGGCGGCAGCGCATTCAGAATGGCCTTGCCATACCGCTGCGTCACCACGCGGCGGTCCAACAAGGTAATCGTGCCCCGGTCCTGTTCGGTACGCAGCAAGCGTCCACAGGCCTGAATCAAGCGCAGCGATGCATCGGGCACGGCAATTTCCATGAACGGGTTCCCACCCCGCGCCTCGATCCACTCAGCCAGTGCCGCCTCTACCGGATCGTCCGGTACGGCGAACGGAATCTTGGCAATGATCACGTGCTCGCAGTACGCCCCGGGCAAGTCGACACCCTCGGCGAAGCTCGCCAGGCCAAACAACACGCTGGAGTCCCCGCCATCGACCCGCGCCTTGTGTTTGTTCAGGGTTTCCTGCTTGGACAGGTTGCCCTGGATGAACACCTGCTTGCGCCAATCCCGATCCAGGCCGTCGAACACGTCCTGCATCTGCTTACGCGACGAGAACAGCACCAGCGAACCACGGTAGCCTTCCACCAGGTCGGGCAGGTCGCGGATGATCGCCGCGGTATGAGCCGGGGCATCGCGCGGGTCGGCGCGCAGATCCGGCACCCGTAACACACCGGCATCGGCATGGTGAAACGGGCTGGGCACGATAGTGGTAACCGAGGCCTTGGGAATGCCGGCACGCATGCGGTAACGATCGAACTTGCCCAGGGCGGTCAGGGTCGCCGACGTAACCAACGCTCCGTAACACACATTCCACAAATTGCGACGCAGCATTTCCGCAGCCAGGATGGGGCTGGCGTTGACCTCGATGTCGTACATTGCGCCGCTGTCGGCCAGGGTCAGCCACCGGGCCATGGGCGGGCTGTCTTCCGGATCCTCGGCCGTGAAGGCCGTCCACAGTTCCCAACTGCCCTGCGCACGCGCCAACAGACTGCCGAACAGGGGATACCATTCTTCGGCCTGATGGCTGGCAATGCCGATGTTCTTCTCGCCGTCCATACCTTCCTTGAGCAGGTCGCTCAAGCGGGTGAACAAGTCGGTGAGCTTGGAAAAGCCTTTCTTGAGCTCGATGCCCATCTCGCGCATGTGCTCGGGAATCACCCCCCCTACGAAGCGATGGCGCGGCCGCTCGCGGCCTTCCATGTCTTCGCCGGGCTTGAAGTCGGCAAGTTGCTCGCAAGCCGAAAACATGAACTGCTGCTGGGTCTTGATCTCGCGGGCCAGCTCCGGCACCTGTTCGATCAGCCGTCCCAGGTCGCCGGGCAGCGGGTGTTGCGCCAGCAACTTGGTAAGATTCTTGGCCGTGGTTTCCAGCCAGTCCGCCGTGGAACGCAAGCGACTGTAGTGAGCGAAGTGACCAATCGCCTTGTCTGGCAGGTGATGGCCTTCGTCGAACACATAGAGGGTGTCGCGCGGGTCCGGCAGTACCGCTCCACCACCCAGCGCCAGGTCGGCCAGCACCATGTCGTGGTTGGTGACGATGACATCCACCTTGCCCATACCCTCGCGGGCCTTGTAGAAAGCGCACTGCTGAAAGTTGGGGCAGTGGCGTGTGGTGCATTGGCTGTGGTCGGTGGTCAGGCGTGACCATTGCGCATCTTCCAGGGCCACGGGCCAGCTGTCGCGATCGCCGTCCCATTTGTTGCCGGCCAGCTTCTCGATCATGCTGGTGAACAGCTTCTGGCTGGCCTCGTCGACTTCGATCTTGAAGCCTTCCTCCTCGAACAGCTGCGCCGTGGCTGTCTGCGCATGCCCTTCCTGCAGCAGCACGTCGAGCTTGGACAGGCACAGGTAGCGACCGCGCCCCTTGGCCAGCGAGAAGGTGAAATTCAGGCCGCTGTTGCGCATCAGGTCCGGCAGGTCCTTGAAGACGATCTGTTCCTGCAGGGCGACTGTCGCTGTGGCGATCACCAGGCGCTTGCCCGCTGCCTTGGCTGCGGGAATCGCTGCCAGGCTGTAGGCCACCGTCTTGCCGGTACCAGTACCCGCCTCCACGGCGACCACCGCCGGCTCACCGCTGCGCCGGCCTTCGTCGTCGCAGTCGATATCGCCCAGTACCTTGGCGACTTCGGCGATCATCAGGCGTTGCCCATAGCGCGGCTTGAGGCTCTTGGCCTCGAGAAAACGCGTGTACGCGCCCTGGATGGTGGTTTTGAGTTCGTTACTGATCATCGACGCGTCATGGTGAAAGGCTGGATATATTTTCAGTGTTTCTCAACGGGCCGCTATCATACCGCGCTCAACCCCGATGTGCTGAACGGAGATACCCGTGACTGCTTTTGCCTTGTTCTACACTTTGCACGTCCTGGCTGCCCTGGTATGGGTAGGGGGCACGTTCTTCGCCTGGATGATCCTGCGCCCTGCGGCGGTTGCAGCCTTGCAGGGGCCGGCGCGGCTGCAGTTGTGGGGGGAAATTTTCCCACGCTTTTTCGTCTGGGTCTGGCTCGCCGTGGTGATTCTTCCGATCAGCGGCGTGGCCATCGTGCACATGCGCTTCGCCGGTTTCGAGACGGCGCCACGCTATGTGCAGATCATGATGGGCCTGTATGTGGTAATGGTGGCGCTGTTTCTGCGCATCCAGGGCCTGCAGCTCCCGCAACTGCGCAAGGCGGTGGCGGCTCAGGCGTGGGCCGACGGCGCGACGATCATGGGCCATATCCGCCGGCTGGTGGGCATCAACTTGCTGATCGGTATGGCCGTGGTGGCGCTGGCGGCCGCCCGCCCCATGTTCTAGAAGCGCTGAATGCTCACCGAGCCAGCCGCACCCGTCTCTCCGGGGCGGCCAGGCAACCCTTCGCGGCCGGCCTTGCCGCCGTCGGCGCGATAGACCAGACAGCCCTTGGATTTTCCGCCCGCTCCGGCTTTGCCAGGCGCTCCGGCTTCACCGCCATTGCCGCCGTCGGTCCTTACCTTGATAGCGTCGGCGGCGAAGCTGGCCGGCAGCCGCACGCGTACCTGGGCACCCGCAGCGCCCGGCAGGCCATCGCCACCATTGTCGCCGTTGCCGCCTCGTCCGGCCGCGCCCCAGGTGCACCCCGGCGCCTGGCCACTGCCACCGTCCAGCCCAGCGTACCCAGCGGCCCCCGCCCCGCCGCGGCCATCGATGTTCAGCTCGACGGCATCGAGAGACTGCAGTTGCAGGTCCAGATTGCGCCCAGGACGCGCCGCCTTCTGATGGGTACCGGGCGCGCCACGCGCAAGGATCTGGCTGCCCGTGCCCAGTTCGGCATGGGCGGCATAGAGGTGCAATTCCCGCTCGCTGGGCACCAGGGCAATACGCGCCTCATGACCCAACCGCAGTTCGCCCACGCTCAAGTCAGTCAGATTGGCAGGAATCAACAGCGTGCCGTAGTCGGCCACGTCCAGGCGTTCCAGGCTCAAGACGCTGGAATTGGCCGGCAGGCGCAACAGCGAGTGCGCATCGACGCTGACCGATTCAGCCAGCGCCAGAGGGCTGAACAATGCCGCCAATAGACACAGGTTACGCATGGGGAGCCTCGGCAATGAGCGGCTTGGGAATGGATTGAATGTGAAAGATGCCCAGCAGCAGAATCTGCAGGCGGTCAAACCAGGGATGGGTGCGCCCCCGCAGGCGCTTGCCGAAGCCGATGATTTCCAGCAGATGCAACACCAGCAATGTGGCACCGGCCAGATTGATCAGTGCATGAAACGGCTTGACCATTGGCATGAACAGGTTGAGCAGGACTACCCACCAGAACACCAGCGTCAAGCATTTACCCAGAACCAGGAATCCCTTCATATGCTCCTCTCGGCCATTTGTGCTGGAGGCACAGTAACGGCTGAGGGGGTGGGGATGCCAGTGGATCTTGATAGAAAGTGGCGACACCATCGCGGGTAGAACCCGCGCCCACAGAGGATTAAGGCTGCAACGCAGATCCCCTCTGGGAGCGGGTTCTACCCGCGATGAGGCCGAGAGCCTACACACCCCTCACTGATTCAAATGAATCTCCACTCGCCGATTCTTCGCCCGACCCGCGTCGGTGTCGTTGGTGTCCACCGGTTCACTCTCGCCACGACCCTCGCTGCTCAACTTGCTGGTCGGCACGCCCTGGCTGAGGACGAATGCCACCACACTGGCCGCGCGCCGCTCGGACAGCGACTGGTTGTACGCATCACTCCCTTTGCTGTCGGTATGGCCGACCACCTTGACGCTCACCACATCGGCTGCCATCAGCTGCGGCATCAGCGCGGTCAACTCGGTACGCGCCGCGGGGGTCAGATCGGAGCGATCGAACTCGAACAGCACATCCCCGGCGTCGCTCAGGGTGATGACCTGGGGCGCGGCGGGAGGTATGGGTTCGGGGGTTTTGACCACGGCCGGATAATTGGGCAGCGGGCAGCCGTTGTGCTTGACCGGCGTATTGGCGGGAGTATCCGGGCAACGGTCGCGGCGATCGAACACGCCATCGCCATCTTCGTCACCGTCCAGGGCATAGCAGATCAGCCCACCGGCCACGGCACCGGCAAGGCCGCCACCGGCAGCCCAGGCGCCACTTTCGATAGCGCCCAATCCACCCCCGGCGAGACCGCCGAGGACACTGCAAACAGGCCAAGTTCTCTGGTTGAGCGGGGAACTCCCATCGCTGGTAGTGGCACAACCGGAGAGAACACTACTGACCAGAAGAACGGGGAGTAACGCCCGCGAGAAATCTCTCATCATTCAATGCTCCTGAGTCACCGGCAGGCGCCGGCAACCCGGAGTAAAGCCTGCCGTTGGTCACTTCACAAGGCGACTCACGACAGCGACGAAAGGTTCAACGCTGGATAAGGATCTCGGTACGACGGTTCATGGCACGCCCATCGGCGGTCTTGTTGTCCGCGACCGGCTGGGCCTCACCCACGCCCTTGACCGAAATGAAGCTGCTGCTCGGCACGCCGCTGCTGATCAGGTAATCACGCACCGACGTGGCACGTTTCTCGGACAGACGCTGGTTGTAGCTGTCGCTGCCGACACTGTCGGTGTGACCGCTGACGCTCAGCCTAGCGCTGCTGGCTTCGGTCTTGAGACGGCTGGCAACGGTATCAAGCTGGGTTTTGTCGGCGGTGGTCAAGGTGGCCTTGTCGAACTCGAAGTGCACATTGCGGATCACGATGGTTTCTTCCTTGGGCAACGGCGCAGGTTCCGTGACCACGGGAGCCGGTGCTGGAGCAGGCGGTGGACAGCCGTCGGCGTCTACCGGCGTGCCTTTAGGAGTACCTGGGCACTTGTCGCGGCTGTCCGGTACGCCATCCCCGTCTTCATCGCCATCGCCATGCACCCAGCAGTAGGCCGCGCCCACGCCGGCCGCCGCCGCGCCCACACCCGCGGCCAGCGAACCGCTCTCGATGGCACCCAATGCCGCACCGGTGACGCCACCGACGGCAGCACACATCGGCCAATCGGTTTTCTGCAAGCCTGCACAACCAGTCAACACGCTGGTTAGCAGAACCAGGGGTAATGCTGTCCGAACTATGCTCATCAAGGTTTCTCCTTAGGGGAATCGGTAATAAGACCGATGCTCTGGGAGTAAAGACCGCCGTTTGCATATGCGCCAGCAATAAGCCATGAAGGAGCAACGCCAATCAATGCTGGGCCACGGCCGCGTAGCCCTATAATCTTGTGGGCTCAGACCGAGGAGCTTCGATGACAGACGCGTTTTCTTCCCGCACCCCGCAACAGGCCCTGGCGGCGCTGCTCGAGCGCTATGCGCCGCAGCGCCTGCTGCTGATCGGCGCCAGCGAGTTTCCGGCCCTGGAAGCCTTTCAGGTTGCGCACCCCGAAACCGTTGTGGCGCTCGCCGCGCCCGGTCCCCTGAGCGCCGATCTGGCCAGCCAACGCTTCGACCTGGCCCTGGTCGTCGATTGCCTGGAGCACCTGAACAAGCCCGACGGCCTGCGCCTGCTGGGCGGCATCCGCAACTTGAACGCCAGCCGCATCGCCGTGCTCACCGACCCCGCGGCCAGCGGCTGGAGCGACACCGATTTCTACTCGCTGGCCTTGCAAGCCAGCGAACGCTTCAAACGTGACGAGCAGGTTCTCAAGCTCTACACCTACGACCTGCGCGAATACAAACAGGTGCCCGACTGGCTCAACGCCAAGTTCTGGGCGAATCCGGAAAACTTCGGCAAGTATTGGTGGTGATCATGAGCGTATCCATTTGCCCCTGCGGCAGCGGCAGCCTGCTCGATGCCTGCTGCGGGCATTACCATGGCGGCGTCGCAGCGCCCGATGCGCAAACCCTGATGCGTTCGCGCTACAGCGCCTATGTACTGGGGCTGGTGGACTATCTGGTTGCCACCACCCTGCCCGCCCAGCAACCTGGCCTGGACCGCGAGGCCATTGGCCAATGGAGTGCGCAAAGCACCTGGCTGGGGCTGGAGGTACTGGCCGCCGAAGTCTTCGGCGGCCAGCCGGAGCACGCCTTCGTCAGCTTCACCGCGCGTTGGCATGACAACGCCGGCGAGCACTGCCACCGCGAGCGGTCGTCTTTCGTGCAGAACGGCGCGCGCTGGTACTTCATCGACCCCACCGTCAAACTCGCTGCCGGACGCAACGATGCCTGCCCGTGCGCCAGTGGGCAGAAATTCAAGAAATGCTGTGCAGCCTATATCAGCCAATGAGCTTGAGATGGGAGATGTCCGGCACACGGACCTGAACCGAGCGCGACGCCTGGCCCATATCGCTGCCGGCCGGGGCCAGACTGAATTGCTCCAGATCCAGCGCCGGAGGCCGCGCGCGCGGCGGCTCATCCTGCAGATCCGCGCCCACCGCGGCCATGTCGAAATCCGGCGCGTCAACGTCGCTGAACGCGGCCATGTACGCATCCCGGGGCACTACTTCGGCACGTCGAGTGGTGCTGACGTTCACTAGGGCAGGCGTGCTGGGTGGCGGCGCGGCCATTTCGATTTCTTCGACGTCCACCGCCATGGCATTGACCGTGACCAAGGCACCGGCACGGGCCAGGGTGCTGCGATATTTCTCGGCGTTGGTGGCATCGAGGTTGTTCTTGAGCACCAGACGGCGGCCAGAGAACAACACTTCAACCCGCTGAGCGTCGGCCTGGAACAGCTTGGCCAGATTGCTCTTGACCTGATCCAGTGGTGCTCCCGGCACCAGTTCACCGGCAAAGACGATCTCGTACAAGCTCATGGCGACTCTCCTTGAAGGGCTGCCACGGGGGCGACCGAGGCGTGGATTATGGACCACGATGTTTTGCCGCAACAACCTCGGCTTGTGCTGGCGCGGGGCATGGTTAGACTGAAGGCATCCACTGAGGCTTCAGCATGTCAGCGCGCACCGTCCTCCTTCGCAGCATCGGCCTGGTTTTCCTGCTGGGATTGTCGGGCTGCGCCACCTGGTTCACCGGCAACTATCAGGACCCGCAGGTGCATCTGGTCAAGGTCGAGGTGATCAAGGCCAAACTGTTGCAGCAGGAATTCATGCTGCGCTTTCGTATCGACAACCCCAACGACTCAAGCCTGCCAGTGCGCGGCCTGACGTACAGCGTGCGCCTGGGCGGCATGCTGTTGACCGAGGGGGAGACCAGCGACTGGTTCACCGTGGCCGCCAACAGCCGCGAATACTACGAAGTCCCGGTACGCACCAACCTGTGGCGCAACCTGCGCGACATCGCGCGGATGCTCAAGCACCCCGACCAACCCATCCGCTACGACCTGCAAGGCGAACTGCGCACCGGCGTATTGTTCGGGCACGACGTGGTGCTCAACCATACCGGGGAGATCAAGCCTGGAGATTGGTCGCAAGATTAGTCACGGCTTCAGCGCCGAAGCGCCGCCAGTTTCCAGGGATAGGTTCCGATAGTGTTTCTGACAAATATGTGGGAAAGAACGCATAACACCCTTCACATCCCCATCCTGGGTGAGATAATTCCTGCCAATCTCGATACAGCGGAGTCACCACGATGTCCCAGCAACCCCACGTGCACGGTCCCGATTGCAACCACGACCATCACCACGATCATCACCACCACGACCATGGCCACGTTCATGGCCCGCACTGCAATCATGCTCCCCAGGAGCCGACGCGCAATGCGTTGAAAGATGTTGGCCGCAACGATCCCTGCCCCTGCGGCAGCGAGAAGAAATTCAAGAAGTGCCATGGCGCCTGATTGAACCAAGCGCGCGGCGCACCCTTGTGGGAGCGGGTTCTACCCGCGATGGCGGCGTGCCGGGCGTCGCAGGATTCAGCATGTGCAGCGCCCGCAAGGGCCCCATCGCGGGCAGAGCCCGCTCCCACATGAAATTTGCGGCGTACCCTCGCTCCCTGCCCGCCAGAGATCCCACATGAGATTTGCGCCGCACCCTCTCCCCCTGCCCGCCAGAGATCCCTGTGGGAGCGGGTTCTACCCGCGATGGCGGTGTGCCGGGCGTCGCAGGATTCAGCATGTGCAGCGCCCGTAAGGGCTCCATCGCGGGCAGAGCCCGCTCCCACATGAGATTTTTGCGGTGCACTCTCTCCCCATGCCCGCCAGAG
>NZ_DFUE01000070.1:0-18030 GCF_002379585.1 Pseudomonas sp. UBA4194
GCTGCTTACTTCGGTTAACTCGTTGATAATCAAGGAGTTTTCCGTTTCGTCTGCGCCGGAAGTGGGGCGAATTATAGAGAAGTATAATTCGCCGTCAAGCCCTTATTTCCAACTTATTCAGATTTAAGCGAAATCCGTGCGAAGGCCTTCTTACCGGCCTGCACTACGTGGGTCGCGCCCACGGCGAAGACAAAGCCGCGATCGACGACCTCACCATCTACCCGCACACTACCGGCCGCCAACAAATCCCGAGCACCAGCGGAGTTCTTCACCAACCCTGCTTTATTGAGGATCGCTGCTATGGGCATCTCTTCAACTGCGGACACTTCGACCTCTGGCAGATCCTCCGGCAGCTCGCCATCCTTCATGCGGTTGCCCGCAGCCTTGTGCGCGCTAGCTGCCGCTTCGTCACCATGGAATCGGGCAACGATCTCTTCAGCCAGCTTGATCTTGATATCGCGAGGATTGGCACCGGCCTGCACGTCAGCCTTGAAACCATTGATCTCGTCCATGCTGCGGAAGCTGAGCAGCTCGAAGTAGCGCCACATCAATGCATCCGGGATCGAGACCAGTTTGCTGTACATGACGCCCGGCGCTTCCTGGATCCCCACGTAGTTACCCAGCGACTTGGACATTTTCTTAACGCCATCCAGCCCCTCGAGCAGCGGCATGGTGACGATGCACTGGGCGTTCTGGCCATAGGCACGCTGCAGCTCGCGCCCCATCAGCAGGTTGAATTTCTGATCGGTACCGCCCAGCTCGATGTCGGCGCGCAGGGCCACCGAGTCGTAGCCTTGTACCAATGGGTAGAGAAACTCGTGGATAGCGATAGGCTGATTGCTGGTGTAGCGCTTGGCGAAATCGTCACGCTCCAGCATTCGAGCCACCGTGTACTGAGAAGACAGGCGAATGAAGTCCGCCGGGCTCAGTGCATCCATCCAGGTGGAATTGAAGGCCACCTCGGTTTTGGCAGGATCGAGAATCTTGAAGACCTGAGCCTTGTAGGTCTCGGCATTCTCCAGGACCTGCTCGCGGGTCAGCGGAGGACGGGTCGCGCTTTTGCCGCTGGGGTCGCCGATCAGACCGGTGAAGTCACCTATAAGGAAGATGACGTGGTGGCCCAGCTCCTGAAACTGACGCAGCTTATTAATAAGCACGGTATGGCCCAGGTGCAGATCGGGAGCGGTAGGGTCGAAGCCTGCCTTGATGCGCAGTGGCTGGCCACGCTTGAGCTTGTCCACCAACTCCGACTCGACCAGCACCTCTTCCGCACCGCGCTTGATCAGCGCCAGCTGCTCTTCAACAGACTTCATATAAGGTCCCACAAGGCTCAGATTGAAAGGGGTCCAACCATACAAGATCGCGCATCAAATACAAGGTAGCGCTGGGGATGTGACTCCGTCATCATCCGCAGACGTCTGCGCGCTTGCTTTGGGAAGGATTTGGTTATATTTTATACAGTTATTTCATCTTTATCATGTCATTCATCTTTTCCATTTCACCTTTTCAAAGTCACCTATCCCCTATGACCAAGCTACCCAAAGCGCCGCCGCTTTATCCCAAGACCCATCTATTGGCAGCGAGCGGCATTGCCGCCCTGCTGAGTCTTGCACTGCTGGTGTTCCCTTCCAGCGATGTAGAGGCCAAGCGCACGACCATGGGCCTGGAGATGCCCGCTCCGCTGGAGCAACTCAAGGACACCGAGGAACAGCAGCCGGTGGCTCCAATCGCCGAGCAGCCGTCCCCTGCCCCGTTCGCGCAGATCGAAAACGACACCCCCACGGATACCGAGCAGGCAGCAAGCGCGCCGCCCGCCCCTGCCGTGCCTGGTGAGACGGCGAAGAAGGAGCCGGGACATCGTCAGGTAGTGGTCGCCAAGGGTGACACGCTTTCCACCCTGTTCGAGAAGGTCGGCTTGCCCGCCACCACGGTGCATGACGTGTTGGCCAGCGATAAGCAGGCCAAGCAGTTTACCCAGCTCAAACGCGGCCAACTGCTGCAGTTCGAGCTGTCTGCGGAAGGTGAACTGCTGAGCCTGCACAGCAAGGTCAGCGACCTCGACACCATTCGCCTGACCAAAGGCGCCAAAGGCTTCGCTTTCAATCGCGAAACCAGCAAGCCGGTCACGCGTGAAGCGTACGCCCACGGCGTGATCAAGAATTCCCTCTCGCAATCCGCCCAGCGGGCCGGGCTGTCCCACAGCCAGACCATGGATATGGCAAGCATCTTCGGCTATGACGTCGACTTCGCGCAGGACATCCGCCAGGGTGACGAATTCGACGTCATTTATGAGCAGAAGGTGCTCGAAGGCAAGGTAATAGGCACCGGGAGCATCCTGTCGGCACGCTTCACCAACCGCGGCAAGACTTACACCGCTGTGCGCTACACCAACAAGCAAGGCAACACCAACTACTACACCGCCGATGGCAACAGCATGCGCAAGGCGTTCATCCGCACGCCGGTGGACTTTGCCCGCATCAGCTCGCGCTTCTCCATGGGCCGCAAGCACCCGATCCTGAACAAGATCCGCGCTCACAAAGGGGTGGACTACGCGGCGCCGCGCGGTACGCCGATCAAGGCAGCGGGTGACGGCAAGGTGACCCTCGCGGGTCGTCGCGGCGGCTACGGCAACACCGTGATCATCCAGCACGGCAACAGTTACACCACACTCTATGGTCATATGCAGGGCTTCGCCAAAGGCATCAAGACCGGTGGCAGCGTCAAGCAGGGCCAGGTGATCGGTTACATCGGTACCACTGGCCTGTCCACCGGCCCGCACTTGCACTACGAATTCCAGGTCAACGGCGTGCATGTCGATCCACTGGGCCAGAAGCTGCCCATGGCCGACCCGATCGCCAAGGCCGAGAAGCAGCGCTTCACTCAGTTCAGTCAGCCTTTGATGGCCAAGATGGACCAAGAGCGCACCACGATGCTGGCGAGCAAACGCTAGATCATGGCGCGCTACATAGGGGTGATGTCCGGCACCAGCCTGGATGGGCTGGACATTGCCTTGATCGAGCAGACTGGCCACACCCGCCTGCTGGGCACCCACTACACCCCCATGCCGGAATCGCTGCACAACGATCTGCTTTCGTTGTGCAGCAGTGGACCGGATGAAATCGCTCGGGCCGCCATCGCGCAAAACCAATGGGTGAGGCTGGCAGCCGCCGGTATCAATACCCTGCTGGCTGCGCATCACCTCAAGCCCTGCGACATTCACGCAATCGGCAGCCATGGTCAAACCGTGCGCCATGAGCCTGCCAGAGGCTTCACGGTACAGATCGACAATCCGGCTTTGCTCGCTGAACTGACCGGCATCACCGTGGTGGCCGATTTTCGCCGCCGCGATGTCGCCGCAGGCGGCCAGGGCGCACCGCTGGTGCCAGCGTTTCATGAGGCGCTGTTTGGCACCGATGACGCACCTCGCGCGGTATTGAACGTCGGCGGATTCAGCAATTTGAGTCTGATCCAGGCGGGACAGCCGGTCTCAGGATTCGATAGCGGCCCAGGAAACGTGCTGCTCGACGCCTGGATTCAGCACAAGCGTCAATTGCCGTTCGACAGGGATGGCGCGTGGGCGGCAAGTGGCGTGGTGAATGAGCCCTTGCTGAAAGCTGTCCTGGCTGACCCGTTCTTCAGCGGACGCGGGCCCAAGAGCACCGGGCGCGAAGTATTCAACCTGGAGTGGTTGCTGCGGCATCTGGCAGAGTTGCCAGCGATTGCCGAACAGGACGTACAGGCCACCCTGCTGGAACTGACCGCCCGTAGCATCGCGCAGTCGCTCCAGGCCGCCCAGGCTCGCACCCATGCCCTGCTGGTGTGTGGCGGTGGTGCGCACAATGGCGCGCTCATGACGCGACTGGCGGCGCTGTTGCCCAACACCCAGGTCGACAGCACCGCTGCGGCGGGCGTGGATCCGGACTGGGTCGAAGCGATGGCGTTCGCTTGGCTGGCACATTGCTGCCTGGCAGGAATAGCTGCCAACCGCCCCAGCGTCACAGGCGCCGAAGGGCTAAGGGTATTGGGCGCGATCTATCCTGCCTGAACCTGCCCAATAAAAAACGCCGCGCATCAGCGCGGCGTTTTTTTGTCAGGAACGGCTCAGATCGAGAACGATTGACCGCAACCGCAGGTGGTGCTGGCGTTCGGGTTGTTGATCACGAAGCGCGACCCTTCCAGCCCTTCCTGATAGTCCACTTCAGCGCCTGCCAGGTATTGGAAGCTCATGGGGTCGACTACCAAGCTGACGCCCTCACGCTCGACGATGGTGTCGTCTTCGGCGATGTCTTCATCGAAGGTAAAGCCGTACTGAAAACCGGAACAACCGCCGCCGGTAACGAACACGCGCAGCTTCAGACGATCATTACCCTCTTCATCGACCAGGGTCTTGACCTTGATGGCAGCCCCTTGGGTGAATTGCAAAGCCATAGGGGTAAAGGACTCGACGCTCATGCTGAATTTCTCCCGGCGCTAGGCCGTCACAATGCTCAATGGCAGCATTATCCGCTTCTCCGACAAAATTGGTCAACAATTGTGCAGCGGCGGAAATCAAAGAAGCCCGCAAGCGGGCTTCTGTCGGCAGTGCGGCTGGGCTTTAAGGAAGCATGCCGGCGTGGGCCAGACCAAAGCGCTCGTCCAGGCCAAACAGAATGTTCATGTTCTGTACGGCCTGCCCCGATGCGCCTTTGACCAGGTTGTCGATAACCGACAAGACCACTACCAGATCACCACCCTGCGGCCGGTGCACCGCGATACGGCAGACGTTGGCTCCCCGCACGCTGCGGGTTTCAGGATGACTGCCGGCAGGCATCACGTCGACGAACGGCTCATCGGCGTAGCGCTTTTCAAACAGCGCCTGCAGATCCACCGACTTGTCGACGACCGTCGCGTACAACGTGGAATGAATGCCGCGAATCATCGGAGTGAGGTGGGGCACGAAGGTCAAACCGACATCGCCGCCAGCGGCGCGGCGCAGGCCCTGGGTGATTTCCGGCAGATGACGGTGCCCTTTGACCGCGTAGGCTTTCATGCTTTCACCAGCTTCGCAGAACAGCGAGCCCACGGCTGCGCCGCGCCCAGCGCCGCTGACACCCGACTTGCAATCGGCAATCAGCCGAGTGTTGTCAGCCAGGCCGGCCTCGAGCAAGGGCAGGAAGCCGAGCTGGGTGGCGGTAGGGTAGCAACCCGGTACGGCGATCAGGCGAGCCTGCTTGATCTGTTCACGGTTGACTTCCGGCAGGCCGTAGACCGCATCGGCCAGCAGTTCAGGCGCGCCGTGTGGCTGGCCGTACCATTTGGCCCATTCATCTGCGTCCTGCAGACGGAAGTCGGCCGACAGGTCGATGACCTTCGTACCGGCGGCGAGCAGTTCTCCTGCCAGGGCGTGGGCAACACCGTGAGGGGTGGCGAAGAACACCACATCGCAGGCACCCAGGGTTTTCACGTCCGGAACGCTGAAGGCCAGGCCGTCGTAGTGGCCGCGCAGATTCGGGTACATCTCAGCGACGGGCAGGCCGGCCTCGGATCGCGAGGTGATGACCTCGACCTGCGCCTGTGGATGCTGTGCCAACAGACGCAGCAGCTCGACCCCGGTGTAACCCGTGCCGCCGACGATACCGACCTTGACCATAACCTGCCCCTCAACGAACCAACTGGAAAGCTCCCGATGATAGGGGGCCAAAGCGTCAGTAACAACCGTTCAGATGACGTAATGCCCTGCCACCCTCTACTATCGCTCTACCGTGAACCTGGGAATAACTACAAATGCTCTATCTATGGATCAAGGCCCTGCACATTGTCAGCATTGTCTGCTGGTTTGCCGGGCTGTTCTACCTGCCGCGCCTGTTCGTCTATCACGCCCAAAGCGAGGATGCCGTCAGCCGTGATCGATTCAGCCTGATGGAACGCAAGCTCTACCGCGGCATCATGGGACCGGCAATGATCGCCACCTTTGTGTTCGGTATCTGGCTGGTCATGCTGTCACCCGGCTGGATGAGCCAGGGCTGGATGCACGTCAAGCTGACCCTTGTGGTGTTGCTGACGGGCTACCACCATGTCTGCGGCGCACAGGTGAAACGCTTTGCCCGCGGCGAGAACAAGCGCAGCCATGTGTTCTTCCGCTGGTTCAACGAGATTCCGGTGCTGATTTTGCTGGCAGTCGTCATTCTGGTCGTGGTCAAACCATTCTGACGTCAGCGGCGGGCACGCTCTTGTGCGTGCTCGCCCGGCGCCCCTGATCGACAAGGAAGCCAAACATGAGCAGCCCTCTCTACAAGATCACGTTCCTCGGCAACCCGCTGCCAGGGACGTCGGTGCAAAGTGCGAAAACCCATCTGGCCGCATTTCTGAAAGCCAGTCCCGCCACCGTAGACGCGTTGTTTTCCGGGCGCCAGGTCGCACTCAAGCGCAACCTGACTCGAAAAGACGCCGAAAGGTATCTTCAGCAACTGCGCGACAGCGGCATCGACGTGCACCTCGAAGAAGAGCGTTCCATACCGCCCGCTGAAAGCCATCAGCAGGCCGACGAGTCACCGTATGCACCGCCACGCGTCAACGTTGGCGGCCCGCTGCCCGATTACGGGGAGCTGAAGGTGCTCAGCCTGCGGGGCCGTATTGGTCGCGTGCGCTACCTGGCCTGGACTTTTGTACTGGTACTGCTCGCACTGCCGGCGCTGTTCGTAGCGGGCATCTTCATGGGGGTTTCCGAAGGACTGGGTTGGGTCGCGATGATCGCCGCAGGCGCGACGTTCATGCTGGTCAGCGTGCAGATAGGCGTGCAACGCCTGCACGATCTGGGGTGGTCGGGCTGGCTCTGGCTGTTGAACCTGGTACCGGTGGTCAACAGTGTGTTTCCTTTGCTGATGGCCGTGATTCCGGGCAACCGGGAAGCCAATCGCTACGGCCCTCCTCCGCCACCCAACAGTGGCGCCGTCAAGCTTCTCGCCTGGATGTGGATCGTCATGCTGCTGGTGGCGGCGGTCGCCGGAAGCCTGCTGGGGTATCTGGATCCACGTCCTGCGGCATAACCGATGCGCGGTATAACCCCGTTGCGCTGTAGACTATCCGTATGAAATGGCCTCAGCCCGACTGAGGCCCGTATGGAGAATTCGATGACCCGTTACGCCATGATCACTGGCGCCTCAAGTGGACTGGGCCTGGCCCTGGCAGAAGCACTGGCCCGACGCGGCCGCAGCCTTATCCTGGTGGCTCGCCAGCGTGACCCGTTGGAAAGCATCGCGGTTGAGTTGACGCAACGCTTTGGCGTCGAGGTGCTGTTCCGCGCCTGTGACCTGGGTGAACCGCTGCGCTTGTCCGGATTTTTGCTGGAACTGGAGGAGAGCGAGCGCCAGATCGACCTGTTGGTCAATTGCGCGGGCGTCCGCTCCCATGGGCACTTCCTGGCCCAGGACTGGGGGCACGAGCAAGATCTGATCGAGCTCAATATCCTCGCGCTCACCCGACTCTGCCATGTATTGGGCAATGCCATGGCGGTGCAGGGCGGCGGACAGATCCTTAATGTCGCGTCCCTGGCTGCTTTTCAGCCCACGCCCTGGATGAGCACCTATGCTGCAAGCAAGGCCTATGTACTGCACTTTTCGGAAAGCCTGCGCGAGGAGCTGAAGAAAACTGGCGTGAAAGTCTCGGTGCTCTGTCCTGGTCCGGTTCGCTCCAGCAACAGAACAGTCGAGCGGCTGGCCCACAGCTCACTCCCCTTGAGTCCGGAGCAGGTCGCGTTGCAGGCCGTGAGGGCCCTGGCCAAGAACCGCGCGATCATCATTCCTGGTCGGCGCAATCGCTGGCTGGCTGCCGCCGGCCGATTCGGTTCACGCTGGCTGGTGCGCAAGGTATCCGGGCTGGTCGCCAAGGCCTACGCGCCCCATTGACCGGCCAGGGCTGGGCGTACGCTCCCGGCCTCAGTACACTCACCGCTCTACCGCCATGGAGAAATCGTTGTGGACACTCTTTTCACCAAGATCATCAACCGGGAAATTCCGGCCAAGATCATCTACGAGGATGACCAGGTCCTGGCCTTCCACGATATTGCGCCCCAGGCACCGGTGCATTTTCTGGTCATCCCGAAGAAACCCATTCGGACCCTCAACGACATCACCGAAGAAGACAAGGGCCTGGCCGGCCACATCCTGTTCACCGCCCAGCGCCTGGCCAGGGAATTGGGTTGCGAGGAAGGCTTTCGGGTGGTGATGAACTGCAATGAACTCGGCGGGCAGACCGTCTATCACATCCACATGCACGTGCTCGGCCAGCGCCAGATGCATTGGCCGCCAGGCTGACAGCCACGGTATTGTCTCGTACCTGGCCGCGCTAGAATGACTGCAGGATTTCAACGGAGGTATCCCATGGCTACCCAGCGTCACTATTCGCCCATCGATCGTCTGCTGCTGCAGGCCGACACTGCCATGCGCACGCTGCTGCCCTTCAGCGGGCAGCCCTCGCGGCCATCGCCGGCCATCGTGCAGCCCGAGGTGGCGATGGACAAGACTCAAAGCCGGCACGTGGCTGGGCTCATGCGCATCAACCACACCGGCGAGGTCTGCGCCCAGGCGCTGTACCAGGGCCAGGCGTTGACCGCCAAGCTGCCGCAGGTGCGCAAGGCCATGGAGCATGCTGCCGAAGAGGAAATCGATCATCTGGCGTGGTGCGAGCAACGCATCCGCCAGCTCGGCAGCCACCCCAGCGTGCTCAACCCGTTGTTCTACGGCATGTCGTTTGGCATTGGCGCTGCGGCGGGGATCATCAGTGACCGTGTGAGCCTGGGCTTCGTTGCCGCCACCGAGCATCAGGTGGTCAAGCATCTGGACGAGCACCTGGTGCAGTTGCCCGTAGAAGACGAAAAGTCGCGCGCCATCCTCGAGCAGATGCGCTCGGACGAGCAAGCCCACGCTGAATCGGCGATGGGCGCCGGCGGTGTCAGGTTTCCTGCACCGGTACGCCTGGGCATGAGTCTGTTGGCCAAGGTGATGACCAAAAGCACCTATCGGATCTGAGCATAGGGTGGTCTGACGACACTGTCAGTCAAAGGTCCGTCAGCGCTGGAACGGCCATAAAAGGGCTCCGCAAGGAGCCCCCTTTATTTTGCGTATCAGCCCAGCTCGACAATTTCGTAATCGTGAGTGATATCGACGCCGGCGCGGCCCAGCATGATCGACGCCGAGCAGTACTTCTCGGCGGACAGCTCCACCGCGCGCTTGACCTGGGCTTCCTTGAGTCCGCGGCCCTTCACGACGAAATGCAGGTGGATCTTGGTAAACACCTTGGGATCTTCGTCCGCCCGTTCGGCCTCCAGAAATGCTTCGCAGCTTTCCACTGGCTGCCGTGATTTCTTGAGAATGCTGACAACGTCGAAGTTGCTACAGCCGCCCAGGCCCAACAGCAGCATTTCCATCGGGCGCACACCCAGGTTACGGCCGCCGCTTTCGGGAGGACCGTCCATCACCACAACGTGGCCGCTGCCCGACTCACCCAAAAACATGGCTTCCCCAGCCCACTGAATACGCGCCTTCATCGCTGCGACTCCACATTTAGAAAGGCGGGCAGCTTAGCACAGCGCACTTGTCGGGATTAATGCGGTCCTAAAGGTCTGCCCAGTCGGATCGATAGTTATTTGCTGTAACACTTCACAAAGTGTCTGATAAGCTGACGCCAATTCAGTGGCGCTTTGCCATTAACGTATAAAAAATGCGCCATCGATTGCCCAACCGGAAGTGAGCCATGGTCCCTTCTACCCAGAAGATCAAGAACGTCGAAAAGCTGCTGGCCCATTGTCAGCGTCGTCGCTTCGCAGCGAAGACCAATATCATCTGCGCGGGTGACCGCTCGCAGACGCTGTCGTTTATCCTCAAGGGGTCGGTCACCATCCTGATCGAGGATGAAGAAGGGCGTGAAATGATCATCGCCTATCTCAACCCTGGGGATTTCTTCGGCGAGCTGGGTTTGTTCGAACCCTCGGACCACGATCAGCAACGCAGTGCCTGGGTACGGGCCAAGACTGAATGCGACGTGGCGGAGATCAGCTACGAGAAATTCCGCGAACTGGCCGAGGAAGACCCTGAGATTCTGTATGCACTGGGCAGCCAGATGGCCCAGCGTCTGCGCAACACCACCCGCAAGGTCGGTGACCTGGCGTTCTTCGATGTCACCGGGCGGGTGGCGCGCTGCCTGTTGGAGCTGTGCAAACAGCCTGATGCGATGACCCATCCCGATGGCATGCAGATCAAGATCACCCGTCAGGAGATCGGCCGTATCGTGGGCTGCTCGCGGGAAATGGTCGGGCGTGTGCTCAAGGATCTGGAGGAGCGCAGCTTGGTGCACGTAAAGGGCAAGACAATGGTGGTGTTCGGGACTCGGTAAGGCCTGGCGGCTACTCGACGTCCAGCTCGGCGAGCAGTGCCCGGTAGGTTCGGCTCAGCCGCTCGATCAATGATTCGGCCGCGAACCGCTCGTGCAAGGCGATATGGCTGTCGGCTCGGACCCGCTGCTCCAGGCCGCACTCCTGATTGAAGCAATTGACTGCCGCTGCCATGGATTCACGCTCATCGTCCATGAGCATGGCGCCGTGCACCAGCACCACCGGCCGCGTGCCGCTCAGGCCCTGGCGCCAACGCTGGGCCGTACCGACCCACTTACGACCGTCGAGATTGACGTTGTAACGACCATCGCAGAACGCGCCTTCTATCTCCCCCAATGAACCATCACCGCCCAGCGCGACAAGTGCGTCGAGCAAAGGCTGGCACAGTCTCAGGTATGCCGTTTCGATACGGTTCTGGTCGCCTTCGCTACGCGGCGCCACATACACCAGCGCCACATTGATGGTAGCGCTGGATTGCGGCACCGGCTCACCGCCGGTTTCTCGCAGAAGCACTGGCCATCCGCTGGCAGCCACGGCAGCGCAGGCGCTCTCGAAGTTGGGCAGACGGGCCATGCGGCGAGGCATGACCAGAGTACGATCGGTAGGCTGCCAGAACAGCAGACCGTGGGATTGATCGCCTTTGCAGACGCTGGCGAGCAAATCCTGTTCGGCCCGCAGGCCCGCTTCGGTGGTCAGACGCTGGAGCATCACGGTCGGGCCTCTTGAGAAGATACGGTGCTGCGCCGAAGGCCTGCGGTCAGTCCAGCGGGCGCTCCGGGAAGAACAGACGCTGCAGCTCCTGGCCCGGATGCTCTGCGCGCATGAAAGCTTCGCCGACCAGGAACGAGTACACCTCGTTGATTTCCATCAGCTCCACGTCGGCGCGATTGAGAATGCCGCTTTCGGTGATCACCAGCCTGTCCCGTGGAATACGCGGCAGCAGGTCGAGGGTGGTTTCCAGATTGACCTCGAAGGTGTGCAGATTACGGTTGTTGACCCCGACCAGCGGTGTATCCAGGGTCTTCAGTGCCCGCTCCAGCTCATCCCCGTCGTGCACTTCCACCAACACGTCCAGGCCGACACTTTTGGCGACTGCCGCCAACTCTGCCATCTGGCTGTCCTGCAGTGCGGACACGATCAGCAGTATGCAATCGGCGCCCAGGGCACGCGCCTCGATCACCTGATAAGGGTCGATCATGAAATCCTTGCGGATCACCGGCAGCTGGCAAGCCGCGCGAGCCTGCTGCAGGTACGCGTCGGCGCCCTGGAAATAGTCGATGTCGGTCAGCACCGACAGGCAGGTGGCGCCGCCTTTCTCGTAGCTGCGGGCAATGTCGGCAGGAACGAAGTGCTCGCGAATCACGCCCTTGCTTGGCGAAGCCTTCTTCACTTCGGCGATGATCGCCGGCTGCTTCTTCGCCGCCTGAGCGATCAGTGCCTGGGCGAAACCACGGGTGGGATCAGCGGCGCTCGCCTGGCGTTCGACGTCGGACAGGCTGACCTGAGCACGGCGTTCGGCGACTTCTTCGGCCTTGCGGGCCAGAATGTTTTCCAGAACCGTTGGCACACTCATCCTTCATTCTCCTGCTTGAATACGGCGGTAAACGCGCCCAGCTCCTCGAGTTTTTCGCGGGCAAGGCCGGTGTGCAACGCATCATGAGCCAGGGCTACGCCTTCCTTTAGGCTGCTGGCGACATCAGCGGCATACAGCGCGGCGCCAGCATTGAGCACGATCATTTCTGCAGCCTTCTGACCCTGTTCGGTCTTGCGACGCCCCAAGGCATCGCGAATCAGTTCCAGCGAAGCCGCCGGGCTCTCCACCACCAGGCCATGCAGGCTCTGGCTCTTGATGCCCAGGTCTTCGGGCTCGACCCAATATTCGGTGACCTGGCCATCCTTCAGTTCCGCCACGTAGGTGGGCGCGGCCAAGCTGAATTCGTCCAGCCCGTCACGGGAGTGGACCACCAGCACATGCTTGCTACCCAGGCGCGCCAGCACTTCGGCCAGGGGCCGGCACAGGGCCTGGGTGAACACGCCGACCACCTGGTGCTTGACGCCCGCGGGGTTGGTCAGCGGGCCGAGCATATTGAAGAGCGTGCGCAGGCCCAGGTCCCGGCGCGGAATCGCGGCATGCTTCATGGCGCCATGGTGGGACTGGGCGAACATGAAGCCGATGCCGACGCTGTCGATGCAACGCGCCACCTGCACCGGGCTCAGGTTCAGGTAGACCCCTGCCGCCTCTAGCAGGTCAGCGCTGCCACTCTTGCCAGAAACCGCACGGTTGCCGTGCTTGGCCACGGTGCAGCCGGCGGCAGCGATCACCAGCGCCGAAGCGGTGGAGACGTTGAAAATGTTGGCGCCATCGCCGCCGGTGCCGACGATGTCGACCACACCGTCGAGGGTCTTGAGTTCAACTTTGCTGGCCAGTTCACGCATGGCGGTGACCGCGCCGACGATTTCGTCGATGGTCTCGCTTTTCATGCGCATGCCCATCATGAAGGCGCCGATCTGAGCTTCAGTGCATTGGCCGGTCATGATTTCCAGCATGACCTCGCGCATTTCCTCGGTGCTCAGGTCCAACTGGCTGACGATGCGGGTCAGTGCGGTTTTAATGTCCATGCTCTTGGTAGTCATGCTGGTCCCTTAACCCTGACGGCTGCCGCCGGTCTGCTTGAGAAAGTTGGCGAACAGTTCGTGGCCCTGCTCGGTCAGGATCGACTCGGGGTGAAACTGCACACCCTCGACGTTCAGGGTCTTGTGACGCAGGCCCATGATTTCATCGACCGAACCGTCTGCATGGGTGGTCCAGGCGGTGAGTTCGAGGCAGTCGGGCAAGGTCTCGGGCTTGACCACCAGCGAGTGATAACGGGTCACGGTCAGGGGATGGTTCAAGCCTTCGAACACGCCCTGATCTTCGTGGGCCACGGGGCTGGTCTTGCCGTGCATCACCTGGCGCGCGCGCACTACATCACCGCCGAAGGCCTGGCCGATGGACTGATGCCCCAGGCACACGCCAAGGATGGGCAGCTTGCCGGCGAAGTGGCGGATCACCTCCAGCGACACGCCGGCTTCGTTCGGCGTGCAAGGGCCCGGCGACACGACAATGCGTTCGGGGGCCAGGGCTTCGATTTCGGCGATGGTCAGTTCATCGTTGCGGATGACCTTGACCTCGGCACCCAGCTCGCCGAGGTACTGCACGACGTTGTAGGTGAATGAATCGTAATTGTCGATCATGAGCAGCATGGCGCTTCAACCTCTTGGATTCGCCGACTGGCCGCCGGGGGTGCGGGGCCAGGGGCGGGATAATTCGATGCCGTGGACGCGAGCGTGCGTCGGGGCGGACGTGTCTTGCGCCGCGGCTACAGGGATTGTTCCGCCAGGGCGACAGCTTTGAACATGGCGCGACGCTTGTTCAAGGTCTCTTCCCATTCCAGGGCCGGGACGGAGTCGGCGACGATGCCACCACCGGCCTGGACATGCAGCTCACCGTCCTTGATTACCGCGGTACGAATGGCGATGGCGGTGTCCATGTTGCCGTTCCAGGCGAAGTATCCGACTGCGCCGCCATACACGCCCCGCTTCACCGGCTCCAGCTCGTCGATGATTTCCATCGCGCGAATCTTCGGTGCCCCGGACAAGGTGCCTGCCGGCAGGATCGCGCGCAGGGCGTCCATTGCCGTGAGGCCGCTTTTCAGATGACCCGTCACGTTGGAAACGATATGCATGACGTTGGAGTAACGCTCGATGACCATCTTTTCGGTCAGCTTGACCGAACCGACTTCCGACACCCGGCCAACATCGTTACGGCCCAGATCGATGAGCATCAGATGCTCGGCGATTTCCTTGTCGTCGGACAGCAGGTCGACTTCAAGGGCATGGTCGGCTTCTTCGTTGGCGCCTCGTGGCCGTGTGCCGGCAATCGGGCGTACGGTGATCAGATCATCCTCGACCCGCACCAGCACTTCCGGTGAGCTGCCGACCACGTGGAAATCGCCGAAGTTGAAGAAATACATGTACGGCGTCGGGTTGAAGCAGCGCAGCGCCCGGTACAGATCGATGGGCGCGGCCGTGAAGTCGATGGACATACGCTGGGATGGCACCACCTGCATGATGTCACCGGCCAGAATGTATTCCTTGATGGTATCGACGGCGCGCTCGTAGTCAGCCTGGGTAAAGCTGGATCTGAACACCGGGTCGGCGGCTTGCTGGCGGTTGAAGTCCAGGCCACGGCGCGGCGTGATGGGCTGACGCAGTTTGTCCATCAATGCGTCCAACTGTGCGCGGGCCTGATCGAAGGCATCCGCCTGGGCAGGATCGGCGAGGACGATAGCGTGCATCTTGCCGGCCAGGTTATCGAACACCACCACCGCATCGGAGACCATCAACAGGATGTCTGGCACGCCAAGCGGGTCGGGATTGGGGCAGCGACCCAGGCGCTTCTCTACATAGCGCACACAGTCGTAGCCGAAGTAGCCCACCAGCCCGCCATTGAAACGCGGCAGGCCAGCGATGGTCGGCACGTTGTAGCGGGCCTTGAAGGTTTCGACGAATGCCAGGGGGTCTTCGACTTCCAGGCTTTCGACTTCGACGCCATCGCGGGTCACCCGCACCTGATGGTCATGCACGCGCAATACGGTGCGGCACGGCAGGCCGATGATGGAGTAACGCCCCCACTTCTCGCCGCCCTGCACGGACTCCAGCAGATAGGAGTTGGGCTGGTCGGCCAGCTTCAGGTAGATGGACAGCGGCGTGTCGAAGTCGGCCAGGGTTTCCAGGGCCAACGGGATGCGGTTGTAGCCTTCAGCGGCCAGGCGCAGGAATTCTTCGCGGGTCATGATTCAGCCTCGTGGTGGAGGGTACAGCAGTCAAATGGGCAAACGGTGGAGGGACAGTCAGGCGCGCCAACGCCAGCGGGCCAGGGCCTTGATGACTTTCATCCAGAGTTTGCGGGTTGCCACCACGATGGAATCTCTTTGTGCGGGGGATGTTGCGTGGGCCAACGTTATCCCAGTGGCCGGATCGAAGCAACCAGGCATCAGCATGCGCAGATCGTCGATCACCAGCTCCGGGCTTTCTTCGGCAATCGGGCGGCCGTGGTTGTAGCCATAACTCAGGGCAACGCAGGTGACACCGGCCGCCTTCGCTGCCAGCACGTCGCTGCGCGAATCACCGATGAACAACGCCTGGCGCGCCTTGACCTTGGCCATTTTCATGACGAACAGCAGTGCGGCCGGGTCAGGCTTCTGTTGCGGCAGGGTGTCGCCGCCGATGATCCACTTGAAGTAGCGGCCCAGGCCCATCTGATCGAGCAAGGGGGCTACGAAGCGCTCGGGCTTGTTGGTGATCAGCGCCATTTTGACCCGTTTCTTGTGCAGCCACTTCAGGGTTTCATGCACGCCGGGGTACACCTGGGTCAAGGCATGGCTTTTGCCATAGGCGGCCGAAAACAGCGCCAGGGCCTGTTCGGTGTCAGCTTCACTGATGTGCTCGTGCTGGATGTCGGCGGCCAGGGCGCGACGCACCAGCACGCGCACGCCGTTGCCGACCCAATCACGCACGGCGTCGATGCCGGCGGGTGCGCGGCCCAACTCGACCAGCATGGTGTCGACGGCAGCGGCGAGGTCTGGCACCGAGTCGACCAGGGTGCCGTCGAGGTCGAACATCACCAGGCGCGGCAGGCTGCCCTGGAACAGCCGCTCGAAGCCGTTCATGGGCGGGCCAGGGCCAGTTCCGAGCGCATCTTGTCGATCACTTCCTGGTAGTTCGGCGTGTTGAAGATGGCCGAGCCGGCAACGAAGGTGTCCGCGCCCGCAGCAGCGATTTCGCGGATGTTGTTGACGTTGACGCCACCGTCGATTTCCAGACGGATGTCACGGCCACTGGCGTCGATCAAGGCGCGGGCTTCGCGCAACTTGTTCAGCGTGCCGGGGATGAACTTCTGGCCGCCAAAACCTGGGTTGACGCTCATGAGCAAGATCATGTCGACCTTGTCCATGACGTATTCGAGCAGGTTCAGCGGGGTTGCCGGGTTGAAAACCAGGCCGGACTTGCAGCCGCCTTCGCGTACCAGCTGCAGCGAGCGGTCGATGTGCTGGGTGGCTTCGGGATGGAAGGTGATATAGGTGGCGCCGGCTTCGATGAAGTCGCCGATGATGCGATCGACCGGGCTGACCATCAGGTGCACGTCGATGGGGGCGGTGACGCCGTACTTGCGCAGTGCCGAGCAGACCATCGGGCCAATGGTGAGATTGGGTACGTAGTGGTTGTCCATGACGTCAAAGTGGACGATGTCGGCGCCGGCGGCGAGCACGTTATCGACTTCCTCGCCCAGGCGGGCGAAGTCCGCGGAGAGGATGGACGGGGCAATTGCGAAGGGCTGCATGGTGCACCTATTCAGGCTGGAATCACGGTGGCGCGCATTGTAGCTCAGGGGGGTGGGCGGGGGCGAATGGTTGGGGTCGCGCCTTTCGATCCGTAGCAGCGGCGTAAGCCGCGTCCGAGGACGCCGAGATCATTCAGGTTGAACGTGTAACGGCTGGACGCGGCTTACGCCGCTGCTACGGGTGGCGCGAAGGCTGCCTGAACAACTTTTGCGCCGCGAAGACTAATAGCATTACGCTTCACCCTATATGTGGGCTCCTGCGGCCCCGCCCCACAGGGAGTTCCCGATGTCCCCATTGCAACGCACTGCCCTCTGCCTGGCCCTGCTCGCCCCCATTCATGTTCTCGCCGAAGACGCACCCGCTGCCAGCGAAACTCCGGCCGTTCGCCAGCCTCTGCTGGAGCGCAGTCAGGGAGACGCCCTGGCTCTGGAACGGCAACTGCCCGCTCAAGAGCAGCAGCAACTGCAAGCCGGCAGCGACAACTTCCTTGCGCTGTGGCGCCCCGCCAACACCAGCGACCCGCAAGGTACGGTCATCATGGTGCCCGGTGCAGGGGAAAGTGCTGACTGGCCCCAGGCGGTGGGGCCACTTCGGCGTAAGTTTCCTGATGCGGGGTTCAGCAGCCTGAGCCTCACGCTGCCGGACCTGACCAGCCAGGCTCCGGTCGCGCGCGCCATGGAGAAACCTCCGGCACCGGTGACCACGGAGACCCAGGCCGTTGTGCCGGATGCCGGCGCGGGTGTCGAGAAGGCCACGGCGCCGGATGCGGACAATGGCAACGCCGCGCCCCAGGACCCCATGCAGGTGGACGCCGAGCGGATCTTCGCCAGGATCGAGGCGGGTGTAGCGTTTGCTCAGCAGCACAATTCACGCAGCATCGTGTTGCTGGGGAATGGCAGTGGGGCCTACTGGGCGGCTCGCTACATGGCCGAGCGGCAGCCTCCTCATGTGCAGAAGCTGGTGATGGTTGCAGCAAAGACGCCCGGGAACGCTCCTCAGGGTATCGATGAGTTGGCGCCGGAAGTGAAAGTACCGGTGGCGGACATTTTCTACAGTGATCGCCAGCAGGCAGTGGATGCCGCCCGGCAGCGGCTGGATGCCAGCAAGCGGAGCAAGGGTGTGCCTTATAGCCAGGTTTCGCTGCGGGCGGTGCCGGATAGAGAGGCCCAGGCTGAGCAGTTGTTTCGCCGGGTCAAGGGGTGGCTGGTGCCGCAGGAGGGGTAGGCGGTGGCTGGGCGGGCCTCTTCGCGGGCAGAGCCCGCTCCCACAGGGGGTGGGGTG
>NZ_DFUE01000070.1:18049-53694 GCF_002379585.1 Pseudomonas sp. UBA4194
GGGGGGGGTGGGGGGGGTGGGTGGTGAGGGGCGGAGCTGTCGGGGGGGGAACGCCGGCCGGGGGGGGGGGGGGGGGCGGGTGGGGGGGGGGGTGGCTGGGCGGGCGTCTTCGCGGGCGGAGCCCGCTTCCACAGGGGTTAGCGGAAGTCGCGGCGGGTGCGGATGAGGTTGTAGGCGTTGTGCAGTTCGCGGGTGCGGTCGGTGGCTTCGCGTACTTGCGCTGCGGTGGCGCCGCTGCCTTCCAGCTTGTCCGGGTGGTGGCGGCTGAGCAATCGCCGATAGGCACGCTTGACCTGGTCGGGTTCGGTGGTCGGCGATACCCCCAGCAGCCGCATGGCATCCTGGTAAGCGCCGCCTGCGCGGGTCGGCGCCTGGCGCTTGGGCTCGTAGTCCTGGCCCAGCCCCTGTACCTTGGCTGACGACCAGCCTAGCCATTTTCCCCAGGTCACCACCAATTCGCGTTCGGCCGGCGTCGCGCGGCCGTCGGCCCACACCATGCGCCAGCAGGCACGCAATACGCCTTCGGCAGCGTTGGCTTGCTGGTTGAGCCGCAACAGAGGGCCGCGCAACTGGTCGCCGCCTGCCTTGCCTCTATTGAAAGCATTGATGGCGCGCCGCTGGGCGGTGTCGCTCAGATTCAGCGAGCGCATCTCCAGGCGCGCCTGCTGGATATGTGCGGCAACGACTTGACCATCACACTTGGCCAACCGCCCGAGCAGCACGAAAAGCAGCTCCTCGTCGCGCAAGCCCGACTTGCCCTTGAGCCGATCTCCCAGCTCGCCCCAGGTGCGCAGGCGCAAGCGTCGATCCAAGGCTTGCCCCAGCAGCACGCCGAGCATGGCGCCGGGGATGCTGGCGATGGCATAGCCCGCCGCGGCGCCGACTACCGTCCCTGGCCACAACATATCAACCTCGCCCGCCCAGCAGTTGCTCGGCTTCGGCCAGGCGCTCGTGAGTACCGACGTCCACCCAGCGCCCCTGATAATGCTCACCCGTCACCTGGCCGACGCCCATGGCACGTCGCAGCAGTGGCGCCAACTTGAATGCCCCGCTGCCGCTGTCGGCGAACAGTGCAGGATCCAGCACGGCGATGCCGCTATAGGTGAGGCTGGGCTGGTCGCGCACCTGGCCATCGACCAGGGCGAAATCGCCTTGAGGGTGATGTTCCGGGTTGTCGACCAGGACCAGATGCGCCTCACCGGCCAAAGGACCACGCAGCCCGGCGAAATCGTAGTCGGTCCAGATATCGCCATTTATTACCAGGAACGGCGCTTCTCCCAGCAGTGGCAAAGCGTGGCGGATGCCGCCGCCGGTCTCCAGCGGCTCGCCTTCGGCCGAGTACTCGATGCTCAGGCCATAACGGCTGCCATCGCCTAGCGCATCTTCGATCTGCTGGCCAAGCCAGGCGTGATTGATCACCACTTCGCTGAACCCCGCCCGGGCCAATGCTTGCAGGTGATACTCGATCAGCGGCTTGCCGGCGACCTCGATCAACGGCTTTGGCGTGGTCAGAGTCAACGGGCGCATGCGCTCGCCTTTGCCGGCCGCCAGAATCATCGCTTTCATGGTTGCACTCCCAGACTTTTGAACAATTGCCCCAGTTCAGCCAACTCGGGACGGCGCTGCACAACGGCTTCTATATAAGCAAAGAAGCGCGGCACATCCGCCAGGTAGCGGGGCTTGCCGTCGCGATGGCAAATGCGCGCGAAGATGCCGATCACTTTCAGGTGGCGCTGCACGCCCATCAGGTCGCTGGCTCGACGGAACTCGTCGAAGTCGGCCTGTACCGGCACGCCCCGTTCACCGGCCTGCTGCCAATATTGACGCAGCCAGCCCAGCACGCGTTCCTCGGGCCAACTGAGAAAGGCATCCTTGAACAGGCAGGTCACGTCGTAGGTGACCGGGCCGTACACGGCGTCCTGGAAATCCAGCACACCAGGGTTGGGCGCGCTGTGCATCAGGTTGCGGGGCATGTAGTCGCGGTGCACCAACACCTTGGGTTGCGCCAGGGCGCTGTCGATCAGCAAGCTGCTGACGCGCAGCCACGCGGCCTGCTGCTCGGCATCCAGCGGTTTGCCGAGCACCTTGCCTACGTACCATTCGGGGAACAGCTCCAGCTCGCGGCGCAGCAAGGCGACGTCGTAGCTGGGCAAATCGCCGGTGAGCGGTAGTTGCTGCAATGCCAACAATGCGTCGATGGCATCGCTGAGCAGCGCATCGGCGTTGTCCGTGTCGATGATATCCAGGTAGGTCTTGTCACCCAGATCGCTCAGCAGCAGGAAGCCGCGCTGAAGATCCTGAGCATGAATTTTCGGCACGTTGATGCCCGAAGTGGCCAGCAGTTCGTCGATTTCAACGAACGGTTGGCAGTTTTCCTGGGGGGGTGGCGCGTCCATGACGATAAAACTGCGACCCTCGCCCTGCCAACGGAAATAGCGACGGAAGCTCGCATCGCTACTGGCGGCGGTCAATGTGGCCGGGGGTACGGCGCCCCAACCATGATCGGCGAAGAGTTTCGCAAGCTGCTCATCGAGCCAGCTTTTAAGGTGTTGCAGGCGTACATCTTGATCGGGCATTGCAAGGGTCTCCGACGGCGCTAGCCGTCAAGCGGGTCATGCTTTATTATCCAGCATCTTTTTCAGACCATCGAGAGGCGTGCGGCCCCCCCGCGGGCAAGATGGCACGCAGGAAGCCCGGACTAATAAGATGGCATTGAAATCCCCCGCGTTTCGTAAAAAATTTCCGTTGCTGGTCACTGGCAGTTTGCTGGTGATGCAACCTTTGGCCACCCAGGTCGTGTTTGCTGCTGAGCAATTCGACTGCCAAGTCTCCGCTGCCGGTACCTGGGACTGCAAGCCCAAGTCCAGTGTCGCCGAGCTGCCGCCGCGCCCCGTGCATGACGGTGCGGCGATAGCAGGCGGTGCGAGCACCGGTGAAGGCGGCTCTTCCAAGGGAGAGAAAACCGTCGGCCCGGTATTGGTGACCGAGAGCAAGGGCCGCGGCCTGAAGTCTCGTAGCGCCGATTTCAGCCACCTGGACTGGGTTCCTCGGGACAAGCTCACGGCCGCCCAGCTGGCCGAAACCGGGCCTTACTGCTCCGGTGCCTACATCGAGCCCGTGCGTCCCGGCATGAACGACAACACCCCGAAGAGCGAGGCGCCGACCTTTATTGGTGCCAAGGCTTCGCGCTACCAGACGGAAGAGCAGATCGCTTCCCTGGCCGGCGACGTGGTGATGCGTCAGGGCAGCATGCAGATCGAAGCCGACGAGGCCGCCCTGCATCAGGCCGAAAACCGTGGCGAGCTCAATGGCAACGTCAAGCTGCGCGACAACGGCGCGCTGGTGGTGGGCGATCACGCCCAGATCCAGCTCGACACCGGTGAAGCCCAGGTCGACAACGCCGAGTACGTGCTGCACAAGTCGCGTATCCGCGGCAACGCGCTGTACGCCAAGCGTGCCGAGAACGCGATCATTCGCCTCAAGGATGGTACCTACACCACCTGCGAGCCGAACAGCAACGCCTGGCAGCTCAAGGGCAACAACATCACGCTGAACCCGGCCACCGGTTTCGGCACGGCGACCAACGTCACCCTTCGCGTGAAGGATATTCCGGTGCTGTACACGCCGTATATCTACTTCCCGATCGACGATCGCCGCCAGTCCGGCTTCCTGCCGCCGTCGTTCGCAACCGACAGCGACAGCGGTTTCACGATGGTCACTCCGTACTACTTCAACCTGGCGCCCAACTATGACGCCACGTTGTACCCACGCTACATGGCCAAGCGTGGCTTGATGATGGAAGGCGAATTCCGCTACCTGACCAAGACCAGCGAAGGCCAGTTCGGTGGGGCTTACCTGAATGACGAGAATGACGACCGCAAACTGCAGTCCGACTATGACAAGACTCGTTACATGGTCAACTGGCAGCACAAAGGCGGTCTGGACTCGCGCCTGACCACTGAAGTCGACTACACCGACATCAGCGATCCTTACTACTTCCAGGACCTGCAATCCGATCAGATCGGTGTGGAACGTACCGAATGGATCAACCAGCAGGGTGCGCTGACCTACCGTGGCGACGACTACGTCGCTCGCCTGAACGTTCAGGCGTACGAGCTGGCCACCGTGGCGGACATCACGCCTTACAACCGCATGCCGCAGATCACCTTCAATGGTGCGCTGCCGTACAACCCGGCGGGCCTGGAATTCACCTACAACACCGAAGCGGTACGTTTCGAGCGTGACCTGCGCAAGGGCACGTTCATCAACGAAGACGGTATTCCCGCCACCCGCATCGACAACAACGTTTCGGGCCTGGCACGCGCCAACGGTTCGCGTCTGAACCTGGAGCCGGGTGTTGCGCTGCCGATGAATTGGGCGTGGGGCTTCGTGCGTCCGTCGGTCAAGTACATGTACACCCAGTACGATCTTGACCTGGACAGCCAGGGCAAGAATTCCCTGCTGGCAGGCGAGAAGTTCAGCAGTTCGCAGAACCGCGGCGTGCCGATCAGCAGCATCGACAGCGGTCTGTACTTCGATCGCAACACCCAGTTGTTCGGTACCAATTTCCGCCAGACCCTGGAACCTCGCCTGTTCTATCTGTACGTTCCGTACGAAGACCAGACCGACATTCCGGTGTTCGACACTTCGGAAAGCACCTTCAACTATGCGTCGCTGTTCCGCGAGAACCGCTTCACTGGTTACGACCGCATCGGTGACGAGAACAAGTTGTCGCTGGGCGTCACCAGCCGCTGGATCGAAGAGAACGGCTTCGAGCGTCAGCGCTTCAGTATCGGTCAGGCGCTTTACCTCGCCGATCGCAAGGCTCAGTTGCCCGGTATCGATTACAAGGATCGCGACGACGCGCAAGCGAACGTCTCACCTTACGCGCTGGAATATGAATACCGCTTCAACCGCGACTGGCGCTTCAATTCGGACTTCAACTGGGACCCGGACAGCCGCACCACCCGCTCGGGCAGTGCAATGTTCCACTACCAGCCTGAAGACAACCCGAACAAGGTGGTCAACGTCGGCTATCGCTATCGCAACGACCTGGTGCGCTACGACTCGGCAACCGGTCGCTGGCAGGTCGGTGGTGGTGACTACGGCACGCCGGGCACCCCTGGCTACGTGAAGGACTACTACAAGATCCAGCAGCACGACATGTCGGTCATCTGGCCGGTCGCGCCGCAGTGGAGCCTGATCAGCCGCTGGCAGTTCGACTACAACCGCAACCGTACGCTGGAAGCATTCGGCGGTTTCGAATACGACAACTGCTGCTGGAAGATGCGCCTGATCAACCGCTACTGGGTCGACTATGACGAATACAGTCAGGCCGCTCCGGAAAACGAGAAAGGCGACCGCGGGATCTTCCTGCAAATCGTGCTGAAGGGCCTCGGTGGCGTGGTAGGCAATAAGGTTGAGGGTTTCCTCGACAAGGGCATTCAAGGTTATCGTGAACGTGAAGACCAAGCTATGTGATCTGCTGCGCCCGCTGATGCTGGGCGCCATGCTACTGGGCACCACGGCACATGCCGCGGTGCAGGAGCTGGACCGCGTCGTGGCCATCGTCGACAACGACGTGGTCATGCAAAGCCAACTGGACCAACGCGTCAAGGAAGTGCAGCAAACCATCGCCAAGCGTGGCGGTGGCGTGCCACCTGCCAGTGTCCTGCAACAGCAGGTGCTGGAACGCCTGATCGTCGAGAACCTGCAATTGCAGATCGGCGAACGCTCGGGCATCCGCATTACCGATGAAGAGCTCAACGGCGCCATCGCCACCATCGCTCAACGCAACAACATGTCGGTGGAGCAGTTCCGTGGTGCTCTGGCGCGTGACGGCCTGTCGTACAACGATGCTCGCGAGCAGGTGAAGCGCGAGATGGTTATCAGCCGTGTGCGTCAGCGCCGTGTGGCCGAACGCATTCAGGTATCGGAGCAGGAAGTGAAGAACTTCCTCGCCTCGGACCTGGGCAAGATCGCCCTGTCCGAAGAGCTGCATCTGGCCAACATCCAGATCCAGGTTCCGGAAAGCGCCAGCGCCGAAGCTATCCAGGCCGCTGCGCGCAAGGCTCAGGATATCTACACCCAGCTCAAGCAAGGTGCGGACTTCAACCAGTTGGCCATTGCCAGCTCGTCCAGTGACAATGCCCTGGAAGGCGGCGACATGGGTTGGCGCAAGCCGGCCCAGCTCCCGGCGCCTTTCGACCGCATGCTCAGCAGCATGCCGGTGGGTGATGTGACCCAGCCGGTGCGTACACCGGTAGGTTTCATCATTCTCAAGGTGCTGGACAAGCGCGGCGGCGAGACTCAGACGGTCGACGAAGTGCACGTGCGTCACATCCTGCTCAAGCCAAGCGAGATCCGCAGTGCAGCCCAGACCGAAGAGCTGGCTCGCAAGCTGTATGCCCGTATCCAGAATGGCGAAGACTTCGCCACCCTGGCGAAGAATTTCTCGGAAGACCCGGGCTCGGCGCTCAATGGCGGCGACCTGAATTGGGTGAACCCGGAATCGCTGGTGCCGGAATTCCGCGAGACCATGGCGTCGACGGCGGTCAACACCGTGTCGCAGCCATTCCAGACCCAGTTCGGCTGGCACGTATTGGAAGTCCTTGGCCGTCGCGCCACTGACAACACCGAGCAGGCCCGCGACCAGCAGGCATTGAACGTGCTGCGTAACCGCAAGTACGACGAAGAGCTGCAGACCTGGCTGCGCCAGATCCGCGACGAAGCCTACGTCGAGATCAAGCTGCCTGGCGCTGACCAGGCTGCCCAGTGACACCCCAGCGTTTTGCGCTGACGCCTGGCGAGCCAGCGGGCATAGGTCCTGACCTGTGCCTGTTGCTCGCCGCGCAACCCCAGCCACACCCACTGATTGCCATCACCAACCGTGACCTGCTCGCCGAGCGGGCCGCGCAGTTGGGGCTGGCCGTCAATCTGCTGGTGGTCACCGCCGACGCCCTGCCCGATCAACCCGCCCCCGCCGGCAGCCTGTATGTCTGGGATACGCCACTGGGCGCCCCCGTGGTCACCGGCCGGCTGGACAAGGCCAATGCCGCCTTCGTGCTGCAGACGCTGACACGCGCCGCCCAAGGCTGCCTGGACGGCGACTTCGTCGGCATGATCACCGCCCCGGTCCACAAGGGCGTGATCAACGACGGCGGTATCGCGTTTTCCGGACACACCGAATTTCTGGCCGAGCTGACGCACACCGAACAGGTAGTGATGATGCTGGCCACCGGCGACCTGCGGGTAGCCCTGGTGACGACGCACCTGCCGCTGCGCGAGGTGGCCGACGCCATCACCGTAGAGCGTCTGGAACGCGTCACTCGGATCCTGCACGCTGACCTCGTGAGCAAGTTCGGCCTAGCCCGGCCGCGTATCCTGGTGTGCGGGCTCAACCCCCACGCCGGCGAAAGCGGTCATCTGGGCCGCGAAGAAATGGACATCATCGAACCGACTCTGGAACGCCTGCGTGCCGAAGGCATGGATCTACGCGGTCCGCTGCCTGCCGATACGCTGTTCACTCCAAAATACCTGCAACATTGCGACGCGGTGCTGGCGATGTATCACGATCAGGGCCTGCCCGTACTCAAGTACAAGGGCTTTGGCGCCGCCGTGAACATCACCCTAGGCCTGCCGATCATCCGCACCTCCGTGGACCACGGCACCGCCCTGGACCTGGCCGGTACCGGCCAGGTCGATACCGGCAGCCTGCGCGTCGCCCTCGACACCGCCTATCGAATGGCCGAGACCCTTTAATGACCGAGCAATACCAACACCGGGCGCGCAAGCGCTTTGGTCAGAACTTTCTCCACGACGCCGGCGTCATCGACCGTATTCTTCGCTCGATCCACGCCAAGCCGGGCGAGCACCTGCTGGAAATCGGCCCGGGCCAGGGTGCCCTGACCGAAGGCCTGCTGGGCAGCGGCGCCCAACTGGACGTCGTGGAACTGGACAAGGACCTGGTGCCGATCCTCAACCAGCAGTTCGCAGGTCGGGACAACTTTCGCCTGCACCAGGGCGATGCACTGAAGTTCGACTTCACCACGCTGGGCGCCGAACCTGGCAGCCTGCGCGTTGTGGGTAACCTGCCGTACAACATCTCCACGCCACTGATCTTTCACCTGCTGCACAATGCCCACCTGATCCGCGACATGCATTTCATGCTGCAGAAGGAAGTGGTCGAGCGCATGGCGGCAGGGCCCGGTGGCGGCGATTGGGGGCGACTGTCGATCATGGTGCAATACCATTGCCGCGTGGAACATCTGTTCAACGTCGGCCCGGGCGCATTCAATCCGCCGCCCAAGGTGGATTCGGCGATCGTACGCCTGGTACCCCACACCACCCTGCCCCATCCTGCCAAAGATCACCGCCTGCTCGAACGCGTGGTCCGCGAAGCTTTCAACCAGCGGCGCAAGACCCTGCGCAATACGCTCAAGGCGCTGCTGCCAAACGAAGCCATCGAGGCCGCCGGTGTCGACGGCAGCCTGCGCCCGGAACAGCTCGACCTGGCGGCTTTCGTGCGCCTGGCCGATCAATTGGCCGAACGAAGCACCGACAACTGAGCTCCAATGTGGATCCAGGCGGGTCCACAGACGCCCAATTGACCTAGACTGACCCTGAACCGGCCCAACCCGGCTACCTTCGCATTCGCTTTCAAGGCCTTTTGCATGTCCGATCCTCGTTATCAGATCGACGTCAGCGTCGTTACCCGCTTTCTGGCAGAACAATCGCAACCCGAGCAGCAGCGTTTTGCCTTCGCCTACACCGTTACCGTGCACAACAACGGTGAACTCCCGGCGCGCCTTTTGTCGCGGCATTGGGTGATCACCGATGGCGATGGCAAGGTCGAAGAAGTACGCGGCGCCGGTGTGATCGGTCAGCAACCGCTGATCGATGCCGGGCAGAGCCACACCTACTCCAGCGGCACCGTAATGGCGACCAAGGTCGGCAACATGCAAGGCAGCTACCAGATGCTGGCCGAGGACGGCAACAAGTTCGATGCCGTGATAGCCCCCTTCCGCCTTGCCGTGCCAGGCTCCCTGCACTGATGGCGGTATACGCCGTGGGTGATCTCCAGGGCTGCCTGGAGCCGTTGAAATGCCTGCTGCAAAACGTCGCCTTCGATCCCGCCAATGATCGCCTGTGGCTGGTAGGAGACCTGGTCAACCGAGGCCCCAGCTCCCTGGAAACCTTGCGCTATCTGTATTCGATACGCGAAGCGTTGGTGTGCGTGCTCGGCAACCACGACCTGCACCTGCTGGCGGCTGCCAGCAACGTGGAGCGGCTCAAGCGCGGTGACACGCTGCGTGAGATTCTCGACGCCCCTGATAGTGCGCAGTTGCTGCACTGGCTGCGCCAGCAGAAGCTGGTGCACTACGACGAGCACCGCAACACCGTGCTGGTGCATGCCGGCATACCTCCGCAATGGAGCGTACGCAAGGCGCTGCGTTATGCCGGTGAAGTGGAAGCGGCGCTGCGCGACGACAACCTGTACCAGCCCTTTCTGGACGGCATGTACGGCAACGAGCCGAACAAGTGGGACAAGGACTTGCACGGTGTGACGCGGCTGCGGGTGATCACCAACTATTTCACCCGCATGCGCTTCTGCACCAGCGACGGCAAGCTCGACCTCAAGGGCAAGGAAGGCGCAGACACCGCACCGCCCGGCTACGCACCCTGGTTCAGCCACAAGGAGCGCAAGAGCCGCGGGAGCAAGATTATCTTTGGCCACTGGGCTGCTTTGGAAGGCCGCTGCGACGAGCCGGATGTGTTCGCGCTGGACACCGGGTGCGTGTGGGGTGGGGCCATGACCTTGCTCGACGTGGACAGCGGCATGCGCCGGACCTGCAAGTGCACCGACCAGGGCAATGTCCAGCCTCCATTACCCAGCAACGCCGCCGATTTCCCCCCGCCGCCCGGCAAACGCTAGAATACAGGCCCAGCACAGGAGCCCTGCCCATGACAGAATTCAAACGCATCGCCCCAGAACAGGCCCATAGCCTGCGCCAGGAAGGCGCCGTGGTGGTGGACATCCGCGACCCGCAGACCTTCGCCTTGAACCACATCACAGACTCTACTCATCTGGACAACCACTCCCTGCACGGCTTCATCACCGCGGCGGATCTGGACAAACCAGTGGTAGTGGTCTGCTATCACGGCAACTCCAGCCAGAGCGCGGCGGCTTACCTGGTCAGCCAGGGTTTCTCGGACGTCTACAGCATGGACGGTGGCTTCGAGCTGTGGCGCGCAACGTTTCCGGCGGAAACCAGCCAGGCTTGACCACGCCGCTCATCGGGCGCGGGCGCAAGCCTGACCCGGTGCGCGGGTAAATGTGACTGAATTATTTTTTTTCAAACGCTCCATCCCGCGCCCCACGGGCTCTGGCGCTGCCTCGGACGAACGGTCCCAGCACTTAATTGCGCATCCCGACTTGAAGTCTACGATAACCAACTATCCTTAAGCTCAGGCCATCCAAAACAGGGGAGAGCCGGTACACCGGCGCGCGGGTCATCGGTAGCGACTTCAAAGGTGTTCTGGGGGGATATACAGCGGCCGGCGTCTTTCGGCTTCTGCCAGCATCAACTGAGTGATCCGGCGTCGGCTCCACGTATCGAGCGAGGTGACGTCATGAGTATTTTTAGCCACTTCCAACAACGCTTCGAATCCACACGCCAAGAAGAGCTCTCGTTACAGGAGTACCTGGAGCTCTGCAAACAGGATCGCAGAACCTACGCTTCGGCGGCGGAACGGATTCTGATGGCCATTGGGGAACCCGAGTTGCTCGACACGTCGACCAATTCCAGGTTGTCGCGGATCTTCTCCAACAAGGTGATCCGCCGCTACCCTGCGTTCGAAGATTTCCACGGCATGGAGGACTGCATCGACCAGATCGTGTCGTACTTCCGCCACGCCGCCCAAGGTCTGGAGGAGAAGAAGCAGATTCTCTATCTGCTCGGCCCGGTAGGGGGCGGCAAGTCCTCCCTGGCCGAAAAGCTCAAGCAACTGATCGAGAAGGTCCCCTTCTACGCCATCAAGGGCTCGCCGGTATTCGAGTCTCCCCTGGGGCTGTTCAATGCCACCGAGGACGGCGAAATCCTGGAAGAAGATTTCGGCATCCCTCGGCGCTACCTGAGCACCATCATGTCGCCCTGGGCGACCAAACGTCTGGCTGAGTTCGGGGGCGACATCAGCCAGTTCAAGGTCGTCAAGCTGTACCCTTCCATCCTCAACCAGATCGCCGTGGCCAAGACCGAGCCCGGTGACGAGAACAACCAGGACATTTCCGCGCTGGTGGGCAAGGTCGATATCCGCAAGCTGGAGGAATACCCCCAGAACGACGCTGACGCCTACAGCTATTCCGGCGCGCTGTGCCGAGCCAACCAGGGCCTGATGGAATTCGTCGAGATGTTCAAGGCGCCCATCAAGGTGCTGCATCCGCTGCTGACCGCTACCCAGGAAGGCAACTACAACAGTACCGAGGGCCTGGGGGCGATCCCCTACTCCGGGATTCTGCTGGCCCACTCCAACGAGTCGGAATGGCACAGCTTCCGCAACAACAAGAACAACGAGGCGTTCATCGACCGGATCTACATCGTCAAGGTGCCGTACTGCCTGCGCGTGAGTGACGAAATCAAGATCTACGACAAACTGCTGTTCAACAGCTCGCTGGCCAAGGCCCACTGTGCGCCTGACACCTTGAAGATGCTGGCCCAGTTCACCACGTTGTCCCGGCTCAAGGAGCCGGACAACTCCAACATCTATTCCAAGATGCGGGTGTACGACGGCGAAAACCTCAAGGATACCGATCCCAAGGCCAAGTCCATTCAGGAATACCGTGACAGTGCCGGCGTGGATGAAGGCATGAATGGCCTGTCGACGCGCTTCGCCTTCAAGATTCTCTCGAAGGTGTTCAACTTCGACCCCCACGAGGTGGCGGCCAACCCGGTGCACCTGCTGTATGTGCTGGAGCAGCAGATCGAACAGGAGCAGTTCCCGGCCGAAGTGCGCGAGCGCTATCTGCGATTCCTCAAGGAATACCTGGCGCCGCGCTACATCGAGTTCATCGGCAAGGAAATCCAGACCGCGTACCTGGAATCCTACAGCGAGTACGGACAGAACATCTTCGACCGCTACGTGCTGTATGCAGACTTCTGGATTCAGGATCAGGAATACCGCGATCCGGAAACCGGCGAGATCCTCAACCGCGTGGCCCTCAACGAGGAACTGGAAAAGATCGAGAAACCGGCGGGCATCAGCAATCCCAAGGATTTCCGCAACGAGATCGTCAACTTCGTGCTGCGGGCCAGGGCCAACAACAATGGCAAGAACCCGACCTGGCTCAGCTACGAGAAGCTGCGGGTGGTGATAGAGAAGAAAATGTTCTCCAACACCGAGGATCTGCTGCCGGTCATCAGCTTCAACGCCAAGGCCAGCAAGGAGGACCAGCAGAAGCACAACGACTTCGTTACACGTATGGTCGAGCGCGGGTACACCGACAAACAGGTACGACTGCTGTCCGAGTGGTACTTGCGGGTCAGGAAGTCGCAGTAATCCAGCGGTAAGCTTCAAGCGACGAACTGCCAGCCTGTTCGTGCCACCGCGTGGCATGATCCGGATGGCAGGGAGTGGCTTTCGACTTGTGGCTTGCAGCTCGTCGCTGCCCGGAGGCCCTAATGAGCTATGTGATCGACCGACGCCTCAATGGCAAGAACAAAAGCACGGTGAACCGTCAGCGTTTTCTGCGACGTTACCGTGATCACATCAAGAAGGCGGTCGAAGAGGCCGTCAGCCGCCGTTCCATCACCGACATGGAGCACGGCGAGCAAATCAGCATCCCTGGCCGTGATATCGACGAGCCCGTTCTGCATCATGGCCGGGGCGGCAAGCAGACCGTTGTGCACCCCGGCAACAAGGAATTCACCGCTGGCGAACACATCGCTCGACCGCAGGGCGGTGGCGGCGGCGGCAAAGGCCCTGGCAAGGCCGGCAACTCCGGCGAGGGCATGGACGAGTTCGTGTTCCAAATCACCCAGGAAGAATTCCTGGAGTTCATGTTCGAAGACCTCGAGCTGCCCAACCTGGTCAAGCGCAACCTTACCGGCACCGACACCTTCAAGACCGTGCGGGCAGGTATCAGCAACGAAGGCAATCCTTCACGCATCAACATCATCCGTACGCTGCGATCGGCCCATGCCCGGCGCATCGCGCTGTCCGGTAGCAGTCGCGGCAAGCTCAAAGCCGCCAAGCTGGAGCTGGAACGGCTGAAGCTCGAAGAGCCGGACAACTTCGGCGACATTCAGGCGCTGATTGCCGAAATCGAGCGACTCAGCGCGCGGATTCACCGGGTGCCTTTTCTCGACACCTTCGATCTCAAGTACAACCTGCTGGTGAAGCATCCAAACCCCAGCTCAAAGGCGGTGATGTTCTGCCTGATGGACGTGTCCGGGTCCATGACCCAAGCCACCAAGGACATCGCCAAGCGCTTCTTCATCCTGCTGTACCTGTTCCTCAAACGTAACTACGACAAGATCGAGGTGGTGTTCATTCGTCACCACACCAGCGCCCGCGAGGTGGACGAGGAAGAGTTTTTCTACTCCAGGGAAACCGGCGGCACCATCGTCTCCAGCGCCTTGAAGCTGATGCAGGAGATCATGGCCGAACGCTACCCAACCAACGAATGGAATATCTACGCCGCCCAGGCTTCGGATGGCGACAACTGGAACGACGACTCGCCGATCTGCCGGGAAATCCTGACCAAGCAGATCATGCCGTTCGTCCAGTACTACACCTACGTGGAAATCACGCCGCGTGAGCATCAGGCCCTGTGGTACGAATACGAGCGTATCGGTGAGTCCTTTGCCGATACCTTTGCCCAGCAACAGCTGGTATCGGCCGGGGATATCTATCCGGTCTTCCGTGAACTCTTCCAGCGCAGGTTAGTGTCATGACCGCTAGAGAGCAGAAGCGCCAACCCATATCCACCGGCTCGGAATGGACGTTCGAGCTGATCCAGACCTACGACCGGGAAATCAGCCGCATTGCCGAACGCTATGCGCTGGACACCTATCCCAACCAGATCGAAGTGATCACCGCCGAGCAGATGATGGATGCCTATGCCTCGGTGGGCATGCCCCTGGGCTATCACCACTGGTCCTACGGCAAACACTTTCTCAGCACCGAAAAATCCTACAGTCGAGGCCAGATGGGCCTGGCCTACGAGATCGTGATCAACTCCGATCCGTGCATTGCCTACCTGATGGAGGAGAACACCATCTGCATGCAGGCGCTGGTGGTGGCCCATGCCTGCTACGGACACAACAGCTTCTTCAAGGGCAACTACCTGTTCCGCACCTGGACCGACGCCAGTTCGATCATCGATTATCTGGTGTTTGCCAAGTCCTACATCATGAAATGCGAGGAGCGCCACGGTATCGACGCCGTGGAAGACCTGCTCGACTCCTGCCACGCCTTGATGAACTACGGCGTGGATCGCTACAAGCGGCCCTACCCCATCTCGGCAGAGGAAGAGCGGCGCCGGCAGAAAGACCGGGAAGAGCATCTGCAGCGGCAGATCAACGACCTGTGGCGGACCATTCCCAAGGGCGCGGACAAGAACCGCGAGGAAGACAACGCGCGCTTTCCGGCCGAGCCCCAGGAGAACATCCTCTACTTCATCGAGAAGCACGCGCCGCTGCTGGAACCCTGGCAGCGGGAAATCGTGCGCATCGTGCGCAAGATTGCCCAGTATTTCTATCCACAGCGTCAGACTCAGGTGATGAACGAAGGCTGGGCGACGTTCTGGCACTACACCCTGATGAACGATCTGTACGACGAGGGGCTGGTAACCGACGGTTTCATGATGGAGTTTTTGCAGTCCCATACCAGCGTGGTGTTTCAACCGGGCTTCGACAGTCCCTATTACAGTGGCATCAACCCCTATGCACTGGGCTTTGCCATGTACCGGGACATTCGTCGGATGTGTGAGCATCCCGACGACGAAGACCGCCACTGGTTTCCCGACATCGCGGGCAGCGATTGGCTGTCGACCATCAAGTTCGCCATGAGCAGTTTCAAGGACGAGAGCTTCATCCTGCAGTACCTGTCGCCCAAGGTGATCCGCGAACTGAAGCTGTTCAGCATCATGGATGACGATCAGCGCGACGACCTGCTGGTGCCGGCGATCCATGACGAAGTGGGTTATCGAACCATCCGCGAGACTCTGGCGGCGCAGTACAACCTGGGCAACCGTGAACCCAATGTGCAGATCTGGAGCATCGATCGTCGCGGCGATCGCTCCCTCACGCTGCGCCATCAGCAGCACGACCGAAAACCCCTGGGCGAATCCACCGACGAGGTACTCAAGCACCTGCATCGCCTGTGGGGCTTCGATATCCACCTGGAAACCCTGCAGGGCGATCAGATCATGAAGGTCCACCATGTGCCGCCCCGTAACGAACACGGCGAGGGTGACTATGGCCGGCTCGATCTGGGTGTGGTGCACCTCTAGGCGGCGGGCCTGAAGAACCTCCCATGGCTTGATGGTAACCTGTCGAGTCATCGGAGGTTTTTTCATGCACATCTATAAAGTCGGCGGCGCGGTGCGTGATCGTCTTCTCGGGCTTCCCGTCACCGATATCGATCGGGTGGTGGTGGGCGCCAGCGCCGAGCAGATGCATGCGCTGGGCTATCGTCCCGTGGGCAGCGATTTCCCTGTGTTCCTGCACCCGGACACCGGCGAAGAATATGCCTTGGCTCGCACCGAGCGTAAGAGTGGTCGGGGCTACGGTGGTTTTGTCTTCCATGCCAGCCCAGACGTCACCCTTGAACAGGACCTGATGCGGCGCGACCTGACCATCAATGCCATGGCCGAAGACGATCAGGGTGTGCTGACCGATCCCTATGGCGGCCAGGCAGACTTGCACAAACGGCTTTTGCGCCATGTTTCCCCGGCCTTCGCGGAGGATCCTCTGCGCGTACTACGCGTGGCCCGTTTTGCCGCACGCTACGCGCCCCTGGGTTTCACGATCGCGGCCGATACCCTGGAGTTGATGCGCGAGCTGAGCGAGTCGGGCGAACTGCAGGCGCTGACCGCCGAACGCAGCTGGAAGGAAATATCCCGGGCGCTGGTGGAAGCACAACCTCAGGTGTTCATTCAGGTACTGCGCGACTGCGGCGCGTTGAAGGAACTGTTGCCCGAAGTCGACGCCCTGTTCGGGGTGCCGCAGCCGCCCGCCCACCACCCGGAAATAGACACCGGTGTGCACACCCTGAGCGTCCTCGAACAAGCCGCACGGCACGGGCAGCCTCTCACCGTGCGCTGGGCCTGCCTGCTGCATGATCTGGGCAAGGGCACCACGCGCCCAAGCGAATGGCCGCGGCACATTGCCCACGAGCAGCGTGGCATCAAGCTGATCAAGGCCGTTAGCGAACGCTTCAAGGTGCCCCGCGATTGTCAGGAGCTGGCGTTGCTGGTCGGCGAATACCACACCCATGGCCACCGAGCCCTTGAACTGAAAGCGTCGACCTTGCTGGAGTTGCTGCAAAGCTTCGACGTCTACCGTCGGCCGCAACGCTTCGAGGAGTTCATCATGGCCTGCGAGATGGATGCGCGGGGGCGCCTGGGGTTCGAGGCACGGGAGTATCCGCAGGCGGAGTATCTGCGCGGCGCGGCGCAGGTGGCTCGGTCGGTGGCGGTACAGCCGCTGGTGGCGCAAGGGTTCAAGGGCAAGGATCTGGGCGAGGCGCTGAAGGGCGCGCGGCTGGAGGCGTTGAAGGGGTACAAGGCGGGGTTTTGAGGTGTCCGTGCTGGCCTCTTCGCGGCTTTTACGCCGCTCCTACAGGGTGTTGCGATCCTCTGTAGGAGCGGCGTAAAAGCCGCGAAGAGGCCAGCACTGCCACTACAAATTCAACCCCCCAACGGCGTCAGCTGCCGCCCCTGCCACTGAAAATCCACCGGTGCCAACACCTGATCGATATTCGCCTCGCGCCACAATCGGGCAAAGCTCAAACCCACCCCGGGATGTACCACATCAGGCGCAATCAGCGCCAAGGGCCACAGGACAAAAGCGTTCTTGAGAATCTCGGCCCGAGGCAGGATGAGGCCATCGAAGTTGCCGACGCGGTCCTCATACATCAGCACGTCGATATCCAGCGGCAACCCCTTGCGTTCCGGCGCATAGCGACCGTTATCGGCTTCGATGAATTTCAAGCGGCGGTCCAGTTCCATCAGTGGCAGGTCAGTCAATGCGCTGACCACCAGATTGAAGAACGGCCCGCTCTTGATGCCCACCGGCTGACTCTCGAACACGGGCGAACAGCGCATGTCCTGGAGGAAACCGGCCAGCGCGTCGAGCCCGGCGCACAAGTGCTGCTCACGGTCGACGTTGCTGCCCAGGCCCAGGTAGATCCGGCTCAGAGACATCCGCGCTCGATCTCCACGCCCACGCCGCGAGCGGCTGGCACCGCGCCGGGCTTGGTCAGTTTCAAGCGCAGCCAGGGAATCTGGAACTCGCTCATCAGTACCTGCGCCAGACGTTCGGCGAAGGTTTCCACCAGTTCGAAACGAGCCTGCTCGGCGAACCCCTGGATGCGTTGAGAGACCCTGGCGTAGTCCAGCGCCAGGGACAGGTCGTCACCGGCCGCGGCCGGGCGATTATCCCAGGCGAAGGCCAGATCCAGGCGCAAGCACTGGCGGATGTCCCGTTCCCAGTCGTAGGCACCGATCACGGTGTCGACTTCCAGGCCTTCGATAAACACTCTGTCCAAGCACTTCACTCCGCAGCACGACAAGGGCGCCAAGCGCCGTTAGAATCAAGGGCTTCGCTGCCCGGATATAGTAAGCATGTTCTGGTTACTGGCGCTGTGCGCCTACCTGCTTGGCTCGCTGTCCTTCGCCATCGTGCTCAGCCGCGCGACGGGCAACCCCGACCCGCGAATGAGCGGTTCAGGCAACGCCGGCGCCACCAACATGTTGCGCCTGGCCGGAAAAAAGCTCGCCATCCTCACTCTGCTGGGCGACTTGTGCAAGGGCTTGTTGCCCGTGCTGGTCGCCGCCTGGTGCAGCCTGCCCGTGCAGCAACAAGCCTGGGTAGGCTTGTGTGCGGTGCTCGGGCACCTATTCCCGCTGTACTTCCGTTTCAAGGGCGGCAAGGGTGTCGCCACGGCCGCCGGTGTGCTGCTGGGGTTGTATCCGCCGGCAGCGCTGTTGGCAGTAGTTGCCTGGGCCCTGACCTTCTCCCTTACGCGTACCAGTTCCCTCGCGGCCTTGATCGCCACCCCGCTGACCCTGCCGCTGCTGGCCTGGCAACACCCCGAAGCACTGTTGCCGATGAGCGTGCTGACGGCGTTGATCGTGTGGCGGCACCGGGCCAATCTGCGCGATCTGCTGGCCGGTCGCGAACGGCATTTCTAAGGCTGGCTCGGGCGGCGCAGGGGCTGCCCCCCAGCGTCTTAAATCGCCGGCAACTGCTCCATCGGCCAGCGCGCCTGTACGCTGATGGCCAGGCTTTCATGCTGCCCCGCCAGCAGCCGTTGGCAACCGGCATAGGCAATCATGGCGCCGTTATCGGTGCAGAACTGCGGCCTGGCGTAGTACACGTGCCCATTGAACTCGCCGAGCATTTTCTCCAGCGCCTCGCGCAGCGACGCGTTGGCGCTGACGCCACCGGCAATCACCAGCCGCTTGAGGCCGGTCTGCTTGAGGGCACGGCGACATTTGTAGGTGAGAGTGTCGACCACCGCCTGCTGGAAGGCCAGGGAGATGTCGCAACGGGTTTGCTCGCCGTCGTCTCCGGCACTTTTGCACTGCTGCCAGGTGTTGAGGGCGAAGGTTTTCAAGCCGCTGAAGCTGAAGTCCAGGCCAGGGCGATCGCACATCGGCCGAGGGAAGGTGAAACGGCCCGCCACGCCTTGGGTCGCCAGGCGCGCGATTTCCGGGCCGCCCGGGTAATTCAGGCCGATCAGCTTGGCCGTCTTGTCGAACGCTTCGCCGGCGGCATCGTCCAGGGTCTCGCCCAACAGGGCGTATTGACCGATGCCATCGACCTGCACCAGCTGCGTGTGCCCACCGGACACCAACAGGGCGACGAACGGAAACTCGGGGGGCTGCTCTTCGAGCATGGGCGCCAGCAGGTGACCTTCCATGTGGTGCACGCCCAACGCCGGGATATCCCAAGCGAAAGCCAGGGCCTGGGCACACGAGGCGCCCACCAGCAGCGCACCGACCAGTCCCGGCCCGGCCGTATAGGCAATGGCATCGATCTCGGTGGCAGCGCAGTCGGCCTCGGCCAGCACCTGGCGGATCAACGGCAGCATGCGCTTGACGTGATCGCGCGAGGCGAGCTCGGGCACCACACCGCCGTAGGCGCGGTGCAGGTCGATCTGGCTGAACAGCGCATCGGCCAACAGGCCGCGCTCACTGTCATATAATGCGACGCCGGTTTCGTCGCAGGACGTTTCCAATCCCAGTACTAGCATGGCCCAGGCCTTGTGGAGCTGTGTTCGAAGGCGCGCATGATAGTCGGCCAACGGTGCACCGACCAGCGGTTTTCGATCAGAGGCTTTGCATTCCTGCCGGGTAAGGGTTAACATCCGCAACCCTTAAAAACCGACGTACTTATGCGCGCTTTTGCCATGAGATGTCGACCCCGGTAATGAATGAAGGTAGCTCTGGATGCCAGCCGTCAAAGTTAAAGAGAACGAACCCTTCGACGTAGCTCTGCGTCGTTTCAAGCGCTCCTGCGAAAAAGCCGGTGTACTGGCTGAAGTTCGTAGCCGCGAATTTTACGAGAAGCCGACTTCGGAGCGTAAGCGCAAGGCAGCAGCCGCTGTCAAACGCCACGCCAAGAAAGTCCAGCGCGAACAGCGCCGCGCCGTTCGTTTGTACTAATACACAGACGTTCGTCGCAAGCTTCTGCCTCGCCCGGCTTCCAGCCGGGCTGCCGGCAGTTGCCGCTACACCCCGCCTCACACGTCAGAACTGGCTTCATCGCCAGGTCGTGCACGTCATTCTGACGAGCCCTGCAAGGCTGCAGACGAGCACACTCTTTTCTTCGCAAACGCCCTCATTCGAGTTCAGCCCTTGGCCGCTTTCGAACGAATGGACGTTTCCGATACGCAATTCTGGGCAAGAAAGCCTGCCCGATCGGCTTTCAAAAGATACACTTCTGCTCCTGGGCTGATGATGACGAGAACGCCATGGCAGGGCTGATTCCACAAGGCTTCATTGACGACCTGCTCAACCGCACCGACATCGTCGACGTGGTGCAGTCGCGCGTGCAAATGAAGAAAGCAGGCAAGAACTACACCGCCTGCTGCCCTTTCCACAAGGAAAAGACCCCTTCGTTCAGCGTCAGCCCCGACAAGCAGTTCTATTACTGCTTCGGTTGCGGCGCAGGCGGCAACGCCCTTGGCTTCATCATGGACCACGACAACCTGGACTTTCCCCAGGCGGTCGAGGAACTGGCCAAGGCGGCCGGCATGGAAGTCCCCCGCGAAGAGGGCGGGCGCAACCACAAGCCGCGCCAGCCCACGGATTCACCGTTGTACCCGCTGCTCGAAGCGGCTGCCGAATTCTATCGCCAAGCCCTCAAGAGCCACCCGCAGCGCCGCGCCGCCGTCGATTACCTCAAAGGCCGCGGCCTGTCCGGCGAGATTGCCCGGGACTTCGGTCTGGGTTTCGCACCGCCGGGCTGGGACAACCTGTTCAAGCACCTGAGCAGCGATACCTTGCAGCAAAAGGCCATGATCGACGCTGGCCTGCTGGTGGAAAATGCCGACTCCGGCAAGCGCTATGACCGCTTTCGCGACCGCGTGATGTTCCCCATCCGCGACAGCCGCGGACGTGTGATCGCCTTTGGTGGACGGGTGCTGGGCGATGACAAGCCCAAGTACCTGAACTCGCCGGAAACCCCGGTGTTCCACAAGGGCCAGGAGCTCTACGGCCTGTACGAGGCGCGCAAGAACAACCGCAACCTCGACGAGATCATCGTGGTCGAGGGCTACATGGATGTCATCGCCCTGGCCCAGCAAGGCCTGCGCAATGGCGTCGCCACCCTGGGCACGGCGACCAGTGAGGAGCACCTCAAGCGTCTGTTCCGGGTGGTGCCCAGCGTGCTGTTCTGCTTCGACGGCGACCAGGCCGGCCGCAACGCCGCCTGGCGCGCACTGGAAGCCACGCTGTCGAGCCTGCAGGACGGGCGCAAGGCGCGCTTCCTGTTCCTGCCCGAGGGCGAGGACCCGGACACTCTGATTCGCGCCGAGGGCACTGATGCCTTCCGCGCACGCATCAATCAACATGCACAACCGCTGGCCGACTATTTCTTCCAGCAGCTGACCGAAGAAGCCGATCCTCGCTCGCTCGAAGGCAAGGCGCACATGGCCACCCTGGCTGCGCCACTGATCGACAAGGTGCCTGGCGCCAACCTGCGCACATTGATGCGCAATCGCCTGGCGGAAATCACCGGGTTGAGTGGCGAAGCCGTGAACCAGTTGGTGCAGAACGCACCCAGTGCGCCCATGCCCAGCCACGATCCGCTGGCCGATTACGACTCGATGCCTGGCTATTCGCCAGATTTCAGTGACTTTCATGCGCCGCCTGCGTTCGAACCACAACAGCAGGAATGGCAGCCGAAGAAAAACGGCGGCAAGAAGTGGGAAGGCAAACCGTGGAATGGCAAGGGCAAGCGCGATTTCGAACCGCGTCCCCAGCCGCGCACGCCAGTGACCGTGGAACCACCGACGCTCAGCGCCTTGCGCACGTTGCTGCACCACCCTCAGCTGGCCGAGAAAGTGGAGGACGCCAGCCACTTCGCTGACGAAGAACACGTCTACGCCCAGCTTTTGGTCGCACTGCTCGAAGCCTTGCAGAAGAATCCTAAGCTACGCTCTCTACAATTGATCGCGCGCTGGCACGGCACCGAGCAGGGAAAACTTTTACGCGCATTGGCCGAGAAAGAATGGCTGATCGATGCCGATAACCTTGAACAACAGTTTTTCGACACTATAACTAGCTTGTCCGCCCGCCAACGCGAGCGTTGTCTTGAGCATTTGCTCAGGAAATCAAGACAGAGTGAACTGAGCGCAGAGGAAAAAAATCAGCTGCGCGAGCTGCTTAGCCGCACTGTTCACGCACAAACCCCGACCTCAACTGGCGCGTGAGGTCCTAGCTCGGGTATAATCCTCGGCTTGTTTTTTGCCCGCCAAGACCTTCAGTGGATAGGGTGTTATGTCCGGAAAAGCGCAACAGCAGTCTCGCATCAAAGAGTTGATCACCCGCGGTCGTGAGCAGGGCTACCTGACTTACGCGGAGGTCAACGACCACCTGCCCGAGGATATTTCAGATCCGGAGCAGGTGGAAGACATCATCCGCATGATCAACGACATGGGGATCAACGTATTCGAGAGTGCTCCGGATGCGGATGCCCTTTTGTTGGCCGAAGCCGACACCGACGAAGCAGCCGCTGAAGAAGCAGCCGCAGCGTTGGCGGCCGTGGAAACCGACATCGGTCGCACTACCGACCCGGTGCGCATGTACATGCGCGAAATGGGTACGGTAGAGCTGCTCACCCGTGAAGGCGAGATCGAAATCGCCAAGCGTATCGAAGAGGGCATCCGTGAAGTGATGGGCGCGATCGCGCACTTCCCCGGCACGGTGGCGCATATCCTCAGCGAATACGACCGAGTGACCACCGAAGGTGGCCGCCTGTCCGACGTGCTCAGCGGCTACATCGACCCGGACGACGGCATTGCGCCGCCGGCCGAAGTGCCGCCGCCTGTCGAAAAGAGCGCCGACAAGGCCGACGACAAGGATGACGACGAAGAAGAAAGCGACAGCGATGATGAGGAAGAGACCGAAAGTGGTCCGGACCCAGTCGTCGCCGCGCAACGCTTCGGCGCCGTCTCCGAGCAGCTCGACATCACCCTGAAGGCCCTGAAGAAGCACGGTCGCGACAGCAAGCAAGGCATTGCCGAGATGCTCCAGCTGGCCGAATTGTTCATGCCCATCAAGCTGGTGCCCAAACAGTTCGAAGGTCTGGTTGAACGCGTTCGCGGTGCACTGGATCGTTTGCGCCAGCAAGAGCGCGCCATCATGCAGTTGTGTGTGCGTGATGCACGTATGCCCCGCGCTGACTTCCTGCGTCAGTTCCCCGGCAACGAAGTCGATCAGAACTGGAGCGAGTCGCTGGCCAATGGCAAGGCCAAATATGCCGAAGCCCTGGGTCGCCTGCAGGCGGACATCCAGCGTTGCCAGCAGAAGCTCAGTGCCCTCGAAGCGGAAACCGGTCTGACCGTTGCCGAAATCAAGGACATCAACCGTCGCATGTCGATCGGCGAGGCCAAGGCCCGTCGCGCGAAGAAAGAGATGGTTGAAGCCAACCTGCGTCTGGTGATCTCGATCGCCAAGAAGTACACCAACCGTGGCCTGCAATTCCTCGATCTGATCCAGGAAGGCAACATCGGCTTGATGAAGGCAGTGGACAAGTTCGAATACCGTCGCGGGTACAAGTTCTCGACGTACGCCACCTGGTGGATCCGTCAGGCCATCACCCGCTCGATCGCCGATCAGGCGCGCACCATCCGTATTCCGGTGCACATGATCGAGACGATCAACAAGCTCAACCGTATTTCTCGGCAGATGCTGCAGGAAATGGGTCGCGAACCGACCCCGGAAGAGCTGGGCGAGCGCATGGAGATGCCTGAGGACAAGATCCGCAAGGTATTGAAGATCGCCAAAGAGCCGATCTCCATGGAAACGCCAATCGGCGACGACGAAGACTCCCATCTGGGCGACTTCATCGAGGACTCCACCATGCAGTCGCCGATCGACGTGGCCACTGTGGAAAGCCTCAAGGAAGCCACCCGCGAAGTACTGGGCGGTCTGACCGCACGGGAAGCCAAGGTGCTGCGCATGCGCTTTGGTATCGACATGAATACCGACCACACCCTTGAGGAGGTCGGCAAGCAGTTCGATGTGACCCGCGAGCGGATTCGTCAGATCGAAGCCAAGGCGTTGCGCAAGCTGCGCCACCCGACGAGAAGCGAGCATCTGCGCTCCTTCCTCGACGAGTAATACCAGAACCCCCGGCCCTGCCGGGGGTTTTGCATTTCAGGGGGAACGCAATCGCCGCCCGGTCTGATTTGTTCCGAATGTTTCCCCACACCTCTTCCCGGCCGACTGCCCTGCCGACTACACTCGGTGAACTTTCGCTGGTCGTATGAGGCCGCCATGCGCCAATTGCCGGCCCTTTTGCTGTTGATCGTGCTAGCAGGATCAGCACTGGCCGACACCCCTCCCTTGCCCAGCAGTACCGACACAGGGCGTGCCCAGCATCTTGACTCAGCTCCGGATGCCGATGGCATTCGCCCCCAGCTTGCCCCAGCATCTGTGGACGGCACCGGCCCGGCCAGTCCCGAGGCCACCGATTGGTACAACGCCCTGCTCTATGGTTTGCCCGGCCTGGTGATGCTGATGATTGCCCTGGCGGTGGTGATTCGCATCAATCGCCGCCTGACTTCGGAAATTGGTCGCCGCATTGCGCTGGAACAGGAACTGCGCAGCAGCGAATACCATTACCGCGGCCTGATCGAGAGCCTGTCGGCCATCGCCTGGGAAGCCGACCCCGCCACCTACGCCTATAGCTACGTCTCGCCCCACGCCGAGGCCTTGCTGGGTTATCCACAGAGCGAATGGCGGCAGCCGGGGTTCTGGCAGCGCATTCTGCACCCGGAGGACAGCGATTGGGCATCGGCCTACTGCGCCGCGCAGACCGCTGCCGGGCGCGGGCACTTCCTCGAGTATCGGGTGCTGACCGCCGACCGCCGATGCCTGTGGGTGCGCGATATCGTCAGCATGATCGAGCAGGAACCCAAGCCGGTGATGCGCGGGCTGATGATCGATATCACCGAAGCCAAGAAGATCGAAGAGGCCCAGCGCCTGTCGGAGCAGAAGTTCGCCTCGGTGTTCCGTCAGTGCCCGGACATTCTGGTCATCGCCAGGGTCAGCGACGGCTGCCTGCTGGAGGTTAACGAGGCCTTCGAGGAACAGATCGGCCTGCCTGCCGCGCGGGTAGTCGGCCGCCCGGCGAGCACGCTCGACATCTGGGGAAGTGAAGGGGTAGCCCCTCGGCTTCTGCGGCGTCTGAAGACCGGCAGCATCCGCAACCTGGAGATGAGCTTTCGCCGCGACAACGGCGAGATGTTCACCGGGCTCTTGTCCGCCGAACCCTTCGACCTGGACACCACCCCCGCGCTGGTGGTGGTAGTGCGTGACATCACTCAGCTCAAGGAGACCCAGCAGAAGCTGCAGATTTCCGAGGAGAAGTTCGCCAAGGCGTTCCATGCCTCGCCCGACGGCATGCTGCTGACACGCCAGAGTGACGGCCTGCTGTTGGAAGCCAACGAAGGTTTCACCTTGATTACCGGCTACCAGACCGCCTTTACCCTGGACCGCTCATTGCTCGAGCTGGGCATATGGGTGGACCTGGGCGAGCGCCAGCGGCTGCTGGAACAGCTCAACCGCGAAGGCTCGGTGCGCGACTTCACGTGCCTGATCCGTCGTATCGACGGTCAGATCCGCCTGTGCGAGCTCTCTGCCCGCCCTCTTCCCATTGGCGGCGTCGATTGCATGCTGACCATCGCCCGGGACATCACCGAGCGCCAGCAGATGCAGCAGAAGCTGGCGCTGTCTGCAACCGTGTTCGAGAGCACCGCCGAGGGGGTGTTGATTACCGATACCCAGCAACGCATCAGTGCCGTCAACCGAGCCTTCACCCAGATCACCGGCTTCAGCGAGCAGGAGGCACTGGGTGAAACCCCACGCCTGCTCGCGTCCGGGCAACATGACAGCGCGTTCTATGTGGCCATGTGGCACTGCCTGGCGGCCGAGGGCCACTGGCAGGGGGAGATCTGCAACCGGCGCAAGAACGGCGAGCTCTACCCCAGCTGGCTGACCATCAGTTCGGTGCGCAACAGCGACGAGGTAATCACGCACTTCGTTGCCGTGTTCGCCGACATCTCCAGCCTCAAGCATGCCCAGGCCCGGCTGGACTACCAGGCCCACCACGACCCGCTCACCGGGCTGCCGAACCGTACCCTGTTCGAGAGCCGCCTGCATGCCGCCCTCGCCCACCAGCAGGAGGCCAGCAGCCAAGGCGCGGTGCTGTTTCTGGACCTGGACCGGTTCAAGCACATCAACGACAGCCTGGGCCATCCGGTGGGCGACCTGCTGCTCAAGGGCATCGCCCAGCGGCTCAAGGAACAGGTGCGTGACATCGACACCGTGGCGCGGCTGGGCGGCGACGAGTTCATTATCCTGCTGCCTGGCCTCAGCCACGCCAGCGACGCCGAGCACATCGCTGCCAAGGTGCTGGCCTGCTTCGCCGCACCGTTCCAGGCCGGTGAGCATGAGTTCTTCACCAGCGCCAGCATCGGCACCAGCCTCTACCCTCAGGATGGCACCGACGTGGCCACCCTGGTGAAGAATGCCGACGCCGCCATGTACCGCTCCAAGGCCAAGGGCCGCAACCGGGTGGAAAGCTACACCCGCGATCTGACCACCCAGGCAACGACCCGCGTAGCCATGGAGCATGAGCTGCGCCGGGCCATCGAGCGGGGCGAGATGAGCTTGAGCTACCAACCCAAGTTCAGCCTCAGCAGCCAGTCGCTGGTGGGCGCCGAGGCATTGATTCGCTGGACCCACCCCAACTTCGGCGAGGTGCCGCCCGAGCAGTTCATTTCTCTGGCCGAAGAGAACGGCATGATCCTGCAGCTGGGCGACTGGGTACTGGAGCGCGCCTGCCGGCAGATGCGCGATTGGGGCTATCTCTATGATGCATTCGGCACCCTGTCGGTGAACCTGGCGGGCGCGCAGTTGCGCCAACCCAACCTGCTCAAGCGGATCGAAGGCCTGCTGCAGGAATGCAACCTGCGCCCTGAATCACTGCAACTGGAGATTACCGAGAACTTCATCATGAGCCAGGCCGAAGAAGCCCTGGCCGTGCTGCATCAGCTCAAGCGCCTGGGTGTGCAACTGGCCATCGACGACTTCGGCACCGGCTATTCCTCCCTCAGCTACCTCAAGCGCCTGCCCCTGGATATCCTTAAGATCGACCAGTCATTCGTGCGCGGCCTGCCCGACGACACTCACGACGCCGCCATCGTGCGCGCCATCATCGCCCTGGGCCGCAGCATGCAGCTGACGGTGATTGCCGAGGGTGTGGAAACCCAGGCCCAGCAAGCTTTCCTGGCCGAGGAAGGCTGCGAACAGATCCAGGGCTACATCGTCAGCCTGCCCCTGCCCGCCGAGGAATTCGCCGCGACCTTTCTTCGTATGCGTCTTTCCGATTATTCGGATAGCACTGCCGGGAATCCATCGCTATAATCGGCGACCTTCTGGGGCCTATAGCTCAGTTGGTTAGAGCAGGGGACTCATAATCCCTTGGTCGCAGGTTCGAGTCCTGCTGGGCCCACCAATTTCCTGTAATATAGCTTTGCGTCGACCCAACGGATTGGGCCTACACCTTAAAAGCCTGTACACGGAGTCAACGATGGCTAATCTGTTTGACGTAGCGAAATACATCACCGAAAAAACCGGTTCGGTTTCTGCCATGAAGCTGCAGAAATTGATGTTCTATTCGCAAGCCTGGCACCTGGTCTGGGTTGAAGAGCCGCTCTTTCCAGATGATTTTCAAGCCTGGGCCAACGGACCAGTTTTGCCTACGCTGTATGCCCGACATAGGGGCCAGTTCAAGGTTGACTCGACGTTGTTCAGCTCCAGCGACTCGTCGCACCTGAGCGTTGCGGAGCGCGAAAGTGTCGATAAGGTGTTGAGCTTCTATGGAGAACACACCGCGCAGTGGCTCAGCAACCTTACCCATCAAGAAAGGCCATGGCTCGAAGCCCGTGGCGATCTGCCTCTTGGCGCTAGTTCTGAGGCCGTAATACCTCACTCAGCCTTACACGAATACTATTCTTCGCTGTAATTGCCGAGGTCTCCATGGTCAGTAAACGAGAAGCGCGAGAGCGTCGGCAGGCAGCCGCGCGTGAAAAATTCGACTCACATAAAGCAATGCTCATTTCGCGGGTCAATCCAGACCCAATGCCAAGAGTGGCTGTAACCCCGCCAAACCATTCTGAGCCAAGGCTCCCTCCCCACCAGCGTCGCGCTGCAGATGCAGCAGCTAGACAGCCCAACACAATTGAAGACGGCAGCCGCTTCGGGCATCGCGTCACATGGTGCAGAACCCGAGCCGACCTCAGCGATAGCTGGTCTTGGGGGGAGCCTAGATCGTGGACGTCGACAGAATGGGATCAGACAATCCTTCCACCGTTTGCCCTGTTTGGAAATCTGACATGGAAAGAGATCGATGCATTTTCGTCTGAGTCGGGTCATAAAATGCATCACGGTCACGAAGTCAGTGACCTGGTCAGCGAGGCTCAAAAGCGCTGGATTGCACTGGATCTGGAGCAGTTCGATTCGGTGTTCCGCTTTCGTCTTGGCGGCACCAAGCGGGTATGGGGCTACATCGTTCAAGCCCACTTCCATATCGTATGGTGGGACCGCTTACACTCCATTTATCCCTCAGAGATGCATTGAGCACGGTTGTATCGTCTATATATGGAGCCGGCCATGACCAGTGCAGATCTCACCCGTACCATCCTCCCGGATGAGAAGGAAAAAGCGGCGGCAGTGGCGTCGAGCCGCCAGCTTGCTGCCTTCCTCTCGACCACCCTCGATACCCAGCGCATTGAGTTAGTTGATGATGCTCAGCAACGAGAAGTCATCGAACTTCCTACGTTCGCCCTTCGCTTACTGGGCGATATCCTCAGCGAGTTGGCCATGGGTAACGCTGTCAAGGTCGTCCCGATCCATGCCGAGCTCACCACTCAGGAAGCCGCCGATCTACTGAACGTGTCACGCCCCCATTTGGTGAAGCTGCTGGATGAGGGTGTTCTGCCGCACACCAAGACGGGTCGTCATCGGCGGGTAAGGTTCGCTGACCTCATGGGCTATAAGGAGCAGCGTGAGCAGGCGAGTCGCGGTGCTATGGCCGAGCTAGCCGCGCAGGCACAAAAGTTGGGGTACGAATAACATCGGGGCTGATCGTTTGCGGCTCTTTTAACGGATGCTTGGCATCGTTATCTGTGGGGGCAGTACTGGCCCCATCGCGGGCAGAGCCCGCTCCCACAGGGTTTGGGGTGTTCTTTGGGGATGTGTTGGGCATTTTAGGGGGCGTGGGTGTGGCAGAATGGGGTTCACTTTGTGGGGGGCTTGGCAGCCTTGAGAATCCTGGCGTTTCTGATCTGTTGCGTGGCGATGGGGTACGGGCTGTTCAGGCCAGAGCCGCCGCCTGAGCTGTTCGAGGATTCGGACAAGTTTTTCCATGTGGTGGCGTTTGCCGGGCTGGCGTTTGTCACGCGTCTGGCGTTTCCCTTTGCGCCGGCGTGGCTGGTGTGGGGCTTGTTGTATGCCCAGGGGCCGGTGCTGGAGTATCTGCAGCACTTTTTGCGCAGTACGCGGATGTTCAGTTATGGGGATATCTTTGCCAATTTCTGTGGGGTGACGTTGGCGTTGGTGACGTGGGTGGTGGTGAATTCGGTTTGGCGGCGGTGGCGGGCTGTGGTGTAGGGCTGGTGGGCCTCATCGCGGGTAGAACCCGCTCCCACAAGGGCATGGTGGCAGGAGAACGCTGGGGCGGGCCCCAGCGGGTGTTCTATTTGGCTTGCAGGCGGTAGCCCACCAGGTTCTTGTCCAGGCGGTAGTCATCGCTGATGTGGCCGCAATAGCTGGTGCGGGGCAGGAAGGCGCCGGCGCCGGCCATGTAGACGCCGATGTCCTTGGCTCGCTCGCAGCCTTCGAGCTTGCGTCCGCTGAGCAGTCCGGCGGCCTGGGCCGAGCGCAGGGCGCCCATGGGGGTCCAGTCGGCGATGATCAACGAGCCCGGAGGCGCCAGGGTTTCGTAGGTGCGCACGAACTCTTCGGCGGAGCGGTCTTGCAGGTAGGGCACCATGAAGTAGTGAATGTCATTGCGAAACGGCAGCGCTTCGGTGTGCACCGGCAGCTTGACCATGCCGTTGGAGTAGATCACCCACATCACCAGCACAGCCACCGGGCCCGCCAGCGGCGAGAGGTACAGCAGGCCTGCGCCCGTGCGGTTCTGTGGCAGCCGTTGGCTGAGTTGCACCACGCCCAGAATGCTGGCCAGGGCCACGCCGGGCAGGAAGAACTCGAAGCGGTCGTGCACGTTGTACGACACCGCGAACGCCAGGTTCAGGATCAGTGCGGCCCACAGCAGTTGCAACGGTCGGGTCTTGGGGAAGAACACCAGGCCGAAGATCTGCGGACCGATCAGCGACAGCGCCAGCAGCGTCACTGCGTTCTTCTCGTGCCAGAGCATGTCGAAGCGAAACAGCGAGCTTTCCCAGCCGGCGTTCACGGCGCGTGGATCGGTGCCGGTGAGGAAGCGGCGGATGATCTCGAACAGGTTCAGGCCTTCGTTCATGTCGTTGAGGATGGCCGGCAGGCTGACCGCGAAACCCAGCGCGAAGCCCGGCACGGTCAGCCAGATACGTGCGCGGTACTGCACCAGCAGTTGCACGTACAGCGGCAGCAGCACGATGAAGGTGAGCTGGTGGATGCCGGCGCCGATGCCGGTGAGCACGCCGATCAGCAGCAGCCGCGCGGTCAGGCCCAGGCTGGTACGGTTGTCGAAGTACAGCCAGTAGGCACCGAGCACGAACACCGTGTGCAGCAGGTACACCTCAGACTTGGTCGAGACCCAGAACATCGAGTGCCCCAGTACCGCGGCGGCGGCGGCCAGGATCGCCAGGTTGCGCGAAACGCCTACGCTTGAAGCGATGCCATAGACCAGCAGCGTCATGGGGAACAGCAGGATCGAATTCATCAGGCTGAGCACGTGCATGCCGAACAGCGTGTAGAAGCCGGTGATGAAGAACTGATAGGAGGGGTGACTCAAAGGCCCCAGCGAATCGCTGAAAAAATTGCCCTCGGTGGCGTCGGCCAGGAACATGCCGTTGTCCATCCACTGGACCGGGCCGCTGGAGGCGAGAAAGCTGGCGATGATCGCCGCTGCCAGCAACAGCAGCGTGATCGGGCCGGACAACTGAATGCCACGGGTCGTGTTCATGATCTAGCTCCTTTATCTAGGGTCTGGCAGGTACTGGCTCGGTGGCGTTACAGGTTCAAGCGTTTGAACACGGGCTGGGGGATGGAGCGGATGATCAACATGATCAAGCCCCAGAAGCCTGGTGCGTAAAGGGTCGGTACCTTTTGCGTGATGCCGCTGACGATGCGCTTGGCCACGGCGGCCGGCTTGGCCACCAGTGCTGCGGGCAGGGGCAGGCCTTGGGTCATGGGCGTGTCGACGAACCCCGGCTTGATGGTGATCACGTGCACGCCGACCTTGAACAGGCGCGCCCGCAGCCCTTCGCAAAAGGTCGACACCGCGGCCTTGGCCGTGCCGTACAGGTAGTTCGAGGGCCGCCCGCGATCACCGGCCACCGAGGAGATCACTGCCAGGGTGCCGCAACGCTGGCGTTCCAGCTGGTTGGCCAGGCGCGTCAGCAGGGCGATCACCGAGGTGCCGTTGTTGTTGAACTCGCGCAGGGCCACGTTCACATCCTGCTCGCAGGCCTTCTGGTCGGGCAGCGTGCCATGGGCGATCAAGACGATGTCGATCTGGCCCAAGGCGCTGACGCAACTGTCGAGCATGGCCTGGTGTGCGCCCATGTCGGTGGCGTCCATCTGATGCCGGTAGATGGTGCCCGCCCCTCGGCCTTGCAGGTCGGACGCGGTCTGTTCGAGCTTTTCGCTGTTGCGCGCCACCAGGAAAAAATCACAACGTTCGCCCGCCCACAGGCGGGCGCAAGCGGTGGCGATGGCGGACGTGGCGCCGATGATCAGGACTTTTTTCATAGGATGACTCGTTTCCAGAATCGAGACAGCAAAGTGGGATCGCGCAGTGCTTCGAGTTGCTCCCACGCGGGGTAGGCCTGGCGGAAGTCGCTACCGCTCATGTGCGCGTCCTTGGCCGGGTAGAGCCGCCCGCCGGCTTGGCGCACGATGGCGTCGAGGCGGGGAAACAGGTGTCGTTCCAGGCTTTCGCGCTGGGGAAAATCCAGGGCCAGTGACACGCCAGGCAGGGGGAAAGACAGCAACCCTGGCGAAGGTATGTCGCCGCAGCGCTTGAGCACGGCCAGGAACGAGCCCTGCCCCGCGTCGGCGATGGCTGCCAACACATCGCGCAAGGCGAACTCGGCGCTGGCATCGGGTATCACGCACTGGTATTGCTGAAAGCCCTTGCGGCCATAGATGCGGTTCCAGTGCAGGATGCCGTCCAGCGGGTAGAAGAACGGCTGGTAGCCGCTGCGCTTGAAAGTGGATTGCTTGGGGTGCAGGCGCCAGTACGCCGCGTTGAACGCGCGCAGCGAGAGGGTGTTGATCAGCGACAGCGGTGGCGTCAGCGGTACCTGCCACTTCTTTTGCGCGGCCACTTCCAGGCTGCCGTAGGGCGCATGATCGCCCACGATGAATACCCCGCGACCGGTGTCGCTGCCCTTGGCCAGGCAATCGATCCAGGCCACGCTGTATTCATGCACAGGGTCGAGTTCGGCGGACAAGGCGAAGAACTCGCCCAGGTTGTTGAAGCGCACCACGTGGCTGTCGATCTGGCTGGCGCGGATCGGCAGCAACTGGATCAGGGCACAGGTGATCACCCCGGTCAGACCCAGGCCGCCAATGGTGGCGGCGAACAGCTCGGGGTGGCTGTCGGGAGCACACACCAGCACTTCTTCAGCATGGCGCAGCAAGCCGAATTCCAGCACATGACGGCCGAAAGTGCCGCGCACGTGGTGGTTCTTGCCATGCACGTCGTTGGCGATGGCGCCGCCCACGGTGACGAACTGAGTGCCCGGTGTGACCGGCAGGAACCAGCCACGGGGTATGGCCACCTGCAGAATCTCGGCCAGGGTCACGCCGGCTTCCAGCAACAGGGTGCCGCGCTGCCAATCGGCGTCGATCAGGCGATCCAGGCTGCGCATGTGCAATACGCTGTCACTGGCCGCCAGGCAACTGTCGCCATAGCTGCGGCCATTGCCGTAGGGCAAGGTCTGGCCGTGGGCGGTCACCAGATTGTCGAAGCAGGCGGGCAGTTGCGCCTGCCAGGTGCATGAACTCGACTGCTGCGGCGCTTGTGGGTAACGCCCCCACGAATACAAAGGCACCTTCATGCAGCAACCCAGAACACCACGCAGAACAGCACGCCGATCACCTGGCTCATGCGGTCGCGGATGGCGAATACAACCGGGTCGTCGTTCATCTGGCCGCGATGGGTGAGCATCCAGACTCGGGTGATCCAGAACAGCAGCAGCGGGCAGGCCAGCCAGATCACATGGGGCAGGCCGTACAGCGCCGCCGTGGCGCTGTCATGGATGTACAGCGCCAGGACCATGACCGCCAGGTAACCGGTGGAGGCGCCCAGCGAGGAAATCATGTCCAGGTCGCCCGGGTAATAGCCGCGGCCACGGGTCTTGTCCATCAGGTCACGCGAGCGCGCCTCGCGCAGCTCGGCATAACGTTTGACCAGGGCCAGACTGAGGAACATGAACATCGAGAACGCCAGGATCCAGAACGACAAGGTCAGGCTGAAGGCCGCGACGCCGGCAATGATCCGTGCCGTGTAGAGCATGGCCAGCACCACCACATCGATGGTCATCTGGCGCTTGAGGTAGAGCGAATAGGCCAGGGTCAGCAGGTAATAGGCGCCCAGTACGCCACTGAATTGCCAGGGCAGGAACAGTGCCGAGCCGATGAACGCGGTACCCAGCAGTATCGGCACGATGGTCAGACCGGCCTTGATCGACAGCTTGCCACTGGCAAAGGGTCGACGGCGTTTGCTCTGGTGATGGCGATCGTCGGCCAGGTCCAGGAGGTCGTTGAGCACATAGACACTGGAGGCACACAGGCCGAAGAACAGGAAGGCCAGCACACCGTAGAGCAGCTGTTGCGGCTCGCTGATGCGGTGCGCGGCCAGCAGCGGGACGAAGATCAGCATGTTCTTCATCCACTGGTGCAGGCGCAGGGCCTTGAGCCAGTCCTTGAGGCCGGCACGGTTGGATTCGATCACCTGGGTGACATTGCCATGAGCCTTGGCTCGGCTGGCCACACCGGCGTGGGGGTTGACCACCACGGCTTCGCGGGCGTGCTGCCACACCACCAGGTCGTCCATTGAATTGCCCAGATAGTCGTAGCCGCCTTCGCCGTACAGGTCCACCAGCAGGTCGCACTTGCGCTGGGCAGAGAGATTGCGGCGGGCATCGCTGGCCAGGACCTGGTCGAACAACTGCAGGTGGTCGGCGATGCGCTCGGCGAGGCTGATATGGCTGGCGGTAGCCAGGACGATCTTGCGGCCGTTGCGCCGCTCGGTCTGGATCAGCTCGATGACGGCCGGATCGTAGGGCAGTACGCTGACGTCGACCTGGGTCCGGGTGGCCAGGCCTTCCTTGAGCGCCGCTTTGCCCTTGAGCAACCAGCCGAACACTTTGAACAGCTGCAACGGCTGGCCACGAATGAACGCCATGGCGGTTTCGTAAAGCAGATCGGAGCGTAATAAAGTGCCGTCCAGATCCACAACTAACGGGGATCCTTGTTCCTCGACGCGTTCTTGGGCGATCGCCATGCTAGTTGCTCCTGCCGGACTTGGAAGGACTATAGAACGAATAAATAATTTGTTACTTTAATTAAATTAATTCGCACTCAACGCATTGGCGGTTGGCTGGCGCCAGAAAGGGAATGAGTTGAGTGAGTTTTTTCTGACGGCGCCAAAGTTTGTGGATACGCGTTGTATTGAATTGCTGGCGTATCGGTGCGATGGAAAAACCAACGGGTTACCGGCGCGTGGGGAAAGTCGGTCGTATAGAGAGCAGCTTATTGCGCAGTTTGGGACGGGTTTATTCTGACGCCGTCGCCGGGGGGACATGGCCTGCGCGGAGGCATTTTTTGAATCCTTGCCCAGAAGCTGGCCTAATCAGCAGGCAACTTGATGTCATGCACGGGGGGATTGATCAAAAATCGACCAGACAAGGCCCTCCCCGCGTGCAGATTCGCTTTACGATCAATCAGGAGTCTTCTTTTGCCCGACCACCGCCCGCCTTCGCTCGACGATATCGATCACCAACTGATCGCCGCGCTGCAGCTCAACGCTCGGGAGAGCGTGGCGATGCTGGCGCGTCAATTGGGCGTCGCCCGCACTACGGTGACGGCGCGCTTGGCGCGGCTGGAAAAGGCCCAGGTCATCACGGGTTATGGTGTACGGCTCGGGCGGCGGCTGATCGAAGGTGGATTGCAGGCGTATGTCGGGATCACCGTGCAGCCACGCTCGGGCAAAGAGGTGGTCCGGCGACTCAGCGCCATGGCTCAGGTGCAGCAGTTGTGCGCGGTGAGTGGGGAATTCGACTATGTGGCGTGGCTGCGCACGGAGTCGCCGGAGCAGCTGGATGGGTTGTTGGATCAGATAGGCAGTGTGGAAGGGGTGGAGAAGACCACCACATCGATCATTTTGAGCAGCAAGGTGGATCGGGGGTGAGATAGAGGGTGACTGGGCGGGCGCCTTCGCGGGCAGAGCCCG
>NZ_DFUE01000072.1 GCF_002379585.1 Pseudomonas sp. UBA4194
TACAGGGGGGTTGTGGCGTGGCGGGGGCGGCGGATGGGCGGTGCAAAAATAACGTGGGGGCCCTCTTCCAAAGCGCCGGGCGATGCCTAGAATAGCCGCTCAGTTGTGGTCCCCTATAACGCTGAATCTCCCCTCCCCGAGCCAACATGTCCAACGCCAATCCCTGCCTTGAGTGCGGTGCCTGCTGCGCGCACTTCCGTGTGTCTTTCTATTGGGGCGAATGCACCTCGGCCGGTGGCCTGGTGCCTGATGAATGGGTGGTGCAGGTAACACCCAACCGGGTGGCCATGCTGGGCACCGAGTCCAGGCCTTCGCGCTGCGTCGCCTTGGTCGGCGATGTCGGCAAGCCCGGGGTTGGCTGTTCCATGTACGCCCAACGCTCCAGCACCTGCCGAGAGTTCGACGCATCCTGGGAAAACGGCGTGCACAGCCCTTCCTGCGATACCGCCCGCGCGGCGTACGGTTTGCCGCCGTTGCCCGCACCAGGCCTGCTCGGCGCCGCCAGCGAAGCGCTGACGGTGATCACCATCCAGTGAACGCCGGGGGTGTCAACGATGTCCATCTGCACATCCCCAGCAACCTCCGTTTACTCTTTTCTTCTTTCAAATCGACGCACTCGGGCGATTAGCAGATACTACGCCAGTATTTCGCCAGTTTCCCGATCAGGAGCCACGCATGGCCGCGCTGCAAAATCACACCGTCCAAACATTCGAGTCGCAAAAAGACACCATCGTCGGCCAGTGGTTGGCCAGCCTCGAGGCCAGTGGGGCCACGCGCAACATCAAGGAAGACGACCTCAAACAGCAAACCCGCGAGTTCTTCGAGCAACTGCTCATCGCGCTGAGCAGCGGCGACTCGCAGAACATTGCCGGCGGCCAATGGGCCGAAGTCCGTCAACTGCTCGAAAAGCTGTCCCACAGCCGTGCCCTGTTGGGTCACGACTCGCACCAGACCGCGCATTTCATCTTCGCCCTCAAAGGCCCCCTGTTCTCGGTGCTTCAGCGCGCCTACGAAACTGAACCCGCGCTGCTGGCCTCCGAGCTGCTGCAAGTGTCGGAACTGCTCGACGCGCTGGGCATGTACACCATCCGTACCTTCCAGAAGTCCCGCGAGATGGTCATCAAGCGCCAGCAAGAAGAGCTGCTGGAGCTGTCCACCCCAGTGGTCAAGCTCTGGGAAGGCGTACTCGCGTTGCCAATGATCGGCACGCTGGACTCGCAACGTACGCAGGTGGTGATGGAGTCCTTGCTGCAACGCATCGTCGACACCGGCTCGGAAATCGCCATCATCGACATCACCGGTGTGCCCACCGTGGACACCCTGGTGGCCCAGCATCTGTTGAAGACCGTCACCGCGATTCGCCTGATGGGTGCTGACTGCATCATCAGTGGCGTGCGTCCGCAGATTGCCCAGACCATCGTCCACCTCGGTCTGGACCTGCAAGGCGTCGTCACCAAGGCCAATCTGGCCGACGCCCTGGCCCTGGCGCTGCGTCGCCTGAACCTGACCGTCAGCAAGGCGGACTGAGCCCATGGAGCGCATCCCTATATTGCAGATGGGCGCGTATCTGCTGGTGACCATCCAGGTCGACATGCATGACCAACTCGCCCTGACCTTGCAGGACGATCTGTCGGAAAAGATCAGCAAGACCTCCGCCCGTGGCGTGTTGATCGACATCTCCGCGCTGGACATGGTCGACTCCTTCATCGGTCGCATGATCGGCACCATCTCCGGCCTGTCACGGATCATGGATGCCGAGACCGTGCTGGTCGGGATGCAACCGGCCGTGGCCATCACTCTGGTCGAGCTCGGCATGACCCTGCCCGGCGTCAGCACCGCGCTGAACGTCGAGCGTGGGATGCGCCTGCTGCAGGAACGAGTCTCGTCATCATGAACGTGGTCAACAGCGGCACCCAACCGGTTCGGATCGAGCAGGATGTGGTCCTGGCCCGCCAGACCACGCGCAAGCTGGCCCAGGATTGCGGCATGCGCCTGATCGACCTGACCAAGCTGGTCACGGCCGTCAGCGAGCTGGCGCGCAATACCATGGTCTACGGCGGTGGCGGCGACATGGATTGGCAGGTGCTCGACGACGGTGCGCGCAAAGGCGTGCGCCTGACCTTCCGTGACGAAGGCCCGGGCATTCCCGACCTGAAGCTGGCCATGACCGATGGCTGGACTTCCGGTGGTGGCCTGGGCCTGGGCCTGACGGGAGCACGGCGGCTGGTGGAGGACTTCGAGCTGGACACCGAGCCTGGCAAGGGCACACGCGTGACGATCGCCCGATGGACATGACTTTCCCCAGTGCAATCACCCAGGTGGTCAGGCTCGAAGAGCAGAGCCAGGTGGGTGAGGCTCGACGCTGTGCACAGAAACTGGCCGATAGCCTTGGCCTGGACGCTACGGATGGCGGGCGCGTGGCCCTGGTCGCCACGGAGCTGGCCAGCAACGTGCTCAAGCATGCCGGCCACGGCGAGTTGCACCTGCGCGCCCTGCCCCACCCTGAAGCGCCCGGCGTGGAGTTGCTGGCCGTAGACCGCGGCAACGGGTTTGACGTACACGCGTGCATGGCCGACGGCTTTTCCACCCGCGGCACCCAAGGCATCGGCATGGGCGCCTTGGCGCGCCAGTCCGAGGTATTCGACGTGCACAGTGACAGTCGCGGCTCGGTGGTCTTGGCACGGCTGTATAAAGGTCGCTCGCAACAGGCTGAGCGGCGCCTGGGCGTTACCCAGCATTCATTGCACGACGACCCGGCCTGCGGCGACGCCTGGCAGGTCAGTTTCAGCAGCGACGGAATCAGCGTCCTGGTGGTGGACGGCCTGGGTCACGGCGAAGAGGCAGAAAAGGCCGCTGGTTTTGGCTGTCAGGCCTTCGGTCTGGCGCCTTTCGCCCGTCCCGAGCAGGTGCTGGAGGATATGCACCAGGCCATGAACGGCAGTCGCGGCGGCGCCGCTGCGCTGGCCCAGTACCTGTATGCCAGCGAGCAGCTGCACTTTGCCGGCATCGGCAATATCGGCGCATGCCTGGTCAGCCCGGGCAAAACGCGCGGGCTGGCGTCCCATCCCGGTATCGTCGGCGCACAGTTCCGCCGCGTGCAGCCGTTCAGCTTCAACGACTGCACCGGCCAACTGCTGGTGATGTACAGCGATGGCCTGCAGTCGCGCTGGAACCTGATAGATTATCCCGGCCTGGTGCACCGCCACCCAGCCGTCATTGCTACCGTCCTGCACCGCGACTTCTGCCGCGGGCGTGACGATGTCACCGTTGTGGTCATTGCGTTGGAGCCGGCCCATGTCTGAACCCCTGCCCCTGGATCCCGCCGCCCACGCGGCGCTGGTCAAGCAGTTGCGCGCCGAGGCCGAGGCGCTTCGGGCCGAACTGGATGAAACCAACCAGGGCGTGTTGGCGCTTTACGCCGAACTGGACAACCAGGCAGAAGAATTGCGCCAGGCGTCGGACCTCAAAAGCCGATTTCTGTCGTACATGAGCCATGAGTTCCGCACGCCCCTGGGCTCGATCCTCAGCATCACCGGCCTGCTCGCCGATGAAGTGGATGGCCCGTTGGCGGCCGAACAGCACAAACAGGTGGAGTTCATCACCGGCGCGGCGCGGGAATTGAGCGACATGGTCGACGACCTGTTGGACCTGGCCAAGATCGAAGCCGGGCGCATCTCCATTTCGCCAGCCTGGTTCGACATGCTCGACCTGTTCTCGGCCCTGCGCGGCATGTTCCGACCTATCGTCAATGCCTCCACCGTGGACTTGATCTTCGAGGAGCCGGTAGGCCTGCCGCGTCTGTACACCGATGACAAGAAGCTCGCCCAGATCTTGCGCAACTTCATTTCCAATTCGCTCAAGTTCACGGTGTCGGGCGAGGTGCGGGTGTCGGCGAGCCTGGAGAACGAGCAGCAGATACGCTTCGCCGTGACCGATACCGGCATCGGCATCCCGCCCGAGTTGCATGGTGCGCTGTTCGAAGACTTCGCCCAGATCGACTCACCATTGCAAAAGCGCCTGCGTGGCACCGGCCTTGGGCTGTCGCTGTGCAAACGCTTTGCCGAGCTGCTCGGTGGCCACGTGGGGGTGCACAGCAGCCCCGGCGTCGGCTCGACCTTTTTCGTAGTGATTCCCCTGGCAGTCGCCCCGGAGCCTGCCCATGATGCGTAACGTGCGCGTACTGATCGTCGACGACAATGCTGCCACGCGCTACGCGCTGCGTAGGCGCCTCGAGCGGCACGGTATCGTCATCCAGGAAGCCGGCACCGGCGGCGACGGGCTGGCGATGATCGCCGAACAGGTCCCGGACGCATTGATTCTGGACGTCAATCTGCCGGACATGAGCGGCTTCGACATCGTCAGGGAGCTGCGTGCCCTCCCCGCTACCGCGCTGTTGCCGATCGTCCACGTGTCGGCAGCCTCTATCCAGACCGGTGACATCATTACCGGTCTGGAAGCCGGCGCCGATGCCTACCTGATCCATCCGGTGGATCCGGATGTACTGCTGGCCACGCTGCGCACGTTGTTGCGGGTCCGCGATACCGAGAACGCTCTGCGCGAAAGTGAGGCGCGCTTTCGGGAAATCTTCGCCAACATCGCGGCCCCCATCGGCGTGATCAACCAGCAATTGCAGGTGGTCGAATGCAACCATGCTTTCGCCCGGCTGCTCCCCCTGGGCGAACCGTCGGCCAGTCTGCTGAGCCGTTTCGCTGACGGCCAGCAGGAAGTGATCGAGGATCTTCAGGTGCGCCTGAGCCACGACGAGCGCTGGCGCGGCAACCTGACCCTGCTGGTTGATGGTCAGCCCCGGGACACCGAATGGCAGCTGTCGCCCTACCGCGCCCCCGGTCAAAGCCTCGTGTTCATCGAAGACGTCACCGAACACCGCCAGCGTGAACGCCAGCAGCGCCTGCAACTGGCCGATGCGCAAACGCTGCTGGCCCAGGAAGTGGCCGAGCGGGCCCGCACCGAGACGCAACTGCTGCAAGTGCAGAAGATGGACGCCCTGGGCAAGCTGACCGGAGGCATCGCCCACGACTTCAACAACCTGCTGACCGGTATCATCACCGGCCTGGAGTTGATCAAGAAGCGCGCCATCGGCAGCAACCCGCAAGCCCCAGCGCTACCGGCCCAGAGTGCAGTGATCCGTTACGCCGACGCCGCGCTGCAGTCGGCCACCAACGCCGCGGCCCTCACCCATCGCATGCTGGCCTTTGCCCGCCAGCAGCCGTTGGACACCCGGCCCATTTCCATCAACGAGCATGTGCACTCGCTGGAGGACCTGCTACGCCGAACCATCGGTGAACGCATCGCCTTGAGCCTGGACCTGACCCATACGGCAGCGATTGCCATGGTCGATCCGATCCAGTTCGAAAGCGCGGTGCTCAACCTGGTGATCAACGCCCGTGATGCCCTGCCCCATGGTGGCAACATCAGCTTGTCGACCTTCGCAGCCTATTCGCGTGGCGACAGCAGCCTGGCCGATGGCGACTATGTCGTGCTGTCGGTGCGTGACGATGGCACGGGGATCGATCACAGCATTCTGGACAAGGTGTTCGACCCGTTCTTCACCACCAAAGCGGTGGGCAAAGGTACCGGGCTGGGGCTGTCGACCATCTACGGCTTCGCCCGCCAGTCCGGCGGCGACGTGCGAATCCGCAGCTTGCTGGGCCACGGCACCGAAGTCACCCTGATGCTGCCTGCCGGTACCGCCCTGGCCTCCCAGCCCAGCGAGCCGGTGCAGGTAGAAAATCGGGGTGCCGGCGAGCACATTCTGGTGGTCGAGGACATGGCGTCGGTGCGCATGTTCGTCATCGAAGCACTGACCGATGCCGGTTACCGCTGCACCGAGGTCGACAGCGCCACCGATGCTCTGGAGCGACTGCGCCAGGATGCGTCGATCCAGCTGCTGCTGACCGACGTTGGGCTGCCGCAGATGAACGGCCGCGACCTGGCCGATGCCGCCCGCCTGCATCGTGCCGAGCTGCCCGTGCTGTTCATGACCGGCTATGCCGAAAATGCCCTGGACCTGCAAACGTTCCTCGAAGACCGGATGGATATGGTGATCAAGCCGTTCCGCATGGGCGATTTGCTGGGGCGTATTGCCCACCTGCTCGAATCCGAGCCCTCGACCCCGGTAGGTGCTGCGGGCTGACCCGATACATTTGCCAAGGAACGCAGCATGATCTCGTCGATGCTCAATCATCCCATCCTGTGGGGAGGCATGGTGCTCCTGACGGATCTGCTGGCCTGGAATCTGCTGCATCTGCGCCATCGGGCGGCCAAGATAGGTGTCCGCCTGGGGCTGTTCCTGCTCTACAGCGTGGTCATTATCGAAGCCGGCATCTCGCCCCTGGAGGCGCCCAGCTGGCCCGATGCCGGCCTGTTCCAGTTCGCCGCCACGGCGTTGGCGATCCTCTGGTGGATCTACCTGGCGAGGGTGTTGACCGAGATTCTCGGCCTGGTACTGACCCGGCGCATCGGCCACAGCGGGCGACTGCTGCAGGACGTGATCGGCGCCCTGGTGTTCCTGGTGGCCATCGTCGCCGCTGCCGGATACGTGATGCAGCTGCCGGTGAAGGGTTTGCTGGCCACCTCCGGGGTGATGGCCATCGTCATCGGCCTGGCCTTGCAGAGCACCCTGAGTGACGTGTTCTCGGGAATCATCCTCAATACCACCAAGCCGTATCAGGTGGATGACCTGATCAGCATCGACGGCACCGAAGGCAAGGTGGTGGATATCGACTGGCGCTCCACGCGCCTGCTGACCTCCTCGGGCAGTACCGCCATCATCCCCAACTCGGTGGCCGCCAAGGCCAAGATCCTCAACCTGAGCAAGCCCAGCAACGCCCATGGCGTATCCATCAGCCTGTTTCTGCCCAATCACGTGCGGCCCCGGCGCGTGCTCGATGCACTCGAACGCACCTTGCAAGGCAGCCGGGATCTGCTGGCCGAACCTGCGCCCAGGGCCGTGCTCAAGGCCGCCGGGGAAACCTCCAGCGAGTATGTCGCCAGCGGCTTCATCAGCTCACTGGCCAAACGCGGCGAGGTGCGCAATCAACTTTTCGATCTGGCCTTCCGGCATCTGGATGCGGCCGGCATTGGCCACCAGGAAGGCGGCAACCGCTCCGCGGTGTCTCGGGCGCGGGAGATCCTCGAGGAGGTGAAGATCTTTCGTTCCCTGAGCGAGGAAGAAAAGGACCAACTGGCCCAGGGCATGACCGCGCGCGAGTACAGCGCCGGTCAGACAGTGCTGGCGGTGGGCGATGTGGCTGATGGGTTGATGGTGATCGCCACGGGCGTGGTCAGCGCCGCCCTTGCCGAAGGCAAAGAATGGGTCGAAGCTGGGCGCATGGGGCCGGGTGAGGTCATGGGTGAACAAAGCATTCTGGCCGACAGCCCGTCCGCTGCGCGCTTTACCGCCTTGACGTCGTGCGTGGTGTACCTGATCGACAAGCAGATCACCCGCCGTTGCATGGAACAACGAGTCACGGTGGGCAAGGCGTTGAACAAGTTGCAGGCGGTGCGTACGCAGAACGCCGAATCGTTGCTGTTGCACAAGCCGGTGGCGGTGAGCAAAGGTGGTTTTCTGAGTTGGCTGGGCAAGCGGTGATTTGGGGGTGATGTGGGGGTGATGTGGGTGTCTGGTAGGGCCTCTTCGCGGCTGGACGCCGCTCCTACAGGGGCGTGCTGGGGTGTTTATCACCCCAGCACGCTGTGCAGGAACTGTCGGGTCCGGGCTTCCCTGGGTTGGCTGAAGATCTGCGCCGGCGGCCCGGCCTCCACCACCCGCCCGCCGTCGAAGAACACCACGCGATCCGCCACCTCACGGGCAAATCCCATCTCGTGGGTCACCACGATCATGGTCATCCCTTCCGCCGCCAGGCCCTTCATCACGTTCAGCACTTCGTTGACCGTTTCCGGGTCCAGCGCCGAAGTCGGCTCATCGAACAGCATCAGCTTGGGGCGCATGGCCAGGGCCCGCACGATGGCGACCCGCTGCTGCTGACCGCCAGAAAGCTCTGACGGATAGCCCTCGGCCTTGTGCTTGAGCCCCACCCTGTCGAGCAGCGCCAGCGCGGTTTCCCGGGCTTGCTCCTTGCTCGCCCGCTTGAGCTTGACCGGCGCCAGCATCATGTTGGCCAGCACCGTCATGTGCGGGAACAGCGTGTAGTCCTGGAACACCATCCCCACTTCCTCACGCAGCCTGGCCAAAGCCTTGTGGTCCCCTGCCCGCACCCCTTCCCCGCCGGCGATCACTACAGTGCCCGCCGAAGGCTCCTCCAGACTGTTCAGGCAGCGGATGAACGTCGACTTGCCCGAGCCACTGGGCCCGATGATCACCACCACCTCGCCGGCGGCGACGTCCAGGTCGACGCCCTTGACCACGGCATGCTGGCCGAAGCTCTTGTGCAAGCCGCGCACGGTGAGCATGGCGCTCACAACCCGGCCTGCTGCCGCGTGGCGGCCTGCAACGCCACGCCGGCCCTGGCGAAACGTTCACGCTTGGCCAGGTTGGCCTCGCGCTCGGCGCCCAGGCGCGCGCTGGCATTCTCCAGCCCCGGCAACAGCGAGCTCAGCGCCGGGCCACCAGCCGAGGCACGGGCTTGTACATTGGCTGTCGGATCAAGGCATTCACGCACCTTGGCCGCGTCCAGCTTCAGTGGATGCCCCAATTGCTCCACCGCGCAGGCATCGACCATCGCCGTGTCGATACGATGCGCCGGCAGGCCCGCGTCCATGGCCATGCGCACCACGGCCCCCACCACATGGTGGGCTTCGCGAAACGACAGATCGGCATCGCGCACGATCAGGTCGGCAAGCCCGGTGGCCGTGGAGAAATCGGCACCGGCCCGGCTCAGCGCCAGATCGACATTGGGTGTGGCAGTGCGCACCACCAGCTCCAACAGCTTGATGCAGCGCAGACTTTCTTCCGCGGCTTCCCAGAAGCCACGCGTACCCTCGCGATTGGCATCCCCGGTGTGGGAGAAGTTGCTGCCCTTGATGGTCACGCTGGCGCCCATCAGCAGGCCGACGATGTGCCCGGTGCGGCCCTTCAGGTATTCGAGGACGGTGGGGTTTTTCTTCTGCGGCATGATGCTCGAGGTTGCCGCCACGCTGTCGGGAAAATCAATCAGGCTGAATTCGTGGGTGCTCCAGACGAAGTAATCCTGAGCCACCCGGCTCCAGAACACTGACAACAGGCTGAGGTGCGACAGGCTTTCGAGAATGAAATCCCGCGAGCCCACGGCATCCAGGGCGTTTTCCAGATAACCGTCGAAGCCCAGTAGCTCGGCGGTACGGTCGCGGTCGATGGCGAACGGCGTGCCGGCGAAAGCGGCAGCGCCCATGGGGCTCTGGTTCATGCTGTCCAACGTCTGCGCCAAACGCTGACAGTCACGCTGCAAGGCCTGCTCCACCGCCGCCAGATAGTAACCGTAGGTGATCGGCTGGGCCGGTTGCAGGTGGGTGTAACCGGGCATCACCACCTCGGCATACACCTTGGCGTTGTCCAGGGCGGTCTGGCGCAGCTGAATCAGCGCGTCGACCAGATCCAGCAGCAGCTCGCGGCAGCGCAAGCGGTCCAGGGTCGCCAGAATATCGTTGCGGCTGCGGCCGGTGTGCAGGCGCCCGCCGATGTCGGCACCGATCTGCTCGATCAGGTGCGCCTCGTAGTTGAAGTAGGCGTCTTCCCGGGAAGGGTCCAGCTCGACCACGCCCGGCCCGGCGGCTTCCATGTCCAGCACGCCTTTGGCCAGCACCGCAGCATGCTCGTGGCGGATCAAGCCCTGCTCGGCGAGCATCACGATGTGCGCCTTGTTGACGTTGCCCAGGTTATCGAAACCGTCGGCGAAACCTGCCAGGCGCGGACGGTAGATGAACTCGTTGACCTGCGGCGCCGTGGTTTCTTTCAAGCGACGACTGACTTTGGACTCTTGCATGATGAACCCCTTAACGGTTGGCACGCAGCGCCGGGCGACCCAGGCGGCGTTCGAGATAACGGCTGAGCCAGCTCAGCAACGAACAAATGACGAAGTAGACCACCAGCACCAGGCCGTACACGGTGAACGCCGGGCTGACGCCGGTCATGACCGTGGCGCGCTCGATGATGATCTGCCCCACCTTGAGGAATTCGCCGACGCCCACCAGCGCGCCCAGCGAAGTAGCTTGCACCAGCATGGTCAACAGCCCGGTGTAGGCCGGCAGGATCGCGCGCATCGACTGCGGTGCGATCACGTACAGGTAGATCTGCCAGGGGCGCAGCCCCAGGGCCCAGGCGCTCTTCCATTGGTGCCGAGCGACCGACTCCAGGCCACCGCGCACGATCTCGATGCCATTGGCGCTCCCCCAGAGCGTCAGGCCGGTGGTCACCGCAGCGAACGGGCTGAGGTCCAGGCCCAGCATCGGCGCGCCGAAGAAGATGAAGAACACGTTGACGATTAGTGGAATCGAGCGGAACAGCTCGACATAACCGTGGATCACGGCCCGCAGAACCGGGTTTTTCAGGGTCGCCAGTACCCCCACCACCATGGAGATCAGGGTGGTGAAGAGCAGGATGACCAGCGCCAGGCGCACGGTCATCCACAACCCCTTGGCGATGAACCCCCAGTTTTCGATGACGAAATTCATACCGGCCTCACTGCCTGAAGGGGCGTTGCAGACGGGCTGACAAGCGCCCGGTCAGAAGGGACAGCACCGCGACCAGCGCCAGGTACATCACGCAGATGGCGCTGAACATCTCGATGGCGCGAAAGTCCGTGGCGATGCGATCCACCGCCACGAATGTCAGCTCCGCCAGGCCGATGGCCTGCAGGTACGAGGAGTTCTTGAGCAGCGAAATGGCGGTGTTGAGCATTGCCGGCAGGCTGGTCCTGAACGCGATCGGCAGCGCCACCAGGCGCAGGTACTGCAAAGGCCGCAGGCTCAACGCCAGACTTGCCTCGCGCATGCCGTGCTCGACGGTGGCCAGACCACCGCGAACGTTCTCGATCTGATACGCACCCGCCCACAGCGACAGACACATGACCCCGGACCAGAACAGCGACAATTCCAGACCGATGGCGGGGAGCCCGTAGAAGATGAAGAACAACTGCACCAGGATCGGTGTGTTGCGAATCAGCTCTACGTAGGCCACCACCAGTTGAGCCAATAGCGGCACCTTCATGACCCGCAACGCACCGCCGACCACCCCGATGAGCAACGAGAGCACGATGGCCAGCAGCGATACCCGCAAGGTCATCAGCACCCCGTCGAGCAGGGCTGGCCACTGCGCAAGCAGGTAATTGACGTCGAAATCCATGGAATGCGCCTTAGAGTTTTTCTTCAGGCTTGGCCTGTTCGAAGACGCTCAGGTAGTAGCTCTGGATGTTCTCGGGCACGAACGCTTTTACCCAGCCGCGGAACAGGCGTTCCTCGTGCATGCGGGCGATCGCAGCGCTGAGGTAGTCGCGCCAGGCTTCGTCGTTCTTGCGCACGCCGATGGCGGCATCGGAAATCTGGAACGGTTCGCCGATCAAGCGGGCGTTGGCATCGTTGGCGGCCACCACCACCAGCGTGGCGGCATCGTGGGTGTAGGCGTCGGCACGGCCCTGGCGGAACGTCTGCAAGGCGTCGGCGGCGCTGTTCATGCGCAGGGTCTTGACCTCGGGCATATGGTCTTCGAACCATTTGGCCTGGACCGAGCCCTTGAGGGTGGCGAGGGTCTTGCCGTTGAGGTCGGCGATGCGCTTGATCGGGCTGTCCTTGGCGACCACGACATCACTGGCGCCCCAGCGATAAGGCGTGGTGAAGTCGATTACCCGCTGGCGCTCCGGGGTGACGCCGAGGGTCGCGATGAGGAAATCAACCTTGCGCCCCAGCAGCTGCGGCACACGGTTTTCGGCGGTGACACAGGTGAATGTGACCTTGTCCCTGGAGCCGAGCGCCCACTCGGCAATCTGCCGGGACATCTCTACTTCGACACCGGCAAACTGGCCGTTGCCATCTTGAAAACCATAGGGCGGTTGGTCGCAGCGAACGCCTGCGCGCAGTTGGCCCATTTCCTTGATTTCAGCGGGGACGGCGGGAAGCTCGACGGCCTGCGCGAAGCCGGCCAGGGACAAGCACGCGGCGGCGATAACGGTACCAAGGGTTTTGCGTGAGAACGACATAGTGCCTCCTGTGGGTAGACCTTCACGGCACGCAAGACACGGGCCATGCAACGACTTCAAGGGCAGAACCGGAAAAGGGACACGCAGGCTTCAGGCCTGGGGAAGCATCGCGGCCATCTGCGTGGCACCGTCGACATGGCCATAGTTATAAAGCCTCTGGCCCATGCCAACAAATGACAATACAGTGGTCGTCCATAACAGATTGATATGGGGTGCCCATGAACTTCAAACAGGTGGAAGCCTTCCGCGCGGTCATGCTCAGTGGCTCCATGACGGCTGCGGCGGCGTCGCTGCACACGTCGCAACCCAACATCAGCCGATTGATTGCGCAGCTGGAACGTCAGAGCGGCTTCAAGCTGTTCGAGCGTGTGGGGGGACGATTGCAGCCCACCGATGAAGGCGCGGCGTTGTTCGCTGACGTGGAGCGTGCGTTCATTGGCCTGCACAGCATCGAGCAGGCCGCGCAGAACATTCGCCAGGGCGGTACGGGGCGCTTGCGCATTGCGGTGGTGCCCTCGCTGTCGCTGACGGTGCTGCCGCGGCTGGTGCAGCGGTTTCGCCACGGCAATCCCGATGCTTCGGTATCGATTCATACCGGCGACTCGCCGACCGTGGCGCACTGGGCCGGCTCGCAGTTCTGTGACATCGGCCTGGCGTCCTATGTGGGCGATGAAGCACCTGGGGTGGTCGCCCGGCAGGTTGCGGATGTGCCAGGGGTTTGCGTGTTTCCGCAGGGGCACCGTCTAGGGCAGTTGCAGCGGGTCACGCCTCGGGATCTTGCCGGTGAGGAGTTCATTTCGCTGCTGCACAGTGACGGCTCCAGGACGCGGGTCGACCGGGCTTTCGCCGATGCCCAAGAAGCCCGTCGACTGACCCTGGAGACACCCTATGCCGGTACGGTCTGCTCGTTGGTGGGATTGGGTCTGGGGGTGAGCATCGTCAATCCGGTGGTGGCGCGGGAGTACCTGCACACGGGGCTGGAGACCCGCCCATTCGAACCGCGCATTGGTTTTTCGACCTATGTGCTGCTGCCGGCGGATCGCCCGCAAAGCCTGTTGAGCCAACGGTTCGCGGTGTTGGCCGAGCAGGTGATGGAGGAAGTGACGCGGGAGTGGCAGTAGGTGGCTCTTGGCGGGGGATTTGTAGTGCCTGGGCTGGCCCCATCGCGGGCAGAGCCCGCTCCCACAGGGGGGTGGTGGGGGGGGTGGGATTTGTGGTGTTTGGGCTGGCCTCTTCGCGGCT
>NZ_DFUE01000045.1 GCF_002379585.1 Pseudomonas sp. UBA4194
GGGTCACAAGCAAGCCGGCCGAGTGGGTGTACAAGGAAGTAAAGTAGTGTGGTGCCAACGGTGCGACGCTGAACACGTAGCGTAACCCCAAGGATATTCCCGCGATAAGTGACGCGATTGGCAAGGAGCTGGTTGCCGGCGGGTCGGTACGGACCGAGCAGGCTCGGCAGAGTGGTCCCCACCCACCCACCCCCTCCCGGGCCGGGTCAGGGGACCATCCGCCACTCACCTCGACCCCCCCCTCACCCGCACTGTCGACAATGCCCGCACCACACTTGACCAAAACCCCTCACAAAGCTAGTTTGACACCCAAGCCCTCCAGCATGTGTCAACAATATGCCCGCTCAGGCCACACTGCTTGCCCCTACTACCGCCGATTCCGAAACCCTTTCGGAGAACGTTTTCCGGCGCATCCAGGCTGCCATCATCAGTGGCGAAATCGCCCCGGGCAGCAAGATCTCCGAACCTGAACTGGCCCGCACCTACGGCATCAGCCGAGGTCCTCTACGCGAGGCGATTCACCGACTAGAAGGTCAACGCCTGCTGGTCCGAATCCCCCACGTCGGCGCCCGTGTGGTATCGCTCAATCATGCCGAACTGATCGAGCTGTACGAAATCCGCGAATCCCTGGAAGGGATGGCCTGTCGTCTGGCTGCCGAACGCATGACCCGCGAGCAGATCGACGAACTGCGCCAGGTGCTCGATACCCACGAGCGCGATGCCGCTTTCCAGGCTGGCGTAGGCTACTACCAGCAGGAAGGTGATTTCGATTTCCACTACCGAATCATTCAGGGCAGCGGCAACCAAACGCTGGTGCAAATGCTCTGCGACGACCTCTATCAATTGGTGCGCATGTACCGCATCCAGTTTTCGGCCACGCCAAACCGACCCCATCAGGCCTTCGCCGAGCACCACCGGATTCTCGACGCTATCGCCGAGCGCGACGGCGAGTTGGCCGAGCTGTTGATGCGCCGGCACATCGGTGCGTCCAAACGCAATATCGAGCGCCATTACCTGGACGCCAACCACAACAAGACCCCAGGAGATAAACCATGAGTTCGCACAACAGCCCCGGCCAGCGATTCCGCGATGCGGTCGCCAGCGAGTCCCCCCTGCAAGTGGTCGGGGCCATCAACGCCAACCATGCCTTGCTGGCCAAGCGCGCCGGCTTCAAGGCTATCTACCTGTCCGGCGGCGGTGTCGCCGCAGGCTCCCTGGGGCTGCCGGACCTGGGCATCAGCGGGCTGGACGACGTACTCACCGACGTGCGACGCATCACCGACGTCTGCGACCTGCCGCTGTTGGTGGATGTGGACACCGGATTCGGCTCCTCGGCCTTCAACGTCGCGCGCACGGTCAAGTCGATGATCAAGTTCGGCGCCGCTGCCATGCACATCGAAGACCAGGTGGGGGCCAAGCGCTGCGGACACCGGCCGAACAAGGAAATCGTCAGCCAGCAGGAGATGGTTGATCGCATCAAGGCCGCCCTGGATGCCCGCACTGACGACAGCTTCGTGATCATGGCGCGCACCGACGCCTTGGCAGTGGAGGGCCTGGAGGCTGCTCTGGATCGCGCTGCCGCCTGCATCGAAGCAGGTGCGGACATGGTCTTCCCGGAAGCCATCACCGAACTCGAGATGTACAAGCTGTTCGCCGCGCGGGTGAAGGCACCGATCCTGGCCAACATCACCGAATTCGGCGCCACACCGCTGTACACCACCGAACAGCTCAAAGGCGCCGACGTTTCGCTGGTGCTCTACCCGTTGTCGGCCTTCCGCGCCATGAACAAGGCCGCTGAAAACGTCTACACCGCGATTCGCCGCGATGGTACGCAACAAAATGTCATCGACTCGATGCAGACTCGCATGGAGCTTTACGACGCCATCGACTATCACACATTCGAGCAGAAGCTCGACGCGCTGTTCGCGCAGAAGAAGTGAACAGCCCTACCGCCCATTTCCCATAACAAATCCAAAATCGGAGAAAGCAAATGGCCGAAGCAAAAGTACTCAGTGGGGCCGGCCTGCGTGGCCAGGTGGCCGGACAAACCGCGCTGTCCACGGTCGGCATGCCCGGCGCAGGCCTGACCTATCGGGGCTACGACGTGCGTCAGTTGGCCGAACATGCACTGTTCGAAGAAGTGGCCTACCTGTTGCTGTACGGCGAACTGCCCAGCCAGGACGAACTGGCCGCCTATCAAGGCAAATTGCGCAGCCTGCGCGATTTGCCCCAGCCATTGAAGGAAGTGCTGGAGCGCATCCCTTCCAATACTCACCCCATGGATGTGATGCGCACGGGCGCTTCGTTCCTCGGCACCCTGGAGCCGGAGCGCAGCTTCGAGCAGCAGCATCATGTCACCGACCGGCTGCTGGCCGCATTTCCTGCGATCATGTGCTACTGGTATCGCTACAGTCACCACGGTGTGCGCATTGACTGCCGCAGCGATGAAGACACGTTCGCCGCGCACTTCCTGTTTCTGCTGCATGGCAAGACGCCCAGCGAATTGCACAGCAAGGTCATGGACGTGTCGCTGATTCTGTACGCGGAGCACGAGTTCAATGCCTCGACCTTCACCGCTCGTGTGTGTGCGTCCACCCTGTCGGACATGTACTCGTGCGTGACCGCCGCCATCGGTTCGCTGCGTGGGCCGCTGCACGGCGGCGCCAACGAAGCCGCCATGGCAATGATCGAGAAATTCGCCTCGCCCGATGAGGCCGTGCGCGGCACCCTGGCGATGCTGGAGCGCAAGGACAAGATCATGGGTTTCGGCCATGCCGTGTACAAGGATAACGATCCGCGCAACGAAGTGATCAAGGGGTGGGCCCGGCGCCTGGCCGAAGAGGTGGGCGACACGGTGCTGTACCCGGTGTCCGAGGCCATCGACAAGACCATGTGGGAGCAGAAGAAGCTGTTTCCCAATGCCGACTTCTACCATGCCTCGGCGTACCACTTCATGGGCATTCCTACCGAGCTGTTCACCCCCATCTTCGTCTGCTCGCGGGTGACTGGCTGGGCCGCCCACGTGTTCGAGCAGCGTGCCAACAACCGGATCATTCGGCCCAGCGCCGAGTATGTAGGAGTCGAACAGCGCGAGTTCGTGCCGCTGGACCAGCGCTGACCGTACCGCCGCCATCGCGGGCAGAGCCCGCTCCCACAGGGGATCTCCATGGACATGGAAATCTCCAGTGATGTTGGGGATCTTCCTGGCCATGGAATCTCCAGTGAAGCTGGGGATTTTCAGACAGTGGAGATCTCCAGTGATGTTGGGGATCTTCCTGGCCATGGAATCTCCAGTGATGCTGGGGCTTTTCAGACAGTGGAGATCTCCAGTACTGCTGGGGCTTTCCAAGCCAATGGAGATATCCAGTACTGCTGGTGATTTTCAAGCCAGTGAAGATCTCCAGCAATGCTGAGGATCTTCAAGCCAGTGAAGACCCCTGTGGGAGCGGGTTCTACCCGCGATGGGCGCGCCGCAGATGTCCTGCCAAGCCCGTAAGAACGCCGCACCGCCGATCCACCGCCTTGCACCGTGAGCCGACCTGATGAACACACACTATCGCAAGCCCTTTCCCAACAGCCCACTGGACTATTACGACGCCCAAGAAGCCGTCGAAGCCCTCCAGCCGGGCGCCTATGCCACCCTGCCCTACACCTCCCGAGTACTGGCGGAAAACCTGGTGCGCCGCTGCGACCCCGCCACCCTGGACGCCTCCCTGCGCCAGTTGATCGAGCGCAAGCGCGACCTCGACTTCCCCTGGTACCCCGCCCGCGTGGTGTGCCATGACATCCTCGGCCAGACCGCCCTGGTCGATCTCGCCGGCCTGCGCGATGCCATCGCCGACCAAGGCGGCGACCCCGCCCAGGTCAACCCGGTGGTACCGACCCAACTGATCGTCGACCATTCCCTGGCCGTGGAAAGCGCTGGTTTCGACCCCCAGGCTTTCGAAAAGAACCGCGCCATCGAAGACCGCCGCAACGAAGACCGTTTCCACTTTATCGACTGGACCAAGAAAGCTTTCAAGAACGTCGATGTGATCCCGCCAGGCAACGGCATCATGCATCAGATCAACCTGGAGAAAATGTCGCCGGTGATCCAGGTGCGCGACGGCGTGGCTTTCCCCGACACCTGCGTGGGCACCGACAGCCACACGCCTCATGTAGATGCCCTGGGCGTCATCGCCATCGGTGTCGGTGGCCTGGAAGCCGAAAGCGTCATGCTTGGCCGGGCATCGTGGATGCGTCTGCCCGAAATCGTCGGCGTCGAGCTGACCGGCAAACTGCAGCCGGGCATCACCGCCACCGACATGGTGCTGGCCCTGACCCAATACCTGCGCCAGCAAAAAGTCGTTGGCGCCTACCTGGAATTCTTCGGCGAGGGGGCTCGCGCCCTGACCCTTGGCGACCGCGCCACGCTGTCCAACATGGCCCCGGAATACGGCGCTACGGCAGCGATGTTCTACATCGACCAGCAGACCATCGATTACCTCAAGCTGACCGGCCGCGAAGCCCAGCAGGTGCAGTTGGTGGAAGACTATGCGCGGCTGACCGGGCTGTGGGCCGACAGCCTGGACAACGCCGTGTACGAGCGTGGCCTGCGTTTCGACCTCAGCTCGGTGGTACGCAACATGGCCGGCCCTAGCAACCCCCACGCCCGTTTCGCCACCCGCGATCTGGCCGCTCAGGGCATTGCCGGTCAATGGGACGCGGTCCCTGGGCAAATGCCCGATGGCGCAGTGATCATCGCAGCCATCACCAGCTGCACCAACACCAGCAACCCGCGCAACGTGATCGCTGCCGGCCTGCTGGCGCGCAACGCCAATCGCCTGGGCCTGACCCGCAAGCCCTGGGTGAAGTCTTCCCTGGCGCCAGGCTCCAAGACCGTGGCCCTGTACCTGGACGAAGCAGGCCTGACCACGGAGCTCGAACAACTGGGCTTCGGCATCGTCGCGTTCGCCTGCACGACCTGCAACGGGATGTCCGGCGCACTCGACCCAGTCATCCAGCAGGAGATCATCGACCGCGACCTGTACGCCACGGCGGTCCTCTCGGGCAACCGCAACTTCGATGGCCGCATCCACCCGTACGCCAAGCAAGCCTTCCTGGCCTCACCCCCCCTGGTCGTGGCCTATGCCATCGCCGGCACCATCCGCTTCGACATCGAAAAGGATGTACTGGGCATCGCTGCCGACGGCCGCGAGATTCGCCTGGCCGATATCTGGCCCGCCGATGAGGAAATCGATGCCGTGGTGAAGACCTCGGTCAAGCCCGAGCAGTTCCGCCAGGTGTACATCCCCATGTTCGCCATCCATGAAGACACCGGGCCCAAAGTCGCGCCGCTCTACGACTGGCGCGAAATGAGCACCTACATCCGCCGCCCGCCCTACTGGGAAGGCGCCTTGGCCGGCGAACGCAGCCTCAAGGGCATGCGCCCGCTAGCGGTGCTGCCGGACAACATCACCACCGATCACCTGTCGCCGTCCAACGCCATCATGCTGGACAGTGCCGCTGGCGAATACCTGGCGAAAATGGGCTTGCCCGAAGAAGACTTCAACTCCTATGCCACTCACCGCGGCGACCATCTGACCGCCCAGCGGGCAACGTTCGCCAACCCCAAGCTGTACAACGAAATGGTGATGGAGAACGGCAAGGTCAAGCAGGGCTCGCTGGCGCGGATAGAACCGGAAGGCACGGTGACGCGGATGTGGGAAGCCATCGAGACCTACATGCAACGCAAGCAGCCGCTGATCATCATCGCCGGTGCCGACTACGGTCAAGGTTCGTCCCGCGACTGGGCCGCCAAGGGGGTGCGCCTGGCCGGCGTCGAGGCCATCGCCGCCGAAGGCTTCGAGCGTATCCACCGCACCAACCTGGTGGGCATGGGCGTATTGCCGCTGGAGTTCAAACCCGGCACCGACCGCAAGACACTGGGCATCGACGGCACGGAAACTTTCGACGTGATCGGCCAGCCAACGCCGCGGGCCGACTTGATGCTGGTAATCACCCGACGCGACGGCCAACGCCAGGAGGTGGTCGTCACCTGTCGCCTGGATACCGCCGAGGAAGTGTCCATCTACCAAGCCGGCGGCGTGCTGCAGCGCTTCGCTCAGGATTTCCTCAAAGCAACGGTGGCTGCATGAAGCCCGTGGTTCGTTCCTTTCCAGGAGTATCGACATGACTCACCCCGCACAGATTCGCATCCCCGCTACCTACATGCGTGGCGGCACCAGCAAGGGCGTGTTCTTCAAGCTCGCCGATCTGCCATCCGCCGCGCAACACCCCGGCCCTGCCCGTGACGCGCTGCTGCTGCGCGTCATCGGCAGCCCGGACCCCTATGGCAAGCAGATCGATGGCATGGGTGGGGCAACTTCCAGCACCAGCAAGACGGTGATCCTGAGCCGCAGCAGCCGTCCCGGCCACGACATCGACTACCTGTTCGGTCAGGTCTCCATCGACAGTGCTTTCGTCGACTGGAGCGGCAACTGCGGCAACCTTTCCGCCGCCGTGGGGCCGTTCGCTATCGCCAATGGGCTGATCGATCCGCAACGGGTTCCCGAGAATGGCATCGCCACGGTGCGGGTCTGGCAAGCCAACATCGGCAAGTCGATCATCGCCCACGTTCCGATCACGGCAGGTCAGGTACAGGAAACCGGGGATTTCGAACTCGACGGCGTGACCTTTCCGGCGGCGGAGGTGCAACTGGAGTTTCTCGATCCCGCCGCTGACGAGGACGGCGCCGGCGGCTCGATGTTCCCCACCGGCAATCTGGTGGATGACCTTGAAGTCCCAGGTATCGGCACTCTGCGCGCCACCCTGATCAATGCCGGTATTCCGACGATCTTTCTCGAGGCCCGCGCCATCGGCTACAGCGGCATCGAGTTGCAGGAGGCCATCAATGGCGATGCCAAGGCCTTGGCCATGTTCGAGACGATTCGTGCCCACGGTGCGCTGCGCATGGGACTGATCGACAACCTGGAGCAAGCTGTGCAACGCCAACACACGCCGAAGGTGGCGTTCGTGGCTCCCCCGGCCGACTATTTGGCGTCCAGTGGCAAGCCGGTCACGGCGGGCGATATCGATCTGTTGGTCCGGGCACTGTCGATGGGCAAGCTGCACCACGCCATGATGGGCACTGCGGCAGTCGCCATCGGCACTGCGGCAGCCATTCCGGGCACGCTGGTGAATGAGGCGGCCGGTGGCGGTGAACGCACTGCGGTCACCTTCGGCCACCCCTCTGGCACCCTGCGCGTTGGTGCACAGGCCAGTGACGAGTCGGGCGGCTGGAAAGTGACCAAAGCCATCATGAGCCGCAGCGCCCGGGTATTGATGGAAGGTTGGGTGCGGGTGCCCTCTTCGCTTGCATAACGACCGCACCCTTTCATTTCTGCAGGAGGGGCGTGCAGCCGCCAAAAGGCCCTGCGCTGCGCCCCTCGTCCCCGCTTATCGCTTATACCGCAACCACAGGGCCCCATCGCTCTGCACGTCGGCGCTGCTCAGTTTCAGATAGGTCGGCTGCTGCCACTTAGATTCCTCGACTTCGAACGAGGCCGGATGCTCGCCGCGACCATCCACCAGGGGCAGTATCAACACGCTGACTTCATCCACCAGTCCGGCGTTGACGAACGAGCCGCTGACATGAGGCCCTCCCTCCACCACGAGCCGCTTGATCCCTAACTCACGGGCCAGCACATCCAGGGCAACGCTCAGATCGATCTCGGTCTTACCGGCAAACAGGTACGAGACCTTCACGCTCTGCAAGTACGCCAGGTAGTCATCACTGACGGCTTCGGTCACTACTTCCACCACATGGGAGCCCAGGCTCTCGTTGGTTTTCCAGGCGACCTTGCCGTGAGGGTCGATGGACACCGCGTAGGTTTCAGCAGACCGCTCGGCGAAGTAATGGCTGCGCTCTATAGGGCCTGTCGCCAAACCTGCGGGATAACCGTCGTCGTGGGCAATTTCCTGCATTGTGACGCGGCCACAAGCCCAAGCATCGAACTCGAATGTCTGAGCCAGCGTTTCGTAAAGATCACCCGCCTTCTTCTTGAAATCACGATCCCAACCATCGGTCAGGGCGTGACCATCGATCGACGACATCATGTGACAGATTACATAGGGCTTCATAAAAGGGCTCCGGTCAGGTGGGCAACACTATTCCCGACTGGCATTGCCTGGCATAAGTTCAGCCTGAACGGTGGACCTCGGCCAAGGGCAGGTCGGCTGGCTGTACCTGCTCGACCCGGTCGCGATAGCGCTTGGCCCGGTAGAGCGCCTTGTCCACGGCTTTGAGCACGGCTTCCTGACCACTGCCGGCGATGCCCCCGGTGTCCGCCAGACCGGCGCTGAAGGCCAGCTGAAATGGCAGCTCGGCACTCGGCTGACGTGCGATCAGGGCATCGCGCAACCGGCCCATGAAATGCTCGGCCTGGGCGACTGTGGTGCGCGGAAACACCAGCACGAACTCTTCCCCGCCCCAGCGCACGAAGACATCGCTTTGGCGTTTGAGGCCGGCGACAGCGCTGGAGAAGCTTTGCAGCGCTTGGTCGCCAACCCCATGACCGAAGCGGTCGTTGATGTGCTTGAAGTTGTCCAGGTCCGGCATCGCCACGGCGATGGGGTAATGGTGCTGCTCGGCCAGTTGCCACTCCCTGTCCAGTACCGCCAGCGCGCCGCGCCGGTTCAGTGCTCCGGTCAGGCTGTCGGTAATGCTGAGCTGTTGCATGTGCAGGCGCAGTTGCTCCTGCAACATCAGGGCGAAGGCCAGGGTGAACAGGAACGACACCATGAAGTCCATGATCAACGCCATCAGCGAGGGCAAATCTGGCTCGTCGAACGGCAGCACCGGCGGCAGCTCGACGAGCATGGACAGGAAGTTGTAGCCGTGGAACGCCAGCAACGCGAACTGGCCAGCGAGCAAGCCCCAGGCGCCCCGGTAGTGGCGCGCGAGGGCGCGGGTCACACGCACTTGCAGGGCAATGCTGACCAGGACCCAGAACAGAAACCACGGCAGGATCCAAGGCGTGTCGATCAGCACCACTGCGCCGGTGGCGAAAATCAGCGAGGGCAGCAATAACAGGCGTGCCTGCCGGCCTGCACTTCCTACCTTCTCGTTCAGGTGATGCAAGGCCACGGTATGCGCGCCGATGGCGATCAACAGCACGGCGATGTTGCTGATGAATGTGGCTCTGGGCGACAGCACTTCAAGCCATGGCGGCGTTGCGTCGAACAGGCCCGGTTGCAGCAGGGGAATGACACGGTAGAGGGCCAGCACCAGGTCACCGATCAACCACCAACGCAGCGCCAGGGTCGATTTGCCCAGTCCGATATAGGACAAACACAGCACCAGCGCGGTCATCAACCCGAATGGCGTAAGAATGCACAGCAGGGTGACGGGGTCGTTGAGCAACATAGGGCGGCGCGATTCTGAGGTGGCGAACAGGCTGTGCCCGAACGGGCGCCACCATTATGCCAGAGCCTTGCGAAGGGATTGTGCCTCACCCATCAAACAGTTCAGCACGGCGACGAACGCCGTGCCGACAGGGTTAAAACGCCAACTTGTAGCCGATCAGCAACAGCATCACCGCCAGACAAGGCCGCAGGATTTCATCCGACACGCGCCCTGACAGGTGGCTGCCCAGATAGATGCCTGGCAATGAACCCAGCAGCAGGTAACCCAGCAGCGACCAATCCATGTTGCCCATGCTGGCATGCCCCATGCCTGCGACCAGGGTCAGCGGCACCGCGTGCGCGATCTCGGTGCCCACCAGACGCCGGGTGGCCAGGAACGGGTAGAGCAGAAACAGGCCCACGGTGCCCAGGGCCCCGGCGCCGATGGACGTCAGCGAGACCATCACCCCCAACACCACACCGGTGAATACGGTCAACGCGTTCAGGGCATTGGGGCTGAGGTTGTAGCGGTCACCGGCATGGCGGCTGGCGAAGGTTTGCAGGCGCTTCTTGAACAGGATCGCCAGTGCAGTCAGGAACAGCACCACGCCCAGCGCCTGCTTGATCACCGAACCCATGGCCTGGGGTTCGGTATGCAGGCTCTTGAGGTACAACAAGGTCAGCGCCGCCGCGGGCACGCTGCCCAGCGCCAGCCAGCCGGTGATCTTCCAGTCGATGTTCTTGTTCCGCCCATGGACCCAAACGCCGCTGCCTTTGGTGATGGCGGCATACAGCAGGTCGGTGCCCACGGCGGTGGCCGGATTGATCCCGAACCAGAGCAGGATCGGCGTCATCAACGATCCCCCACCCACACCGGTCATGCCAACGATGAAACCTACGACGAGCCCAGCCACACTGAAGCCCAGAAAACCTACATCCATTCTTACGTCCTACACATCAGATACGGCATCGCGGGAGCGGTAGCCGGGCGGCAGGATACCAAGTTCCGTTATAGCCATTCATAACTATGCGGTATTAGCTTATAACCGTATCGGCTAGCCCCTCATCTCTTACCCAATACAGCGGAGCCTATCGCGGGTAGAACCCGCTCCCACAGAGGATCTGCCGTGGTTACCAGTCCCGGCTGCCACGCAAATCCCCTGTGGGAGCGGGCTCTGCCCGCGATGGCGGAATCACTGCCACTGAACATTCCAGAACCTGCGGCGCCCTCCCTGCCGCCATCGCGGGTAGAACCCGCTCCCACAGAGGATCTGCGGTGGTCCCCAGTCCCGACTGCCACGCAAATTCCCTGTGGGAGCGGGCTCTGCCCGCGATGGCGCCATCACTGACACCGAACATCCCAAATCCTGCGCCGCCCACCCAGCCGCCATCGCGGGTAGAACCCGCTCCCACAGGGGGATCTGCAGCGGTCACCAGTCCCGGCTGCCACACAAATCTCCTGTGGGAGCGGGCTCTGCCCGCGATGGCGGAATCACTGCCACCGAACACCCCAAATCCTGCGCCGCCCAATCAGCCGCCATCGCGGGTAGAACCCGCTCCCACAAGGGATCTGCGGTGGTCACCAGTCCGGGTTGCCACACAAATCCACTGTGGGAGCGGGCTCTGCCCGCGATGGCGCCATCACTGACGCCGAACATTCCAGATCCTGCGCCGCCCACCCTGCCGCCATCGCGGGTAGAACCCGCTCCCACACCGGATCTGCGGTGGTCCCCAGTCCCGGCTGCCACGCAAATCCCCTGTGGGAGCGGGCTCTGCCCGCGATGGCGCCATCACTGCCACCGAACACCCCAAATCCTGCGCCGCCCATTCAGCCGCCATCGCGGGTAGAACCCGCTCCCACAGGGGGATCTGCAGTGGTCACCAGTCCCAGCTGCCACGCCAATTCCCTGTGGGAGCGGGCTCTGCCCGCGATGGCGCCATCACTGACACCGAACATCCCAAATCCTCCGCCGCCCACCCAGCCGCCATCGCGGGTAGAACCCGCTCCCACAGAGGATCTGCAGTGGTCACCAGTTCCAGCTGCCACGCAAATCCCCGTGTGGGAGCGGGCTCTGCCCGCGATGGCGCCATCACTGCCACCGAACATCCCAAATCCTGCGGCGCCCACCCAGCCGCCATCGCGGGTAGAACCCGCTCCCACAGAGGATCTGCGGCGGTCACCAGTCCCGACTGCCACGCAAATCCCCTGTGGGAGCGGGCTCTGCCCGCGATGGCGGAATGACTGCCACTGAACATTCCTAATCCTGCGCCGCCCAATCACCCGCCATCGCGGGTAGAACCCGCTCCCACAACGGCACTGCGGTAGACACCCGCCCGCCTGCCCCCCCAATCCCCTGTGTGAGCGGGCTCTGCCCGCGCTCGCGCCGTCCAC
>NZ_DFUE01000011.1 GCF_002379585.1 Pseudomonas sp. UBA4194
ATTCAATTGTTAAAGAGCGGTAGGTTGATTCTTTCGTCTCAACCGAGGCGCGCATTCTACGCTAGCCTCACATCCTGTCAAGCGTTTATTTTGAAGTTTTTCCGGAGAAACCTGAACAACTTCAACCACTTGACTCGCTTCGATCACTCGTTAGCGGGAGGCGAATTCTACAGCGTTTCAAACCGCTGTCAACCACCTTTTTCACCGCTATCGATCCAGAAGACCGAAACACCACCTCGCTGCTTACTTCGGTTAACTCATTGATAATCAAGGAGTTTTCCGTTTCGTCTGCGCCGGAAGTGGGGCGAATTATAGAGAGATTGGCGGGGGCGTCAACCGCTATTTTCAAAAAACTGTCACAAAGACGTTTACGTGCCTTGTCTCTCTATATAGATAGTCAGATCACTCCAGCGGCCTCGAAGCGATCACAGTCCGCATCGCCATAGCCGAGCACGCCTTGCAGCACCGCACGGGTGTGCTCGCCCAGCAATGGGGGCGCTCGCCTGTATTCCACCGGGCTGGCTGAAAGCCGTATAGGACTCGCCACCATTGGAACTTCACCAGCCTGGGCATGGGGCAGGGTGAGCGCCAGCCCTCGCGCCAGCACTTGCGGGTCCTCGAACACCTGCGACAGGTCGTTGATGGGGCCACATGGCACACCCACCGTTTCCAGCGCTGCGACCCACTCATTGGTCGTCCTGAAGACCGTGACTTGGCGTATCAAGGGAATCAACACCGCACGATTGGCCACTCGCTGCCTGTTGGTGGCAAATCGCGGATCGCTCGCCCAGCCCGGCTGACCGGCTACCGCGGCGAACTTGGCAAACTGGGCGTCATTACCCACCGTGAGGATGAAATCTCCATCGGCGGTCGGGAAATCCTGATAGGGCACTATATTAGGGTGCGCATTGCCCAGCCGTTGCGGCGCGACACCGGTGGTGAGGTAGTTCATGGCCTGGTTGGCCAAGCACGCTACCTGGACATCCAGCAGAGCCATGTCGATGTGCTGCCCGCAGCCTTCCCGCTCACGGTGGGCGAGGGCGGCCAGCACCGCGACCGTTGCATACAGCCCCGTGAGAATATCGGTCAACGCGACGCCTACCTTCGCGGGCCCCGCACCGTCTTCGCCGTCGGCGCGGCCGGTCAGACTCATCAACCCGCCCAGCCCTTGCACCATGAAGTCATAGCCCGGACGGCCCGCATATGGGCCGGTCTGGCCGAAGCCGGTGATGGAACAATAGATAAGCCTAGGGTTGATCGCCTTCAAGCTGGCATAGTCGAGGCCATATGCCGCCAAGCCACCTACCTTGTAGTTCTCGATCAGGATGTCGGAGCGCAACGCCAGAGCGCGCACCAATTCCTGTCCTTCCGGACGGGTGAAGTCGATGGTCACCGACTGCTTGTTGCGGTTCGCTGCCAGATAGTACGCAGCCTCACTGGTGTTGTGACCGGCAGCATCGCGCAGAAACGGCGGCCCCCAGGCGCGGGTATCATCACCGCTCACCGGCCGCTCGACCTTGATCACTTCGGCGCCCAGGTCCGCCAGTATCTGGCCGGCCCAAGGCCCGGCGAGCACACGGGACAGATCAAGTACGCGCAGATCGGATAATGCCCCCATGCTTCGCCCTCCTCTTATTAATAGAAGGCCTGGATGCCGGTCTGCGCGCGACCCAGGATCAAGGCGTGCACATCGTGGGTACCTTCATAGGTGTTCACCACCTCCAGGTTGACCAGGTGACGGGCGATGCCGAATTCGTCGCTGATCCCGTTGCCCCCGAGCATGTCGCGCGCCATGCGTGCGATGTCCAGGGACTTGCCGCAAGAGTTACGCTTCATGATCGAGGTGATCTCTACTGCCGCGCTGCCGTCATCCTTCATTCGCCCCAGACGCAGGCATCCCTGCAACGCCAGGGTGACCTCGGTCTGCATGTCGGCGAGTTTTTTCTGGATCAGCTGGTTGGCGGCCAACGGACGGCCAAACTGTTGGCGATCCAGGGTGTATTGGCGCGCGGTGTGCCAGCAGAACTCTGCCGCACCCAGCGCACCCCACGAGATGCCATAACGGGCGGAGTTCAGACAGGTGAAAGGCCCTTTGAGGCCACGCACATCGGGAAACATGTTTTCGTCAGGCACGAACACGTTGTCCATGACGATCTCGCCGGTGATCGAGGCGCGCAGGCCAACCTTGCCATGAATCACCGGCGCACTCAGGCCCTGCCAGCCTTTCTCCAGCACGAACCCGCGAATATCGCCGGCGTCATCCTTGCCCCACACCACGAACACATCGGCGATCGGGCTGTTGGTTATCCACATCTTGCTGCCACTGACCCGGTAGCCGCCGTCGACCTTGCGCGCTCGGGTGATCATCGCGCCCGGGTCGGAACCATGGTTCGGCTCGGTCAAACCGAAACAACCGATCCATTCGCCGCTAGCCAGCTTGGGGAGATATTTCTGCTTCTGTGCCTCGGTACCGAATTCATTGATGGGCACCATGACCAGCGACGACTGCACGCTCATCATCGAACGGTAGCCAGAATCCACGCGTTCCACTTCACGGGCTATCAATCCGTAACAAACGTAATTCAGACCGCTGCCGCCGTACTGCTCTGGGATCGTGGCGCCCAGCAAGCCGACTTCACCCATCTCACGAAAAATGGCCGGGTCGGTGCTTTCATGACGGAAGGCCTCCAGCACTCTGGGCGCCAGGCTGCCCTGGGCGAACTGGGCAGCACTGTCACGCACCATTCGTTCTTCTTCCGTGAGTTGCTGATCGAGCAACAGCGGGTCGATCCAGTTGAAGCTTGCCTTGCCGGCCATGAGTGCACCCTCGTTTCGAATTGTAATGTCATCAGCCTAGGCGTGGATGAGCAGTCCAACAATCGATGAATGCGCATAGGGTTGTGATAATTTCTCACTCCAGACAGCAGGAGATAGCTCCATACGCTGGTCTTGAGTGAGGAACCCGTACATGCGTCGCAAAATTCCCAGCACCACGGCCTTGGTGTGCTTCGAGGCCGCCGCCCGACACGAGAGCTTTACCAAAGCCTCCCTGGAGTTATCCCTGACCCAGGGCGCGGTATGCCGACAGATTGCCGGCCTGGAAGCGTTTCTCAATGTAGAGCTGTTCAGACGCTCACGGCGAGGCGTGAAGCTTACCGACGCCGGGCTGTCCTACAGTCGCCGGGTAGCTGCCCAGCTGGATGCCGTCGAGCGCGAAACCTTGTCGGTGATGGGACAGCAGGGCGCGGGTACCCTCGAGCTGGCGGTGGTGCCAACCTTCGGTACCCAATGGCTGCTCCCGCGGCTCAAGCAGTTCCAGCAACTTCATCCTGAAGTCACCGTGAACCTGACCAACCGGACCCGACCCTTCCTGTTCGCCGATACCGACTTTGATGCCGCGATCTACTTCGGCGATGGAGACTGGTCGGGCACCCAAGGCTATCGCCTGATGGCGGAGAACCCGGTACCGGTGTGCAGCCCCGACCAAATGGACGGAAAAGAACGGCTGTCTCCGGCGCATATCGCTACGCTGCCTTTATTGCAGCAGAGCACCCGACCCTACGCGTGGCGCCAGTGGTTCGGCAGCCAGGCGCTGAATGTTGCAAAGGACATGACAGGCCCCCGCTATGAACTATTCTCCATGCTGGCCCAAGCGGCGATGCACGGGATGGGTCTGGCGCTGATCCCGCCGTTCCTGATCAAGCGAGAACTGGAGGAGCGGCGCCTGGTGATTGCCAACCCCCATGCATTGACCAGCACCCAGGCTTACTACCTGATCATTCCGGAGCGCAAGGTGGAATCCGCTGTGCTTCAGGCCTTCCGTCGCTGGCTCAGCCTCGAGGCGCAGCGCTATGCCCTTGAAAGCATTGGCGATAGCGGCGAAGGAAGTCCGTAGTACGGCTGCGGAAATACCTACAGATGTACGTTTTTGACGCATTGTTGACAACTGTACAGGCACTACCCGAAAACCTGCTCAAGGTCGCGCTGCGCTTGGCCTTGAAGCAGATTGCACACCTTAAAAGCGTGAGCACCGAGAAATAGCCAAAAAATATTTCTGACGATGGTTACCACGCTAGGCACCTTGATATACAAGGCTTTGAGCTGTGTTGTTGCGTCAATCGGTCACACCGTGACTTGTAGTCTATTCGACGTACCCTTTCATAATCTGTTGAAGCACCGGACGAAGGCCTGCAAAATGCCGCGCCCCGCTGTGTTAAGGCGGGATCGTGCTGATCGGCCGCCCCGGATGCGCCACACGCAGCGCCTCGGTTCCACTAAGAAAAAGATCCAGCAGGAGAATTAACGTGCACATTGGTGTTCCTCTCGAAACGCAGACGGGCGAGACACGGGTTGCCGCAACCCCGGAAACCATCAAGAAGCTGGTTGCCCAGGGTCATCGAGTCACTGTCCAGAGTGGCGCCGGCGTACTGGCCAGCGTGACCGACAGCGCTTATGAAGCAGCAGGCGCAACCATCGCAAGTGCTGCCGACGCCTTCGGCGCCGAATTGATCCTCAAGGTCAATGCGCCCTGCGACAGCGAACTGGCGCAGATCCCAGCCGGAGCGGTGTTGATGGGGATGCTCAATCCCTTCAACAACGACACCATTGCCCGAATGGCCGAGCGTGGCATCACCGCCTTCGCGCTGGAAGCCGCGCCGCGCACCTCACGGGCCCAGAGCCTGGATGTGCTGTCATCGCAAGCCAACATTGCCGGCTACAAGGCCGTGCTGCTGGCGGCGCATCACTACCCGCGCTTCATGCCAATGCTGATGACCGCCGCAGGGACGGTGAAAGCCGCTCGCGTGCTGATTCTGGGCGCCGGCGTGGCCGGTCTGCAGGCCATTGCCACGGCCAAGCGGCTGGGTGCAGTGATCGAAGCGTCGGACGTGCGCCCGGCAGTGAAAGAGCAGATCGAGTCCCTGGGCGCGAAGTTTCTCGATGTGCCTTACGAGACCGACGAGGAGCGCGAGTGCGCCGAAGGCGTGGGGGGTTACGCACGACCCATGCCGGCCAGCTGGATGCAGCGTCAGGCCCAGGCTGTGCACGAGCGCGCCAAGCAGGCGGATATCGTCATCACCACGGCGTTGATTCCAGGCCGCAAGGCGCCGACGTTGCTGAGCGCTGAAACCGTCGCGCAGATGAAGCCCGGCTCGGTGGTCATCGACCTGGCGGCGCTGCAGGGCGGCAACTGCCCGCTGACCGTGGCCGATCAGGTCATCGTGCAGCACGGTGTGACCATCGTCGGGCCTACCAATCTGCCAGCGCTGGTCGGCGCCGATGCCTCGGCGTTGTACGCGCGCAACCTGCTGGACTTCATGAAGCTGCTGTTCGACAAGGACGGTCAGTTCACCATCAACCTGGAAGACGACATCGTCGCCGCGTGCCTGATGTGCCGCGACGGTCAGATCGTGCGCAAGAACGGCTGAGGATAAAAACAATGGAAGACATGCTGATCTCTCACGGTATCTACAACCTGATCATCTTCGTGCTGGCCATCTACGTGGGCTACCACGTGGTCTGGAACGTTACCCCAGCGCTGCATACCCCGCTGATGGCGGTGACCAACGCCATTTCCGCCATCGTCATCGTCGGCGCCATGCTGGCGGCGGCGCTGACGGTCACACCGCTGGGCAAGACCATGGGCACCCTGGCCGTGGCATTGGCTGCGGTCAATGTGTTCGGCGGCTTCCTGGTCACCCGCCGCATGCTGGAAATGTTCAAGAAGAAAGCTCCAAAAGTTAAGGACGAGGCTGCCAAACAATGAGCATGAACCTGGTAACTCTTCTTTATCTGGTGGCATCGGTGTGCTTCATCCAGGCCCTCAAAGGCTTGTCGCACCCCACCACGTCGCGACGCGGCAACCTGTTCGGCATGCTGGGCATGACCTTGGCCGTGCTGACGACCGTTGCGCTGATCTACAAGCTGGGCGCCGAACTCGCCACGGCGGGCATGGGTTACGTGATCGTCGGTCTGCTGGTCGGCGGCACCGCGGGGTCGATCATGGCCAAGCGTGTCGAGATGACCAAGATGCCCGAGCTGGTGGCCTTCATGCACAGCATGATCGGCCTGGCGGCAGTGTTCATCGCCATTGCGGCAGTCGTCGAGCCACAATCGCTGGGCATCGTGGCACAACTGGGGGATGCGATCCCGACCGGCAACCGCCTCGAACTGTTCCTCGGTGCCGCCATCGGCGCCATCACCTTCTCCGGTTCGGTCATTGCCTTCGGAAAGCTGTCGGGCAAATACAAGTTCCGCCTGTTCCAGGGCGCGCCGGTACAGTTCTCCGGCCAGCACAAGCTGAACCTGCTGATCGGTCTGGGAACCTTGCTGTGCGGCCTGACCTTCATGTTTACTGGCAGCTACCTGGCATTCAGCGTGATGCTGGTGCTGGCGTTCGTGCTGGGCGTGCTGCTGATCATCCCCATCGGCGGCGCCGACATGCCCGTGGTCGTGTCGATGCTCAACAGCTACTCCGGTTGGGCCGCTGCCGGTATCGGTTTCTCCCTGAACAACTCGATGCTGATCATCGCTGGCTCCCTGGTGGGCTCCTCGGGTGCGATCCTGTCGTACATCATGTGCAAGGCCATGAACCGCTCGTTCTTCAACGTCATCGGTGGCGGCTTCGGTGCTGCGGCTGACGCTGGCCCGGCGGGCTCGAAGGAAGCGCGTCCGGTCAAATCCGGCTCGGCCGACGATGCGACGTTCCTGCTGACCAACGCCGACACGGTCATCATCGTGCCTGGCTATGGCCTGGCGGTGGCCCGCGCCCAGCACGCGCTGAAGGAACTGACCGAAAAGCTGACCCACGCAGGCGTCACGGTGAAGTACGCGATCCACCCGGTGGCAGGGCGCATGCCTGGCCATATGAACGTGCTGCTGGCGGAAGCCGAAGTACCTTACGACCAGGTGTTCGAGATGGACGACATCAACTCCGAGTTCGGTCAGGCCGACGTGGTCCTGGTGCTGGGCGCCAACGACGTGGTCAACCCGGCGGCGAAAAACGATCCGAAGTCGCCGATCGCCGGTATGCCGATTCTCGAGGCGTTCAAGGCCAAGACCATCATCGTCAACAAGCGCTCGATGGCCAGCGGCTACGCTGGCCTGGATAACGAGCTGTTCTACCTGGACAAGACCATGATGGTGTTCGGTGACGCGAAAAAGGTCATCGAAGACATGGTCAAGGCCGTGGAATAACCCCGCGACAGCACGCCATGAACCCCGCCATCCGGCGGGGTTTTTTACGCCTGGTGTAAAAGTGTTTTACGGCCAGAGCCGCCAAATAGACCCCTCCATGCGACCTTGGTAGCGGGACTTGGCATCCCTCGATTCACTAGACTTCGCACCACGTTTTTAGCTTCCCGAGATAATGACCATGTACCGCGACCGTATTCGCCTGGCATCCCTGCACGACAAGATAATGAGCGCGGCAGACGCCGCCGCACTGATCGAAGACGGCATGACCGTCGGCATGAGCGGCTTCACCCGAGCCGGTGAAGCCAAGGCCGTGCCCCAGGCCCTGGCCGAACGAGCCAGGCAGACGCCTCTGAAAATCAGCTTGATGACCGGGGCCAGCCTCGGCAACGACCTGGACAAGCAACTGACCGAAGCCGGCGTGCTGTCCCGACGCATGCCCTTTCAGGTCGACAGCACGCTGCGCAAGGCCATCAACGAAGGCTCGGTGATGTTCATCGACCAGCACCTGTCCGACACCGTGGAGCAACTGCGCAACCGCCAGATCAAAGCAGTGGACCTGGCGGTGATCGAATGCGTGGCCATCACCGAGGACGGCCATCTGGTGCTCAGCACGTCAGTGGGCAACTCGGCCAGCTTTGCCATTCTGGCCAGACAGGTGATCGTCGAGATCAACCTCGCCCAGCCGCTGGAGCTCGAAGGCCTGCACGATGTTTATATTCCAAGCTACCGCCCCACGCGATTGCCCATCCCGGTACTGAAGGCCGACACCCGAATCGGCAATGGCGCGGTGCAGATCGACCCCGCAAAAATTGTCGGTATCGTCATCGGCAACCAGCCTGATTCGCCCTCCACGGTACTGCCTCCGGATGAGGACACCCAGGCCATTGCCCGTCACCTGGTGGAATTCTTCAAGAGCGAAGTGGATGCCGACCGATTGAGCAGTAGCCTGATGCCGTTGCAGGCGGGCATCGGTACCATCGCCAACGCCGTGATGCACGGATTGCTGGATTCACCGTTCGAGAACCTCACCATGTACTCGGAGGTACTGCAGGACTCCACCTTTGACCTCTTCGATGCGGGCAAGCTGGCGTTTGCCTCGGGCAGTTCCATGACGCTGTCGGCCCGCAAGCACGCCGAAGTGTTCAGCGACTTCAACCGCTACAAGTCGCGCCTGGTGCTGCGCCCACAGGAGATCTCGAATCATCCTGAAGTCATTCGACGGCTCGGTATCATCGGCATCAACACCGCACTGGAATTCGACCTGTACGGCAATGTCAATTCCACCCACGTCTGTGGCACGCGCATGATGAACGGCATCGGTGGCTCGGGCGATTTTGCCCGCAATGCTCACCTGGCAATCTTCGTCACCAAATCCATCGCCAAGGGTGGCGCGATTTCCAGCGTGGTGCCCATGGTCAGCCATGTCGACCATACCGAACACGATGTGGACATTCTGGTGACCGAGCAGGGCCTGGCGGACCTCCGTGGGCTGGCGCCGCGAGAGCGGGCCCGGGCGATCATCGACAACTGCGTGCATCCGAGCTATCGGACAGCGCTGAACGACTATTTTATCGCTGCCTGCGAGCGCGGCGGACATACGCCGCATATCTTGCGTGACGCACTGGCCTGGCACAGCAATCTGGAAGACACAGGACGCATGCTGGCCGTGTAAGGCGTTACAGTTTCAGGCTGCTTCCCACGCAGCGGGGGCAACGCCCTTGCGAGAAAACAGCATATTCATATAACTGTACTACTGTACTGGTGATTAAACCCTCCAATTGCCGCTCCATAACCGGCCGCGAGGATAAAATGCACGATTAGAGTGCAGACCAGTACAGTTGCCTCATTCCAGAGCAAAACAGTGCCTTCAAACTTCCAACTGCGCCCGCACAATACAGGTGAACTGTGCCTACTGTTCCGCCCGCACGAGGCTCAGAATGGGCACCAGTAAACCACTACTCAGACCCGCCACAAGCGGAAGGATGTAAACCATGGAACGTACACTCAGTTCCGACCTGTTCCAGAACAACACTGCTACTGCTCAAACTTCTGCTCCTCTGCGCCTGTTGGCCAACCTGATGCTGTGGCAGCGCCGTATCGCCAGCCGCCATCAACTGGCTCGCCTGGATGCTCGTCTGCTGGCCGATGCCGGTATCAGCGAAGCCCAGCGTTGCGAAGAGTTGAGCAAGCCGTTCTGGCGTTGATGCAACGCCCGCTGGTTCGAGGGCACTAGCCCCCACTGCCAGCACTGAATTCCAAAACCCGTCGCGGGCAACCGCTGACGGGTTTTTTTATGGAAATCAAAAAGTTAAAGCCAGGCATTACAGTTATTGACTGACGAAAATCGACCATTACAGTTGAGCAATATTGCGGGCGCTGTGGTCTGACCGCTGGCGCCGACTGCATTCAGGCGCTCTAATACTCATACAGCGCCTACCTTTGCCACAGCCCAGGAGAATCATCATGTCCCGTATCCACTTGTTCGGTGCCGCACTGTTGTTGGCCATGGCCAGCGGTGCCCAAGCCTCAAGCTTCGTGGTCACCACCGACGCCGTCGTGCGCGGCGTGAACGCGTCCACCAACGCGACTTCGGATCTGTCGTCCTCGCTGCGTGATGACAAGATCGTGCGTGAGGCCCGTGACGACGCCGCCAGCTTCGTGGCCAGCCAAGGCGATATCCGTGGCGTGAAACTGGAAAGTGCCTTTGCCCACATTCGCCAGCAGGCGCCGCAACTGCAAGCCAACGATGCGCAGTTGGCACAGGCCATCCTGGCCATCTGAATCGAACGGGCGGCGGGCCTGGCAATAAATGGAAATGAAACTTCCTGCAGAGTGCCGGCCAGAGAAACCTGGCCGGTAGCCCTGAGGGACGTGTTCCGCTAGCCTTGCCGGGTCTTTTGTCTAACAGTCGAGCACCGATGCGTTATCTGTTATTTGCCGCCAGCACCTTGGTATGGGCGTCCCAGGCCTGGGCCTTCGACGTCAGTACGCAGTCGACGGTGATCGCCGGCTACGTCACCAGCAAGGTCACTTCCGCCCCGTTCGATAACAAGCTGGTACTACGCGCCCACGACGACGCCGCAGCCTTCGTCGCCAGTGACGGCGACCTGCGTGGCGCGCGTCTGCAGGCTGCCCTGGGCTACCTGCGACAACACCACCCAAGGCTTGCCGCCAGCGACCTTGAACTGGCGCAAGCGATTCTCGTCCAATAAACACCTCGTATTTCGGAGAAGCTCCATGCGTACCCCGCTGATCGCCGCCACCCTTGGCCTGTTCCTGCTGGCCGACCTGGCTCAGGCACAAACCGTTGTGGCCACCAGTAACATCATTGTCCGCGCCTTCGGCCGCTCCATCGATTTCACCTCCGATACGACGACCTCGATCCGTGATTCCAAAGTCGTGCTCCAGGCCAAGGATGACGCTGCCAGCTATGTCGCCAGCCAGGGCGATATTCGTGGCGCGCAACTGGAAGCCGCGTTCGATACCCTGCGCAGCCGGCTACCCGAGGCGCGCAGCGCCAGCGATCAGGATCTTGCCGAAGCCATTCTGGCGCTGTGAGCATTGCAAGGGCCTGGCTGCTGGCCGGCAGCCTGCTGCTGGCCGGCCCTGCCTTGGCCGACCTGCATCTGGCCCTCGACAGCCATGGCCTGAACCCACAGCAGGTGCAGGCCACCCAGGCGCTGCTGGACGACGCCATGCGGGCGCTGCCGCCGAGCCTGATACGCGATCTGGATCGGCGCATCGACGTCAGCTGGTCGTCGCGCATGCCAGACAATGCCTATGGGCAGGCCTCGCTGGTATCGAGCCTGGCGCTGAATCTCAACCAACTGCCCGGCCTGACCGATGGCTCATCGGCCAGCCAGCGGACCAATCGCCCCCATGGCACCGTGCGTGAAGAGTTGTTGGCAACGGTGCTGCATGAGCTGACCCATATCTATGACCGCGCACGCCTGTGGCCGGCCAGCGAACGCAGCCTGATCAACCGCTGCGCCCGCCAGACCGGCAGCGTCGGCAAGATTGGCCAGGCCGATGAATGCCGCGGCCAGGACGCGCGACGCTTCACCCTCAGCGACGACCCGCGCTTGCTCGATCTGGCCGGTTGGCAACAATACGTTGGTCGGCGTGGGGAGCGCGAAGAGCAGAACCGGCAGATCGTGCGCAGCCCGGACATCTACGAGGTCAGCAGCCCGAAAGAGTTCGTGGCGGTCAATATGGAATATTTCCTGCTCGACCCCACCTACGCCTGCCGACGGCCGGCGCTGTTCGAGTACTTCAAGGCGCACTTCGACTGGGCGCCGGCCAGGCAGCAGAGCTGCGCCGAGGGGCTGCCGTACCTCAATGCCGGCAGTGACTTCGCCAAAACGCCCTTGGGCAAGATCGATCCGCAACGGGTCTACGCGGTGGACTACCTGCTGGCCGAAGCCAATCAGAATTGGGCCAGCCGCTGGGGCCACAGCATGCTGCGCCTGGTGATCTGCGCGCCGGGACGACCGCTCGGACCCAACTGCCGTCTGGACCTGGACCAGCACCTGGTGCTGTCGTACCGCGCGTTCGTCAATGATGTACAGCTGTCGACCTGGGGTGGGTTGATGGGGCAGTACCCCTCGCGACTGTTCGTGCTGCCGTTGTCCCAGGTGATCGACGAGTACACCAAGACCGAACTGCGCAGCCTGGCCTCGGTGCCCTTGAAGCTGAGCCGCCAGGAGGTCGAATCGCTGGTGCGCCATGCCGCCGAGATGCACTGGAGCTACGACGGCAGCTATTACTTTCTGTCCAACAACTGCGCCGTGGAAAACCTCAAGCTGCTGCGCAGCGGGACCCACAATCCGAAGCTCGAAAGCGTGGACAGCATCCTGCCCAATGGTCTGCTTGAGGTGCTGCAAGGGCGCGGGCTGGCCGATGGCAGCGTGCTGGATGACCCACGCGAGGCGTTGCGCATGGGCTACCGGTTCGATTCATACCGCGATCGCTATCAGGCCATGTTCACGGTGCTCAAACAGCACCTGGCGATCCCCCAGGACAGCGTCGAGGCGTGGTTGGCGCAGAGCGCGCTCGAGCGCAGGCGATGGTTCGCCCAGGCCGACCTGCGCACCAGTGCTGCCTTGCTGCTGTTGGAGCAGGCCAGCTATCGCCAGCAATTGCTGCTGGCACAGGAAGAGGTCAAGCAACGCTACCTGGGCGCGCGGGAACTGGGCGATGGCAGCGTGGCCAACGCCAACCAGACGCTGCAGGCGATTCTGGCCAACAGCGGCTTTCTCAGCCGCCCCGCCGAGTTGCTGGACAGCGGCGGCTATGGCCTGCCGCAGACGGCGGAATGGCAACGCCTGGAATCGGAAAGCAGCCAGCGTCAGCAGCAGCTGCAGCGCTTGAGTACCGACCTGGACAAGGAGGTGAGGGCGCTGCTGACCGAGGATCGGGCCAGGGAAATTGCGGCCAACGAGGCCAACCTGAAGCAGGTGGGTGAGCATTTGCGGGCGTTGCACAAGGCGGCTGGGGGGCTGGTGTTGCCTTGAGAGGGGCATCACGACAGTGGCGGCGCAAGTTGCGTTTGATGGCGCCGCTGTTGTTCAGGTTGACAGGGGGAAAGGGGGACGCGGCTTACGCCGCTGCTACGTGATGGGGCAACGAAAGGTTGGCGAAAGCTTACCCGCATAGCATCCACTCACCCCCGGCGTCAGACCGGCCGGCCAGATCGAGCGATCCAAGCGCGCGATCGGCCCTTTGAACAACAACAATGGTGAAACCGATGTCCTTGATTACCCGTGCTCGCACCGCCCCCCCTCCGATAGTCCAAGCCACCGCCGTTTCTCGCTGAACCCCACTGGTTCCTCGTCCCTAGCCGCGCTACGCCTGGAGTATCCCCATGCTGACTTTCCTTGGCTTCGCCATGGTCATCACGTTCATGTTCCTGATCATGACCAAGCGCCTGTCCGCGCTGATCGCCCTGATCGTGATTCCAATCCTGTTCGCCCTGTTCGGCGGCTTCGCGCCGAAGATCGGCCCGATGATGCTCGAAGGCATCACCAAGCTCGCGCCGACCGGCGTGATGCTGATGTTCGCCATTCTGTACTTCGCCCTGATGATCGACTCAGGCCTGTTCGACCCGGCAGTGCGCAAGATCCTCAAGCTGGTCAAGGGTGACCCGCTGAAAGTGTCGGTCGGTACCGCAGTATTGGCCTTGATCGTTTCCCTGGACGGCGACGGTGCCACCACCTACATGATCTGCGTGGCGGCCATGCTGCCGCTGTACAGCCGACTGGGCATGAGCCCGCGGATCATGGCTGGCCTGATCATTCTGGCCGGCGGCGTGATGAACATGACCCCTTGGGGTGGCCCGACGGCACGTGCTGCCAGCGCCCTGCATGTCGATCCTTCGGACATTTTCGTGCCGATGGTGCCGGCCATGGCGTTCGGCGTCATCGCGATCCTGGTGATTGCCTATATGTACGGCAAGCGGGAACGTGTGCGCCTGGGTGAGCTGCACCTGCCTGGCGACGAAGTGGACCATAGCGAAATCAGCGTGTCGCAGTTCCCGGATGCCCGTCGTCCGAAGCTGATCTGGTTCAACGGTGGCCTGACCCTGCTGTTGATGGTGACCTTGATCATGGGCCTGCTGCCGCTGCCGGTGCTGTTCATGATCGCCTTCAGTATCGCCATGATCGTCAACTACCCGTGCCTGGAGGCACAGAAGGAGCGTATCGCCGCTCACTCCGGTTCGGTGCTGGCAGTGGTCGGGCTGATCTTCGCTGCGGGCATCTTCACCGGCATTCTGTCGGGTACCGGCATGGTCGACGCCATGTCCAAGAGCCTGCTGGCGGTGATCCCGGATGCCATGGGGCCGTACCTGGCCGTGATCACGGCGCTGGTGAGCATGCCGTTCACCTTCTTCATGTCCAACGACGCGTTCTACTACGGCGTCCTGCCGGTGCTCGCCGAGGCAGCTGCACATTACGGCATCACGCCGGTGGAAATGGCCCGTGCCTCGATCGTCGGTCAACCGGTGCACCTGCTCAGCCCCCTGGTACCGTCGACCTACCTGCTGGTGGCCCTGGCTGGCATTGAGTTCGGCGATCACCAGCGCTTCACCTTGAAGTGGGCAGTGCTGGTCTGCCTGTGCATAATGTTGGCCGCGCTGGCGATGGGGATCTTTCCGCTGTTCAGCAGTCTATAAAACTCATTCGATCGGCAGCGACGCGGCTTACGCCGCTGCTACAGGCGTACCCGCTGCCGATCAAGCATTCGACACGAAGGACTTCACATGGAATGGTTCACCAACCCGGAGATCTGGGTTGCTTTCTTGACCCTGACGGCACTTGAGATCGTCCTGGGTATCGACAACATCATCATGATCTCGATCCTCGTCAGCCGCATGCCCAAGCACATGCAAGCACGCACACGGATCTTCGGCCTGGCGCTGGCCATGGTCACGCGCATCCTGCTGCTGTTGTCCATCACCTGGGTCATGCGCCTGACCGCCGACCTGTTCGTCGTCTTTGGCCAGGGCATCTCCGGACGTGACCTGATCCTGTTCTTCGGTGGCCTGTTCCTGCTGTGGAAAAGCTCGCAAGAGATCTACCACGGCATGGAAGGCGAGGAAGAAGGCGGCGATGAAGTGGCCGGCAAGGGCGGCAACTTCATCTACACCATCATCCAGATCGCGATCATCGACATCGTCTTTTCGCTGGACTCGGTCATCACTGCCGTCGGCATGGTGTCCCACGTCCCAGTGATGGTGGCGGCAATCATCGTTGCCGTGCTGGTGATGATGGTCGCCTCGGGCACCATCAGCCGCTTCATCGACCAGCACCCTTCGCTGAAGATGCTGGCGCTGTCGTTCCTGCTGGTAGTGGGTACGGTGCTGATCGCCGAAGCCTTCGACGTGCATGTGCCCAAAGGCTATGTGTATTTCGCCATGGCGTTCTCGCTGGCGGTGGAAGCGGTGAATATCAAGATGCGTACCGCGATTGCCAAGAAGCGGCGGGAGTCGCAGGGGGAGTAGGTTCGAGATTAGGGGTGGATGGTCCCCTCACCCCGGCCCTCTCCCTGAGGGAGAGGGAGCTAAAAGCAGGGAGAGGGCTGGGGTGAGGGGACCATGCACCACCGACCCCCAGCCATACCCCCGCCTGAGCCTCAACCCCAAAATATGACACTTTTGTTTCAAACAACTTATTCCCTGTGCCATGCTGGCACCCAGGCCAAAGGCCGACTAAAGCTTAAGCCATAAGCACTATCTTCGAACTTGCCCCACTGGGGCGTCTATCAGGGGGCCGTCGTCTATGCTGACCCTGCTCAATCTGCTTTCCGCCGTGGCCTTGCTGATCTGGGGCACACACATCGTGCGCACCGGCATTCTGCGGGTATACGGCACTGCGCTGCGGCGCCTGCTCAGCCAGAACATGTCCAGGCGGCCGCTGGCTTTCATCGCTGGCATCCTGGTAACGGCTGTGGTGCAGAGCAGCAATGCCACCGCCATGCTGACCACCTCGTTCGTAGGCCAGGGCCTGATGGCGCTCACCCCGGCATTGGCGATCATGCTCGGCGCCGACGTTGGCACCGCCCTGATGTCGAGGGTACTGACCTTCGACCTGTCATGGCTGTCACCGCTGCTGATCTTCTTGGGGGTGATCTTCTTCCTTTCGCGCAAACAGACCCGTCTCGGCCAGATGGGCCGGGTAGGCATCGGCCTGGGGCTGATCATCCTGGCGCTGCAGCTGATCGTCGAAGCCGCTGCGCCCATCACCCAGGCGCAAGGGGTGAAGGTACTGTTTGCTTCGCTGACCGGCGATATCCTGCTCGATGCCCTGGTCGGCGCACTGTTCGCCATGGTGTCCTATTCGAGCCTGGCGGCAGTGTTGCTCACCGCTACCCTGGCCGAGGCCGGGGTGATCAGCCTGCCGGTGGCGATTGGCCTGGTCATCGGCGCCAACGTCGGCAGCGGGTTGCTGGCGTTCATGTCCACCAACATGCAGAACACCGCCGGCCGCCAGGTGGCCCTGGGCAGCCTGCTGTACAAGCTGCTGGGGCTGATACTGGTCATTCCCGTGCTCGACCCGCTGGCGCATTGGATGGACAGCCTGAACTATGACCCCCAGGCACTGGTGATCGGTTTTCACGTGATCTACAACAGCCTGCGCTGCGTGATCATGCTGCCCTCGGTGGGTTGGATGTCGCGTTTGTGCGCCTGGATGCTACCCCAGCGACCAGACACCCAAGGCAGTGCCAAACCTCGCCATCTGGACCCGGCGGCACTCGGCACGCCGAGTCTGGCGCTGGCCAACGCGGTGCGAGAGACCCTGCGCATCGGCGATATCATCGAAGCCATGCTGGGGGCCATGGGCAATGTGCTGCGCGGGACCCAGACCGCAGTGACGCAGCAGGTGCGCTCGCTCAACGACGACGCCGAGGCCTTGTACAGCTCCATCAAACTGTACCTGGCGCAGATGCCGCGAGAAGACCTGGGCGAACAGGACAGCCGGCGCTGGGCGGAAATCATCGAGCTGGCCATCAACCTCAAACTGTCCGCAGATTTGATCGAACGCATGCTGCGCAAGGTCCAGCAGCAAAAGACCTCGCAGCGCCGCTCGTTCTCGGAAGTCGGCCTTGAGGAACTGGCGGGCCTGCACAGCCAACTATTGGCCAACCTGCGCCTGGGGCTCTCGGTATTTCTCAGCGGCGACCCGGAAAGCGCACGTCAGCTGCTTCGGGAAAAGCGTCGCTTCCGCGCTCAGGAACGTCGATTGGCCCATGCGCATGTCAGCCGCTTGCAGCGCAAGGTGGTGCAGAGCATCGAAACCAGTTCGCTGCATCTGGAGCTTATCGCCGACATGAAGCGTCTCAACTCGCTGTTCTGCGGCAGTGCCTATGTGGTGCTGGAAAACACCGACACCGGCGCTTTGCTCCCGGAACGCCAACAGCCCGTCGACGAACTGGACGTCAACCATCCGGCCTGAGTTGCCCTGGCCACCCACAGCGCTATGAACGTCTGGTAGGGTTGGGAGTCTGTTCCCATGACGTAGCCGATTCGGATGGAAGGGATTCATGCATGAGCAGGTGAAGAGCGCAGCCACCGCAAGCTGGTTACGCGCCGGGCTGCTGGCGGCATTGCTGCTGACCTTGGGCCGTGACGCCTGGGCGCTGGACCGCTTTCAAGTCGAGGGCTACCTGCTTCCCAATGGCCTGCAGGTGCTGCTCAAGCCGGGTGACGAGCGTGCGCACGTGTCCGTCCGCCTGGTGGTGGGGGTTGGCTTCGACGACTTTTCCTGCGCCGACCAGGAACTGCCTCATCTGCTCGAACACCTGCTGTTCAGTGGCATCGACGACAGCGGCGAAGGAGGCCTGGAAGAGCGCATGCAGGCCCTGGGCGGCGAATGGAACGCCTTCACCAGCAGTGCCGATACCACCTTCGTGATCGAAGCGCCGGCGCGCAATCAGCGCAAGGTGCTGGACCTGCTGCTGGCCGCCGTCACCCAGACCCGCATCGACGAGAAAGCCCTGCAGACCTCGAAGAAGATTGTCGAGCGTGAGGACGGCGGCCACTATTCCCATTTGCAGCGCCTGCTGGACCGTCAGGACCTGGGCCACAGCGCCAGCAATCAATTGGCGGTCGAGCTGGGCCTGAAATGCCCGGAGCGGGCAGACGTCAACACACTCACCCTGGAGCAGGTGCAGACCGTACGGCAGAACTGGTATGCGCCGAACAACATGAGCCTGATCGTGGTCGGCGGCCTGGACAAGCTGTTGCCGGCCTATCTGGAACGCAGCTGGGGCGAACTGGAAGCCGTCGAGCCCAGCGATCATCAGGACCTGCGTTCGGTCACCCACACCGCCGAGCCCGAACGTGACCTTACCAAGGGCTGGTTGGGGGACGGCGCCAAAGTCCACCTGTTCTATCTGGAGCCAACGCTGCAGGTGGAAAATCCAGCCACCCTGGACCTGCTGCAAAACTACCTGGACTGGGCGTTGTACCGCGAGCTGCGGCTCAAGCATGGGTTGTCCTACGGGCCATGGGTAGCCCGGGAATCGTTCGGTGACAGCGGCTTGCTGAGCATGAATGCGGATGTCGATCGTGCCGACCTGGGCGAAACCGGCCTGGTGCTCGGCCAATTGGTGCAACGCCTGCAGGAGGAGGGCCTGGACCCCGCCACCTTCGACCGCCTGAAGAACCTGGCGATCTCTCGACAGGCCTGGGCGGCTCAGGGCAATAGTGCGGTGGCCGACTATTACTGGGGCGCGCTGACCGATTACGTCGACGGACGCTTCACCAACCCGGCCAGGCAAATCCAGCAGGTCAGCCTCAAGGAAGCCAACGCTGCCATGCGCGAAATGTTCGGCAAGCCTGGCTATATACGGGTGGAAAGGCCGCTGCTGAGCTATGACCAGTTGTATGAGCTGGCCTGGGCGGCACTGGCAGGCCTGCTCGCGTTGCTGCTAGTCATTGCTTTCTGGCGGCGGCGCCGACGCGCCGCCAAGCGTTAACCCAGGCAAGTCGGTATCCTGTTGCCGATTGCCCTGCCTGTTGTGTGAAGCCGATGCCGTATTACGTCCAGCGCCTAATCGAACTTATCAAGCGCTACCCTGGCGTCATTGCCCTGGGTGGCTTCATTTCCGGTATCGGCAGCTTTGTGCTGGTAGATCGCCAGGCGGGCCTGGCCAGCTGGATCGCCGTGGTCATGCTGCTGACCTGGGTCTGGCTGATGCTGGAGAACACCTTCACGCAACTGTTCACCCGGGTATTCAAGCGCGAGATCCCGCAGCCGGTGTTGCGCTACGCGACGCAGATGATTCACCAGGAAAGCTTGTTCTTCGTCCTGCCGTTTTTCTATATCACCACCACCTGGAACAGCGGTCAGCTGATCTTCACCGGCTTGCTGACGCTGGCAGGCCTGGTGTCGATCATCGATCCGCTTTACTACAAGTGGGTCGCCCCGCGGCGCTGGCTGTTCATGGCCTTGCATACCCTGACCCTGTTCGCGGCCATGTTGACGGCATTGCCGATCATTCTGCACCTGACCACCGACGAAAGCTTCAAGTTGGCCCTGGCCACGGCGATGCTGTTGTCGTTCCCCAGCCTGGCGGTGAGCTTCCCGATCAATCACTGGCGGCGTGGCGTGGCACTGTTGCTGGTGACGCTGGCCATCGGTGGCGCCGGCTGGATGCTGCGCTCCTGGGTGCCACCGGCGACCCTGTGGCTGACCGAAGTGGCGGTGACCACCGAGCTGGACAACCAGAATCGCACCCATGGCGACAGCCTCGATACCGTGACCGCGGCACAGGTGCGCAGCTCAGGCTTGTATGCCTACACAGCGATCAATGCCCCGCGCGGGCTGGACGAGCGCATTTATCATGTGTGGCAGCAGAACGGTAAGGAAGTCGACCGCATCGCCCTGGATATCCATGGCGGCCGCAAGGAAGGCTACCGCGCCTGGACCCACAAGCAGAACTTCCCGGGCAATGTGGCCGGTAACTGGCAGGTCCGGGTGCTGACCGAAGACGGTCAGATCGTCGGCGTGCTGCGCTTCAAGGTCACCGACGACGCGGCTCAGGCCGCCGTGGCGCCAAAGAACCAGTAGCACACCACGATCGCGGCGATCACCCCGGCCAGGTCCGCCAGCAACGCGCAGCCCACCGCGTGGCGGGCACGCTGGATACCCACTGCACCGAAGTACACCGCCAAGACATAGAACGTGGTTTCGGTGCTGCCCTGGATGGTCGCTGCCACCAGTGCGGGAAAACTGTCCACGCCATGGGACTGCATGGTTTCAATGAGCATGGCGCGGGCGGCGCTGCCGGAGAACGGCTTGACCAGGGCCGTGGGCAGGGCATCGACGAAGCGGGTGTCCATGCCCAGCCACTGGATCAGGTGGCGAATGCCGTCCAGGCCGAATTCCAGCGCGCCGGATGCACGCAGGACACCCACCGCGCAGAGCATCGCCACCAGGTACGGCAGCAAGCTCTTGGCCACATCGAAGCCTTCCTTGGCGCCCTCGACGAAGGCTTCATACACCTTGACCTTGCGCAATGCGCCGATCACCAGGAACAGGATGATCAGGCCAAACAGCGTCAGGTTGCCCAGAATCGAGGACAACCCCGCCAGCGCGGTGGCTGACAGCGTGCCGAGGAAGGCCATGAAGGCGCCCAGCAGCAGGGCGCCGGGGATCATGTAGGCCAGCACCACCGGGTCCCACAGGCGCAGGCGCTGCATGAACGCTACCGCCAGCAGGCCGACGATAGTGCCCACGGTGGTGGCCAGCAGGATAGGCAGGAACACCAGGGTGGGGTCCGGGGCGCCTTGCTGGGCGCGGTACATGAAGATCGACACCGGCAGCAGCGTCAGTGACGAGGCATTGAGGACCAGAAACAGGATCTGGGCGTTGCTCGCCGTGGTCGCACTGGGGTTGAGTTCCTGCAGCGAACGCATCGCCTTGAGCCCGATGGGCGTGGCGGCGTTGTCCAGGCCCAGGCCGTTGGCGGCGAAGTTCATGGTGATCAGGCCCAGGGCCGGATGTCCGCGGGGGACTTCAGGCATCAGGCGAGCGAACAACGGACCGAGCACCTTGGCCAGCCAATCGACGATGCCGGCCTTCTCGGCGATTTTCAGGAAGCCCAGCCAAAGCGTCAGGGTGCCGAACAGCAACACCATGACTTCTACCGACAGCTTGGCCATGGCGAACAGGCTTTCGACCATGGCCGCGAAGATGCCAGCGTTGCCGCCCACCAGCCATTGGCCAAAGGCAGAGATGGCTGCCACCAGAAAAAAACTGAGCCACAGGCCGTTGAGCATCGGGCGTTCCCCTGTTTTGAAGATGCCGGGGATGATAGCCCAAAGGGGGTGGTGAGTCTGTGGGGGTGGGGTGAATGTGGGGGCGCTATCGCGGGCAGAGCCCGCTCCCACAGGCTCTGCCGCGCCTGCAGGTTATTCCGGGGCGCGCTGGCCTTCGGCTGCTACCGCCTTGCTGCGCAGGTGGGGCAGTGAGTTCCAGTAGCGTTCGCCCTTGGCGTCGTCGTACATGCCTTCCCAACGGGCGATGACCAGTACGGCCAGGGCATTGCCGATCACGTTCAGCGCGGTACGGGCCATGTCCATGATGCGGTCGACGCCGGCAATGAATGCCAGGCCTTCCAGCGGGATACCCACACTGCCCAAGGTCGCCAGCAGTACCACGAAGGAAACCCCGGGCACGCCGGCGATGCCTTTGGAGGTGACCATCAGGGTCAGCACCAGCATCAGCTGCTGGCCGACGGACAGATCAATGCCGTACAGCTGGGCAATGAACAGCGCCGCGATGCTCTGATACAGGGTCGAGCCGTCGAGGTTGAACGAGTAACCGGTCGGCACCACGAAGCTGCTGATGGCCTTCGGTGCGCCATAGGCTTCCATCTTCTGGATCACGCGTGGCAACACGGTCTCGGAGCTGGCGGTGGAGTAGGCCAGCACCAGCTCGTCCTTGAAGATGCGGAACAGCTTGAACACCGAGAAGCCGAACAGCCGGGCAATCAGGCCCAGCACGCCGATGGCGAAGAACAGGATGGCAACGTAGACCAGGATGACCAGCTTGGCCAACGGCAGCAGGGAGGCGAAACCGAAGTTGGCAACGGTGACGGCGATGAGTGCGAAGACGCCGATGGGTGCGTAGTTCATGATCATGTGCGTGACCTTGAACATGGTTTCCGACACGCCCTGGAATATCTTCACCAACGGCTCGCGGGTTTCGCCCGGCAGGCTCGACAGTCCCAGACCGAACAAGACCGAGAAGAAAATGATCGGCAGCATGTCGCCACGGGCAATTGCCGCGAACACGTTCGAAGGGATCAGGTTGAGGATGGTGGCGATGAAGGCGTGATCATGCTGCACCTCGGCCGTGGTTTTCTCGTACTGGGAGATATCCACGGTGCCCAGGGTGCTCATGTCGATACCCAGGCCTGGGTGGAAGACATTGGCCAGGCCCAGTCCCACCAGGATCGCGATGGTGGTGACGACTTCGAAGTAGATGATGGTCTTGAGACCGATGCGGCCCAGCTTTTTCGCGTCGCCGACACCGGCGATGCCGACGATCAGGGAAGAAATAACGATCGGGATGACGATCATCTTGATCAGGCGAATGAAGATATCGCCTGCCGGTTGCAGCACATTACTGATCCACCAGGTCTTCTCGGCACTGAAGTGATTCAGGAACGCCCCCAGGGCGATGCCCAGCACCAATCCGATGAGAATCTGCCAGGCGAGGCTCAGTTTTGCCTTCTTCATGTCGTTACCCTTTTCAAGTCAACTCGTAATGCCCGGCGGGCAGCAATCAGCGGCTCGCTGGACATTCGTAGAGGGTCTTCCCCGGCCAGTGCCTGAGCGGTCTGGCCAACGAAAAAAGGCGCAACTATTCAGATGCATCCGCGCATCGTCTAATGCCGGAAATGACTACCCCATGCCTAATCGGCATAATCTTTTCGATGTGTGGACGGTTCAGCCGTGCGAGAGCACCTATGCGTTCGGATTGCCGATGCCGGGAGAGGGCGCGCACAGCGGCCTGGGAAAACCCGATAAAACAGACAGATAGAATCGTTCGACAATCCGAACGGTTATCCAAAGGAAAGGCTTGATACAAATAAATGCGATGGATGGCCTGCTGATGCAGGGCGCATGAGCGGTGCGCAAGTCCGACCTTCTCTACAAGGTACACGGACCTGCGCAACGGCTGTCACCTGACCCGGCCCAGCGGGAGGCACTCCCTGTACCCCTAGATCACTCCGATTCAACTGCATCAGAACAACCCGGCCCCATGGTCATGACGGGCACGTTATGGGCACCCGCCATTTGCTCCGATGCTTGCAGGTCGACGCTACGGTTCCCTGCGAACGCATCGGGTCAATACCAGTTCGGATCCTTGCGCAGCTGCTCCATGAGCATCTGCTGCATGCCCTCATCGGGCTTGCCCAGGAAGCGATACGTCGCATGGCGCGTCGGCGATTTGTCAGCCGGAAGCCCGGCAGGGACTTCCACCAACAGCGCGTAGGCATCTTCCTTGTCCATGCTGAACGCCACCAGCAAGCGCTTGCTGCGACAGCCATCAGATGTCTCGCAAAGCGGGCCCACCAGGTAGCTGTCGCCGTCTTCCTCGACAACGGTCATCTGTTCAGGGGAAGCACCGCTCAGATTGATAATCCAATCTGGCAGTCGCTCCTCATTCTTGACGACTCCCTGCCAGGTATCGCGGTACTCGGTGCTCGAGCCGAGCAGCTCGTTGACGCGAGACTGGCCATCGTTGGCCGCCGATGCCATTGCACTGCTACCCAATAGCAGTGCAATGGCAACTCCCTTGAGCGTCATGCTGGCCATGGTCAGCCTCGACCGCGACGGCCAAAGATGAACGAGGCGATGAACAACACCAGGAATACAACGAACAGGATCTTGGCGATACCTGCGGCGGTGCCGGCGATACCACCGAAGCCCAGTACAGCAGCGATGATGGCAATGATCAGGAATGTGACAGCCCAACTCAGCATGGTATTACTCCTTGGTTTTTGGAACTCTGTGGAGGCTACTGCCACCGGTTACCGCCTGGTTGAATCCAGGCGTGGAAAAATCGGATCAGTTCGTGATCAAAAGACCCAGCTCTGGGTATGGGGAGCCGGCTCGGTGGATTGCACACGTTCGATGTTTTGTGCGGTCTGCGGACCTACCCATTGGGCACTGGCGGGGTTGAGCCGCGCGGTATCTACCAATCGGGTCTGCGAGGGCAGCAAATGCTGGTCGGGCTGTGCTGCAACCCAGCGACCGTACTGTTGAACCGCCACCAGCGTGACCAACACCGCAAGCACCAGAAACAGCACCTGACGTACTGGCTGGGAAGAAGCGGACACTTGGGCGGCGTATGGGCGGTTCATCCAGTAACTCCTTCCACGAGGTGGCATCATTCGTTGTTCGTGGAAGAACTATTGCAGCCTGCATGCCAACCTTTGCTACATAAATAATCTTATATAAATCAATAGCTTACAAAACTATTACTGCCAGTCCGACTAGCAACCTGCACGATACCCCCTGTAGTGTCGGGCTATTTGCACGATCAGATTACGGGCTTGGAAACCTTCAGCAGATCGGCATCGACACCGCGCACCCCACGGATGTTGCGCGCCACCTCTACCGCGAGGGTTTTCTGCTCGGAGCTGGTCACTTCACCCTTGAGACTGACCATGCCAGTGCGGGTCTCGACATCGATTGCCAGGCCGTCGAGGTCTCGGTTGAGCACCAGGCTCGCCTTGACCTTGCTGGTCACCCAGGTGTCGCTCAGGGCCTCTTCGGTTTTTTTGGCCTGGGTTTCGGCCCGGGTGGTGGCCGTGTCGGCAGCGCCGAGGCTGATGAGATTGTTGACCTGGTAGACACCATCGGTATTGGTTGCCAGTGTTCCGGCCAGTTGCTTGGCATCAGCGGTCTGAGCCTGGCCCTTGAGTGTCACTACCGAGTCGTTAGTGGTGACCACGATATCCAGCGCCTGGGTACTGGTATTCCATAACAGCTTGGACTTGACGATGGCGGTCAGGGTGGCGTCTTCCAGGTGCTGGGCGAACTGCTGTCGCCCGCCGGCGTGTTCGGCCAGTTGCGGGTCCAGGGCCAATTGGTTGTCGACCTTGTCGATGCCTTGGGTGTTGAGGGCAACCTGCTCGGCCAGTTCCTTGTCCACTTCGTCTTCCACTTTGCCAGTCAGGGTGGCGGTACCGTCGGCGACTTTCACGCCAAACTCGAAACCACTGAGTTGGCGATTCAGCGCCAATGCGGTCCAGATCGATCCCTCCTGCCGGGCCGCCTGTAACTGGCTCGTAAGGTCTGCGGTGGCCGCTTGAGTGGACAGGGAAGAGAAAGCCAGCAACGCCGTGGTTGCGGTGGCCAAGGCAAGTCGATTGAAGCCGTGCATGAAAGGTCTCCTTCAAATTCAGAACATCGGATGAACGTGGCAATGCCTGTGCCAAACTTTTTTACTGCTGAAAGATCTGACAATTCATAGAGTTAGAAATGTCCCCTGGTTATAGCTACCATGCAGGCTGCCGAATCGATCAGAATCGACCATGCAACCTGCCCGACTTTTCCGGGACTAACGAAGAAATTTCTCAAAGGAGCGTCGGTAAATGGAATCTGGCACGGAGCATAAAGGCCGCATTCTGCTGGTGGACGACGAGTCCGCCATCCTGCGTACCTTCCGTTATTGCCTGGAAGACGAGGGCTATAGCGTGGCGACTGCCAACAGCGCGACCCAGGCCGACACCCTGATGCAACGCCAGGTCTTCGACCTGTGCTTCCTGGACTTGCGCCTGGGCGAAGACAACGGCTTGGACGTGCTCGCCCAGATGCGCATTCAGGCGCCTTGGATGCGCGTCGTCATTGTCACCGCGCACTCGGCAGTGGACACCGCAGTCGATGCGATTCAGGCCGGTGCCGCGGACTATCTGGTCAAACCTTGCAGCCCGGACCAACTGCGCTTGGCCACAGCCAAGCAACTCGAAGTTCGCCAGCTGTCGGCGCGGCTCGAAGCGCTGGAAGGCGAGGTGCGCAAACCCAAGGATGGCCTGGACTCTCACAGTCCGGCGATGATGGTCGTACTGGAAACCGCGCGCCAGGTCGCCGGTACCGATGCCAACATTCTGATTTTGGGTGAATCCGGTACGGGCAAGGGCGAGCTGGCCCGGGCCATCCACGGCTGGAGCAAGCGCGCCAAGAAAGCCTGCGTGACGATCAACTGTCCCTCGCTGACGGCTGAACTCATGGAAAGCGAGCTGTTCGGTCACAGCCGCGGCGCGTTTACCGGCGCCAGCGAGAGCACCCTGGGTCGCGTCAACCAGGCCGACGGCGGCACGCTGTTTCTCGACGAGATCGGCGATTTTCCGCTGACCTTGCAGCCAAAACTGCTGCGTTTCATTCAGGACAAGGAGTACGAGCGCGTCGGCGACCCGGTCACACGCCGAGCGGACGTGCGCATTCTGGCCGCGACCAACCTCAACCTCGAGGACATGGTGCGCGATGGCCGCTTCCGCGAAGACCTGCTCTACCGTCTGAACGTCATCACCCTGCACCTGCCGCCGCTGCGTGAGCGCAGCGAAGACATCCTGACCCTGGCTGACCGTTTCCTGGCGCGTTTCGTCAAGGAATACGCGCGCCCCGCACGAGGCTTCAGTGAAGAAGCTCGCGCCGCGCTGTTGAACTACCGCTGGCCGGGCAATATCCGTGAACTGCGCAACGTGGTGGAGCGCGCCAGCATCATCTGTGCCCAGGAGCGCGTGGAGATCAGCCATCTGGGCATGGCCGAGCAACCGGCCAACAATGCGCCGCGCATTGGCGCAGCCTTGAGCCTGGACGAGCTGGAAAAAGCCCATATCGGCGCGGTGCTGGCGACCAGCGACACCTTGGACCAGGCGGCGAAAACCTTGGGCATCGACGCTTCGACGCTGTACCGCAAACGAAAACAGTACAACCTATGAAACTGGCGATGAAGCTGCGCACGCGGCTGTTCCTGAGCATTTCGGCGCTGATCACCGTGGCGTTGCTGGGGCTGATCCTGGGGCTGGTCAGCGTGATGCAGATGGCAGCCTCCCAGGAGAGCATGCTGCGCAGCAATTTCATCACCCTGGACGTTGGCCTGAAGATGCGCCAGAACCTGGGCGACCAGCTGGTGATGATGCTGGACGCCGATCCCGATACCCATGCCATCGAGCGGGCGCAGGCGCAATTTCAGACCCTGGTGGATCAGGGCATTGCCCACGAGCAGGAGCATGGAGATCATTTTGGCTTTACCCAGTCGGCCAATGACTACCAGGCTTTCCTGGAGGAATATCGACGCACCGCCCAGCGCGAACTGCCGCTGAGCCAGAATCCACCCCTGAGCCAGGCCTTCAACACCCTTCGCACCGGGCTGATCGCCTCTTACAAGCAAACCCTGTTGACAATCACCACCCTGGAACAGCAGGCGCATCACCGCGCCATGCTGGTCTCCGGGCTGCTGGGCATGGTCGGCCTGGCGGTGCTGATCATCGGTTTCTTCACTGCCCATGGCATCGCGCGACGTTTCGGCGAGCCCATCGAGGTGCTGGCCAAGGCCGCCGATGACATCAGCCAGGGCAATTTCGATGTGAAGTTGCCAGTGTCGCCCGCCGCCGAGCTCAACCAGTTGGCCAGCCGTTTCGGCACCATGGCCGACGCCCTGCGCCAGCATCAGGCGACCAATGTCGATGAGCTGCGCGCGGGTCAGCAGCGTTTGCAGGCCGTGCTGGACAGCATCGATGATGGCTTGCTGATGATCGATCGCGAGGGCCGGCTGGAGCATTTGAACCCGGTCGCCCAGCGTCAGCTTGGCTGGAACGACCACCGCCGGGGCATGGGACTGGGTGCCGCGCTCGAGCGCCCCGACCTGGACGAACAGCTCAACCTGATCCTGCGTGGGGGCACCCTGGAACGTGCACTCGAAGACCTGAGCTTCGAGGTCGACGGCGAAGCGCGGTTGATGTCCTACAGCCTGACGCCGGTGACGCACACCGAAGGGCATATCCTCGGCGCGGTCATGGTGCTGCATGATGTCACCGAGCAGCGCGCCTTCGAGCGCGTGCGCAGCGAGTTCGTGTTGCGCGCCTCCCATGAGCTGCGCACGCCCGTCACCGGCATGCACATGGCTTTTGGCTTGCTGCAGGAGCGGGTGCATTTCGATCCGGACAGTCGCGAGGCTGACCTGCTGACCACCGTGAACGAAGAAATGCAGCGCTTGATGCAGTTGATCAACGACCTGCTGAATTTTTCCCGCTACCAGAACGGCCTGCAGAAGTTGACCCTGGCGCCGTGTGCGCTGGATGACTTGCTCAACCGCGCCCATGAGCGTTTTGCATCCCAGGCCGGCCACCGAGGCATCGAGCTGACGGTTGAATTGCAAGAGGGCTTGCCACGGCTGCATGCCGACCAGGCACAGCTGGACAAGGTGCTCGACAACCTGGTGGACAACGCCCTGCGCCATACGCCCGAGCAGGGCCATATCCGCCTGCAGGCGCGGCGGCACGCTGACCGGGTGATCATCAGCGTCGAAGACAACGGTGAAGGTATCGCCTATGGGCAGCAGGGGCGCATCTTCGAGCCATTCGTGCAGGTGGGCCGCAAGAAAGGCGGCGCTGGGCTCGGGCTGGCGCTGTGCAAGGAAATCGTCCAGCTGCACGGCGGGCGAATGGGCGTGTATTCGCGGCCGGGGCAGGGGACGCAGTTCTATATGACGTTGTCGATCTAGTCGCAGATGTTCGGCGGCTCGGCGGGCGCCATCAAAGGCACTGCTCGCATCCACACGGCACCCTGAAGAGCCCCCTGTGGGAGCGGGCTCTGCCCGCGATGAGGCCAGATGCCCTGACAGGGATACCTAGGCTTCATCCTCCACCCGGCGCCCCACCCGGCGCCTGCCTTTGGTGATCAGTTCCTTGAACTGCCGGGCATTCAGCGCCTGGGCAAACAGCCAGCCCTGACCGAAATCAACGCCCTCGCTCTTGAGCAGCAAGGCCTGGGTTTCGTACTCGATACCTTCGGCAATCACGCCCAGATCCAGGGCATGGGCCATGCGGATGATATGTGGCGCCACACCACTGCTTTCGACGTCGTCGCCCAAGGCATCGATGAAGGCCTTGTCGATCTTCAGGCAATCCACCGGCAAGCTTTGCAGATACGCCAGGCTGCAGTAACCGGTGCCGAAGTCATCGATCAGCACCTTGTGCCCGACGTCGCGCAGCGATTGCAGGTTGTCGCGGGCAACGTCGACATCGATCAACGAGCGTTCGGTCACCTCGAAAGCGATCTGCTGTGGCGCCACCCGGTACAGGGAAAGTAGCCGGTCGACCACATGGCCGATACGCGGGACTTCCACATCGCAGGCCGCCAGGTTGATCGAGATATACAGGTGGGGATTGGCCCGCAGCAACTGGCCCAGCTGCTCGAGGGCCTGTTGCAGTACGAAGTCGGTGATCTGGCGGATTTGCCCACTGTCCTCGGCCAACGGAATGAACAGATCGGGACTGGTCAACGTACCGTCGGGACGGCGCCAGCGGACCAGGGCTTCGGCACCCACGCAGCGGCGATTGCTCAGGTCGAAGATAGGCTGGTAGAGCACCTGCAATTCACCCCGGCGCAGCGCGCCATGCAGTTCTCCGCCCATGGAGCGGCGCTGCTGAATCAGCTGCAGCACCAGCCAGCCGATGCACAAGGCGACCACCAGGCTGCCAGGGAACAGTAGCCACAGCGGCGTATTGAACTTGGGCAGCACGTTGCTGCGTGGGGTGATCAACACCAGTTGGAAGTCGGGGGACTTGGTGGACATTCGATAGATGAGCCGGTCAGGCGTCACCTGCAAGGCGTCTTCGGCATCGGCTTTCCAGCCGGAAACAGGTGGCCAGGGCTGGCTGGGCCCCAGCACCGGGATGGCCCGACGGCCCTGGTCGAGAACCACCAGCAAGCTGCCGCCGGCAGGCAGGTCGACCACGTCGGTCAGGTGGCCCCGCGAGGTGGAAACGCGAAAGGGCCCCCGGCCCAGCATCAAGGCTGCCCAGTTGTCGTTGGGCTGGGTGGTGGTATTGAGCCAGTAGCTGTAGGTGAAGCCCTGGATGTCCGGCGCGCGATTGAGATCGGCCACGTCCTTGCCCTGGCGGTTGGAGCAGCGCTGCTGGCCATTGTTGAAGGTGGCCTCGAAGACGAAGCGGTAGTCGAAGCCGATCTTCTCCAGTGCATCCATCATCTGCGGTCCGCAATGGCGGACCGGCTGGGCCTCGAGAGCGTCCACACCTTCACGCAACTGGCCGAATATCTGCTCCAGACGCAGCAGGAAGCGTTCGCCACTGGCATTCATCTGCTGGCTTTCGCTTTGCTGGATCTGATGCGTGATCAGGGCAAAACTGGCGGCGCACAGCAGCAAGGCGCTCGCCAATGCAGCAAGCATGGCCAGCACCCAGGGACGGTAGATAAATCTGCGGAGGCGCAACAGTGCCACTGACATCGACGTTCATCCAGATTGATACAGCAATGTATATCAACTGGATGACGTTTAGCGCGTCATTTGCGTGCCGGTTGCGGCTATTTCCCGTTCAGCACCTGCAAAATAGCGGCACTTTGTGCGTCAGGCTCGCCGTTGTACAACTCGGGACGGAAGTGCATCTGGAACGCCGCCAGGACGTGACGGGTAGCGATGTCGAGTTCACCGGTCTGCGGCACTGCATAGCCGAAGCGGGCCAACTGCTGCTGATACCAGGCAATGCTCGGTGGGTTCAGGTCGAAATAGGCCTTCTGCCGGGCCACCGCGTTGGCGTTCGGCCAGACCCCAAGGCCCGCGTCCGCCAGGCGCTTCCAGGGGAACAGCGGGCCGGGGTCCATTTTGCGCAGGGGCGCGATATCGCTGTGGCCGATGATATTGCGCGGGGCGATCCCGTTGCGCTGCACGACGTCCTTGAGCAAGGCAATCAGCGCTTGCACCTGGCCTTCGGTGTAGGGATACCAGACACGGCCAGCCGGGGTGTCCTGGTAGCCGGGGTTGACGATCTCGATACCGATGGAGCTGGAGTTGAGCCAGGTCCGGCCATCCCATTCGCTCTCGCCGGCGTGCCAGGAGCGGCGGCTCTCGTCCACCAGCTGGTAGACGGTTGGCGGCTGGTCACCGATCAGGTAGTGACTGCTGACCTCGCCGCGGGTGAGCAGCTCGAGCGAGCGCTGGGTGGAGGCGGAGGTGTAGTGCAGCACCACGAACTGGACACGGTTGTCCTGGTTGGCGGAAGGGTGGCTACGATCGATGACCAGGCCAGTGGAGCAACCGGCCAGTAGGAGAGTGCCAAGAATCAGGGCGAGCAGCTTCATGGTGGGTACAACGCGGGCAGTGGTTATAATGCAATAGTGTAACGGAATTGGGCGTTTGGCGTCAGCGGGGGTGGAGGATCGCCTCAGGGCAAAACCCGGATCACGGTGCCAGCTCCACGCGATTGCGGCCCGCATCCTTGGCGCGGTAAAGGGCTTGGTCCGCACGTTTGAGCACGACGTCAGGGTTGTCCCCCGGCCGGAACATCGCCAGGCCGGCGGAAACCGTGATGGTCACTCGCTGCCCTTTGAAGTGAAATGGGCAGCGCTCGATGGCTTCGCGCAGGCGGTTGATCAGACGTGCTCCGGCGCCCAGCTCGCTGGCGGGCATCAGGATGACGAACTCCTCGCCGCCGAAACGGGCAATGAAATCATCGCCACGCAGGCCTTTGCGCAGCACGTTGGCGATGATCTTCAACACCTTGTCGCCAGCCTGGTGGCCATAACCATCGTTGATCGACTTGAAGTGGTCCAGGTCCAGTATGCCGAGCAGCAACTGGCCACCGTCGCTGACCAGGCGAGCCTGTTCCCTATCGAGGCGCTCGCTCCACGCCGCGCGGTTGGGCAGGCCCGTGAGGGGGTCGATCAGCGCTTTCTGTCGCTGCTCTTCCAGGTGCTCGCGGTAGCCCAATGCTTCCTGCTCCATGCTGGCGACCCGCTCGGCCAGCCCCTGCAGGCGAGCGGCGACTTCCTGCTCGCGCTCATCGCGCTTGAGGCGGTGCTGGTCGATGGTGCCCAACAGGCCTTCCAGGCGGTGCTCCAGGATATGCTTGAGGCCCTGGACGTCGGTAGCGCCCTGCATGCTGCTTTGCAAACCATCGACCTGTTCGCGCAACTGGTTATCCAGCGCCTGCGCTGCGCTGCGGCTGTCGGCATGGCCGTCGCTGGCGGCTTGCAGGTGGCCTTGAAACAGCTCCAGGCGCTCGTTGAGCTGTTGCAGATAGGTCTCGAATTCGTGCTGGCCACTGTCGTTGATTGCCAGCATGAGCACGGCGAGGTCATCCAGTACGGGCAGTAATTCGTACCAGTTGAGGCCGTGCTCCAGGCGCTCGCGCATCGAGGTGGCCTGGGGTTGGTAGCGCTCGGGAAGGCTCAATTCGCCGAGCAAGCCCAGCAGCGTCTCTTCGATATGGGTGGCCACCGAGCTGTAGGACGGCTCGGCAGACGCGGGCAGGGCGTAGAGCGGGTCTTCGTCGGGATCGTCGGGATCGATCGCGGCCAGTGCCTGGGCCATGACGTCGGGCAAGGGCAGGGTGTCGAGGAATGGGACGGCCCGGATGTGGGTCGGTGAGGTGGTTGAGGCCTCCGGGAGATCGGCGATGGAGGGTTTCCTCACCTCAGCCCGCTCCCTGGGGGAGAGGGCACCGTCCAGGGTGGTGGCGGATGATGCGTGCTGGGCATCTGCAACCTGGGGAGCAGGTTCGCGTTGCGGATCGGAACCGGGCTCCCGGGTAGCCAATGCCGGCGGTTCATCGTCGGCTTGCGCTGGCGGGCTGGCCTGGGGTGCGAGCGTGCCATCGTCCTGCTCCGTGCTGCCGAACAGCCGCTGCAGCAAGCCGGGGCGCTGCGCATGCACGGGGGCTTCGAAGGCGTTCAGTGCCTGCCCCTGCAAGCCACTGAGTTCGCCCAGCAACAACGGAATCTCCCGTGCCTGACCCGCACGCTCCTCGAGACCCTTGGCCAACTTCTTCAGGGGTTTGCTGACTTCACGGGGCAGCGGCAGGGCCTGCAACTGGGTGACCAGCGCATTGAGCGCAGTACCGATCTGCTGGACACGCACCTGACGGCGCTGTTCGGACTCCAGCACGGCGGTTTCCAGACGTGGAATCAGGCCGGCGAGCCTTGCGTCCATGTCATCGGTACGCACCACCTCGCGCATCTCCTTCATGCAGGCATCCACGGCGCGGTCGCTGCCTTCGGCGGCCAGGGTGCTGCGTACCAGGCCGCGACGCAGCAGGTCGAGCCGGGCATTCCAGCGTCGCTCGAGTTTTTCCTGCTGGTCGACGCTCTTGAGGTACTTCTCTTTCCAACGCTGGGCGTCTTCGCTCATGCCAGCGGCCTGCCAGGATCAGGGCTCAAGGCAGGATAGGCGTCCGCCACCAGCGAGTCCGGCAACCGGATCTCCACCGCGACGGGCAAGTGGTCCGAAATCGGCTGGGCCAGCACCTGGAATTTCTCCAGGGTAAGGGTGGGGCTGAGCAGTATGTGGTCCAGGCAACGTTGTGGACGCCAACTGGGGAAGGTGGCCTCGGCCTGGGGTGCAAGCAGGCCCAGGTCACGCAGTGGCGAATTGAGCAACAGGTCGTTGGCGTGGGTGTTCATGTCGCCCATCAGAATCTGGTGGCGATAACCGCCGATCAGTTCGCGAATGTAGGCCAGCTGCAGCATGCGCGTCTTGGTACCCAGCGCCAGGTGCATCATGACCACCACCAGCGCATCCTCGCCTTCGCCAAAGCGCGCCAGAATCGCGCCGCGCCCGGCCGGACCGGGCAGCGGGTGATCTTCCAGGCTCCACGGGCGCAGACGACTGAGCACACCGTTGCTGTGCTGGGCGAGCTTGCCGAGGTTGCGGTTGAGCTGCTGGTACCAGTAGGGAAAGCCACCCAGCTGGGCCAAGTGCTCGACCTGGTTCACGTAGCCGGAGCGATGGCTGCCGCCATCGGCCTCTTGCAGGGCAACCAGGTCGAAATCGGCGAGCAGGGCGCCGATCTTCTGCAAATTGGTGCCGCGGCCGACATGGGGCAACAGGTGCTGCCAGCCGCGCGTCAGGTAGTGCCGATAGCCTTGGGTGCTGTTGCCCACCTGAATGTTGAAGCTGAGCAGGCGCAGACGACCGTCTTGCGGGAGACCGCTGGCCTGCAGGTGTTGCTCGTTGACCCGTGGATCACACAGGCCAGCGACTCGTTGGCTGCGAAAGCGCCGCACCGGGAATGGCGCCGCTTACTTGGCGGCGCGCTCCTTGGCGATCAGCTGGTCGGCAACGTTCAGGGTTTGCTCCGGACCGCCGGCGGTGCCCAGGTCGAAGCGGTACTTGCCGTTGACGATCATGGTCGGTACGCCGGAAATCTCGTATTTCTTGGCGAGCTCCTTGGCCTTGGCGATCTGGCCTTTGATGGCGAAGGAGTTGAAGGTTTGCAGGAACTTGTCCTTGTCGATGCCCTGAGTGGCGACGAACTCGGCCATGTCTTGTGGGTCGGTCAGGCGCTTGTGTTCTTTCTGAATGGCGTTGAACACCGCGTTATGCACCTTGTGCTCGACCCCCATGGCTTCCAGGGTCAGGAACAACTGGCCGTGGGCATCCCAAGGGCCGCCGAACATGGCGGGGATGCGAACGAAGTTGACGTCGGCGGGCAGTTTCTCGACCCAAGGATTGATGACGGGCTCGAAGGCGTAGCAATGCGGGCAGCCATACCAGAACATCTCGACGACTTCGATCTTGCCCGGTTCGGCGACAGCAACAGGGCTGGCCAACTGAACGTAGGTCTTGCCGGCTTCCAACGGTACATCGGCGGCCTGGGCGGTGACACCGAAAGCGCTGGCAAAGGCCAGTACGGCGCCGAAAATCAGATTACGCATGCGTGACTCCTGAGCAGTGATGTACACCGGGTTGCGAACAGCGATGAGACTGGGCCAGCCGGATTCAGTTCGCTAGTGTAACGGCTGTTGTGTCAAAAAAGAGTGGCTGCGCGCAGCGATTAAGGGAATTTCATGGGGAAGCAGATGTAACATTTGGTGTGCTCAAGGCGCCCCATCGCGGGTAGAACCTGCTCCCACCTTCAATGCAGCCCTTGAATGTACGCCGCCAGCGCCTCGATCTCCTGGTTGCTCAGCTTCGCGGCGATCGCGCGCATGACCAGGCTGTCGCCGTCGTTGACGCGCTTTCCTTCGCGAAAATCAGTCAGCTGTTTGGTGACATAGGCGGCATGCTGGCCGCCCAGGTGCGGGAAGCCGGCCAGGCCGTTGCCGGTGCCATCCGGAGAGTGGCAGCCGGTACAGGCTGGCAATCCCCTGGCCAGGTCCCCGCCGCGAAACAGCTTTTCTCCGCTGGCCACGAGCGCTGGATCGGCGGCGCCTACCGACGGCTTCTGGCTGGCGTACCAGGCAGCGATATCAACCAGCGCGTTATCGTCGAGGTTGTTCAGCATGCCGGTCATCTCCGGCACGGCACGGCGGCCCGATTTGATATCGTGCAGCTGCTTGTTCAGGTATCGTTCGCCCTGGCCCGCCAGTTTCGGGAAGTTGGGCGCGGGACTATTACCGTCCGGTCCATGGCAGGCGGCGCATATCGCCGTGTTGACCTGCCCCGCCGCCGGGTCGCCGGCCGCAAGTGCCGTGCTGGTTGCCGCGAGGGTCAACAGCAGGCTCATTATTATTTTTCTGCTCATCGGCTGATCCAACCACGAAGGGTAAGAGTTGGGACCCTGTGTAATATGTAGCAGGCTCAGCCGCTTTTCGCCTTGCCCGGCAGCACTACCGGGCAAATTCACCCACCTGTTCTGCGGCACTATATACTTCGCCCCATTGCAACGGGCTTAGCCCCCACCGGAAATCACATGCAACTGAAGAATCCCATCCTGGGCCTGTGCCAACAGGCTACCTTCTCACTCAGCGCGGCCAAGGTCGACCAATGCCCGGATGATGAGGGTTTCGAGGTCGCGTTCGCCGGCCGTTCGAACGCCGGCAAATCCAGTGCCTTGAATACGCTGACCCATGCCAGCCTGGCACGCACCTCGAAAACACCGGGCCGCACCCAACTGCTGAACTTCTTCAATCTGGACGATGAGCGCCGCCTGGTCGACCTGCCAGGTTACGGCTATGCCAAGGTGCCGATCCCCCTCAAGCAGCACTGGCAGCGCCACCTGGAGGCGTACCTGGGCAGCCGGGAAAGCCTCAAGGGCTTGATCCTGATGATGGACATCCGCCATCCCATGACCGACTTCGACCTGTTGATGCTCGATTGGTCGGTGGCCAGCCACATGCCCATGCACATTCTGCTGACCAAGGCCGACAAGCTGACCTACGGCGCGGCGAAGAATACCCTGCTCAAGGTTCAGGCGGAAATCCGCAAGGGCTGGGGGGATGCGGTGAGCATTCAGTTGTTCTCGGCACCCAAGCGTCTGGGGCTCGAAGAGGCCTATACGGTGTTGGCGCGCTGGATGGAGTTGCCGGACAAGGAAGCCGCCGAGGGCTGAATTTCAGGCAAAAAAAACCCCGGACTTCGTATGGGGAGGGGGAAGTCAGGGGTTCAAGTTCCGGACCGCTAGGGTGAGGTCCAGATATCTGCCAACACTTAACACAACATAGGAGCATCGAAAGGCTTCTCAGCCAATCACCACTTCTGACCGGAGATGGCAGGGGGAGTTCCTTGGCAGATGAAAACTATTTGCGATAAGTCGTTGGTTTCATGTGGAGTTCAGGGTTTTCATGTGCGGTGGTGACGGGGCTGGCGCTTTCGCGGCTGGACGCCGCTCCTACAGGGGGGCGCGGTGTCTGTAGGAGCGGCGTGCAGCCGCGAAGGGGCCGGGACCGGCGCTACGAAATCTGGATGCGCTGGTGACGGGCGGATCGATCAGTGCGCCTCGTCCCAGTTCGAGCCGACGCCGACTTCCACCAGCAGCGGCACGTCCAACTGCGCCGCACCGCTCATGTGCGGGCGGATCTGGGTGCTGATCTGCTCGACCAGGTCTTCACGCACTTCCAGTACCAGTTCATCGTGCACCTGCAGAATCACCCGGGCATCCAGGCCGCTTTCGGCCAACCAGCCGTCCACCGCCACCATGGCGCGCTTGATGATGTCGGCAGCCGTGCCCTGCATCGGGGCGTTGATCGCGGTACGCTCGGCGCCTTTGCGCAGGGCCGGGTTCTTGGCGTTGATGTCCGGCAGGTACAGCCGGCGCCCGAACAGGGTCTCGACGAAGCCCTGTTCGGCCGCCTGGGTACGGGTGCGCTCCATGTAGTCGAGCACGCCGGGGTAGCGGGCGAAATACCGATCGATATAGGCCTGCGACTGCTTGCGGTCGACGCCGATCTGCTTGGCCAGGCCAAAGGCACTCATGCCGTAGATCAAGCCGAAGTTGATCGCCTTGGCGCTGCGGCGCTGATCGGTCGTCACCTCGGCCAGTTCCACGCCAAACACTTCGGCAGCCGTGGCCCGGTGCACGTCCAGATCGTTCTGGAAGGCATGCAACAGGCCGGCATCCTTGGCCAGGTGGGCCATGATGCGCAATTCGATCTGCGAGTAGTCCGCCGCCAGCAGGCGATAACCCGGCGCTGCTACGAAGGCCTGGCGGATACGGCGGCCTTCTGCGGTGCGGATGGGGATGTTCTGCAGGTTCGGATCGCTGGACGAGAGCCGCCCGGTCGCCGCCACCGCCTGGTGATAGGAGGTATGGATACGCCCGGTACGCGGATTGATCTGCTCGGGCAGGCGATCGGTGTAGGTGCTCTTGAGCTTGCTCATGGAGCGGTACTGCATCAGCACCTTGGGCAGCGGGTAATCCTGCTCGGCCAATTCCGCCAGCACGGCTTCGGCGGTGGAGGCCTGGCCCTTGGCAGTCTTGTTGAGAATCGGCATGCCCAGCTTTTCGTAGAGAATCACCCCCAACTGCTTGGGGGAGCCCAGGTTGAACTCTTCGCCGGCGATGGCAAAGGCTTCGCGCTCCAGCGCTACCATCTTCTCACCCAGCTCGACGCTCTGGATGCCCAGCAGCTTGGCATCGACCAGCGCGCCCTGGCGTTCGATCCTGGCCAGCACCGGCACCAGCGGCATCTCGATGTCCTGCAATACCGGCACCAGGCTGGGTACGGCATTGAGCTTGGCCTGGAACAGCTGATGCAGGCGCAGGGTGATGTCGGCATCCTCGGCCGCGTAAGGGCCGGCCTGCTCCAGAGCGATCTGGTCGAAGGTCAGCTGCTTGGCGCCTTTGCCGGCGATGTCCGGGAACTTGATGGTGGTGTGGTTCAGGTACTTGAGCGCCAGGCTGTCCATATCATGACGCGTGGCGGTGGAATCCAGCACGTAGGACTCCAGCATGGTGTCGAACGCCACGCCCTGCACCTGGATACCGTTGGCTTGATCGCCCCCGATGGCGCAATTGGCCAGGATATTCATGTCGTACTTGGCGTGCTGGCCGACCTTGAGCTTGGCCGGGTCCTCGAGCAACGGCTTGAGGGCCAGCAGCACGGTGTCGCGATCGAGCTGCTCGGGCACGCCCATGTAGGAATGCGTCAGTGGAATATAGGCCGCCTCGTGGGGCTCGACCGCGAAGGAGATACCCACCAACTGGGCTTTCTGTGCGTCCAGCCCGGTGGTTTCGGTATCGAAGGCAAACAGCTCGGCCTGCTTGAGCTTGTCCAGCCAGGCATCGAAACGAGCCTGATCGAGGATGGTTTCATAACGCGCTTCGATGGCCGCGACCGGTTCTTCCACCGGCGCCAGCTGCTCGCCGGCGCGCTTGGCGTCGCGCTGCACTTCGTCGACCCAGCTGCGGAATTCCAGCTCGCTGTAGATCTCCATCAGCGCGTCGCGATCCGGCTCGCCGCACATCAGTTGGTCGACTTCGATATCCAGCGGGACGTCGATCTTGATGGTGGCCAGTTCATAGGACAGGAACGCCATCGCCCGGTGTTCCTCGAGCTTGGCCGGCAGGGTCTTGGCCCCACGAATGGCCAGCGTCGGAACCTTGTCGAGGTTCTCGTAGAGTTCCTTGAGGCCGCCGCCGATGCCCACCAGCAGACCCTGGGCGGTTTTTTCACCCACGCCGGGGACGCCGGGGATGTTATCGACCTTGTCGCCCATCAGCGCCAGGAAGTCGATGATGTGCTCCGGCCCCACACCGAACTTCTCTTTCACGCCGGGAATGTCGAGCACGCTGCCGGTCATGGTGTTGACCAGGGTGATATGGCCATCGACCAGCTGCGCCATGTCCTTGTCACCGGTGGAGATCACCACCGGGCGGTCCGCTGCCGCGCTGCTGCGCGCCAGGGTGCCGATGACGTCGTCGGCCTCGACGTTGTCCACGCACAGCAGCGGGTAGCCCAAGGCGCGCACAGCGGCGTGCAGCGGCTCGACCTGGACGCGCAGATCGTCGGGCATGCTCGGGCGGTTGGCCTTGTAGTCGGCGTACAGGTCGTCGCGAAATGTCCCGCCCTTGGCGTCGAATACCACCGCGAACGGGCTGTCCGGATACTGCCGGCGCAGACTCTTGAGCATGTTCAACACGCCCTTCACCGCGCCGGTCGGCATGCCCTTGGAGGTGGCCAGCGGCGGCAATGCGTGGAATGCCCGGTACAGATAGGAGGAACCGTCCACGAGGACGAGAGGAGCTTTGCTCATGAGCAGAATCAACCTTTTCGGCGAGCCCGGCGTTAGAATGCCCGGAACTATGACAACAAAGGGACAAGGTTATCATGCGCAACGTAAAACGCTCCTTGCTGGCTGCCGTTCTACTGATCAGCCCGATGATGACCCTGGCCGCGGACGACGCGCCTTCGGCCGACCCGGACGTGACCATCCGCCAGGACGGCGACAAGACCATCCAGGAGTTCCGCCAGAACGGGTTCCTGTACGCGATCAAGATCACGCCGAAACACGGCAAGCCTTATTTTCTGGTGCGCGCCGACGGTACCGATGACAATTTCATCCGTTCGGACCAGCCCGACATGCTGATTCCGGCCTGGAAGATCTTCGAGTGGTAAGGCTGCCACCCTCAACTTCAACCGGGCGCCGCGGCTGCGGCGCCAGTATGGGCAAATCTACGACATGTCTGTGTTCACACCCCTGACCCGCGCCGAGCTGGAAACCTTTCTCGCCCCCTATGGCCTCGGCCGTCTGCGGGACTTCCAGGGCATTGCCGCTGGCACCGAGAACAGCAACTTCTTCATCAGCCTGGAACAGGGTGAGTTCGTATTGACGCTGGTGGAACGCGGTCCTACCCAGGACCTGCCGTTCTTCATCGAGCTGCTCGACGTGCTGCACGATGCCGATCTGTGCGTGCCCTACGCCTTGCGCACCACCGACGGCGTGGCGCTGCGTGAGCTGGCGGGCAAGCCGGCGCTGTTGCAGCCGCGTCTGGACGGCAAGCACATCAAGACGCCGAACAACCAACACTGCGTGCAGGTGGGCGAGTTGCTGGGGCATATCCACACCGCCACCCAGGCCACGCCTCTGGAGCGCAAGACCGATCGTGGCCTGGCCTGGATGCTGGAGGAAGGCGCCACCCTGGTGTCCCATCTGGACAGCGGCCCGGCGGCGATGCTGCGTGATGCCCTGGCCGAGATCGAGGCGCATCAGGCTCAGATCCTGGCGCTGCCGCGGGCCAACCTGCACGGCGATCTGTTTCGCGACAACGTGATGTTCGAAGGAACCCACCTGACCGGGGTCATCGACTTCTACAATGCCTGCTCGGGACCGATGCTCTACGACCTGGCGATCACCGTGAATGACTGGTGCTCGGACGAGCATGGCGCCCTCGATGCTCCGCGCGCGCGCGCGCTGCTGGGCGCTTATGCGGCGCTGCGGCCATTCACGGCTGCAGAGGCGCAGCTGTGGCCGCTGATGCTGCGGGTGGCCTGTGTGCGGTTCTGGCTGTCACGGCTGATTGCGGCCGAGTCCTTTGCCGGGATGGATGTATTGATCCACGACCCCAAGGAGTTCGAAGAGCGGCTGAAGTTGCGCCAGCAAGTGGGGGTAGCGTTGCCGTTTGCATTCTAAAGTAGAACCCTCCCACAGGGCGTGCAGATCCCTGTGGGAGCGGCGTCCAGCCGCGAAGAGGCCCGCAAGGCATCACAAGGCCTCCAGACACCCCGCCAGACTGTTGGCCAGATTGTTCAGCAGCAACTCATAACCGGTCGCCGTGGCGTCTTCGAACCCCCCCAGCGCATCCAGCTCAGCCAGGGTCACCGGCAGCCCCGCGGTGAGGGTCTGCGCCAACCGCGGCCGCATCGGCGGCTCGCTGAACACGCACGTCTTGCCCACTTCCTGCAACCGCGCGCGCATCGCCGCCACATGCTGGGCCCCCGGCTGGACTTCGGCGGCCACGGCAAAGACCCCGGCATGCTGCAAGCCGTAAGCCTCTTCGAAATAGTCGAAGGCCTCGTGAAAGACAAAGTACGGCTTGCCCCGAACGTCTGCCACCCGCGCCTGCAGCTGTTTGTCCAAGCCATCCAGGCGGGCGACGAAGGCCTGCAGGTTGCTCTGGTAGCGGGCGGCATTGGCTGGGTCGGCGGCAGCCAGGTCGGCGGCCATGCGCGCGGCGATCACCCGAGCGTTGACCGTGGACAGCCACAAGTGCGCATCCAGGCTGCCGGGGCGGTGGTCATGATCGTGGTCGGACGCGTCCTCGGCGTGGGAGTGGCTGTCCTCGGCGAAGCGCCGCAGGTGCAGCCCCGGCAGGTCCTGGATGGCCACGGTGGGCTTGCTGCGGCTGAGCAGTACACGGGGCAGGAAGCCTTCCATGTCCGGACCGATCCAGTACACCAGATCCGCTTCGCCCACCCGGCGCACGTCCGAGGGACGCAGGGCGAAATGGTGCGGCGAAGCACCGGGTGGCAGCAGTACTTCGGGGCTGCCGACGCCCTCCTGCACGGCGGCGGCAATCAGCTGCACCGGCTTGATGCTGGTGAGCACGCGAACTTCGGCATGAGCGGGGAGCGCGATCAGCACGCTGGCGAGAAAACCGACAAAAAGCGTAAAAAGACGGGACACAATGAACACTCTCGGGGGCAGGAACGGGTAACATAATAACGTCTCTATCAGAAATCGTCGCCGCCCATGCCTAAAACACCTCTGGCCAGCCTTCCTCACGACCACTCCCATTGCGTCAACAGCGCCCTGAGCGAAGCCGATGCCCTGTGCTCCAAGCAAGGCGTCCGTCTGACCGCCCTGCGACGCCGCGTGCTGGAACTGGTCTGGCAAAGCCACAAGCCGCTGGGTGCCTACGACATCCTGGCGGTGCTGAGCGATCAGGACGGCCGCCGCGCCGCACCACCCACCGTGTACCGGGCGCTGGATTTCCTGCTGGACAACAACCTGGTGCACCGCATCGCTTCGCTCAACGCTTTCATCGGCTGCAACCACCCCGAGCATGCGCACCAGGGCCAGTTCCTGATCTGCCGCGACTGCCACGTGGCCGTGGAGCTGGAGCAGAAGACCATCAGCGATGCCATCGTCAACAGCGCGCTGGGTGTCGGCTTTGCCGTGGAAGGTCAGACCGTGGAAGTGGTCGGCCTGTGCGCGGCCTGCCAGGGGGCTTGATGAGCGATGCCCTGATCCGCCTGGACCAGGTCACGGTCGATTTTGCCGGGCAGAGCGTGCTCGACAACATCCACCTGTGCGTCCAGCCCGGCGAAATCGTCACCTTGATCGGCCCCAACGGTGCCGGCAAGACCACGCTGGTACGGGCCGTGCTCGGGCTGCTCAAACCCGATTCCGGCAGCGTCTGGCGCAAGCCCCGGCTACGTATCGGCTACATGCCGCAGAAACTGCACGTCGACCCCACGCTGCCACTGTCGGTGCTGCGCTTCCTGCGTCTGGTGCCGGGCGTGGACCGCCGACGAGCGCTGGCCGCGCTCAATGAGGTGGGCGCCGAACAGACCATCGACAGCCCGATCCAGACCATTTCCGGTGGCGAGATGCAGCGGGTGCTGCTGGCCCGCGCTCTGCTGCGCGAGCCCGAGCTGCTGGTACTCGACGAGCCCGTGCAGGGCGTCGACGTGGCCGGCCAGGCCGAGCTGTATGCCTTGATCACCCGACTGCGCGACCGCCACGGGTGCGGTGTGCTGATGGTTTCCCACGACCTGCACCTGGTGATGAGCACCACCGACCAGGTGGTGTGCCTGAACCGCCACGTGTGCTGCTCCGGCCACCCGGAGCAGGTCAGCGGCGACCCGGCCTTCGTCGAGCTGTTCGGCAGCCATGCCCCGAGCCTGGCGATCTATCACCACCATCATGACCACGCCCACGACCTGCACGGCGCGGTGGTCAGCGAACCCCATGTACACGGAGACGGCTGCAAGCATGGCTGATTTTCTTCTTTACGCCTTGCTTGCGGGCCTTGCCCTGGCGGTGGTTGCCGGCCCTCTGGGCTCGTTCGTGGTGTGGCGGCGCATGGCCTACTTCGGCGATACCTTGTCCCATGCCGCGCTGCTGGGCGTTGCCTTGGGCTTCGTGCTCGACGTCAGCCCCGCACTGGCAGTGACGGTTGGCTGTCTGTTGCTGGCGATCCTGCTGGTGACACTGCAACAGCGCCAGCCACTGGCCTCGGACACACTGCTGGGCATTCTTGCACCGAGCACCCTGTCCCTGGGCCTGGTGGTGTTGAGCTTCATGCACGATGTACGCATCGACCTGATGGCCTATCTGTTCGGCGACCTGCTGGCGATCAGCCCGGCGGACCTGGCCTGGATCATCGGCGGCAGCGTGGCGGTGCTGTTGCTGCTGGTGGCGCTGTGGCGGCCGCTGCTGGCGGTGACGGTGCACGAAGAGCTGGCCCGGGTGGAGGGCCTGCCGGTGGCGGGCCTGCGCATGGCCTTGATGCTGTTGATCGCGGTGGTGATCGCAGTGGCGATGAAAATCGTCGGGGTATTGTTGATCACCTCCTTGCTGATCATTCCAGCGGCGGCGGCGCAACGTCATGCGCGCTCGCCCGAGCAGATGGCGCTGGGCGCCAGTGTGCTGGGCGTGGTGGCGGTGTGCGGCGGCTTGGCGATGTCGTGGTTCAAGGACACACCGGCAGGGCCTTCCATCGTGGTGTGTGCGGCGCTGTTGTTCCTGCTCAGTTTCGCCTTGCCCAAGCGGTAGGTGGGGTGTCGGGGGAGGCCTTTGCGCGGCGCCACGCCGCGAAGGGGTTCTCCCTGACACACTGTGGAACACCGATTTTCACCCCCCATATTTTCCCAAATCCCCCCACGGTGTAGACTTGGCCGTTTTTTGGGCAAATAGAGAGTCGTAGCAATGAAGCCGTTCGCCTCCCGTTATCTGCTACTTGCCGTATTTTCACTGCTGTTGGCAGCCTGCCAAACTCAGCCGAGCGACACCGCCGCCCAGGCGCAGCCCGATGCCTGGGCGCAGCTGGAGCACAATATCGCCACCAGTGAGCTGGCCACTGCAGAAGACCAGCTGGCCAAGCTGCAGGCGCAGACGCCCGACGATCCCCGCGTGAACGAAGCTCAGCGGCAGTTGGCCGAAGCGTATCTGCAACGCAGCCAGGTCATGCTGCAAAAAGGTGACGTGAATGCCGCGGCCACCGCACTGAGCCGGGCCAGGGCGCTGATGCCTCAGGCACCCGCACTGATCGGCGGCGTCAACGGTGCCATTGCGCAGGCGCGCAAAGCCGAGCTGGAAAAAGCCGAGGCCGCACTCAAGGCAGCCGAAGCCCGGCCCAAGGCGCTGGTGCTGGACCCTGACGCGAGCATTTCATACGTACCGCTGAAGATGCACAGCGCACCGCAGTTACGCGCACAGATGGACGATATCGCTACCGACGTCGTGCATTTCCAGTGTGATGTGATCGTTCAGGTTGCCCAGCCGGGCGAGTATCGCCGCCTGGCAGACCTGCTCAAGGATCGAGTGAGCGAACAGTTGCCGGAGATGCAACTGAAAGTCGGCCGCCGTGTAGTACACGGACAGCCGACTCAGGTAGTGCTTATACCGCGCCGTTAAGCCGGGATGGCCTTGGCCGCCGGCTCACGATCCCATACCCGGTGCTGGGCAATGGCGGCGATGAAGGCCTTGATGGTCTTGTCATCGTCGCCCACCAGCAACCCGGCATCTTCCTGCAGACGCAACGCATCGAGCAGCGGCTTGGCATCCTTGCTGATACCGATCGCCTTGAGGTGCTTGTACGCCTCGAGCAGGTAGTGCAGCGCCACGCCGTCAGTGCTCAACGCTTTCACCGAATCAGCACCACCCGGCACCCACACGGCATCGAACGCCACCGATGGCAGGCCTTCGGCTGATGCATCCACCGGCAGCGACTTGCCGTCGGCGGTCGTGACCGGTGCACTGGTAGGGCCCAGCACCTTGGCGTGAGCGCCTTCGGCGGTCAGGGCTTTCTTCAGCGCATCGATGGCCTTGCTGTCCACACCGTTGGCCACCAGAATCGCAACCTTGCGGCTCTTGATATCGCCGGACAACAGGTTCATCTGGCTCAGCGCCGGCGATTCCTTCAGCGACGAAGGCTTGACCGATACCGTACCTTTTTTCGGCGCCGGCAGACCCAGGTTGGCAGCCACGCGGGAAGCCAGTTCCAGATCGATGTTGGCCAGGATTTCGTTGACCTGACGGGCACGGATGTACTCGCGATCCACCTTGCCCAGCTCGAAGCTATAGGCCGAAATGATGTGCTCCTTCTCGGCATGGCTCATGCTGTTGAAGAACAGCGTGGCTTGGGAGAAGTGATCGGCGAACGATTCGCTGCGCTCACGCACCTTGTGCGCCTCGATGCGCTCCGGATAGGTTTCGAAACCGCCATCCACCGGGCCTGGTGGGGTTTCCTTGGGCCAGCCGCCATCAATCGAGTTGGGCTCGTAGGACGCACGACCCTTGTCGATGGTGGTGCGGTGCTGAGCATCACGTTGACCGTTGTGGTTCGGCGCGACAGGACGGTTGATCGGGATCTCGTGGAAGTTCGGACCGCCCAGACGGCTGATCTGGGTGTCGGTGTACGAGAACAGACGACCTTGCAGCAATGGATCGTTGGAGAAGTCGATGCCCGGCACGATGTGGCCAGGGCAGAACGCAACCTGCTCGGTTTCCGCGAAGTAGTTGTCCGGGTTGCGGTTGAGCACCATACGGCCCAACGGGGTCACCGGCACCAGCTCTTCCGGAATGATCTTGGTGGGGTCGAGCAGGTCGAATTCGAACTTGTGCTCGTCTTCTTCCGGGACGATCTGTACGCCCAGTTCCCACTCGGGGTAGTCACCCATCTCGATGGATTCCCACAGGTCGCGGCGGTGGAAATCGGTGTCCTTGCCGGCCAGCTTCTGCGCTTCGTCCCACACCAGCGAGCAGGTGCCGAACTTCGGCTTCCAGTGGAACTTGACGAACGTCCCCTTGCCTTCGCCGTTGACGAAACGGAAGGTGTGGATGCCGAAACCCTGCATGGTGCGCAGGCTTTTCGGGATAGCCCGGTCAGACATGGTCCACAGCACCATGTGCGCCGACTCAGGCACCAGCGAGACGAAGTCCCAGAAGGTGTCGTGCGCCGAACCGCCGGTAGGGATTTCGTTGTGAGGCTCGGGCTTCACCGCATGCACGAAGTCCGGGAACTTGATGGCGTCCTGAATGAAAAATACCGGCATGTTGTTGCCCACCAGGTCGAAGTTGCCTTCGTCGGTGTAGAACTTGACGGCAAAACCGCGCACGTCACGTACCGTGTCACCCGAGCCACGTGGGCCCTGCACAGTGGAGAAACGCACGAAGACCGGGGTCTGCTTGCCCGGGTCCTGAAGGAAACCGGCCTTGGTCAGCGCCGCATGGCTTTCATAGGTTTCGAAGAAACCATGGGCCGCCGTGCCACGGGCATGGACGATACGCTCAGGAATGCGCTCGTGGTCGAAGTGGGTGATCTTCTCACGCATGATGAAGTCTTCGAGCAGCGACGGCCCGCGTGCTCCAACCTTCAGGGTGTTCTGATTGTCGCTGATTTTCACGCCATGGTTGGTGCGCAGCGCTTGGCCAGTGCCGTCGGAGCGGAATTGCTCCAGGGCTTCGATCTTGGCGTTGCTGTTCTGGCGGTCCGGCGTGTCGGTGCCGGCGGCTTCGCTCTTGCCGGTAGTGGGTGTCTTGTTGCTCATCGGGCCTAAACTCCTTGATTCACGGCTGTCCGTTCGGCGGACTTGGATACGTACCCTCGCCTGATCACGGCAGGCATGGGCCGGGGATACTTATGAGATGACCGGACGAATTGAATGGACGTTCCTTTTATTTTGAATCGACACGCCGGATGGAGCGGGCAGCGACCTTTAGTCGCGTTATCGCCAAAACGAAGGTGGGTGACGAAATAAATGCTAAGAACCTCTAAACGGCTAGGCTAAAATGCGCGCCCGGCTATCCGCTGCCCCCTTATTCATGCGCCCCACAAGGTTCGCTACGTGATCGAGTTTCAAGATGTCCACAAGACCTACCGCGTGGCCGGTAGGGAAATCCCGGCACTGCACCCCACTCGCCTGAGTGTGCCGGCAGGCCAGGTGTTCGGCCTCATAGGCCATTCCGGCGCAGGGAAAAGTACCCTGCTGCGCCTGATCAATCGCCTGGAGAACCCCAGCGGCGGCACCATCATCGTCGACGGTGAAGATGTCACCGCGTTCGATGCCGATGCCTTGCGGGGCTTCCGCCAACAGGTCGGGATGATTTTCCAGCACTTCAATCTGCTGGCGTCCAAGACCGTTGCCGACAACGTCGCCATGCCCCTGAGCCTGGCCGGCAAGCTGTCACGCCGGGAGATCGACCAGCGCGTGGCCGAACTGCTTGCGCGGGTAGGCCTGGCCGACCATGCGAAAAAATACCCCGCTCAGCTCTCCGGTGGGCAGAAGCAGCGGGTGGGCATCGCCCGCGCGCTGTCGACCAACCCCAAGATCCTGCTGTGCGACGAAGCGACCAGCGCGCTGGACCCGCAGACCACCGCTTCGGTGCTGCAACTGCTGGCCGAGATCAACCGTGAACTGAAGCTGACCATCGTGCTGATCACCCATGAAATGGACGTGATCCGCCGCGTCTGCGATCAGGTGGCAGTCATGGATGCCGGCGTGATCGTCGAGCAGGGCTCGGTGGCCGATGTGTTCCTGCACCCGCAACACCCCACCACCAAGCGCTTCGTCCAGGAACACGAACAGGTCGACGAGAAAGAGCAGCGTGACGACTTCGCCCACGTCGCCGGCCGTATCGTGCGCCTGACGTTCCAGGGCGATGCCACTTACGCACCGCTGCTGGGCACCGTGGCCCGTGAGACCGGCGTGGATTACAGCATCCTGGCCGGGCGTATCGACCGCATCAAGGACACCCCCTACGGGCAGCTGACCCTGGCCATCACCGGTGGTGACATGGACGCCGCATTCGCCCGCTTCACTGCGGCAGACGTTCACATGGAGGTGCTGCGCTGATGGAACTGATCAATTTCTTCGCCACCGTGGACTGGAGCGAAATCTGGCAAGCGACCCTCGACACCTTGATCATGCTGGGTGCATCGCTGCTGTTCACCGTGGTACTGGGTCTGCCGCTGGGCGTGCTGCTGTTCCTCACCGGGCCACGGCAAATGTTTGAGAAGCCGCGGCTGTACGCCCTGTTGTCGTTCGTCGTCAACGTGGTGCGCTCGCTGCCGTTCATCATCCTGATCATTCTGCTGATCCCCACCACCGTCGTGCTGGTGGGCACGTCGCTGGGCGTTCCGGGCGCCATTCCGCCACTGGTGATCGGTACGGTGCCGTTCTTCGCGCGCCTGGTGGAAACCGCCCTGCGTGAAGTCGACCGCGGCATCATCGAGGCCACCCAGGCCATGGGCGCCAGCACCCGACAGATCATCAGCCGGGCACTGTTGCCCGAAGCCATGCCCGGCATCATCGCCGCCGTGACCGTGACCACCATCACCCTGGTGTCCTATACCGCGATGGCCGGCGTGGTCGGCGCGGGCGGCCTCGGCGACCTGGCCATCCGCTACGGTTACCAGCGTTTTCAGGACAACGTGATGTACGTCACGGTGATTATCCTGATTTTGATGGTCCAACTGTTGCAGATGATCGGCGACCGGCTGGTCGTGCACTTTTCCCGCAAATAATCACCGGTTGGGCCCGTCAGGGCCCCGACAAGGAAACTCCATATGAAACGATTACTGGCCGCCTTTGCCGCCGTCGCCGCGCTGTCTGCCCACGCCAACGAAAGCCTCACCGTGGCTGCCACCGCCGTGCCTCATGCCGAAATCCTCGAATTCGTGAAGCCGCAACTGGCCGCCGAAGGCGTGGACCTGAACATCAAGGTGTTCACCGACTACATCCAGCCCAACGTGCAGGTTGCCCAGAAAGCCATGGACGCCAATTTCTTCCAGCACCAGCCGTACCTGGACGAGTTCAACAAGGGCAAGGGCACTGATCTGGTCGCCGTGACCGGCGTGCACCTGGAGCCATTGGGCGGCTATTCCAGCAAGATCAAGGCGCTGAGCGAGCTGGGCAATGGCGCCAATGTGGTCATTCCCAACGACGCCACCAATGGTGGTCGCGCGCTGTTGCTGCTGCAAAAGCACGGCCTGATCCGCTTGAAGGACCAGAGCGATATCCTGGCAACCACCAAGGACATCGTCGAGAACCCCAAGGAACTGAAGATTCGTGAGCTGGAAGCGGCCACCATTCCGCGGGTGCTGACGCAGGTGGACCTGGCGCTGATCAATACCAACTATGCGCTGGAGGCCAAGCTGGATCCGTCCAAGGATGCGCTGTTCATCGAGGGCAATGACTCGCCGTATGTGAACATCCTGGTGTCGCGCCCGGACAACAAGGATTCGCCAGCCATGCAGAAGCTGGCGGCGGCCCTGCACAGCCCTGAGTTGAAGCAGTTCATTATCGACAAGTACAAAGGCGCGGTGTTGCCGGCGTTCTGATGGTTTTTTGGGGGGATCTGGGGTGAAGGGTCCCCTCACCCCAGACCTTTCCCTGAGGGAGAGGAGGCTAAAAGCAGTACGCGGTCGGCTTCCGCTCCCGGAACCTAATCGCCCCTGACCAATCCTGGCAACTGCGCCACCATCTTCTGGTTATTCACCGGCCCCCGCACAAACCCCCGCTGTCGCCCATCCGGGCCGATCAAGGCCAGATTAGCGCTGTGTTCCACCAGGTAGTTCGGCTTGCGGGTATCTGCCGGGATGAACGGGATGCTGATGCCTTTGGCCAGTGTCTCCAAGGTCTCCACCGAGGCCACCAGACCGGTGAAATTCGACTTGAAATAGCCCAGGTACTGCTTGAGCTGGGCGGGTGTGTCGCGGTTCGGATCGACACTGATCAGCACCACCTGCAGGCGCTCACGGGTGGCCTCCGGCAGCTGGTTCTGTACATCCCGCAGGTTGGCCAGGGTAGTGGGGCAGATGTCCGGGCAGAAGGTGTAGCCGAAGAACAGCAACGACCATTTGCCTTTGAGCTGATCCATGGCCACGGTGTTGCCATCCTGGTCGGTCATCTGCACCGGGGGCACCGCGCGGCTCTGGGGCAAGAGGATGATGCCAGCATCGATCAGGGCGACATTGTCGGCACTGTGGCGCTCGCTGAGCACCTTGTTGACGGTCAGGCCCAGGATCAGGGCCACGATGGCAGCGAGAATGAAGACGGTTTTCTGGACTCGGGTCATAGGCTCATAACGTCAGCGGCAGATAGTGATCGACCAGCAGGGCGATGAACAGCAGGAACAGGTACCAGATCGAGTACTTGAACGTGGCGATCGCCGCATGGGGTTGCGCGCCACGGTACAACACCCAGGCCCAATGCAGGAAGCGCAGCCCCAGTACCAGGGCACAGACCAGATAGACCAGACCGCTCATGCGGATCACGAACGGCAACAGGCTGACCGCCAGCAGGGCAAAGGTATACAGCAGGATATGCAGCTTGGTGTAGGCCTCGCCGTGGGTCACCGGCAGCATGGGGATATCGGCCTTGGCGTATTCGAGCTTGCGGTGGATGGCCAGCGCCCAGAAATGCGGCGGCGTCCAGGTGAAGATAATGAGCACCAGCAGCAACGGTTCGGCGCCGAGCTGGCCGGTCACGGCAACCCAGCCCAGCAGGGGCGGCGCGGCACCGGCCAGACCGCCGATGACGATGTTCTGGGGCGTGGCGCGCTTGAGAAAGCCGGTGTAGATCACGGCATAGCCCAGCAGCGAGGCCAGGGTCAGCCACGCGCAAAGGGGGTTGGTGAAGGCCAGCAGCACGCTCTGGCCAGCCAGCGCCAGCAACAGGGCGAACACGAGCGCCGCCGTGGGCGCGACCCGGCCTTCGGCGATCGGGCGCTTGTGGGTCCGCGCCATCAGGGCATCGATGCGCCGGTCGACCACGTGGTTGACCACGGCGGCGCCCGCAGCGCAAAGGCCGATGCCCAGGTTGCCGAACAGCAGCACCGGCCACGGCACCCAGGCCGGGGTGGCCAGCAACATGCCGATCAGGGAGGTGATCAGCATGAGCAGGACGACCTTGGGTTTGGTGAGCTCCAGGTAGTCGCGCCACAAAGGTTGGGCGAGGGCGTGGGAGGGGGTCATGGGGTGGGGCCTCGGGATGGACGTTGCAGGGTCCCCTCACTCCAACCCTCCCGGGCCGCCGTATGGCCCTGGGGCAGGGGGAGGCGATCAGCGTCAGCAGCAGCGCCATCGTCCAGCACGAATCCCGTCCTCGGCACCCGAACCCGATAATTCACCCACACCATCACCAGCAGCAACACCGCCCCGCCCAGGTTATGCGCCACAGCCACCACCAGCGGCAGGCCGAACAGCACATTGCTCAGGCCCAGCCCCACCTGCAACCCCAACGCCCCCAGCAGCAACCCGGCCAGCCTGCCAAGGCCCGCCCGGCGCAGTTGCCAGGCCAGCGCCAGCAGGCTCAGGCTCACCGTAACCGCGCCTACCCTGTGGGTGAAGTGGATGGCCGTGCGCGCCTCACTGCCCAATTGGCCGCCCAGGTAACTGGGGCCGATGTGTTGGGTCAGGTGAAAGCCGTTGGCGAAATCCATGGGCGGTATCCATTGACCGTGGCAGGTGGGCAGGTCGAGGCAGGCATAGGCAGCATAGTTGGCGCTGACCCAGCCGCCCAAGGCGATTTGCCCGATCACCAGCACCAGCCCGACCCGCGCCCACAGGCGCAGGCGTCTGGGCAATCGGGTCAGGGCGGGCAGTTGGCCGGACAGCCGGAGGGTGAGCAGGAACAACAGGCTCAATGTGGTGAAGCCGCCCAGTAGATGGGACGTCACCACTTGCGGCCAAAGCTTCAGGGCGACTGTCCACCAACCGAATGCCGCCTGGGCCATGACCACGTTGAGCAGCAGCATGGGCAAGCGGAACGGCTGCCCAGGCTGGCCATGCAGACGAAGCGCCTGAACGGCCAGCACGCCGATCAGCAGTGCCAGAGCGCCAGCGAAATAGCGATGGATCATTTCGTTCCAGCCGTGATGGCTCAGCACCGGCTGGTCCGGGAAACGCAGCTGCGCATGGGCCAGTTGCAGCTCGGTCCTGGGCACGCTGAAATAGCCGAAGCATCCTGGCCAGTCGGGACATCCCAACCCGGCGTGAGTCAACCGTGTGTAGGCGCCCAGCAGCACCACCAGCAGCGCCAGCACGGTAGCGAACAGCGCGAGACGATAGCCTGGCTTGCTCATCCCATTCCCCTAGCCGATGTTGGACAGCTTGAGCAGGTGGCGCATGTCGTTGAGCAGATCCTTGCCCTTGACCGTTGCGTCGTAGCGCAGCACCAGGTTGCCATGGGGGTCGACGATCCAGAGCTGGGGCTCATGCAGGCCGGGCGTCTGTGATCGATACCGGCCGATATCCAGGCCCAGGCGCTGCAGGCGCGGGTACTCACGGGACAGCAGTGCCTGATAATCGGCGGCCAGGGGTTCGGCGGCTGCCAAGGCATGGCTGGCCCGCGATGCATCGCGGCCCAGGCCGACCTGAATCTGCCGGGCCAGGTACACCAGCTGCTGGCATTGCTGAGCGCATTGCGCCGGTGCGGTGACCAGCAACTGCCAGCGCTGTTCGTCGGCCTGCACGCCGAGCTGTTCGCGGCTCATGCCGTTGCCGATCATCTGCCCGTGGTAGCTGCGCCCGTCCGGGACCCAGAACTGGAATTTGTACATGAAGGTCGCCAACACCATCGGTCCGACTGCAACGGCCAGGATCAGCAGCAGTTGCAGACGGCCGCGGCGGCGCCGGGCCGGGTCAGGTGCGTTCAGCGGGTTCAGTGCCACGCCCATGGGGGGTCTCCTTTTTGTAGTCGTGCCACGCGAGGTAGAGGTACAGCACCACCAGGACGCTGGACATGGCGAACCACTGCACGGCATAGCCGAGGTGTTTTTCCGGGCCCATGTTGACCACCGGCCAGTCCAGCCGGTAAGCGGCAGGGCCTGGGTCCAGACGCAACTCCTGGACAAAGCCGGTACGGCCGAGCTGAGTCCAGAGCGTCGCCGGTTCTACGGCCGTGACCAGGCGCGGCCATTGCCCGGTAGGGGTGGTGTCGCCGAGCTGAAAAGCGCTACCTGGCGCAACGTAGATCCAGGCCTGAAGGGTCAAGGGCTGGCGCGGTGTGGTGTAGGTGGGCGGCGTGCGGCGATCCGGCCAGGGCAGCCAACCGCGGTTGATCAGGACCCACAGGCCACTGGGCTGGTCGTGAAAGGGCTGCAGCAATTCGATTCCGACCTGGCCGTCGCGCTGGCGGTTGTCCAGCAGCAGGGTGTGATCAGGGTCAAAGGTGCCGCGCAGTGTGACGCGACGAAAGTCGGGGTCGGGCAGGGTGCTCAGATCGGTGCCGAGCATGGGCGCGGCTTCGCGGTGAGCAGCCCAGGTGTCCAGCAGTTGCTGCTTCTGCGTGCCGCGGTCCAGTTGCCAGAAGCCGAGGGTGATCATCAGGGGCAGCAGCACCAGCAGGACCAGGGTAGGGGCGAGGCGGGGGCGCAAGGGCTTCATGCTGGCCTGCCTCTGGCGTTTGCAGGTCCGGCCCCATCGCGGGTAGAACCCGCTCCCACAGGATATCGCAGCGACAAAGACCCTCTAGAAGCAGGCTCTGCCCGCGATGGCACCGCAGACCCTGTAGAAGCATGCTCTGCCCGCGATGGCGCTGCATACCCTGTGGGAGCGGGCTCTGCCCGCGATGGGGCCGGCGCTGGCGACGCTATGCTTATGCTCATGTGCCCTCCCTCCCACGCTTCATTTCCAGGACCTGTGCCATGCTCAAGATCGCCATCGTGCTGATGCTGCTGGCTACCGTGGCCAGCCTGTTCAGCGGGCTGTTCTTCCTGATCAAGGACGACAGCCAGTCCAATCGCCTGATCACCGCGCTTACGGTACGCGTCACCCTGGCGGTGACGACCCTGGCGCTGGTCGCCTGGGGTTTCTACAGCGGCCAGCTGGTGTCCCACGCGCCCTGGCTGGCGCATTAGATGACATACACAAAGATGAACAGCCCGACCCATACCACATCGACGAAGTGCCAGTACCAACTCGCCGCTTCGAAGCCGAAATGCTTGTCGGCGCTGAAATGCCCTCGCAGGATGCGCACCAGCATCACGATCAGAATCAGCGTGCCCATGGTGACGTGGGCACCGTGAAAGCCGGTGAGCATGAAGAACGTGGCGCCGTAGATCCCCGAGCCCAAGGTCAGCCCCAGCTCGTGATAGGCCTCCCGGTACTCGAACGCTTGCAAGGCCAGGAAACACAGCCCCAGCCCGATAGTCGCCGCCAGCCACAGTTTCAGCGGGGTGCGATGGCCCTTGCGCAAGGCGTGGTGGGCAAAGGTGATGGTGACACTGGAGCTGACCAGCAGCGCAGTGTTGATCAGTGGCAGATGCCAGGGGTCGATGGTGCCCTGGGGTGGCGGAAACAGTTTCGGGTCCGGGGTGTGCAGCAGCGGCCAGGCATATTCGAAATTCGGCCACAGCATGTGCGCAACACCCTTCGAACCTTCGCCCGCCAGCCAGGGCCCGGCCCACATGCGCACGTAGAACAGCACGCCGAAGAAGGCGACGAAGAACATCACTTCGGAAAAGATGAACCAGCCCATGCCCCAGCGAAAGGAACGGTCCAGCTGTGGACTGTAGAGGCCGGCGCGGCTTTCCCTGATGACGGCACCGAACCAGCCGAACATCATGTAGGCGATCACCAGCGCCCCGGCGAAGAAGATCCACGGGCCATGGGAGGCGGAGTGCCCGGCCTTGAGGTCATTGAACCAGGTGCCCAGGCCGAAGAAGGTCACCAGCAGGCCGACCGTGGCGATGATCGGCCATTTGCTCTGGGCCGGGACGTAGTATTGCTGGGGGGTGGCCATTAGGGGTGTTCTCCTGGGGGTACGGGTGTGCACTTTCCGGCCCCTTCGCGGCTGCACGCCGCTCCTACAAAAGGCACCTGACCTGTAGGAGCGGCGTACAGCCGCGAAGACGCCGGCACAGCCAACACAACACTCATCGCCCGGTGATATCGAACAGCGTGTACGCCAACGTCAGGTGCCGGACGTCACTGGGCAAGTCTCGATCAACGATGAAGCGCACCGGCATCTCGATCCGCTCGCCTGGCTGCAACACCTGTTGGGTGAAACAAAAACATTCGGTCTTGTGAAAATACGCCGCCGCTTCGGCAGGGCTGATGCTGGGCACCGCCTGGGCCTTCATCACCTGATCGGTGGGATTGCGTGCGGTAAAGATCATCTCGGTCACCTGCCCCGGATGCACCTGGACCTGATCGGCACGTGGATGAAAATCCCAGACCATGTCGATGGCGTTGGTGGACATGAACTGCACCCGTACCTCACGGCTCTGGTCCACCACCTGGCTGCCCTCATAGGGCCCGCCGGTCTTGCCATTGATGCCGAACGCCTTGCACATCACGTCGTACAGGGGCACCAGGGCGAAGCCAAAGGCGAACATGAGCACGGCCAGCATCAGCAACCGGGTGACCAGCGATTTGAGCGCCATGTCAGTCCACCTCCGGCGGCGTGGTGAAGGTGTGATAGGGCGCCGGGGAAGGCACCGACCACTCCAGGCCCTCGGCCCCGTCCCAGGGCTTGGCGGGTGCTGGCACGCCGCCGCGGATGGTCTTGATGACGATGAACAGGAAGAAGATCTGCGTGGCACCGAAGGTGAAGGCGCCGATCGAGGACACCATGTTGAAGTTGGCGAACTGCAGGTTGTAGTCCGGCACCCGCCGCGGCATGCCGGCCAGGCCGACGAAATGCATGGGGAAGAAGGCCATGTTCATGCCCACGAACGACAGCCAGAAATGCAGCTTGCCCAAGGTTTCGTCGACCATGTGGCCGGTCCACTTCGGCAGCCAGTAATAGGCCGAGGCAAAGATGCCGAAGATGGCCCCTGGCACCAACACGTAGTGGAAGTGCGCCACCACGAAGTAGGTGTCGTGGTACTGGAAATCCGATGGCGCGATGGCCAGCATCAATCCGGAAAAACCGCCGATGGTGAACAGGATGACAAAGGCGATGGCGAACAGCATCGGCGTTTCGAAGGTCAACGAGCCCTGCCACATGGTGCTCACCCAGTTGAACACTTTCACCCCGGTGGGCACCGCGATCAGCATGGTGGCGTACATGAAGAACAGCTCGCCGACGATCGGAATGCCTACCACGAACATGTGGTGCGCCCAGACGATGAACGACAAAAAAGCGATGGCGGCGGTGGCGTAGACCATGGAGGTATAGCCGAACAGCGGTTTGCGCGAGAACGCCGGAATGATCGAGCTGACCGCGCCGAAGGCGGGCAGGATCATGATGTACACCTCCGGATGGCCGAAGAACCAGAACACATGCTGGAACAGCACCGGATCGCCACCGCCGGCGGCGCTGAAGAAGCTGGTGCCAAAATGGATATCCATCAGCATCATGGTCACGCAGCCCGCCAGCACCGGCATTACCGCGATCAACAGGAAGGCGGTGATCAACCAAGTCCAGACGAACAGCGGCATTTTCATCAGGGTCATGCCCGGAGCGCGCAGGTTGAGGATGGTGGCGATCACATTGATCGCCCCCATGATCGAACTGATGCCCATGATGTGGATGGCAAAGATGAAGAAGGTCACACTGGCCGGCGCGTAGGTGGTGGACAGCGGCGCATAGAAGGTCCAGCCGAAATTGGGACCGCCACCGGGCATGAACAAGGTCGAGACCAGCAGCAGGAACGCGGCGGGCAGCAGCCAGAAACTGAAGTTGTTCATGCGCGGCAGGGCCATGTCCGGCGCGCCGATCATCAGCGGGATCATCCAGTTGGCCAGGCCGACGAAGGCCGGCATCACCGCGCCGAACACCATCACCAGGCCGTGCATGGTGGTCATCTGATTGAAGAACGCCGGCTCGACGATCTGCAGACCCGGTTGGAACAGCTCGGCGCGGATCACCATGGCAAACGAGCCGCCGAGCAGGAACATGCAGAAGCTGAACCACAGGTAAAGGGTGCCGATGTCCTTGTGATTGGTGGTCAGCACCCAACGCATCAGGCCTTTGGCCGGACCGTGGGCATGCTCGCCCTGGTTGCTGTGGTCGTCGATGACTGCACTCATGTCCTGTCTCCCGGGCAGCGGCTCATCGAGCCTCGGCCTGTTTCAGTTCCAGCACGTCTTTGGGGGTGAGCATGTCGCCCTTGTTGTTGCCCCAGGCATTGCGCTCGTAGGTCACCACCGCGGCGAGGTCGACTTCCGACAGCTGTTTGCCGAAGGCGGCCATTGCCGTGCCCGGCTTGCCGTGGAAAACGATGTTCAGGTGGTCCTTGAGCGGACCGGTGGCGATCTTCGAGCCCTTGAGCGCCGGGAACATGGGCGGCAACCCCTGGCCTTCGGCCTGGTGACACGCCACGCACGTGGTGTGGTAGACCTTGTCGCCGCGCTCGACCAGCTCCTGCAGGGTCCACTCCTTGCTGGTCAGTTCCTTGAGCTGGGCGCTTTCAGCCTTGCGCTCGGCCAGCCAGGTGTCGAAGTCGGACCGGCTGCGGACGTCCACCACGATAGGCATGAAGCCGTGGTCCTTGCCGCACAGTTCGGTGCATTGACCGCGGTAGATGCCGGGCTTCTCGACCCGGGTCCAGGCCTCGTTGACGAAGCCCGGGATGGCATCGCGCTTGACCGCGAAGGCGGGCATCCACCAGGAATGGATGACGTCGGCGGCAGTCACCAGAAAACGAATCTTGGCGCCCACGGGCAGCACCAGCGGTTTGTCGACCTCGAGCAGGTAGTGCTCGTCTTTGGGGGCTTGGTTGTTGATCTGCTCGGCAGGGGTCGCCAGGTTGCTGAAAAACTCCACGTCCTGGCCCAGGTATTTGTAGTGCCATTTCCACTGGTAGCCGGTGACCTGGATGTCCAGGTCCGATTCGCTGCTGTCGTAGATCTCGAGCAAGGTGCGTGTGGCAGGAATGGCCATGGCCACCAGGATCAGCAACGGCACCACCGTCCAGAGAATTTCCACCGTGGTGTTTTCGTGAAAGTGCGCGGCTTGCCGGCCAGGTGCACGACGGTGGCGGTACATGGACCAGAACATGGCACCAAACACCACGACGCCGATCACCACACAGATCCAGAAGATGATCATGTGCAGGTCGAAGACCTTGTGGCTGACCTCTGTCGCGCCCGGCGCCATGTTCACCGTCCAGGCCCCGTGGGCCTGACAGACCGTCAACCACAACATGAGGCCCATCCAGGCTCGTGGATGTCGCGTCATTGCGGGTTCCCCTTGTTATTCTTATTCCCCAGGCTGGGCGCCTGCGGCTAAGGGAGCGGCTGTCGAGATACAGGCTTCGGCGGCCGGGGCCTTCGCTGCCAGGCAGTCGGGACCATCGGCTTGCATGCTACTAAGGCGAGTATAGGCAAGCTGCGACCACCCGCAACGTAGCAGCGGCGTAAGCCGCGTCGCGGGTCGCTGCCAATGCTGTGAGGGGGGGTGGGGCATGGGACGCGGCTTACGCCGCTGCTACGGTTTGGTGCGAGCTGTGCGGCGGGTTGGGTATTAAATGTGTCGTCGCTATGCCAAACGCGTCTTAGCCTTCCCTGTGGGCCAGCTATCGTTCCCACTTCAATTTTGTGACACCCCACCTGGAGCCTTCATGACCACCGCCGCATTGCGCGAGCAGATCCAACGTGCCAACGAACACGAGGCCGCCACAGGCCACCTGCATAAACTGCTGGAACAACAGCTGCCCCATCTACACCGTGCCATCGACGTGCCCGACAGTGAGGGCAGCGCCGCACTGTGGCGCTTTGTCAGCGCCTACATCGAAGAAGTGCCGGAGCTGCTGGATGCGGCCAGTGAGGTGGCCCGCGAGGCTGGGATTGAATCGCAGATCCAGCCCGTGCTGAAGATCGCCGAGGACTACTTCCTCGCGCCGCCGTCGATCATGGCTGGCCACGAAGGCCTGGACAGCTTGCTGGACGAGGCCTACCTGGCGCACCGGCTGGTCGAGGAGGTGAATGATCTGTACATCCGTCACTTTGGCCAGCCACTGATTCCGCTGGATATGACCGTGGCCAACCTGATTGCCCATCAGCTGATAGGCGAAGCATTTGCCAATCAACTGGACGAGGCGGTGCACCGTTCGGTGGACGAGATGCTCAACGAAGAGAGCTTCGAGAAGGAGTCGGTGGAGGCTTATCGTGACAAGCTCACCAGCCCTGAGACGGGGGAGGCCTGGAAGAAGTGGCCGTGCATGTCACGGCGGTTGGGGATTGGGTTGGAGTTGGGTTCGGAGCGGTGAGGTGGGGGTGGGATCTGCGGTGAATGGTCCCCTCACCCCAGCCCTCTCCCTGAGGGAGAGGGAGCAAAAGCCAGTACGCGGTGTTGCGACTGGCGGTGATCGGCTCCCTCTCCCCCAGGGAGAGGGCTGGAAGAAGTGGCCGTGCATGTCTCGGCGGTTGGGATTGGGTTGGAGCTGGGTTCGGAGCGGTGAGGTAGATCTGCGGTGAATGGTCCCCTCACCCCAGCCCAATCCCCAACCCCTAAACCAACCCTATGTCCCAAACCCCGCCGAAGTTCGCAGCTGCCCTTCGATCCGTCGCTTCAACCCGCGACTCTCGATGATCATCCGCGACCCCTTGCTCTGGTTTGCACGGCCCCAATCTTCCAGCAGCTCCAGGCAGGAATGGTCGATGTAGCTCAAACCGCCCAGCGGTACATACACCGTGGTGCCCTCGGGAATGGTTGCCAGCACCTTGGTCAGCGCCGGCACCTTGAGAAAGGTCGCCGAACCCACCATGCGCAGCTCGACTTCCTTGGGTGCCGTTTCAATCAGCGTGATTTTCAGCCGCGCCGCCTTCAACGCCAACTTGAGCAGGGTCAGCGCAAAGCCCAGCAGCACACCCGTCAGCAGGTCGGTAAAGACGATGGCCAAGGCGGTGGCCGCATAGGTGAACATCGGCATGCGGCCATATCGGCCCAGCCCCTTGAACGCCTTGAAGTCCACCAGTTTGACCCCGGTAAATACCAGCACACCGGCCAGGCTTGCCACCGGAATGCTTTGCAGCAGGCTGGACAGCAGCACCACGAAGCCCAGCAGCCAGATGCCGTGGAAGATTGCCGACATACGCGTCTGCGCACCGGCCTGAACATTGGCCGAGCTGCGTACGATGACGCCAGTCATGGGCAACGCGCCCAGGATACCGCACAGCATATTGCCCACGCCCTGCGCCGACAGCTCGCGGTCGAAGTCCGAACGCTGGCCGTTATGCATGCGGTCTACCGCTGCGGCAGACAGCAAGGTCTCGGCGCTGGCGATGAATGCCACGGCAATGGCCGCGATCAGCAGCGTTGGATCTGCCAGGTTCATCAGGTCCGCCGGGCGCAGCCAGTCGATGGCTTCGGTGAGGTTGGCCGGGACTTCAACCCGTTTGACCGGCATGGAGAAGATCAGACTCAAGCCGGTAGCCAACCCCACACCCAACAGTGCACCCGGCACGAAGCGCAGCTTTTGCGGGCGCAACTTTTCCCAGCCATACATCACGGCGATGGTCAGCAGGCCGAGCATGCCGGCCTGCCAGCCCAGTCCGCCGCCCACTGTAGGCAAGGCCTCGGCCACCGCGCCGGGGAATTCGATCAAGTTGCTCATGCCGGAGGGCTGCGGTGCCTTGTCGAGCATCACATGCACCTGGGACAACACGATCAATACGCCGATGCCGGCGAGCATGCCGTAGACCACGGCGGGGGCAGTGACCCGGAACCAGCAGCCGAGCTTGAAACGCCCGGCCAGCAGCTGCAGCAAGCCTGCCAGCAACAGGATCGGCCCGAGCATGGCCATGCCGTGCTGGCGCACCAGTTCGAATACCAGCACAGCCAAGCCCGCGGCCGGACCACTGACCTGCAAGGGCGAGCCTGCCAGAAAGCCCACCACGATGCCGCCGACGATACCCGTGATCAGCCCTTTGGCCGGTGGCATGCCCGAGGCGATGGCGATACCCATGCACAAGGGCAGGGCCACCAGAAACACCACCACCGAGGCCAGCAGCTCCCGCGGCAACACCGCTTTCATCTGCGCGATATTCATGTTCGATCTCCTGAAAACATTCAGGCCGAACCCGCACTCGGTTTTCGATGGACGACAACGTGCCTGCCCGAACGAATTCTGGCCGAGCAGCCACTGGCTGCCAGGCTCGAAGTTCATCCAGCACGGATGGGAGTCGTTGTTGTTGTTATCGAAAAGCGGCTATGGGCAAGGCCTCGTCAAATGACGTGCGCGGGCTCTAGAAACGCCCTCTTGGGGTAGCGCTAGGGGTCGGACCGGTACTGCTCAGCGGCAGAAACCGATCTTGCTCGGCGTCATAGGCTTTGATTTCGCTGGTTTCGATGTTGTAGATCCAGCCGTGAATGAACAGCTGGCCGGCCGCCATGCGCGAGGCCACCGAGGGGTGGGTACGCAAGTGTTGCAGCTGGGAGATCACGTTCTCTTCGGTGAGCACCTTCATGCTCTCGTGCTCGTTGGCGCAGTTGCAGTTGTCCTGGACCACGGTCTTGGCCACTTCGGAATGACGCAGCCAGGCCTTGACGGTGGGCATCTTTTCCAGGGAACCGGGATTGAGCACGGCGCGCATCGCGCCACAGTCGGAGTGGCCGCAGACGATCACGTGCTGTACACCCAACGCCAGAATGGCGTACTCCAGCGCTGTGGAAACGCCACCGTTCATCTGGCCGTAGGGCGGTACCACGTTGCCGACGTTACGGGTGACGAACAGGTCGCCGGGCGAGCTCTGGGTGATCAATTCGGGGACGATACGCGAGTCGGCGCAGGTGATGAACATCGCTCGCGGCTTCTGCGCGGTAGCGAGTTTCTTGAACAGCTCTTCCTGCTGCGGGAAGACGTCGTGATGGAAGTGCAGAAAGCCGTCAACGATGGCCTTGAGCGCCTCGTCTGCGCTTTCAGCGTGAGTGCTGGTGTCCTTGTCGGTCATGTTTAATCCTCTTTGACGGATTTAGGAAAGTTCCCATTTTACCGGGTAAAAATTCTTACAGCTTATGACTAGATGAGCTGATTTACGGAGGATCGTGACTTGCGGGTCACTTGCAAACCACGGTACCGATCAAAACTTAACTGAAACTGAATGACAGGCTCTAGGACGCAACTTGCAGACATCTAATTACAGCATCCAATAGTAGCAAATAACCACTAATGGCAAATGAGCACTAGTTCACCAATATCGCTCCCTACACTGTAGCAGCGGCGTAAGCCGCGTCACCCCCCCTTTCGTGTATCAGGTACACCGCGTTGGGGCAGGACGCGGCTTACGCCGCTGCTACAGGAATTGTGCCGAGTGGAGGGAACCCAGACGGAGGGGATTGCGCCGGAGTGGAGTGAATCCATACGGCGGGGTTGCGCCGGAGTGGAGTGAATCCATACGGAGGGGTTGCGCCGGAGTGGAGGGAACCCAGACGGAGGGGGTTGCGCCGGAGTGGAGTGAATCCATACGAAGGGGATTGCGCCGGAGTGGAGTGGATCCATACGGCATAGGTCGGCTTGGATGCGGGCAGTGATTGAGGGTCAGAGCAATGAGAGCTGTGCGCCTGGAGGGCAGAAGGCGGTGCAATCCAGGTGGTAGCCTTCGCGGCGGTCCAGGCCGTGGCGCTTGATGGCCATGGCGAAGCGCTGCGCCAACAGATCGGCGAACACGCCTTCGCCGCGCATGCGGGCGCCAAAGCGACTGTCGTACAACTCGCCGCCGCGGCTCTGGCGCACCAGGCTGAGCACATGAGCGGCACGCTGCGGATGGTGAGCCTGCAACCATTCCTCGAACAGCGGCGCCACTTCCAGCGGCAGGCGCAGCATCATGTAGTTGGCGGTCAGCGCACCAGCAGCCTTGGCTTCGCGGAGCAGGCTTTCGAGTTCCATGTCGTTGATCATGGGAATCATCGGCGAGCACAGCACCCCGACCGGAATGTCCGCCTCACGCATGACCCGAATGGCACGCAGACGGGCTTTGGGGGAGGCTGCCCGGGGCTCGAGAATACGTTTGAGTTCATCGTCCAGGGTCGTCAGGCTGATCATCACCGAGACCAGACGCTGCTCGGCCAAGGCGCTGAGCAAGTCCAGATCGCGCAGGATCAACGACCCCTTGGTAACGATGGTCACCGGATGGCGATAGCGCAGCAATACTTCCAGCAGCCCCCGGGTAAGCCGATGTTCACGCTCGATCGGTTGATAGGGGTCGGTGTTGGAGCCCAGGTTGACCGGTGCCACCTGATAGCCGCGCTTGCTCAACTGTTGCTCCAACAGCTCTACCGCGTTGGTCTTGGCAATCAGCCGGGTTTCGAAATCCAGGCCTGGGGACATGTCCCAATAAGCGTGGCTGGGCCGGGCGTAGCAGTAGATGCAGCCATGCTCGCAGCCGCGGTAGGGGTTGATGGAGCGATCGAAGGGCAGATCCGGGGAGGTGTTGCGGGTGATGATGGATTTGGCGGTTTCGAAGCGGACCTCGGTGCCTTGCGTCGGGGGGACTTCCTGATGCCAGCCATCATCTTCGGCCACCGAGCGGTTGGGGGCGAAGCGATTGTGGGGGTTGGCGGCAGTGCCGCGGCCGCGTGGGGGCAGGGCGGTGGACATGGCGGGGCCTCTTTACTGGGTATGCGTACAGTAGAGAGGTTGGTGAGGGTTGGCAATCGCCGTTGGGCAGGGGGGTGGGTTCTCGGGTGAATGGTCCCCTCACCCCGACATCAACCTCACCGCACCAGACAAGGCTTCTTATTATCGAATTTCCAGCCTGGAATCAGATACTGCATCGCCACGCCGTCATCCCGAGCACCCAGGCCCATGTTCTTGTACAGCTCGTGAGCCTTGGCCACGGCGTCCATATCGATATCCACGCCCAGGCCCGGCTTGGCCGGAACCTTCACGAAGCCGTCGACGATCTGCAATGGTTGCTTGGTCAGGCGCTGGCCGTCCTGCCAGATCCAGTGGGTATCGATTGCAGTGATCTCGCCCGGGGCCGCTGCGGCCACCTGGGTGAACATCGCCAGGGAAATATCGAAATGGTTATTGGAATGCGAGCCCCAGGTCAGACCCCAGTCGTTGCACATCTGGGCGACCCGCACCGAGCCTTGCATGGTCCAGAAATGCGGGTCGGCCAGCGGGATGTCCACCGACTGCAACTGGATCGCATGGCCCATTTCCCGCCAGTCGGTGGCAATCATGTTGGTGGCGGTGGGGAGTCCGGTGGCGCGACGGAACTCGGCCATCACTTCACGGCCCGAGTAGCCGTTCTCGGCACCGCAGGGGTCCTCGGCATAAGCGAGCACATGATGCTGGTCGCGACACAGGCTGATGGCTTCCTTCAGCGACCAGGCCCCATTGGGGTCCAGGGTGATACGCGCGTCGGGGAAGCGCTCGGCCAGGGCCGTGACGGCTTCGATTTCCTCGGCACCGCGCAGCACGCCCCCTTTGAGCTTGAAGTCATTGAAACCGTACTTGGCCTTGGCCGCTTCGGCCAGGCGTACCACCGCGTCGGGCGTCAGGGCCTTTTCGTGGCGCAGGCGGCTCCACTCATCAGCGGCATCGGGCTCGCAGCGATAGGCCAGATCGGTTTGCTCGCGATCACCGACATAGAACAGATAACCGAGCATCTTCACCGCGTCGCGTTGCTGGCCTTCGCCCAATAGAGCGGCGATCGGCACTTCCAGGAACTGTCCGAGCAAATCGAGCAGCGCCGCCTCGACGGCGGTAACGGCATGAATGGTGATACGCAGGTCGAAGGTCTGCAGACCGCGGCCACCGGCATCGCGGGCGGCAAAGGTGGTACGCATCTGATTGAGAATGCGCTGGTATTGGCCGATAGGCTGGCCGATCACCAGGCTGCGGGCATCTTCCAGGGTTTCGCGAATACGCTCGCCGCCGGGCACTTCGCCCACACCGGTGTTGCCGGCGCTGTCCTTGAGTATCACGATGTTGCGCGTAAAGAACGGGCCATGGGCGCCGCTCAGGTTCAGCAACATGCTGTCATGCCCGGCGACCGGGACGACCTGAAGACTGGTGATGACGGGAGTGGACTGAGTGGTCATGGGATGCTCCTTGTTATTGTGTGCCTGCTTATTAGACATCATACAACTCAAAAACCCCGCCCTTCAACACCCCCACCCCATACAAACACGTTGTCATACATCTGTAGCAGCGGCGTAAGCCGCGTCCCGCCTCAGGAATTCCAGCAAAGGTGAACGCCGGGGACGCGGCTTACGCCGCTGCTACGGGTATGATGGGGGTAGATGAGGAAGGTATTCGATGTCAAAACGCCCCAATAGCCTGGCCCATGGGCTGGTCGATGCGCTGACCCAGCAGATCTTGCTGGGTACTCTGGCCCCTGGCATGAAGCTGCCATCGGAAGGGGCGATCGTGGCCGAGCATGGTGTCAGCCGGACGGTGGTGCGCGAGGCGCTGTCGCGGTTGCAGGCTTCCGGGCTGGTAGAGACCCGGCATGGCGTGGGCACGTTCGTATTGCACCGGGAGGCGGCTCACGGCCTGCGCCTTAGCGTGGATACGGCGCTGAGCGTGCGCAGCATTCTTGAACTGCGCATGGGCCTGGAAACCCAGGCCGCCGCGCTGGCTGCCCGGCGTCGCAGCGAACAGCAACTGGCACGCATGCGCCAGGCGCTGGACGACTATCAACAGGCGCTGGCCAGTCACGACAGCTGTGTGGAGCAGGACAAACGCTTTCACCAACTGATTGCCGAAGCCACCGGCAATACCTGTTTCACCGACATCATGCAGCACCTGGGCGACGCGATGATTCCGCGCACGCGGCTCAATGCACTGGAGCAGGGTGAGGCGGACATGACCCAGCTAGGGCAGTTGGCGAGCCTGGAGCATGAGGCGATCTATCAGGCGATCCGGCGCCAGGACGGCGATGCCGCGCGGGCGGCGATGTGGCTGCATTTGAGCAATAGTCGGGATCGGTTCAAAGCGGATTGAACGGGGGTGTGGGGGGGTTGGGTGTTGGGGTGGTTGGTCCCCTCACCCCAGCCCTCTCCCTGAGGGAGAGGGGGCTAAGGCGGTACGCGGTGGGGCCATTCACCGCAAACCCCCAACACCCCCTCGAACATCAATGACTGGTCGACTGCCCCAGGTCATCGCCCGACGTATGCTTCATGTCATCGGTGCGCATACCCTTTACATCCGCCGCCGACACCGCGCGGCCTTGATTGCCCCAACTGGTGCGAATGAAGTTCACCACATCCGCCACTTCCTGGTCCGACAGGCGCCAGGCGAAGCCGGGCATGGTGAAAGTAGAGGGTGCGGTATGGGTGGCGGGCAAGGTACCGCCAGCCAACACGATATGGATCAACGAGCTGGCATCGTCCGTCTGCACCACCGGGTTACCCGCCAGGGCCGGGAACACTCGGTTATAGCCATGGCCGTCGGTGCGGTGGCACGCCGCGCAATTGTCGATGTACACCGAAGCACCGGGCTTGCTGTCGTCGCCTTGCCACAGGGCGTCCGCCACCTGCTTGTCGTACTGGTGCGGCTGATCGTTGCGGTCCACTGCCGGCAGGGTCTTGAGATAGCGCGCGATGGCGGTCAGGTCCTCGGTCGACATGTACTGCATGCTGTGTTCGACCACGTCGCTCATGCCGCCAAACACCGCACTGCGGTCGCTGCGGCCGGTCTTGAGGAACTGCACCAGTTGCTCTTCGCTCCAACTGCCCAGGCCATCCCGGTGGTCACCGCGCAAGCTCTTGGCGATCCAGCCTTCCAGCGGTGCGCTGCCGGCCAGGAACTCGGCGCTTTCGCCGGCACTCATGGCTTTCTCCTGCATGGTGATCGCCCGCGGGGTGTGGCAGGCGCCGCAGTGCCCGAGGCCTTCGACCAGATAGGCACCGCGGCTGATCACCGGGTCCGAACCCATGGGCGCCTGATAGCCCTCCACCTCCGGGGCAAACAGCGTACGCCAGATCGCCAGCGGCCAACGCATGCTCAGCGGCCATGGGATGTCGGTGTCCTTGTTCGGCTCGGCCACCGGCGCCACACCCTTCATGAAGTACGCATACAAGGCCTGCATGTCGGCGTCGGTAACCCGCGCGTAGGACGGGTAGGGCATGGCCGGATACAGGCTGCTGCCGCTCTTGCCGATGCCATGGCGCACCGCCTTGTCGAAATCTTCGAAGCTGTAATGGCCAATGCCGCTGGCATCCGGGGTGATGTTGGTGGAATACACCGTGCCGATGGGCGTTTCCATGGCCAGGCCGCCGGCGAACGGCTGACCGCCCTTGGCGGTGTGGCAGGCCACGCAGTCACCCGCGCGAGCCAGGTATTCACCTTGCTTGATCAACGCGGCATCCGGCTCGGCGGCCCACAATGGCAGGCTGGCAGTCAGCGCCAGCGCAGCGATACAGATAGCTTTCATCTCTGCGCTCCTTATGCCTGCACCAGCGGGCCGGGGTTCTTGAGGTACTGCTCGCGGATCGCTCGCGCCGACCAGTAGGTCAGCGCCGCCACCAGGCCGGTGGGGTTGTAGCCCAGGCCCTGGGGGAACGCCGAGGCGCCGGGCACGAAGACGTTGTGCACATCCCAGCACTGCAGATAGCGATTGATGGCGCTGGTCTTGGGGTCGGTGCCCATGATGGCGCCACCGTTGAGGTGGGTGGTCTGGTAGGAAGCGGTGTTGAAGTGCTCACCGACCTTCTTGCCCAGCAACGCGATGGACTTGGGGTTCATGGCCTGGGCGACCTTGCTCATCTTGTCGACCATGAAACGGTTCATCTTGATGTCGTTTTCCTGCCAGTCGAAGGTCATGCGCAGCAGCGGCAAACCGTAGGCATCCCGGTATACCGGGTCCAGGTCGAGATAATTGCCACGGTAGGACTGATGCGCGCCGTGGGCGTCCATCGACACCTGGTGGGTGTAGTAGTCGGCGGTGGCCTTTTTCCAGGCGCTGCCCCAGGCGGGGGTGCCCGGCGGGTTGGAGGTACCGGCAATAGGCCGGCTACCGGCTTGGTTGACCCACATCGGTGAGCCACCGACGAAGCCATGAGGGCCGTGGTCGAAGTTGTCGGCGTTGAAGTCGTCTATCGCCACGCCGTTACCGCCGGCGCCGATGAAGTTGTTGGTATGGGTGTCCTTGTCGAAGAACGCCTTGATGGTGGCCATGTTCTGGTAGGCGAAATTCTTGCCCACCACGCCTTCGCCGGTTTTCGGGTCGTAGGGCTTGCCGATCCCCGAGAGCAGCATCAGCCGCACATTGTTGAACTGGAATGCCCCGAGGATCACCAGGTCGGCCGGTTGTTCGACCTCGCGCCCTTGCGCGTCGACGTAGGTCACCCCGGTGGCCTTGCTTTTGCTGCTGTCCAGGTTGACCCGCAGCACATGGGCATTGGTGCGCAGCTCGAAATGCTTCACCTGACGCAACGCCGGCAGAATGTTCACGTTCGGCGAGGCCTTGGAATACATGTAGCAGACGTAGCCGCTGCAGAAGCCACAGAAGTTGCAAGGGCCCATCTGCGCGCCATAGGGGTTGGTGTACGGCCCCGAGGTATTGGCCGACGGCAGGTTGTAGGGCTTGTAGCCCACTTCAGCGGCGGCTTTCTGGAACAGCTGCGCCGAATAGGTATTTTTCTGCGACTCCAGCGGGAAGGGATTGGAGCGGTCGGGCGCGTAGGGGTTGCCGCCCTTGCCTTGCCCGACCAACTGCCCCTTGACCGTCCAGGCTTGGCCTGAGGTACCGAATACCTTCTCGGCAAAGTCGAAGAACGGTTCCAGCTCTTCGTAACTCACGCCGAAGTCCTGGATGGTCATGTCCTTGGGAATGAAATGTTTGCCGTAGCGCTCTTCATAGTGGCTGCGCATGCGCAGCTCCATGGGATCGACGCGAAAATGCACACCGGACCAATGCAGACCGGCACCGCCCACACCTTTGCCGGGCAGAAATGCACCGAGCTGGCGGTTGGGCAGGGCCACGTCGTTGACGCTGTGGCGAATGGTGACGGTTTCCTTGGAGATGTCCTGGAACAGCTTCTTGCGCACGCTGTAGGTCAGCTCGTCGATCACCTGAGGGTAGTTGCCGTCGGGATAGGTGTCCTGCATGGGGCCCCGTTCCAGGGCGACCACATTCAGCCCCGCTTCGGTCAATTCCTTGGCCATAATGGCGCCGGTCCAGCCAAAGCCGACGATCACCGCGTCGACCTTCTTCAATACGGTTGCCATGCTCAAGCCCTCTCGCCGCGAATCGACACTGCCGGGAAGGGGTAAGCCTCGTTGCGCTCGACCCAATCCATGAAATCGGCGCGCGCGCCGGGGAAGCCGATCTGGGTCCAGCCGACCATGCCGCGGTTGCCACCGTGGATCGGGTCGCAGAAGAAGCCTTCACGGGTGTTCTGCAGCAACAGGCTGAAGAACGACTGCGCCGGCAGCTCAGCGAAATGCAGGTCACCTGCTTCGATCTTGCTGAGAACCTGATCTCGGGTAGCGCTGTCTTGCTCGGCAAATGATTTGCCCAGGTTGGCTTTGCACCAGGCATCCGTGGCGGCAATGCCCAGTCGATAAAGCTGCTGGGGAACCAACTGCAACTGATAGCCCATCTGCGGCACCGCATCGGCGGCGAAGGGCCCTTGCATGTACCAGAGTGCACCGGTGGCATACGGCGTGTTCATCTGGCGGTCGATGAATTCCGCCGCCCCGGCTTCCAACGCGCCGGGGCCCAGATCGTCAGCCGGGATCAATCGCGAAACGGCAGCCTGCACGAAGGCCCATTCTTCGGCATTGAAGAAAGTAGGCTGGTAGTCACTGGCCGGGGCCGCCTTGGGCGCTTGGGCGACTGCACTCTGCGGCGTCGACAGGGCAGTCATGCCCAAGCCGGTGCTGGCCACCGTGACGACCGGAATCAGGGTCAGGGTTTTGCGCAGGAAATCCCGACGCGGGTTGTCTTCTTGCTCAGACATGGGAGTCCTCATCAGCAGGTCGATACGGTTGTCATCGAGGCGCAGGCGGGGTGTTTTTCTTGATGGCATCGCGCCTGCCAACGAGGCTGGGCGGTGTCTTTATGGGAGGCGCAGGCGCGGATATTCGGTTGCAGGCCACTGCGGCGATATGCCGCCGTGGCCGAGCAGCCGACAAATGTATCGATTTGTGACTCAAAATGAAACCGGTTTCAGAGCGAACACAGGCTGCCCGTCAGGGATGCTCGCGCTTGAGCCAGCGCACATACGCGTCCAGGGTCGGTCCCGTCCCCTTGAGCGAACGAATCTGCTCTATGGCCGTGAGGGCGGCACCCGGGGCGAGAATCGTGGCGCGAAGCTGGGCGGCGACGGTAGGGTCCAGCACGCTCTTGCCGGCAAAACAGGCGAAGGCTTCGCTGGCCAGAATCTGCGACCACACATACACGTAGTAGCCTGCGGCATAGTCGCCGCGAGCGAAGCTGTGCAGCAGCGTATAGCTGATGGGGGCCTGACGGATGTGGGTCACGGCGGTCTGGGTCAGGATGCGCGCCTCGACTTCCTTGAAGTCCTCGGCGGCCTGCGGGTGATGCAGCTCATAGTCGATCAATGCGGCTCGCAAGTCCTCGAGCAGGGTACTGGCCTCCAAGCGCAGGCTGTAGCGTTGGTAGCGGGCCAGCAGCGCCGCTGGCAACCGAGCACCGGTGCGGTAGTGGCAAGACAACAGGGTCAGGCTTTCGCCGGCCGTTGCCCAGCGCTCGAACAGCGCACTGGGAAACTCCACGGCATCGAGCTCGGCAACATTCACGCCGGCACCACTGCCGTGCTCGGCAGCGGTCAGCACATGGTGCATGGCGTGGCCGAACTCATGCAGCAACGTGCCCAGGTTATCCAGGGTCAACAGCGATTGGGGACCTTCGAGTTCCAGAGCGAAGTCGCAATTGAGGTAGCCCACCGGGAGTTGCAACGCGCCGTCGGCATAGCGATGACGGTCGCGCAAGCCATCCATCCAGTCTCCCGGGAGCTTGCCGGGGTAGCTGAAAACATCGATGTAGAGGTAGCCGACGGTGCGCGCCTGCTCGACCACCGCATAAAGCCGGACGCTGGGGTGCAGCCCGGTCACGACGTGTTGTTCGTGCAAGGCCACGCCGAACAGCTGCTCCACCAGCAGGGACAGATTGCCCAGCACCTTCAAGGCGGGGAAGTAAGCGGACAGCAGGGTCGCATCGCGTTGATAAAGGCTGTCGGGCGGCTCGTGGCCGAAGTATTCAGGGTCCCAGTCCTGCACGTCGAAAACGGCGTCTTCCCTGGACAGCTGACTCAGCGCCTGCCTATCGCTGGCAACAATGGGCTTGACCTGCTCCAGCAGCTCGCGCAGGAAATGCAGGACGTCTTCCGGGCTTTCGAACATGCGCGTCGCCAGCGCCAGCTCCGCGTAGCTACGGTAGCCGAGCAACCGGGCACGTTCGGCACGCAGCGCCAGAATGCGCCGGATGATAGGGCTGTTGTCGTTGGGGTGAGGATTGCCCTCCGCGTCCGGGGGCAATGCCCATGCCCTCTCGACCGCCACCGCGTTGCGCTGGAATACGCCGTACAGACCCTTGAGTTCCCGTTCGATGGCCAGGCAGCGGTGGCGTAGGGGAGGTGCCAGATGGGTGGCATCCAGACGTTGCCGGCGCAGCAGGCTATCGAGGGCCTGCTGCTGCTCGCGATCCAGGGCGGCGGCTGACTCGCCCTGTGACAAGCGCAACAGCGCGCCATTGAGGCTCGCGTTGTGGGCGATTGCCGCCTGGTAAGCCTCAAGGCGCGTCTGACAGGCGGCAAAGGCCTGGAGGATATCCGCATGCTGGGGGTCGCTGGCCAATCTGCTCAAGGGCGCGGTCACGTTGAGCAGCCTCTGGCGCATGTCTTCATAGGGTTTGACCAATCCCTGCCAGGTGGGATCGTCCAGTTGCGAGGGCAGGAAACGACCAAGGCTGGCCAGGTTTGCCTCGATCACGGCAGTAATGGCCGGGGCCACATGTTCGGCGCGAATGGCCGCGTAGGGCGGTATGACCCAGGCGTGCAGCAGAGGGTTGTCGCTCATCTCGAGTTCCTTGAAGGCGGGGTTGGACGCGCAGTCTAGAACTCGACAAACGGACAGCAGACGTAGCCCGCTACCTCAACAGACCGTGGGCACCTGCCACATCACCGTACGCAGGCGCGCCCCCACCCTCTTCACAGGGAAGAGGGCTTATTCGGGAATCGAGGCGTTATTCGCTGGGCTTTTTGAGCTTTGGGTTGGGGAAGAACTGCACCGGCTGCACCTTGGGGTCCACCGACTTGACGGCAATCTTGTTGACCCGCGTGCCCAGTTCGCTGGGCACCGAATTGCCTTGGGCATTGAGCGTATCGCTGTAGCCACAGGCCACACACTCACGGTGCGGCACGTCGTCCACGCTCCACATCATCAATTTGTCCGGCTCGCTGCACGCCGGGCAGACTGCCCCGGCGATAAAGCGCTTCTTGGTGATCATGCCGCCGCTTCCTCGCTCAAACCGCTGTGACGCAGCAGCGCATCGATCGAGGGTTCGCGACCACGGAAGTCGACGAACAACACCATCGGTGCCTGGGAACCGCCGCGGGCCAGAATGGCTTCGCGGAAGGCGCGGCCGGTGTCGGCGTTGAGCACGCCATCTTCCTCGAACTTACTGAAGGCATCGGCCGACAGCACTTCGGCCCACTTGTAGCTGTAATAGCCTGCGGCATAGCCGCCGGCGAAGATGTGGGCGAAGCTGTTGGGGAAGCGGTTGTACGCCGGAGGGCGCATGACCGACACCTCGTCGCGCACGCCCTCGAGCACTTCCAGCACACTGCGACCATCGCCATGGGAGGCATGCAGCTCGAAGTCGAACAGCGAGAACTCGATCTGGCGAACCATCATCAGCCCCGACTGGAAGTTCTTGGCCGCCAGCATTTTCTCCAGCAGGTCCTGTGGCAGCGGCTCGCCGCTTTCGTAATGCCCGGAAATCAGCGCCAGGCCTTCAGGCTCCCAGCACCAGTTTTCCATGAACTGGCTCGGCAGCTCCACTGCGTCCCACGCCACGCCGTTGATGCCGGATACGCCGGCGTGATCGACGCGGGTCAGCAGGTGATGCAGGCCATGGCCGAATTCGTGGAACAGGGTGGTCACTTCATCGTGAGTCAGCAGCGCAGGCTTACCCGAGTCGGCTGGGGTGAAGTTGCACACCAGGTTGGCCACGGGGCTCTGCAACTGGCCGTCTTCGGTACGACGGCGATCGCGTGCGCCGTCCATCCAGGCACCTCCTCGCTTGTTGGCGCGCGCGTAGAGGTCGAAGAAGAACCGGCCCACATGCTGGCCATTTTCCTTGATTTCGAACAGGCGTACGTCGGGGTGCCAGGTGTCGAAGCCTTTCTGCTCGGCAATCTCGATGCCGTACAGACGCTGCACGATGGCGAACAGGCCGCCCAGCACCTTGTCGATGGGGAAGTAGGCACGCAGTGCTTCCTGGGACACGCTGTAGCGTTGTTCGCGCAGCTTTTCGCCGTAGAAACCGCTGTCCCAGCTTTGCAGATCCGCACAGCCCTGCTCGGCGGCATAGGCCTTGAGCTGCCCCAGGTCCTGGGCGGCGAACGGCTTGCTGCGCTGCGCCAGGTCGCGCAGGAACGTCAGCACCTGATCGGTGGACTCGGCCATCTTGGTGGCTAGGCTCAGCTCCGAATAGCTGGCGTAGCCCAGCAGTTCGGCCAGTTCCTGGCGCAGGTCGAGGATTTCCCGCATCACCGGGCCATTGTCGTTCTGGCCGGCGTTGGGGCCTTGGTCCGAGGCGCGGGTGCAATAGGCCGCGTAGACTTCTTCGCGCAGGGCGCGATCCTGTGCATAGGTCATCACGGCGTAGTAGCTGGGGAATTCCAGACTGATCAGCCAGCCTTCGAGACCCTTGGCCTTGGCGGCGGCGGCCATCTGCGCCTTGGCCGAATCGGTCAGGCCGGCGAGGGCGGCTTCGTCGGTGACGTGCTTGGTCCAGGCCTGGGTGGCGTCGAGCAGTTGGTTGGAGAACTTGCTGCCCAGCTCCGACAGCTTGCTCTGCACTTCGGCATAGCGCTTCTGCTTGTCCACGGGCAGATCGATGCCCGACAGGCGAAAATCGCGCAGCGAATGTTCCAGAATGGTTTTCTGGGCGATGTCGAAGCCCGCGGCCTGGGGGCTGTTGGCCAGCGCTTCGAAGGCCTGGAACAACGCGCGGTTCTGACCCATTTCCGTGGAGTAGGCGCTCAGCGCGGGCAGGCAAGCCTCGTAGGCCTGGCGCAGCTCGGCGCTGTTGCACACGGCGTTGAGGTGACTGACCGGGCTCCAGGCGGCGCCCAGGCGGTCGTTCAATTCGTCCATGGCCAATATCAGGCCGGCCCAGGTAGGCTCGCTACCCTGGGTTTGCAGAATCTGGGCAATGGCCGCTCGGTTGTCGGCCAGGATCTGTTCAATCGCCGGTTGTACGTGCTCGGCACGGATCGCCGAGAACGGCGGCAGGTCGTAGGACTGCAGGAGGGGATTCGCGCTCACGGTTAAACACCTTGGCTATGAAGAAACACTGGGACATCTTAATTACAATTGCGATTCACCGCAGCTATCGGCAACAGAGAGGACGCCTATCGTGGCCATTCGTAATTTCCAGCAGCATACGCCCAAGCTGGGCGAGCGGGCTTTCATCGATCGTTCGGCCGTGGTGATCGGCGATGTCGACATCGGTGCAGACAGCTCCGTATGGCCATTGACGGTGATCCGCGGCGATATGCATCGAATTCGCATAGGCCAGCGCACCAGCGTGCAAGATGCCAGCGTGCTGCACATCACCCATGCCGGGCCTTTCAACCCGGACGGCTTTCCATTGCTGATCGGTGACGATGTCACCATTGGTCACAAAGTCATGCTCCACGGCTGCACGCTGGGCAATCGCATTCTGGTGGGCATGGGCAGCACGGTGATGGACGGCGCGGTGGTCGAAGACGAAGTGATCATCGGCGCCGGCAGCCTGGTGCCGCCGGGCAAGCGTCTGCAAAGCGGGTTTCTGTATGTGGGCAGCCCGGTCAAGCAGGCTCGCGCCTTGACCGACAAGGAGCGCGCCTTCTTCACCTACACCGCCGGCAACTACGTGAAGCTCAAGGACCAGCATCTGGCCGAAGGCTTCGACAAGGAATAACTGCGTGCATTATCAAAATATTCTGTTCGACCTGGACGGCACCCTCACCGACCCACGCGAGGGCATCACCCGCTCGATCCAACATGCGCTGGCCAAACTGGGTATCGACGAGCCGGACCTGCGCAACCTGGAACACTTCATCGGCCCCCCCTTGCTGCAGCAATTCATGGTGGCTTACGACTTCGACGAGGCCAAAGCCTGGCAGGCGGTGAATTTCTACCGTGAGCGTTTCCGCGTCACCGGTCTGTATGAAAATCAGCTGTTCCATGGGGTGATCGCCTTGCTGGAAACCTTGCAGCAGCAGGGGCGCCGCCTGTACATCGCGACGTCCAAGCCGTGGGAGTTCGCCCGCGAGATCGCCCGGCATTTCGATTTCGCCAAGCACTTCAAGGTGGTGTATGGCAGCGAACTGGACGGTACCCGCACCAACAAGGTAGAGCTGATTGCGCACATTCTGCAGCAGGAGGGCCTGGACCCGGCGCAGACGCTGATGATAGGCGACCGTAAGCATGACCTGATCGGCGCACGGGCCAATGGCCTGGATTGTGCGGCGGTGGGGTATGGCTTCGGCTCGCGTGAGGAATTGGAAGCGGAGGCGCCGACGTATCATTTTCAGACGTTGGAGGCGTTGCATCGGGCGTTTTTGCGGGATTAGTGGGGGTTGAGGGATTGGGGGTGAATGGTCCCCTCACCCCAGCCCTCTCCCTAAGGGAGAGGGAGCCAAAAGCAGATCGCCGCAGCACCGCCGTACGGCCCCCTCTCCCCCAGGGAGAGGGCTGGGGTGAGGGGACCATTCACCGCCAATCCCCCCAATCACTCCCCCAACCGCCCCAACAGCGCCTTCCTCTCAGCCATCGGCAATCGGCCCAATTTCTCGACCTCGGCGTAGAACTTCGGCCAATCGCCGCCGACTTGCCTGAACAGCCCGGCAAACCCTGGCACCCACTGGTCGTACAGCCCGAAAGGCAGCAGCTTGGCATTGTTCAAGGGGCCGTTGACCCAGGCATCGAAACGCTTGTCACCCTGCCATTGCTCATCGCGCAGCTGCCGATAATGCCGACGCAACCGCTCGAACTCAGCCGCCTTGGCTGCGCGCATTGCCTCGGTGGGCAACGCCTGGGCATACAGCTTGCCCAACCGCTCGCGGGTATCGAGCACCAGACGGGTGAATTGATCACGTTGCAGAGTCCGATCGACCGAGGCCGGCGCCAGGCCTCGATAGGCCCGCCACTGGCGAGTGCCTTCCTGTTCGACGAAGGTGGCAAAGGATTCATTGAACTCGGTGTCGTTCTGCACGTAGACCCGCTGATGCGCCAGCTCGTGAAAGATCAACGTAGCTAGACGCTCGTCGCCCCAGCCGAGCATGGTGTTGAGGATGGGATCGTCGAACCAGCCCAGGGTTGAATAGGCCTCCACCCCGCCGATGTAGACATCCAGGCCTTCGAGCTTGCGCAGGGCCGCTTCGCCGCGCGCGCCCCCTTGGCTGTAATAGCCCCGGTAAGCCACGCAACCGGCGATGGGGAAACAGTGTGTCAGCGGCGCCAGCGAGAACTCGGGGGTCGCGAACACGTTCCACACCACCAGCGGCCGGCCGATGTCGGCATACAGGCGATAGCTCTGGTTATCCGGCAGATGCAGGTGCTCACTGGCAAAACTGCGGGCTGCCTGAGATTTGCGCAGCTGTGCACGCAGCCTGGCGTCGCGGGCGGGGTCGGCGATCACTGCCGCGACCGGTTCGCGGGCTTGCAACAACTGCCATTGGCCCTGGGCGAGCTGGCCGTAATAGCTCAAGGATGAGCAACCGTTGAGCAGGAAAATCGCCGCCAGGGGAACCAAGACCCGTAAAAAAGGGTCGAGTGCCGCAAGACTTGAACGCCCAAAAACAAGAAATCGATGCATGCTGGTTTCCGTCGCCGCTCGGCTCATACCGCGTTTCGAATCCCGCATCTTACGACCACTTCAGGAGATTTCCATGCGCGCTCTCATCCTTGCCAGCGGCCTGCTGACCCTCGCCGGCTGTGCCGGCCTGCCCGATCCAGACCCCAACCAGGCGTGGGTGGATCTGCAGGTCGACCAGGACAACTCGCTGCACGCCACTGAAGTGGACGAGCGCGAGTGGCTCGACACTCGATACTTCGAAGTGCAGCCGGGCAGCCATGAGCTCACGGTGCGCCTGCAGTTTCCGGTCGAGCCCACCAACATTGGTCCCGAGGCGTCGCCGCTGTGGCGCAATTGCGAGCTGAACCTTACGTACAAGGCATTCAACGCCGGGCAGCGTTATTCGCTGGAGGCCGGCAGTATCGGCTTCCGGCCGTGGGCCAAGCTTTATGACGAACAGCGCAAGGTGGTCGGGCAAGCGCAGCCGGGCGGCTGCCAGCGCGCCTGATTCGCTTGGGTCGGCGGTGTCTGCGGACGCGGCTTACGCCGCTGCCACAGGCACCCCCGGCGCATCCCCGGTCCAGGCCAGACGAAACACCAACGTAACCCCACCCCGAACCCGTGTAGCACCGGCGTAAGCCGGGTCCGGTCCCACCGCGATACCACCGCATGCCGGAGCCAGGTCCAAGGCCACCACCGCGCCATGGGTGTAGACTGACCACTCTACCGCCCCCCCCAGGAGCTCCCATGCGTGCCCTACTGCTGCTGTTGGCCAGCGCCACCCTCGCTGCCTGCTCAAACATCCCGATTCCTCCCGTAGACCCGCAGAAAGCCTGGGTGGACATGTTCACCACCACGGGCAAGCTGGTAATGGCCGAGAGCGTCGACGACCAGAAGCTCAACGATGGCCGCTACTTCCAGATTACGCCGGGTGCTCACGAACTCGAGGTGCGGTTCGACTACGAGATCTATGCGGGGGGCGGGATGATCAGCGATCCATTCGATCGCACCTGCTACCTGACCATTCGCTATGACGGCTTCAAGGCGGGAGAACGGTATCGGATCGAGGGGCGGGCCATCGCCATGCAGGCCAGTGCGCGGCTGTATGATTCAAACCGGCAGATCGTGGCGCAGGATCGCGAGGTTCATTGCATCCCTTGAATGCAGGATGACCGCAGTGACGGTTTCGCGGCTTTACGCCGCTCCTACAAATATGTGGGTAGGCGCGGCATGCCGTTACTCGTCATTCTTCTGATAAACAATCTTGCGCGTGCCGTTATCACAGGACCCAACCACCATGTTCGGGTCCTTGGCTTCGTCGTTACCGACGATTTCCAGCGTGTAGGACGTGACGCCCTGCGCCTGAATCTTGGCCTCGATTTCGGCCTTCAATTCCTCGCAGGGCTTGGGTGCCGCCAGCGCTGACGTGGCCAGCACACTGCACATGATCGCCAAGGCGAATCGTTTCATTGCGTCATCCTCCTTGCTGCACAGTGCACACGGCCCGATCAACCCGGCGCCCGGGATCAGGACTCCAGTGTAGCGTCCAGGGTGATCTCGGCGTTCAGCACCTTGGACACCGGGCAACCTTCCTTGGCCTTGTTGGCCAGCTCTTCGAACTTGACCTGGTCGATACCTGGAATCTTCGCCGACATGGTCAGCTTGATGGCGGTAATGGCAAAGCCTTCGCCCTGCTTGTCGAGGGTGACGTCAGCCGTGGTCTTGATCTCGTCCGGGGTGAAGTTTTCACCGCCCAGAATCATCGAGAACGCCATGGAGAAGCAGCCTGCGTGAGCGGCGCCAATCAGTTCTTCCGGGTTGGTGCCCGGCTGGCCTTCGAAGCGGGTGTTGAAGCCATAGGGGTTGTCCTTCAGCGCGCCGCTCTGGGTGGAAATCTGGCCCTTACCGGTTTTCAGATCGCCTTTCCAGACTGCCGATGCCTTTTTCACAATGCTCATAAAGCCTCCTCAAATGGGCGCGAAGCGTTCGCGCTGTGCGTTACATTCAGAGGGGCGAGGGTTGCGCAAAGTTCAGCAGCGTGGCGTCGGGCCATTGAAACTCGCGGATATGCCCATACTCACAAGACATAACGCGCAACATAGCGCGGATCGAATTCGTCGGTAGCAAAGATGCGCGGGGCATCCCATCTGCCACTCACCCACAGGATGCCAAGCTTATGAGTCGTTTGACCGATACACGCTATTCCATGCTCGACCTGGTGCCGGTACGCGCCGACAAGGGCCCCGCCGAGTCGCTGCACAACTCCCTGGACCTGGCGCGACACGCCGAACAATGGGGCTATACCCGTTTCTGGGTGGCTGAACACCACAACATGGACGGCATCGCCAGCTCCGCGACATCGGTGTTACTGGGCTATCTGGCCGGCGGTACCTCATCGATTCGCGTCGGCTCCGGCGGGGTCATGCTGCCCAACCACGCACCGCTGGTGATTGCCGAACAGTTCGGCACCCTGGAGAGCCTGTACCCGGGACGGATCGACCTGGGCCTGGGGCGCGCGCCCGGCTCCGACCAGATGACCGCGCGGGCCCTGCGCCGCGAGCGCTCGGGCAGTGCCGACGATTTTCCCGATGATGTGCAGGAGCTGATGAGCTACCTGGGCCCGCGCACGCCGGGACAGAAAGTCATCGCCGTGCCGGGCAGTGACACCAATGTGCCCATCTGGCTGCTCGGCTCCAGCTTGTTCAGCGCGCAGTTGGCAGGCATGTATGGCTTGCCCTATGCCTTCGCCTCGCACTTTGCGCCGCGCTATATGCACGAGGCGATCCGGGTCTACCGTGCGCACTTCCAGCCGTCGGCCGTGCTCGACAAGCCGTATGTCATGTTGGGGGTGCCACTGGTTGCCGCAGAGACCGACGAGCATGCCGAATACCTGGCGACATCGGTTTATCGCCGCATCCTCAACCTGATGCGTGGCCAGAGCCTGGTACAGCAACCGCCGGTGGAGAGCATGGACGGCCTGTGGCTGCCTCACGAAAAAGCGGCGGTAGGGGATTTCCTCGGACTGGCGATGGTGGGCAGCCCGGCAAAGATTCGCGCCAAGGTGGATGTGCTGCTGGAGCAGACCCAGGCGGATGAGCTGATCTTTACCTGTGACCTGTATGAGCACGCCGACCGGTTGCGGTCGTACGAGTTGCTGGCGCAGGTGATGAAGGGCTGATCAAGGGCCGGCAGTGCTGGGCCCTTCGCGGCTGTACGC
>NZ_DFUE01000028.1 GCF_002379585.1 Pseudomonas sp. UBA4194
GTGCAGCCGCGAAGGCGTCAGCCCAGGCACTGCACTATCCAGCCGCGTATCAATTCAATACGCCCTGCAACACCTCATAGACAATTCCCGTACCGATGGCGATCAACACCACGTCGGTACCCAGGCGGCGCCATTCATAACCGTCGTAACGGGGCAGGTGCTGCAAGGCCCGGGCATCCATGCGTGCGCCATAACCGCGCGGCAGCGGTTGGCCTTTGACGACGCGAATGTTGGCCGGGGGCGGGTTACCGGGACGGAAGGCGTCGCGGTTGTTCTGGATGACCTGGCGCACCGGGCCGAAGTCCTGTGGCGGGCCGCCTCGCGAAGCCCCTGGATTACCGCCGGGTTGACTGCCACGGTTGCCATTGCCATTGCCATTGCCATTGCCATTTCCGTGCTGAGCGTGACTGCCCGGTTGCTGATGTGCCTGTTGCTGCGGGCCAGGGCCGCCCTGGCGCTGCTCATCCGGGCCGCCCGGGCCCCCGTTCCCCGGCGCCGCTTGCAACAGCGGCGTCACGCCGATCATCACCACACTCAAGCCGGCAATCAGGATTCTGGGCATTTTCATCGCATGGTTCCTTAACGTCTGAACAGCAAAAAGGGGAATCGAACACAGGTTCGATTCCCCTTGGTCTTGCCGGTTAGTCCCGCGCAAACGAGGCTAATTCCTCTGTATCAGAAACTTTACCCTCAGCTGACGCGGGCGTTACGAACCCCTTGGGCCAAGGCACTGCACAGCGACAGGACATCTTCCACGGCTTGGCCGTGATGCTGGGCATGGGCGATCTTGTCGACCAATGCCGAGCCCACCACCACGCCTTCGGCGAGGCGCGCAATGGCCGCCGCCTGCTCAGGGGTACGGATACCGAAGCCGACGCTGATCGGCAGGTCGGTGTGGCGCCGCAGACGCTCGATGGCGCCGCCGACGTGCTCGGTGGTGGCCGAGCCGGCGCCGGTCACGCCAGCCACCGACACGTAGTAGACGAAGCCCGAGCTGCGCTCCAGAACCCGAGGCAGGCGCGCATCATCGGTGGTCGGAGTGGTCAGGCGGATGAAGTCGATCCCTGCGGCCTGGGCCGGAGTGGCCAGTTCCCCGTCGTGCTCGGGTGGCAGGTCGACGATGATCAGGCCGTCTACGCCTGCGGCCTTGGCGTCGGCCACGAAGGCCTCAACGCCAAAACGATGAATCGGATTGTAGTAACCCATCAATACGATCGGCGTGGTGCTGTTCTCCACACGGAACTCGCGGACCATCTGCAGGGTTTTCGCCAACGTCTGACCCGCGTTGAGTGCGCGCAGGGTGGCCAACTGAATGGCCACGCCGTCGGCCATCGGATCGGTGAAGGGCATGCCCAACTCGATCACATCGGCGCCTGCGGCAGGCAACCCCTTGAGGATGGCCAGCGAGGCATCGTAGCCAGGATCGCCTGCGGTGACGAATGTCACCAGCGCAGCACGGCCTTCGGCCTTCAGATCGGCGAAGCGTTGTTCGAGACGGCTCATGCCAGTTTCTCCTGCGAGTCGTGGGCGCCCATGTGGCTCATGACGGTTTGCATGTCCTTGTCACCGCGGCCCGACAGGCACACCACCATCAGGTGATCGGCGGGCAGACTCGGCGCGCGCTTGATCGCTTCGGCCAGGGCGTGGGCGGTCTCCAGTGCCGGGATGATGCCTTCCAGTCGGCAGGTGGTGTGGAAGGCGGCCAGGGCCTCGTCGTCGGTGATGCTGGTGTACTTCACGCGCTTGATCTCGTGCAACCAGGCATGTTCCGGACCGATGCCGGGGTAGTCCAGGCCGGCGGAAATGGAGTGGGCGTCAGTGATCTGCCCATCGTCGTCCTGCAGCAGATAGGTGCGGTTGCCGTGCAGCACACCGGGCACGCCGCCGTTGAGGCTGGCCGCGTGCTTGCCTGAATCCACGCCGTGACCGGCGGCTTCCACACCGATGATCTCCACGCTGGCGTCATCCAGGAATGGGTGGAACAGGCCCATGGCGTTGGAGCCGCCGCCGACGCAGGCGACCAGGCTGTCAGGCAGGCGGCCTTCCTTCTCTTGCAACTGCTCGCGGGTTTCCTTGCCGATGATCGACTGGAAGTCGCGAACCATCGCCGGGTAAGGGTGTGGGCCGGCCACGGTGCCGATCAGGTAGAAGGTGTCATCGACATTGGTGACCCAGTCGCGCAGGGCATCGTTCATGGCGTCTTTGAGGGTGCCGGTGCCGGACGTCACCGGGACGATCTCGGCGCCCAGAAGCTTCATGCGAAACACGTTGGCCTGCTGGCGCTCGATGTCGGTGGCGCCCATGTAGATCACGCAGGGCAAGCCAAAGCGGGCGGCCACGGTGGCAGTGGCCACACCATGCATGCCGGCGCCGGTTTCCGCGATCAGGCGTTTCTTGCCCATGCGCTTGGCCAGCAATACCTGGCCGATGCAGTTGTTCACCTTGTGCGCGCCGGTGTGGTTGAGCTCTTCGCGCTTGAAGTAGATTTTCGCACCGCCACAGTGTTCGGTCAGACGCTCGGCGAAGTACAGCGGGTTCGGACGGCCGATGTAGTCGCGCTGGAAGTACGCCAGTTGCTCGAGAAATTCAGGATCGGCCTTGGCTGCTTCGTATTCACGGGCCAGGTCCAGCACCAGTGGCATGAGGGTTTCAGCAACGTAGCGACCGCCGAAAGCGCCGAACAGGCCGTTGGCGTCGGGGCCGGTGCGAAGATGGGTCTGGGTCATGTGAGGCTCCAGGCAGGGAAATGGGCTGCAATGGGTTTACTTTACCGATGACAGCCCATGATTAAAACCGATAAGATTGCATCAACCTGTCAGGAAAACTCACACATCCATGAGCCGAGACTTGCCTCCCCTGAATGCCTTGCGCGCCTTTGAAGCGACGGCGCGGTTGAACAGTGTTAGTCAGGCTGCCGAGCAGCTCAACGTGACTCACGGTGCTGTGAGTCGGCAACTCAAGGTGTTGGAAGAGCACCTGGGACTGGCGCTTTTCGTGAAGGAAGGTCGAGGCCTGAAACTCACAGATGCCGGCAGTCGATTGCGAGACGTCAGCAGCGAAGCCTTCGAGCGATTGCGGCAGGTCTGTGGCGAGCTGAGTCAGGCCGGCAGCGCCGCGCCCTTCGTTCTGGGCTGCTCCGGCAGCCTGCTGGCGCGCTGGTTCATACCCCGGCTGGGTCGCCTCAATGCCGATCTGCCCGATCTGCGCCTGCACCTGTCTGCCGGTGAAGGCGACCTGGACCCACGCCGCCCAGGGCTGGATGCCCTGCTGATATTCGCCGAGCCGCCGTGGCCTGCGGACATGGACGTACTGGAGCTTGCCGACGAACGGATAGGCCCGGTCATCAGTCCGCGTTTCGAGGGGTACGCGCGATTGCAGCACGCTCAGGCTGGCGCGCTACTGGATGAACCGTTATTGCACACCACTTCGCGACCCCAGGCCTGGCCCAGCTGGGCACAAAGCAACGGCCTGGATCCCGCGGCATTGAACCAGGGGCAGGGATTCGAGCATTTGTATTATTTGCTGGAGGCGGCGGTCGCCGGGCTGGGCGTGGCGATTGCCCCACAGCCGTTGGTGGTCGATGACCTGCGGGCCGGACGCCTGGCCGCGCCGTGGGGCTTTACACAAACCCCGGCGCGGCTGGCGCTATGGGTACCGCGGCGCGCCGCTGATGGGCGCGCCCGACAGCTGGCGCAGTGGCTCAGGCAAGAGCTGGAGCGCCAGGTCGATTAGTCACGCTTGCACAGCAGGTAGGCTGCCAGCAGACCCAGCGCACCAACGGCGACGCTGGCGGTGGTCCAAGGGTGTTCCTGGGCGTAGTCGCGAGTGGCGATGCCGGTTTCCTTGGTCTTGACCTTCACTTCCTCGTAGGCGTCGCTGAGCAGGCTGCGCGAGTGCTTGAGTGCGGTTTCGGCATTGGCCTTCAGCGCCTTGAGGGTTTTACGCGACTCCTCGGTGGAGTCCTCCTTCAGGCTTTCCAACGAGCGAAGCAGGCTTTCGATCTCTGCTTCCATGCTTTGCAACGAGGCTTTACGTAACGAGCTGGCCATTGGGTATCTCTCCTTCGGTGTGGTGAGTAGCGTGTGTAAGTTTCCGACTGCGACGTTTCGCGAAAGTGCAGTGCGTGTGAACTTTTAGCGTCGAAATCCCCACACAGATAAGCGACTAGGCTAAAGAAATCATCCACAGGAGAGCACCATGAGCGACCATCACACGTACAAGAAGATCGAATTGGTCGGTTCCTCGACTACCAGCATCGAGGACGCGATCAACAATGCCCTGGGCGAAGCGAGCAAGAGCATCAAGCATCTGGAGTGGTTCGAAGTGGCTGAAACCCGTGGCCATATCGAGAACGGCCGTGCTGCTCACTTTCAGGTGACCCTGAAGGTCGGCTTCCGTATCGAAAACAGCTGACAACATTTGCGGAATCTTCCGACTGGCTGATTGCCATAGGTTGAGCTACAAAGCACCTCGGCGCGTCGGCCTGCACAACAGGAGACTCGCCGTTTGTTTTTGACCGGCTGTAACCAGACCAAGGATTTGACCGATGAAGCGAGTTTTATTGGCTGTGGGTTTGCTGAGTATGGCGGGCGGTGCCTTCGCCGCAGGCAAGCCGTGTGAAGAACTGAAAAGCGAGATCGCTGCGAAGATCGATGCCAACGGGGCATCGGGATACACCCTCGAAGTGGTGGATAACGTCACCCCGGATGAGGGCTTTCAAGTGGTGGGGTCCTGTGAAGGTGGTACCAAGGCGATTGTCTACAAGCGTTGATTCGCAATGCCCGTGCGGACGCTTTCGCGGCTTTACGCCGCTCCTACGGGTATGCCGCTGTACGTGCGGCCTTGGGAAGTAGGGGTCAGCTTTCGCGGATCACCAGTTCGAAGCCTAGGTCCACGGCTTCGGCCGGGCATGCCTTGCCGTCGAGCCGTGCCAGCAGCATTTGCGCGGCCTTGCGCCCGATGGCGGCGCGTGGGGTGCGGATGGAGGTCAGGCGTGGGACTAGGTGGGCCGAGCCGGGCAGGTCGTTGAAGCCGACCATGCTCACCTGCCCCGGAATGGCGATACCCAGGCGTTGCGCCTCATGGATCGCCCCTTGGGCCAAATCGTCATTGCAGAAGAAGATCCCGTCGACATCCGGATGCCGCCGCAACAGATCCGCGAACAACTCGCCCCCCAGACCGATCGACGACGGCAACGGACACATCACTTCCAACTGCGCGTCATACACCCCTGCCCCACGCAATTCACGACGAAAGCCCTCGGCGCGCTGCATCACCCGCGGGTCCAGCTGCGCCGCCACATAACCCAGGCGCCGGCGGCCCTGACCCAGCAAGTGCCGTGCAGCTACCACGCCCGCTTGTTCCTGGGAAAAGCCGACGCAAGGCCGCCCCGCATCGCCGGCCAGTTCCATCATGTGCACGCACGGCACACCACTACTGGCCAGCATCCGCTGAGCCGCTTCGGTGCGGCTGAAACCGGTTAGCAACATGCCACCCGGCTGATACGCCAGGTAGTTGCGGATCAGATTCTCTTCTTCCACCACATCGTAGTGGTAGTTGCCGATCAGAACTTCCAGACCTCGCGGCCGCATCACTTCGTGAATGGCCTCCAGCGTATCGATGAACAAATGGTTGGACAGCGACGGAATCAAGACCACCACCGACTGGCTCTGGGCCGAGGCCAGCGCACGCGCTGCCGGATTCGCCACATAACCCAGCGCCAGCGCGGCCTCCTGAACCTTGCGTACCAATTCCGGGGCAACAGTGGCCACGCCGCGCAATGCACGGGAGGCGGTGATAGGGGATACGCCTGACAACTTGGCCACTTCAGCCAGTGTGGGCAGGCCGGTAGCACGGGAGCCGATTCGGGACATGATTCTTGTTGTTATCTGCTTGCAATGAAAAAGAGTTGAGGTAAGGTAGCGCTGTCTCGAATCCAGAGCAATAATGAATCGTGCCTTGCGTATCGCGCAGACTGCACCAAACTGCTTTGACAAGATCAATAAGATGAGGGTGCCGCATACTCAAGCGGTCGTACCCCCAGCAGGAGTTACTTGATGAATGCCCCCCTCAACGCTTTGGTGGTAATGGGTGTATCCGGCTGCGGCAAGAGCAGCGTCGGTGCGGCCATTGTTGGCCGAAGCGGTGGCCGCCTGATCGAAGGCGACAGCTTTCACCCTGAAGCGAACATCGCCAAGATGCGCGCGGGAACTCCCCTCAACGACGACGACCGCGCAGGCTGGCTGCAACGCCTGGGTGAAGAAATGCTGGCCTGCGTCAATGCTGGCGAGCGTCCCGTACTGACCTGCTCCGCCCTCAAGCTCAAATACCGTGAAGCCTTGCGCGACGCCGTGCCTGGTCTGGGTTTCGTATTTCTCGAGCTGAGCCGCGCCGAAGCCGCCGAGCGTGTTGCCCACCGCCCCGGTCATTTCATGCCTGCGAGCCTGATCGACAGCCAGTTCGCCACGCTCGAGCCGCCAACCGGCGAAAACCTGACCCTGCCGCTCGATGCCACCCAGCCCATCGTGGAACTGGCGCATCAGGTGGAAAACTGGCTGATCGAGCACGGCGCTTCTACGCTGGCTTGATCGGTTTACAAAGACAGCGCTATCCGGGCTCGCCAGGGTAGCTGATGTTCCCAACCACAACCGTTGCGCCCACAACAACGACAACACGAGGCAAACCTTTATGTTTGGCTTAGCTCACGACACCTTCCTGCTTCTGGATGCGCTGGTCACGATCATTGGTTTGATCGTGCTGATTACCCAGTTCAAGGTCCACCCCTTCGTTGCCCTGACCATCGCGGCCATTTTCCTGGGCCTGACTTCCGGCCTGCCGGTGGTCAAGGTCATGAAATCGTTCCAGGACGGTTTCGGCGGGGTGCTGGGCTTTGTCGGCATCATCCTGGCGCTGGGCACCATGCTCGGTAAGCTCATGGCTGATTCCGGCGGCGCCGACCAGATCGCGCAGACGCTGATCCGCAAGTTCGGCGTGGCGAAGATCCACTGGGCCATGATGTTCTCGGCATTCCTGGTGGGCATCCCGCTGTTCTTCGAGATCGGCTTCGTACTGTTGATCCCGCTGGTGTTCATCGTTGCCCGCCGTTCCGGCGTATCACTGGTGAAGATCGGCATCCCGCTGTTGGCCGGCCTGTCCGTGGTTCACGGCCTGGTGCCGCCGCACCCGGGCCCACTGCTGGCCATCGGCATCTTCAACGCCGACATCGGCAAGACCATTCTTTATGGTCTGATCGTAGGCCTGCCCACCGCCATGATCGCCGGGCCGATCTTCGGCTCGTTCATTTCCAAATACATCCCGGGCAACCCGTCCAAGGAGCTGATGGATCAGATTGCCAAGGAGTCGGACAACACCAACCTGCCCAGCTTCACCGTCACGCTGATCACCATCCTGTTGCCAGTGTTCCTGATGTTGCTCAAGACCTTCGCTGACATTGCCTTCGCCCCGGAGAGCCTGTTCCGCCAGTGGATGGACTTCATCGGCCACCCGATCACCGCCCTGCTCGCCGCCTTGCTGCTGGCGTTCTACACCTTTGGTGTGGCCCGCGGTTTCGACAAGGCCAAGATCATGAAGCTGCTGGACCAGAGCCTCGCGCCGACCGCAGCCATTGTGCTGATCGTCGGTGCTGGTGGTGGCTTCAAGCAGATGCTGGTCGACACCGGCGTAGGCAACGTGATTGGGCAGATGGCGGTGCAAGCCGAGGTCAATCCGATTCTGCTGGCCTGGCTGGTGGCGGCGGTGATTCGTGTCGCGACCGGTTCGGCTACGGTGGCAACGATCACCGGCGCTGGCATCGTGGCACCCGTGATCGGCTTGATCCCCGGCGTCAATCGCGAGCTGCTGGTGCTGGCCACCGGCGCCGGCTCGGTGATCCTGTCTCACGTCAACGACGCAGGCTTCTGGCTGGTCAAGCAGTACTTCAACATGACCGTCAGTGAAACCCTGAAGACCTGGACCGTGATGGAAACCATCCTGTCGGTCGTCGGCCTGATCTTCATCCTGCTGCTGTCGCTGGTCGTTTGACCCGACCCAGGCGCCCGGCTACCCGGGCGCCTGGCGCTCCACCCTCCCCCTCAGCGCCGCTTCATGCGGTCGATGATCACCGCGATCAACAGGATCGTGCCGCGGATCACATACTGATAGAACGTATCGATATTCTTCAGATTCATGGCGTTTTCGATGATCGCCAGGATCAGCACACCGGCAATCACATGGCGAATCATGCCAATGCCACCCGCCAGCGATACCCCGCCCAGCACACAGGCCGAGATCACCGTCAGTTCAAAGCCCTGCCCGATCATCGGCTGACCTGAAGTCATGCGTGACGCCAGCACCACACCTGCCAGCGCCCCGACCACGCCGTGCACGGCAAAGATGATGATCTTGGTCCGATCCACGTGCACACCGGCCAACAGCGCCGCTTCCTGGTTGCCACCGATGGCCATGGTGTTGCGCCCGTAGGTGGTGTAGTTGAGCAGCCAGCCGAAGAAGATGAAGCACAGGATAGTGATCAGGATGGGCACCGGTACGCCCATCAGTTGGCCGTTGCCGAAGATGAAGAAGTCTTCCTGCATCACCCCCACTGCTTTGCCGTTGGAAAAGATGTAGGCCAGCCCACGAACGATCTGCATGGTGGCCAACGTGGCGATCAGCGCATTGATGCGCAGCTTGGCGATAACGATGCCGTTGATCAGCCCCACCACCAGGCCCATTGCCAGTGCCGCCGCCACCCCCAGAAACACGCTCTCGGTGTCGCGCATGACCACCGCGGCGATGACCCCGGCACAGGCGATGACCGAGCCCACCGACAGGTCGAAATGTCCCGACGCCAGACAGTAAAGCATGGTGCAGGCCGCAATCCCGGTAGTGGAAATCGCCAGGCCCAGTCCGCGCATGTTCAGGGGCGAGAGGAAGTTGTCGATGAACATCGTGCACAGCACGAAGATGGCCAGCGCCGCCAGCAGCATGACCCACTCATCGAGAAAGCGCCGCAGGTTGAGGCCCTGACGGGGAGCCGGCAGTGTGTTTTGCGTGGACATAAGCACCTCGGTATTTTTATTGTTCAGCCGCGGCTGCGCGGCAGTGCCAGTTGCAGCAATCGGGACTCGTCAGCCTGCTCGCGGGCCAGCTCTCCAGTCAGTGCGCCTTCACTCATGACCAGGATACGGTCACAGATTCCCATCACTTCCATGAGGTCGCTGGACACTACGATCACCGCAATGCCATTGGCCGCCAGGTTATGGATGATCTGGTAGATCTCGGCCTTGGCGCCGACATCGATGCCGCGGGTAGGCTCGTCCAGTAGCAAGACTTTCATGGGCATCGACAGCCAGCGACCCAGAATGGCTTTCTGCTGGTTGCCGCCGGACAGGTACATGATCTGCTGGTCGGGAGACGGGGTCTTGATGTTCAGGGCGCGAATCTGCTTGTCAGCGTTCTCCCGCTCCCATTTGCCCTGCACCAGGCAGCCGAGACTGACATGCTGGTCGCGGGCGCCGATATTGATGTTCTCGGCGACACTGGCCAACGGCACGATGCCTTCCTTCTTGCGATCTTCCGGACACAGCAGGATGCCCGCAGCAATGGCGTCCCGAGGGCTTTTCAGCGTCAGGGGCTTGCCACACAGCTGCAGTGCGCCAGCCTTGCTCGGTGCAAGGCCGGCCAGCAAGCGGAACAGCTCGGTGCGACCGGCGCCCACTAGGCCGAAAAAGCCGAGAATCTCACCCTTGTGCGCGGTGAAGCTGATGGGCTCCTGCAGCCCCGGCCCGAGCAACCCCTGCACCTTGAGCGCTTCGCCTTGATGGGCGCGGGGGCGGTAATCGTAGATATCCTCGATGTCACGGCCAACCATGCAGGTGACCAGTTGATCGTGGGTGAGCTCGGACATCGCCTCGAAGGTACGGACGTAGCGGCCGTCCTTGAACACGGTCACGGCATCGCAGATGCGGAAGATCTCCTCCATGCGGTGCGAGACATAGAGCAGCACCCTGCCCTCGTCGCGCAATCGGGCGATGATCGTCATCAACCGATCGATCTCCCGTGCCGACAGACTGCTGGTTGGCTCGTCGAAGGCGATCACGTGAGCGTTGCGCGACATCGCCTTGGCGATCTCGATCAATTGCCGCTGCCCCAGGGACAGACTGCCCAGGCGCTGCTGCGGGTGGATTTCGTCCGCCAGCCCGCGCAGCAGCTCCCGCGCCCGACGGACCATGGCGCCGCGGTCGACCAGGCCGAACCGTGCCGGCATGTGGCCGAGCAGCAGGTTTTCGGCCACCGTCATCTCGGGCACCAGGTGCAGCTCCTGGTGGATCACCGCAACGCCACCACCGATGCTGTCCGCAGCGGATTTGAAGGCCACCGCGCGGCCACCTATCTCCAGGCTGCCGGCGCTGGGCTGGTAGGCCCCGCCCAGGATCTTGAGCAAGGTGGACTTGCCCGCGCCGTTTTCCCCCATCAGCGCATGTACACTGCCCGGTCGCGCCTCGAAGCTGATGTCCGAGAGCGCGCGCACACCCGGAAAATTCTTCCCGATCCCGTTGAACCGTAACGATTGCCCAACCATAAACCCCCCGTAGCAGCGGCGTAAGCCGCGTCCAGCCGCATCACCGCCAATCCTGCGTGGCGACCGATATGACCCGCCTCGCACCGCTATCACCTAGTTGCCTCAGCGCCTGAGTCCAATGCCTAGTTCCACAGCCCGATCTTCTCCAGTTCCTGCTTGAAGTTTTCGCGGGTGATCAGCGTGACGTCGTCCATGGCGGTGTACTTGGGAGGTTCCTTGCCGGTGGTGACCCACTCGAACATCATGCTGGCGGTGTTGTAGCCTTCGATATGCGGGCTGGGCAGCATCGAACCGAAGAAGCCGCTATTGGGTTTCTTCAACTCGCCGATGGCATCGGTGCCGTTGATGCCGATACCGATCACATTGGCGGCCGCAAACCCGGCGCTTTCAGTGGCGCGCACACCACCGAGCACGGTGTTGTCGTTCATGCCGCCGATAATGAGGTGCTTCGCCGCGCCAGGCAGTTTCACCAGGGTGGAGTTGGTGGCATCCATGCTGCCGGGTACATCGAGGGTTTTCTGCGGTGCGAAGAGGATATGGTCCTCTGGCAGGCCCGCCTCCTTGAGTGCCTTGACCGAACCGTCGGTGCGTTTCTTGCCGGTATCCAGTTCGTTATAGGTGTTGATGACCGCGTAGGTGTCTTTCCAGTCCCAGTTGCGCTTCTTCGCTTCGGCGGCCATGGCCGCGCCCTGTTTCTCCCCTACCTCGAACGCGGCCATGCCCAGGTACGGCACGTCCTCCATGAACTTGCCCTTGGCGTCGACGAAACGATCGTCCACGGCCATGACCTTCATGTCGTTGAGTTTGGCCTTGGCGACGATGGCCGGGCCGAGGGAGACATCGGGAGGGCAGATGACGAAGCCCTTGACGCCGTTGGCGGCCAGGCTATCGATGGCAGAAAGGGTTTTTTCGCCGTCGGGCACGGCGATCTTGATGACGGTGAAACCTTTGTCCTTGCCGGCTTTCTCAGCAAAGGCCCATTCGGTCTGGAACCAGGGTTCCTCGGCTTGCTTGACCAGAAAGCCGATCTTCACTTCCTCGGCCAAGGCCTGGGCAGCGGCCCCGGCCAGGGCAACGGTCAAAGCGGCACAGCACAGGGAGCGAATCCCATGACGACTCAACATAGCTAACTCCTTATTTTTATTGAATAGCTACAGCGTCCAGCGACAGCGAAGAATAGTCATACCATATAACCGAAGGCCGCTATGTAACGTAACGTCACCCGGCGTTGGACGGAGCAATAGTATTACCATTTATTTTTCAGGTGGTCGATATTGGGCTATAAATCCTCAGGTTCGTCGGCTTTGCCCGGTCATTAGTCAGACGAAGCCCGACCGTATCGACCAAAACAACAATAGAAGGCGTTCCCCATGTTAAAAAACCATGCCTTGCTCAGCGCCCTAGGACTGACATTCATGCTCACCTCCCTTTCCGCCCACAGCGCCAGCCTGACTTCCACCCGCGAAAGCTTCGGCACCCTGCCGGACGGCACTGCGCTGGAAAAAATCACCTTGAGCAACAGCCACGGCATGCGCGCCAGCATCATCACCTACGGCGCTACCCTGCAAGCGCTCGAGGTGCCCGACAAGCACGGCAAGGTTGCCGACGTGGTACTGGGTTTCGACGATATCCAGGGCTACCAGGCCAATCCGACCGTGTATTTCGGCGCGACCATCGGACGCTTCGGCAATCGTCTGGCCGATGGCAAGTTCAGCCTCGACGGCAAGCAGTACAGCGTGCCCCAGAACGACAAGAGCAACGCCCTGCACGGCGGCAGCCAGGGTTTCGACAAGCACGTCTGGACGCTCGAGTCCAACCAGACCGCCGATGCCGTCTCGGCAACCTTCAGCTACACCTCGGCCGATGGCGAAATGGGTTTCCCCGGCAACCTCAAGACTGAAGTGACCTACAGCCTCAACGAGCGCAATGAACTGCGCATCGAGTACAAGGCCACCACCGACAAGCCGACGGTGCTGAACCTGACCAACCACAGCTACTTCAATCTGGCGGGCGCCGGCCATGGCGATATTCTGAAACAGGTGGCAACGCTGCACGCCAGCCACTACACACCGGTCACTGCCAAGCTGATCCCCACGGGCGAGCTGGCACCGGTCAAGGGCACGCCGATGGACTTCCTGCAGCCGACCCCGATCGGCCAGCATATTGCCGACAAGCACCCACAACTGGCCTTCGCCGAACCCAAGCAGGGCGGCTTCGATTTCAACTGGGCGCTGGATGGCAAAGGCGATGTGAAGAAACCCGCCGCCGTGGTAACCGACCCGGCCTCGGGGCGTGCCCTGACGCTGTACACCACTGAGCCAGGGGTGCAGTTCTACACCAGCAACTTCCTGGATGGCAGCATCAAGGGCAAGGGTGGCAAGGTGTATCCGCATTGGGGTGGTTTCACCCTGGAAACCCAACACTTCCCGGACGCACCGAACCAGCGAGGCTTCGCCAGCACGCGCCTGGATCCCGGTCAGACCTATCGCCAAACCACAATCCTGAAATTCTCCACCCTGTAGCAGCGGCGTAAGTCGCGTCCAGCCCCCCCCCGATCCGTCCGTCAAACCCCGGCGCCTGTGGACGCGGCTTACGCCGCTGCTACAGGTCTGGCGTGCGCCGCGGATACGAGTTTGGCGTATGCCGCGGATACGGGTTTGGCGTATGCGGCGGATACGGGGGGTGCCGTGCGGTCAGAAGACGGAGATAGGGTAGTCCACGATCAGGCGCAGTTCGTTGTTATCGCCTTCGGCCTGATCCGTGTTGCCGCGGTGGAACGACTGACGCATGCGGAACGACATATCCTTGATCGGTCCGTTCTGCACCACGTACTTGGCTTCCACATCGGTCTCATGGTGCTTGCCGTCGGCACCATACCCATAACCGCGATACGGGCTGTCTTCGGCCATCTTGGTGCCGTCGATGTTGTCGCCACTGACGTAACGGGTCATGAAGCTCAGGCCTGGCACACCGTAGGTTGCCAGGTTCAGGTCATAACGCACCTGCCAGGACTCTTCGCCAGGACCGTTGAAATCCGAGTACTGCACCGAGTTGTTGAGAAAGACCGAATCACCGGTATCGCCCGGGCCGTTGTCACCGAACGACACGTAGTCGAAAGGCGTGTCGCCGTGGACTTTCTGGAACGCTACGGTAACCGTGTGCGCGGCGAGGAAGCTGTAGGCTGCCTGCGCCGACCAGGTGGTGTTGTTGATGGAACCCGCTTCAGCCTTGCCTTCATCGGTGGTGCGGTAAATGTTGAAGTCCAGCACCAGCGACTGATCGGCGCTGAACGGCAGGGTGTAGTTGGCGTTGCCGTAGTACTGGCGCCAGACGTCTTCGAACTCCGAGCCATACAGACTGACGTTGAGCGCGTCGCTGACGATGTATTTGCCGCCCACGTAATTGACCGAATTGGCATCGATCAAACCCGCATCGCCATAGGACGCGTAGCTGGCGTTCAGGCCGTGCCGGCCATTGGTGGTGGTGACGCCATTGCCGGAAGTGAAGTGACCGGCGTCCAGATCCAGGCCATCGATTTCACTGCTCAGCAATTGAAAGCCTGTAGCCGTTTGCGGTATCAGGCGTGTGCCGCCTGCACCGAATACCGGTGCAGTGGGCTGCATGTCGCCGAACTTGAGCTCGGTCTTGGACACCCGCAACTTGATCGCCGCGCCGGCTGTACCGAATTCGTCCTCGGGCGAGCCGTCGTTGCGCACCGGCATGTTGCCCGTACCCGAGGTCCCTGCCCCTCCGTCCAGGCGCAGCGCCCAGTAGCCGAAGGCGTCGACGCCAACGCCGACGGTGCCCTGGGTATAGCCCGAGGTGAAATTGCCCAGTACACCTTGCGTCCAGTCTTTCTGGGTGCCGCCGCCATTCTTGCCGTCGCGATTGAAGTAGTAGTTTTTCAGGTCAAGGCTCAGGCTGCTGCCTTCGACGAAACCGCTGGCCTCGGACTGACTCTCCACCGCTGCGGCCAGCGCCATCTGGGAGCTGCCAACCGACACGGCCAGTGCCACGAGATTCCATTTCAGCGACATCATAGTGTTCCCCTTACGCAATATTAGAAGTTCCGCACCCGCCACCTCGATGGCCACTAATGAGCCATGCAAGGGTAACTATCACGTCTCGGATTCACAACTGGGCAGATCTTCCAAGGTGCGCTGTCCGAGAGAGTCAGGCACGCGCTGTTGCTCGTTCTTGTTATATCGCCAACGATATTTGCGCTGGCTGAGTTTTTTATCATGTGGGGGCGCTGATTTGTTCGCGCTATTAGTACCCATCATGAAACACACTGTTCGCTGTGCTGTAATAATCCATAGCGACTGCACAGCCAGACAAAAATTCAAAAAAAAGCCACCACACTTGCGTGCGGTGGCTGAAAACTTAACCAAAGAGAGTCGAAGCAGAGCAAGCCCCCAGCCACTACGCGGGGAAGAATAAGCGCCTGAGGGCGTGTTCAATCTTCGGTAGTCACCTTACCACCGGCTGCCGCCTGTCACTATTGCGTTTGTCGATAGTCATTATCGACGGGCGCTGTGTAGTACACCTTCCACACTTTCATCGATATCAGCTATTGACAGCGTCCATTTCCGCGACGGAGGTCGGCGCAGTATCTTGAACATCAACAGATCGACGAACCGTCTATCTACCCCTTGTACATTTCCCCTTTCGAGGTACTCATCATGAAAACGCTGCTCGCCGCTGTTGCACTTTCCGGCCTTTCGCTGTTCTCCACCCTGGCTTCGGCCGAAGATGGTCTGGAGCACCGCACCCTTGCCCAGAATAGTACTCAAGGCACTCCGCCCGCAGTGCAGTATGACTATTCACAGAAACTGGATATCAAACGTGTCATCTCCATGAGCGACATTCCGAACAACGTCTGCGCCCCCGTTCAGGCCACCATGTTGTACGAAGATTCCAAAGGCCAGGAACACAACATGCAATACACCGTGATGGGCAACGGCTGCCAGATGAATTGATAGCTGGCATGCGGTTCACAGCGCACGCCGCCAGCGGCGGTCCCGATGGGACCTGCATCTGGCGGGGATTGCAACTGCACATCGACGCCGACTTGACGTAGACTGACTCAGCAAATAAACATCTTGAAACGTATGCGCTGAGTGCATAGTCCTACTCACGAACCATAAGAACGTCGACTTTGAAACGCTCATCCACCGCAATCTTCTCCCAGCCTGGCTTCCGCGCTTTCCTCTTCGTCCGTCTCGCCGCCATGTTCGCCATGCAGATCCAGGCCATTGTGGTTGCCTGGCACATGTACGACATGACACGTCACCCGCTGACTCTGGCCTACGTGGGACTGGCGCAGTTCATTCCGATGGTGTTGCTGTTGCTGCCCGCGGGTGACCTGCTGGACCGCTTCGACCGCCGACGTATTCTGCAAGTGAGCTGGAGTGTGTCCGTGCTCTCGTCGGCAGCCCTGCTGTGGCTGGCACTCAAGCAGACTCCAGACACCTGGCCGTACTACGTCGCCCTGTTCGTATTTGGCTGCACCCGTGCCTTCACCGGGCCTGCGGTACAAAGCCTGCTCCCGCAGATCGTCGCTCGCGAGCATCTGGCCCAGGCCATCGCCACCAACAGCATGATCATGAAGGTGGCCGTCATCGCTGGTCCCTTGCTGGGCGGCCTGCTCTACGCGGGACTAGGCGGCTGGACGTTCGGCATCTGTCTGCTCGGCTTCGCCGCTGGCGTGGTGCTGTTGCAATGGGTACCAAGCGTCAAGATCCCGCGCCCCGTCGACGACCAGACCACTGCGGTCACCCGTTTCACCGCCGGAATCCGTTTCATCACGTCGCGGCCGATCATCCTCGGGGCGATCTCACTGGACTTGTTCGCGGTACTGCTCGGGGGTGTGGTTGCGCTGCTGCCGATCTATGCCGCCGAGATTCTTCATGTCGGACCAGCGGGCCTGGGGTTGCTGCGCAGCGCCATCGCGGTAGGTGAATTGGCGATGGGCTTCTATCTGAGCATCCGGCCATTGAACGCGAAAATGGGCAAACGCATGTTCCTGGCCGTCGGGGTTTTCGGCGTCGCCAACCTGGTGTTCGCCCTGTCTACCTGGTTCTGGGTGTCCTGCATCGCACTGCTGATTGCCGGCGCCGCCGATATGATCAGCGTGTACATCCGCTCGTCGCTGATCCAGTTCGCCACCCCAGACGACATGCGCGGGCGCGTGAGCGCTGTGAACATGCTGTTCATCGGCTCATCCAACGAGCTGGGCGAGTTTCGTGCGGGGCTCAGCGCAACGGCACTGGGCACGGTACCGGCGGCGTTGTTCGGGGCAATCAGTACCCTGGCCATCGTGGGCTTGTGGACGCGCCTGTTCAGGCCACTATGGGCCATCGAGAACAACGAGCAGGCGATCCCCGCACAGGAGAAAGCGCGGGTCTGATCAATGCTTGCCGGTGGCGTCTCGGCCGTCGTATCGGCCGAACCACTCCTGATTGGCCTTGAGGTCCGCGCGTAGCTCGGCCACCAGATCGGCGATGGCGCGGCTGGTGGTCAACGGCTTGGTGTCGATGCCGACCATCAACAGATCGACCTGGCCGGTGGCCGGGTCCGACACTTCCACCGTCATCGTTCCACCGGGATTCAATGTGCAATGGCACTTCAGCGGGCCAAAGCTCGACTCGACGATGCGGCGCATCTCGGTAGTCGGGATCATGGCGAGTCCTCCTGGCGGCTGATTCATAAGGCCATCACTTTCGCACAATCCTGGGTAGATGTGCGTAGAGATTTCTTCGGATCAACGTAGCGCACAGCGCCACGCAGAGCATTGGAATTGCTCTGCGTGGACTGTTTGTAACGATTGGCGTCGTCGATCACTGATCGGTCCCGTAGGGCGGATAGTCATCCCCGCCATTGCCCTCGCCGGTCTCTTGCGACTCCGGCTTCTTGGCCGGCTTGGGAGGATCGACCTGAGGGTCGGAGACGTCCGGGGAGTCAGGGTCGAAACCCAGTTCGTCGTCGGGGTGAGTTGCAGTAGTCATTGTCGCTCCTTGTAACAACTAAGTGCTGAATGCTCAGTTCGAGCTTGGAACATTGGGGTCGTCGATAGGAGATACCCAATCCTCGGGCCGGTCTTCGGTACTGGGAATTGGCGCATCAACGAGGTCTTCCGACTCGGGATCCAGCGATGGGTCGGTCGGCACCGGCTGTACGTCGGGGCCGCCGGCGTTGATAGTGTGCGATTGGCTGTTCATGAACACCTCCAGTGGGAACGGATTTTCCGCACCCTATGATTTTGAGAGGCGCCCGAGGTCAGGCGTGCGGGCGACCGGATGAGCGGTTGAATCAAGAGGCACCCGGCGGTATGCCGTTCTTGTTGAAGTCTTTCAGGCGCTCCTTTTCCTCGGGAGTGGAATGCGCCGGAGTGTCTTTCTGTTCCGGCTCGGCAGGAGGTTGCTTAGGGTCGGTCATCGTACTGCTCCGCATTAGGGCTTCTAGATTGGGGCCACAACACGGCGCAGGGGTTCAATCGGTGTTAGGCAGCCTTGGCGCCGCGTGCGAGTGACAAGCCCGAAAACTCGATAACCTGCTAACGGTCCTGAGCTGTGCGGTAGACAGTACCCCGTTCGCGCTTCCCTACCGCAACCACGATCACCACCACGCGCTCATCCTCGACGCGGTAAACCAAACGATACCCCGACGCTTTGAGCTTGATCTTGTAGTGACCGGGCAAGTCGTGCAGCGCATCGGCCTGTACCTTGGGCGCGTCGAGTCGCTGGGCCAGCTTCTTCTTGATCTGATCTCGAATGGTATGTCCCAGCTTTCCCCACTCCTTGAGCGCGGAGGGAAGGAATTCGAGCTTATAGGTCATCCAGACTTACCGGGATGGGAAGTTCGCTAGCGCGGGACTCGACCACTTTCGCAAGATCCAGGTCGTCGAGGCGCTCGATCATCGATTCGTAGAGCTCTGCGGGCACCATATAGCCCATCACACGATTGTGATTGAGCACAGCGACCGGCATCCCGTCGGCACTCGACATGATGGCAGACGGATTTTTTTTAAGCTCCGAAACGCTCACAGCAATATCGGCGAAAACATTTTGCATGGAGATAGCCCTCTTTTCAGGGCTTTATTCTGGTCTTTATCCTGAGCAGATAGCAAGTGTCTCTTTCAACGCCATGCCTGGAACACATGCTCGGGTCTGGTCACCCAGTCAGCAAGCGTTCACCGACCGCCAGACACGACAAAGCCCTGTCGAACAGGGCTTTGTGTAAAGCTGAGGCTGCCCGCTTCGAGCAGCCGCGCTACCGGCTCAGCGACGCAGGAAGCGGCTGATCAGCACGCCCACTGCAGCACCGATGGCCAGTGCCGCGATCGGCTTCTCCTTGACGAAAACCGAGACATTGTTCAGTGCATCACCGTAGGTCTTGGTGAGCTGACCCGCCACCTCGTGACCGGCGCCCTCGGCTTCCAGCTTCGAATCACCAAACAGTTTACCCACTGCGCCCTGGGCTTTACCCGCTACTTTTTCGGCGACGCCTTCGATCTGCTCACTTTTCATGGTTAATCCTACCGTGGTTTGCCTGTTCGCAGTTCCAGGAACATTCCAGACACTTCGACCGGAGCCTGCTGCATGCATTAGGGGCTCCGCGGTTGGGAATAGTTCCGTGGGGTTCAGTTGGGCAGCGAGAACGAGCATCTCCTCAACTCAACCCACATTATTTGGAACGACCCGCCCTACGCCAGAGTCAGAGTGGTTAACACAATGAAGTGATCTGGAGTCTGTATGTTGAAGTTTCTTGGTAGCACCGTCGGTATTATCTTCCTGATTGGCCTGATCGTTGTGATCGCCCTGTTCAAGCTGGTGTTCTGACAGTTTCGGCTCGGCCTTGTCCGAGCCTTCCTCCCTACCCGGCTGCAGCACAGTTCATGTGCCGCCACCGTCGCTGGCAATACTCCTCGTAGTGACCACCCTGTTCTGACCCATTATCCTGACTGTCCGCCACTACTTATTGTCAGGGACAAACAATGGCTTTTGATTGGCACGCAAGCACGATTACGCGGGCAACCGCGCTGGACAAGAATTTTCGGAAAACCCAGAACGTTCGTCGATTTCTGATCGAGCAGTGTGGCGATGCGTTCAAGTTCGATCGGCCGTTCATGGCGTGGATCGCCGACACCGGGCCTGCATCGATGGGGGACGTGGCGGATGAATGGAAACGTCGCCATGCGGCCGGGGATTGACGGCCAGAAACGAAAAAGCCCCGGATTACCGGGGCTTTTTCTTACTAGATATGGCGGAAGCGTAGAGATTCGAACTCTAGGATAGTTGCCCATCGACGGTTTTCAAGACCGTTGCCTTAAACCACTCGGCCACGCTTCCAGCTGCTTTGCGGGCGCCATAATACCGTAATGAAACACACTGTCAAACTCTCTGTGTAGCCGCCTTGCATGGGTCTGTTATGATCTTTGCATCTGAACGTTTCAGACGTGTTCAAACCCTAAGGAGTCTCGCCATGCGCGAACAGGATTATGCAGTTAATCAAGGCTCGCAGGCGCAGCAGCTAGAAGTTAGCCGCGTCCTGCGCAACACCTACGGCCTGCTGGCCCTCACCCTGGCTTTCAGCGGCGTGATGGCTTTCGTGGCACAACAGATGCGCGTCGGCTACCCGAATATCTTCGTCGTGCTGATCGGCTTCTACGGTCTGTTCTTCCTCACCAACAAGTTGCGTGATTCGGCGTGGGGTCTGGTGTCGACCTTCGCTCTGACCGGCTTCATGGGCTTCTTGCTGGGCCCGATCCTGAACCGTTACCTCGGCATGCAGGGCGGCGCTGAAGTGGTAAGCTCGGCATTTGCCATGACTGCTCTGGTGTTCGGCGGCCTGTCGGCCTACGTGCTGATCACTCGCAAGGACATGAGCTTCCTGGGCGGTTTCATCACCGCTGGTTTCTTCGTGTTGCTGGGTGCGGTACTGGCGAGCTTCTTTTTCCAAATCGCCGGCCTGCAGTTGGCGATAAGCGCCGGCTTCGTGCTGTTCTCGTCGGTGTGCATCCTGTTCCAGACCAGCGCCATCATTCATGGCGGCGAACGTAACTACATCATGGCTACCATCAGCCTCTACGTTTCGATCTACAACCTGTTCGTCAGCCTGCTGCAACTGTTTGGTATCATGGGTCGCGACGACTGATACCGTCCGACACATGATAAAGCCCGCTTCGGCGGGCTTTTTTTGGTCTGCAGAACGGGCGGCGCACACTCAGAGGTCGAAGCGATCCACCGCACGACGCCGCTCGTTGTCGTCACGCATGTCGTAGGCGGCGGTGGTCTGGATATTGGTGTGATGCGCCAGTTTCTGCGCAATCGAGAGATCGTGCTCTTCGATCACCCGAGTGATGAACGAACGGCGAAAGTCATGGGGCATGATCTTTACCCCCACCTCTGCACCGCGCTGCCGGGCAATGTAGTAGATCGCGTGCTTGGTGATGCGCTCACGGGTGATGTGAGCGCCTCGGCGGATTCGATTGAACAGAAAGGTGTCGTCCGCCTGCCCTTCCGGCAATTGACTGCGGCGCAGCTCGAGCCAGGCGTTGAGCTTGTCGAACGCCCAGGTGGGAGCGTACTTGATCAGCTCTTTGTTGCCCTTGCCCATGACCCGCAGGCTGCGCTCGGCCATGTTCACTTCGGCCAGATCCAGGTTGACTGACTCGGACTTGCGCATGCCGGTGCCGTACAGGATCGCGATCACCGCTGCATCACGCAGGCCTTGAGGGCGGGGGTCACTGGCGCAGGCATCCATCAATTCGCGGATCAGGCTGCGCTTGAGGTTGCGACCATTGCCCAGTCGCGTGCCCGGAGAAGCCTTCACCGAGCGGATCTTGAGCAACTGATCCTGGCTGATGAGGCTCAGGCGCCAGGCTTCGTTCATGACCCCACGCACCGCATTGACGTACAGCGATGAGGTGTTGGGGGCGTAGCCATCTTCGCGCAGCACGGCCACCAGCAGAGTGATATGACCGGGTTCCAGCAGATGCCATGGCACGTCGCGGATGTCGGTATCGCCGAAGCCAAGCCGGTCGGCAGCATCCTGCAGCACGTACTGCATGGTCATGCGGCTGGACGGCATCAACCGAGCGAGGTATTGCAGCAGAGGGTTTTGCAGGTCAGACAAACCGGGGCGATCCTTGGGCTGGCGATAATCAGGGGCCGCCATTCTAGCATTGCGAGCCTGCGGGGGTGGACTGCCGGTCGAGCAGGACGCCAGGTATGCACAGGCCCAGTGAAAGGTTTAAGCTGGAATTCAATTCCCCCCAAGGAGGTCCTGTGATGAACCCCGTGAACCCGCTGAACGATCTGTTCCCAAAAGCTGCGGATATTCCCGAACAGTACCGTTATCAAGGACAGGTCGAGCAGCGCGAATACCTCGTCGATGGCACCCTGCGCACCTGGCAGGGTGCGTTGGCAAAGGTCCGCAGCCCGGTGTGGTTGAGCACTGACGAAGGCGACCAGCCGGTGATTCTGGGCAGCACACCGCTGCTTGATGCCGACACGGCCATGACGGCCCTGGACGCGGCCGTGCGTGCCTACGACAAAGGCCGCGGTCACTGGCCCACCCTGCGTGTGGCCGAGCGCATCCAGCACGTGGAAGGCTTCCTCAAGCGCATGCGCGAGCAGCGCCAGGCCGTGGTCAAGTTGCTGATGTGGGAAATCGGCAAGAACCTCAAGGATTCCGAGAAGGAGTTCGACCGCACCTGCGACTACATCGTCGACACCATCAATGCCCTGAAAGAGCTGGACCGTCGCTCCAGCCGTTTCGAACTGGAGCAGGACACCCTTGGCCAGATCCGTCGCGCGCCGCTGGGCGTGGCCTTGTGCATGGGGCCCTACAACTACCCGCTGAACGAAACCTTCACCACGCTGATTCCGGCTTTGATCATGGGCAACACCGTGGTCTTCAAACCGGCCAAGTTTGGTGTGCTGCTGATTCGTCCTCTGCTGGAGGCGTTTCGCGACAGCTTTCCCGCCGGCGTCATCAATGTCATCTACGGCAGTGGCAGGGAAACCGTCAGCGCACTCATGGCCAGCGGCAAGATCGACATCTTTGCCTTCATCGGTACCCACAAGGCCGCCAGCGACCTCAAGAAACTGCACCCCAAGCCGCATCGCCTGCGTGCTGCGCTAGGTCTGGATGCCAAGAACCCAGGCATCATCCTGCCTCAGGTCGATCTCGACAATGCGGTGAACGAAGCCGTCACCGGTGCACTGTCGTTCAATGGCCAGCGTTGTACGGCGTTGAAGATCCTTTTCGTGCACGAAGACGTAGTCGACAGCTTCATCGAGAAATTCAACGCCAAGCTCGCCGGCTTGAAGTCAGGCATGCCGTGGGATACCGGTGTGTCTCTCACCCCGTTGCCCGAGCCGAGCAAGCCCGACTATCTGGCCGACCTGGTGGCTGACGCCGTGGAGAAAGGTGCCCAGGTGGTCAACGCCAATGGCGGCGCCACACGCCAGTCGTTCTTCTATCCGGCGGTGCTGTACCCGGTCACCCCGCAGATGCGGGTCTATAACGAGGAGCAATTCGGGCCCGTGGTGCCCATCGTTCCGTACAGCAATCTGGATACGGTGATCGACTACGTGCTGGACTCCGACTTCGGCCAGCAATTGAGTATCTTTGGTACCGACCCGCAGACGGTGGGCCGTCTGGTGGATACCTTCGCCAATCAGGTAGGGCGCATCAACCTCAACGCGCAGTGCCAGCGAGGGCCTGACCAATACCCCTTCAACGGGCGCAAGAATTCAGCCGAAGGCACACTCTCGGTACACGATGCCTTGCGTACGTTCTCGATCCGCACCTTGGTCGCGACCAAGTTTTCGGACGCGAACAAGACGTTGGTCAGCGATATCATCCGTAACCGGCAGTCGAGCTTCCTGACCACCGACTACATCTTCTAGACTTTTGCCCGGTGCGGCTGACCGCTTGCCTTGCAGCGGTCAGCCGCCGTGCCGGGTCAGGAAGCGAAGTTGCGCAGCAGCGCCTGCAACCCACCCCTGTAGACCTCATCGAAAATCGCTACCACTTCGGCATCGGACACGCCTACCGGGGTGAACTGCCCGCCCCACTCCACTCGACACTGATCCGCGCCTGGCAGCGCAATCACTCTCAAGGTCGCCAGGTAATCGGTAGCCGGGAATGGCCCCTGAACGATCGAATAGCTGTAGGTCCGCGCCGCGTTGTCGTAGGTTTCCAGCCGTTCGACGATGACGGTGCCGTCGCCCAAGGTCAGGTGGCGCAGGCGCCCGCCTTCCTGAGCAACGCTGCTGCTGATCATCGGCAGCCAATCCGGCAGGGCATCGAAGCCACCCACCAGGGCCCAGACCTTGTCGGCCGATGCCGGTACTTCCACGCTTGCTTGTGTGCTGGCCATGCTTAGGCTCCAATCCAGTGAACAGGCGTGCCAAGGTAACGGGCGACAACCTGGGCAGCAAGGGGCATTATTGTCAGGCGCGTGGCGAGGAGTGAAAAATACCGGACGCCGGAACACATCCCTCCAAGCGTTGCAGCCATGTTCAGCCGGGAGACCGCTTCAGCTTCATGAGAATCATCGAGAAAACCGGCGCGCTGGTGCGCACCCTCACACCTGCCGAGCAGGCCATGGTCGCTGACTTCGCCGAGGGCCGTCTCGATGGGCCGCGGTTGATGCAGGCCAACCAGTGGCTGATGAAGGTTCGCGCACAAGGCCAGTGGCTGGCCTGCGACTGTCAGGCCCAGACGCAACCGGTGCTGAACGTCACGCTGAACAGCAGCACCGGCACGCTGTTCCTGAAAAACAATCCCGGCACCCCTGAGCATGCCAGCGATTGCACTTTCATCCGCGACGATCGCGAAAGCGGCGCCCAGCCTGACGGCGAGACCCAGGCCCCGGCGGCGTGGTTGCCCCCGGACGTGCCGCTGCGGCTGATCGGTGAATTTCGCGCTCCCGGCACCGGGACGGGTGACGGCCTTGCAGCCAGCCAAGCCGCACGCCGCGAGCAACATCGTTTGCTGTCGCTGCTGCTGACCTTCATCGAGGCCTCAGGGCTGAACGTCTACGCCACTCACCTGAAGAAGGACCTGACCCGCCAGTTTGCCGACCTGCGTGAAGTGGCCCTGCGCTACCCGTTGGTGGAGCGAGTTCCGGCGAGTAATTACCTGGAAACGCGCATCGACATGAAGCACATGATGATGCTCAAGAGTCGTCTCAAGGATTCCACCGCCTTTGGTAGCTCGCGCCGCTACGGGCTGTTGCTGGACTGCGTCAGCGACGTCAAGGGACGCAAGATGCTCAATGATCGCAATGCCGCGGGCTTCGATTTCCAGGGGCATCACCTGCTTTGGGGCGGATCGCGTACCAGCGGGCCGTTGCTCGCTTTGGCGCTGTATTCGCCGACGACTGCGGGCAGTCAGTTCTACGAGATGGTGCATGTAGCCACCGTACCGGTGTTGACCCGTGGTCATCTGTTTCCGGTGTTTCGCGACGAGGAGCGCGAGCCGTTGAAGATGCTCATCTCGCTGATCGACTGGATGGCGGGTAAAGGTGTGAAGGTGCTGATGCGCCGGCCGGTGATCGGTGGCGCGGTGATGGATGAGCTAGTGCTGAGTTCCGATCTGGACCGGGTGCTGTCGGTGTCCCTGATGAAAGAGCCGTTGGGCCCGGAACCCAGTTCGGAGACGTTCAAGCGGTTGGCGGACTTCAAGAGCCTGGACACGTTTCGCAAGTACGTGGCGGGTTTTTTCATGCGCGAGCGGGTCTAGGGCGGGGATCTGGGAATGGCGACCCTTCACCGCCGTCCCAACGCCCAGACCCTGAGCACATCCCGTGCTCGGTCAGCCAACAGACCCGCCGCCTCGCCGCACGCCTGCTCCAGCGTCATCGGCCCGCTGGTCAGCGAAAACGCGGCAGCCACCCCGTGCTCGTACATCGCTTCATAGCCCTCGCCCAAGGTGCCAGCGATCACCACCACCGGCACACCGGCGGCCCTGGCCACGCGGGCCACGCCGAAAGGGGTTTTGCCGCGCAAGGTCTGGGCATCGAAACGTCCCTCGCCGGTGATCACCAGGTCTGCGCCCTTCACCGCTGCCGCCAGCCCCGCCAGTTCGGCCACGACTTCCACGCCGGGGCGAAACGATGCGCCCAGATACGCCCTGGCCGCAAACCCCATGCCCCCTGCCGCGCCACAACCCGGCACATCGCGCACATCCTCACCCAGCACCTTGGCGCTGTGATCGGCGAAATGCCCCAGGGCATGGTCCAGTGCCAACACCTGCTCGGGTGACGCACCTTTCTGCGGCCCGAAAATATGGGAGGCGCCGTGGGGCCCGCAGAGGGGATTATCGACGTCGGCAGCCACTTCAAAACGCACCTTCGCCAGGCGCGGATCGAGGTCGCTGATATCGACCTCTCCCAACTGCGCCAGTGCCAGCCCACCCCGGGGCAGCTCGGCGCCCTGAGCATCGAACAGTTGCATGCCCAGTGCCCGCAGCATACCCGTGCCGGCATCGTTGGTGGCGCTGCCACCAATGGCCAGTACCACCCGCTCGGCCCCGGCCTGCACCGCCGCGCCGATCAACTGGCCGGTACCGAAGGTGCTGCTGACGCAGGCATCGCGCTGGTCTCGACGCACCAGTTGCAAGCCGCTGGCTTCAGCCATCTCGATGATCGCCGTGCGAGTATCCGGGAGCCAGCCCCAGCGCGCCTGGGCAGGCTCGCCCAAGGGCCCATCCACCGTCAGGGAGCGCAGCTCGCCGTGACAGGCCGCCATGATCGCCTCCATGGTGCCCTCCCCGCCATCGGCCATGGGGATCTCGATCAATTCGGCGTCAGGCAGCGCCTGCCGCGCACCTTGGGCAATGGCCGCGGCAACGCCGGCGGCGCTCAGGCTGTCTTTGAACGAATCGGGGGCGATAACGATCTTCATGGCAGGTCTCCGGTTTCTTGTAGGCACATCCTGCCATTTTTTCATCAGGGTCGGCGAATGGCCTGCGCACAACGCCGACTGCCTATATTTGGTCCGATGCACACAACGCCGCCCTTGACCTTGCCACGGTGGCAGGGCTGATCCTGCAAGCGCCACTCCATAGAAAAGGACTTACCGCCATGCCGAACCCCGTCATCGATCTCAGCGTCCAGGGCATGACCTGTGCCTCGTGCGTCGGGCGTGTCGAGCGGGCCTTGCTGAAGGTGCCCGGGGTCAGCTCGGCCGCCGTGAACCTGGCGACCGAACGCAGCCATATCGTGACCGAAGGTGCGGTCGAGGTGCAGGCGCTGATTCAAGCCATCGACAAAGCCGGCTACAGCGCGGCGCTGCTCGAACCCCAGGGCGCCAACGGCAGCCGTCAGCGCCATGCCGAGGACGGCCGCGTACTGCGCCGCGATTTGCTCGTATCAGCAGCGCTGACTGCCCCGGTATTCGCTCTGGAAATGGGCGCACACCTGATCCCCGCTTTCCACCACTGGGTCAGCAGCACCCTGGGCCTGCGCAACAGCTGGCTGATCCAGTGCGCGCTGACCACCCTGATCCTGTTCGTGTGCGGCGCACGATTCTTCGCCAAAGGCGTGCCAGCCTTGCTACGCGGCGCACCGGACATGAACTCGCTGGTGGTGCTGGGCGCCAGCGCGGCCTACAGCTTTTCGCTGGTGGCAACCTTTGCGCCGCAGGTGCTGCCTGAGGGCACAGTGGCGGTGTACTACGAAGCCGCCGCAGTCATCGTCAGCTTGATACTGCTGGGCCGTTATCTCGAGGCCGGCGCCAGGGGCCGTACCTCCCAGGCCATTGAACGGCTGCTGACCCTGGGTGCGAAAACAGCGCGGGTGCAGCGTGATAACGATTTCGTCGAACTGCCCTTGGATCAGGTGCAGCTTGGCAATACGGTCCAGGTGCGCCCCGGCGAAAGCATTCCGGTAGACGGGACCGTGCTGGAGGGCAGCAGCTTCGTCGACGCATCGATGGTCACCGGCGAACCGTTGCCAGTGCACAAGGGGCCGGGCGATGGCGTGGTCGGCGGCACGCTCAATCAGAACGGCGCACTGCAGGTTCAAGCCACCGCCGTGGGTGCCAGCAGCGTACTTGCACGCATCATCGCGATGGTCGAGCAGGCGCAGAGCGCCAAACTGCCGATTCAGGCGCTGGTCGACCGCGTCACGCTGTGGTTCGTGCCCGCGGTGATGCTGTTGGCACTGCTGACCTTTCTAGCCTGGTATCTGCTGGGCCCTGAACCGGCCCTGGGCATGGCGCTGATCAATGCAGTGTCGGTGCTCATCATCGCCTGTCCGTGCGCCATGGGCCTGGCTACCCCCACCTCCATCATGGTCGGCACCGGCCGTGGGGCACAATTGGGCGTGCTGTTTCGCAAGGGCGAGGCGTTGCAGTCGCTGCAGCAAGCCCGCGTCATCGCTTTGGACAAGACCGGCACCCTGACCGAAGGCAAGCCGCGCCTCACCGACCTGATTCTGGCACCGGGCCTGGAACGCAACGACGTGCTGGCAGCCCTGGCGGCCCTGGAAGCGCATTCCGAGCACCCGGTGGCCCGGGCCATCGTCGACGCTGCGGTCGCCATCGACGCACCGGCTCTGACCGTGTCGGATTTCGACTCGGTCACCGGCTACGGCGTCAGCGGCACCGTGGCGGGGCGCGCTGTCGCCATCGGTGCCGACCGCTACATGACGCGCCTGGGCCTGGACCCTGCCCAGTTTGGCGACAGCGCCACGCAGCTTGCCGAACAGAGCAAAACGCCCCTGTATGCGGCCATCGACGGACAACTGGTGGCAATCATCGCCGTCAGCGACCCCCTCAAGCCCAGCAGCGTGCAGGCCGTTGAGCACCTGCACCGCTTGGGCCTGAAGGTGGCCATGATCACCGGTGACAATCAGCGCACCGCCCAGGCCATTGCCCGCCAGCTGGGGATCGACGAAGTGGTAGCCCAGGTGCTGCCCGACGGCAAGGTGGCCGCCATCAAGCGCCTGCAACAGGCCTACGGCACCACAGTGTTCGTTGGCGATGGCATCAACGATGCGCCGGCGCTGGCCCAGGCCGACGTCGGCATGGCGATGGGCGCCGGCACCGATGCGGCCATCGAAGCGGCGGATGTGGTGCTGATGTCAGGCAGCCTGATGGGTGTGTCCACGGCCCTTGCGTTGTCCAGGGCGACCCTGAGCAATATTCGGCAGAACCTGTTTTGGGCCTTTGCGTACAACGCTGCGCTGATTCCGGTTGCAGCGGGAGTTTTGTATCCGTGGGCTGGGGTGAGGTTGTCGCCGGAATTTGCAGCGGGAGCGATGGCGATGTCTTCGGTGTTTGTGCTGGGGAATGCGTTGCGGTTGAAGCGGGTTGGGGTGGGTGTGGGTGTAGGTAAGGGGCGGGATTAGCGGTGAATGGTCCCCTCACCCCAGCCCTCTCCCTGGGGGAGAGGGGGCTAGAAGCGGATTGTCGTGGCTGATGCATCGCTGATCTTAAAGGGTTCGCCGGTCCACTCCGTTGGCGGCGCGCAGCACATCTGCCATCACTGCCAGGGCAATTTCGGCTGGTGTCTTGCTGCCCAGGCGCAGGCCAATCGGCGCATGAATGCGTTCGAGTGTTGCGGCATCCAGCCCGCCGATGCGGGCCAGCCTTTCGAAACGCTTCTCGCTGGTGCGCATCGAGCCCATGGCGCCCACATAGAACGCATCGGTACGCACGGCCTCCAGCAGGGTCAGATCGTCCAGGCGCGGATCGTGGGTCAGGGCCACCACTGCGGTGGCGGCATGGCAGCCGCCTTCGGCGATGAACACGGCCGGCAATACCGGACGGACATCCACGCCTGGCATGTTGAACCGCGCCAGTACCTCCGGGCGCGGCTCGCACAGAATCACTTCGTAACCCAAGGTCAGCGCGAAACCTGCGCAGAACTCCGCCACGGGTGACAGGCCAGCGAGTACCAGGCGCTGCACGGCGCCCAGGCGAATGCTGATTTCTTCGTCGTTGACCTGCACCCTGGGGTCGCTCATATGGCCTGGGCGAATGCGCCGCTGCTGTCCACCGGGCCGCACTTGACGCGACACCAGTTGACCACCGGCAAACGCCTGCTCCACCTGCTCCAGATGCTGATGTGCCTCGTCGCTGGGCGTCACATGCTCCACCAACACGTCCAGCACGCCACCGCACGGCAGCGCCATCGTCGGCGCCAGACCGCCCTCGCCATAACGCACCACCTGGTTGTGTGGGGCGAAATAACCGGCGCCTACGCGCTCCAGAAAATCATCCTCTACACAACCGCCCGACAGCGACCCGCAATGTTCACCCGACGGCAGCGCCACCAGCATCGCACCCGGGCCGCGTGGCGCCGAGCCGAAGGTGGACAGCACCGTGCACAACCAGATCGGCTGGCCTTGGGCGAGCCACGCTCGGGCCTGCTGAATGACCTGTAGATCAAGCTGCTTCATAGATCGGAAACCTTGATTAATCTCTTGGCGGTAGCACCCTTGCAGATTGGGTGCCAGGGTCGTCTATCGATACAGACCGTTGCCATGTGCAATTAGTTTGCTGCGGCGGATGGGCGCACCCTGGCGGAAGCAAGCATAGCGTTCAACGTCGGCGGTCGCTGCGCCGCAACCTGAGTGTGGGAACTGGCGCTCACCCGCGTCACTCACATGCTCACATCTGCTTGATCCCCCCCCACGCAAGGGATTCGCCATGGACACTCGCACCGACGATCACGCCCGGATCTACGAAACCGACCTACCCGCCCGCCTCGATCGTCTGCCATGGAGCCGTTTTCACACCTTGCTGGTATTTGCCTTGGGCATCACCTGGCTGCTGGATGGGCTGGAGGTCACCCTGGCGGGTTCGGTATCGGGTGCGCTGAAGAACAGTCCGGCGTTGCAGATGAGTAACAGCGATATTGGCCTGGCCGGCGCCGTGTATATCGCCGGTGCTGTACTCGGTGCCTTGTTCTTCGGTTGGCTTACCGACCGCTTGGGGCGGCGCAAGTTGTTCTTCATTACCTTGTTTCTGTACATCGGCGCTACGGCGGCTACCGCGTTCTCCTGGAGCCTGTGGAGCTTCCTGCTGTTTCGCTTCCTGACTGGCGCCGGCATCGGCGGTGAGTACACCGCCATCAACTCGACCATCCAGGAGTTCACCCCGGCGCGCTTTCGCGGCTGGGTCGACCTGACCATCAACGGCACGTTCTGGATCGGTGCAGCCTTGGGTGCGTTCGGCTCGATCATTCTGCTGGACCCGGACATCGTGGGTGGCGACCTGGGCTGGCGCTGGTGTTTCGGTATCGGCGCCCTGCTCGGCCTTTTGATCATGCTGATGCGCCTGTGGCTGCCAGAAAGTCCTCGCTGGCTGATGATCCACAACCGCCCCGAAGAGGCCTTGCGGATTGTCGAGCAGATCGAGCAAGGCTATCGCGACCGCGGCCAGCCATTGCCACCGGTAACCGAGCCGCCGCTACGCCTGAGAGCCCGTGACCATACACCGCTGCAGGAGGTGTTCAGCACGCTGTTTGTGCTGCATCGGCAGCGGGCGCTGGTGGGCACGGTACTGCTGACCGCCCAGGCCTTTTTCTACAATGCGATCTTCTTCACCTACGCGCTGGTCCTGGCGGAGTTTTATGGCGTGCAGGCCGAGCATATCGGCTGGTATGTACTGCCATTCGCCCTGGGTAATTTCTGCGGGCCGTTGTTGTTGGGACGGTTGTTCGATGTGGTCGGGCGGCGGGTAATGATCAGCTTGACCTATGCGGTGTCCGGCATCCTGCTGGCCATCAGCGGCTATCTGTTTGAGCAGGAGCTGCTCACCGTCGTGCAGCAGACAGTGGCGTGGATGGTGATCTTCTTTTTCGCTTCGGCCGCGGCCAGTTCGGCTTACCTGACGGTGGCAGAGACGTTTCCACTGGAAATCCGGGCCTTGGCGATTGCGGTGTTCTACGCGTTCGGCACCGGCCTGGGCGGGATCATTGGTCCGACGCTGTTTGGCGCCTTGATTGAAAGTGGCGAGCGCAGCAATGTGTTTGTCGGGTATCTGATCGGGGCCGGGTTGATGCTGGTGGCGGCTGGGGTGCAGGCGCGCTGGGGGGTGGCTGCGGAGCGGCGGTCGTTGGAGAGTGTGGCGCGGCCTTTGTCTGCGCATGGGGATTAGGGATTAGGGGAGTGTGGCCAGGAGGGGGAATTGTGGGGATGGTCCCCTCACCCCAGCCCTCCCGGATCGCCGTATCGCCCTAGGGGAGAGGGAGCCGTACGGTGCGGTTTCGGAAAACTCTTAATGCTTCATGCCATGCCCGTGTTCATGCGTCATGCCGTTCAATGCCCGGACCGGCGCGTTTACCTCGAGGGTTTGCGTGCCGCCTTTGGCGTCTTCGATGGTCAGGGTCAATGGCACCACGTCGCCCTCCTTCACCTGCCCGGTCAATTGCATCAGCATCACGTGATAACCGCTGGGATCGAACACCACCGGCTTGCCCGCCGGCAATGCCACGCGCTGCACTTGATGCATGCTCATCACGTCGTTGTCGATCGACGACTGATGGACCTGCGCCAGTTTGGCCACCGGCGAGGCGACCGCCACGAGGGTGCTATCGGTCTCGGCCGTCAAGGTCATGAAGGCGCCGGTGGCCGGCTGGCCGGGCACCGTGGCGCGGGCCCAGGGGTCGGTGACCACCGTCTGTGCCAGGGCAAGGCTGGCCGTGCCAGCCAGGGTCAGCCCCAGCAGCGTACGCATCAGGGTCGTCTTGATAAAGGCAGTACGGATCATCAGCAAACTTCCATCACAGTGAGCAGGTCCTCGGCGCACTCTTGTGCGTTGAGGGATTGGGACAGCCCCAGGCGCAAGGTGCCACGGGAGTCATAGACATAGCTGGTGGAGGTATGGGACATAGTGTAGGTGTAGCCGATCGGCACCTTCTCGTAGAAAATGCCGAATTCCTTGGCCACCGCTGCGGTCTGCTCCAGGGTGCCGCGCAGCGCGACGAAGGTGGGGTCGAAGACCTTCACATAGGCATCGAGCACTTCAGGCGTGTCGCGTTCCGGGTCCAGGGTGATGAAGATCACCTGCAGACGATCGCCGTCGCGCCCCATCAGTTTCTTGGCCTGTGCCGCCCGCGCCAGGGTGGTCGGGCACACTGCCGGGCACTGGGTGAAACCGAAGAACACCATGGGCATCATGCCGCGAAAGCTCGACAAGGTTTTCTCGTTGCCTTGCGGGTCCTTGAGCCGGAAGGTGCGGCCCAGGATCTGGTTGCTCAAGTCCTTGCCGTACTTGAACGAAAGCTTGTTGCTGTCACTGCAGCCGGCCAGGGCGCCGAGGCTGAGTATGCCCATGCCGGCCAGCACGCGGCGCCGGGTGAGTTGATCGTTCATGCGCTATCGCCTTGTAAGGAGGGCGGTAGTTTAAGGGTTGGCTACCGTCCTTTGCCTAGCAAGGTGTCACATTTTGTTTAAACACCACCCACGACGCTGCCTAGGGTTCCTCGAACGCCACCTGGCGTTTTCTGCGCAGAGCAGGAGCCACCAACAGCAGAACCAGGGCCACGGCGGCGCATAGCAGACCCAATGAAATGGGCCGCTGCACGAACACCGAAAAATCGCCTCGGGAAATCAGCAACGCCCGGCGCAGGTTCTCTTCCATCAACGGCCCCAGCACGAAGCCCAACAGCAGCGGCGCTGGTTCCAGACGCAATTTCCCCAGCAGGTAACCGAGTACGCCGAACAACGCCATCTGCCAGATATCGGCCACCGCGTTCTGCACCGAGAACACCCCAATGGCGCAGAACACCAGAATCGCCGGATACATGAGGCGATACGGCACCTTGAGCAACTTCACCCAGATACCCAGCATCGGCAGGTTCAGTGCCAACAGCATCAGGTTACCCAGCCACATCGAGACAATCAGCCCCCAGAACAGCTCCGGGTTCTGGCTCATGACCATGGGGCCGGGCTGAATGTTATGGATGACCATGGCGCCGATCATCATGGCCATGACCGCGTTGGACGGAATGCCCAAGGTCAGCAGCGGCACGAATGAGGTCTGCGCGGCGGCATTGTTGGCCGACTCTGGCCCAGCCACCCCCTCGATAGCACCCTGACCGAACTGTTCCGGGTGGCGCGACACTTTCTTTTCCAGCGAATAGGCCGAAAACGACGCCAGCGCAGCACCGCCACCGGGCAGGATGCCCAGCACGCTGCCCAATGCAGTGCCGCGCAGTACCGCCGGGTACATGCGCTTGAAATCCTTGCGCCCGGGCCACAGGCGATCCAGGCCTTGAGTGAACGTCTCGCGACGCTGATCGCCTTCCAGGTTGCGCACGATCTCGGCGACGCCGAATACGCCCATGGCCAGGCAAACGAAATTGAGGCCATCGATCAACTCCAGACGCCCCAGGGTGAAGCGCGCCACGCCGGAGGTCACGTCCGTGCCGACCAGGCCGAGCAACAGGCCGATCAGAATCATGCCGATGGCCTGGTACACCGAGCCCGAGGCCAGGACCACCGCGCCGATCAAGCCGAAAATCATCAAGGAGAAATAGTCGGCGGGGCCGAAGTCCATGGCCAGGTCGGTCAACGGGCTGGCAAACGCGGCCAGCAGCACGGTGCCAACGGTGCCCGCGAAGAACGAGCCCAGCGCCGCCGTGGCCAGCGCCACCCCTGCCCGCCCCTGGCGAGCCATCTGGTGCCCGTCCAGCGTCGTCACCACCGAGGACGATTCCCCCGGCAGGTTGACCAGGATCGCCGTGGTCGAGCCGCCGTATTGGGCACCGTAGTAGATACCGGCCAGCATGATCAGCGCCGAGGTCGGCGGCAGCGCATAGGTAGCCGGCAGCAGCATGGCAATGGTGGCCACTGGGCCAAGGCCCGGAAGGACCCCCACCAGCGTGCCCAACAGGCAGCCAATGAAGGCATACATCAGGTTTTGCAGGGTCAGCGCGGTGGTGAAACCCAGCGCCAGATGGTCAAGCAGTTCCATGGAATGATTACCGAGTAAAAGCGGGCCACAGCGGCAGCGGCAGGCCAAGGCCGGCGACGAACACCAGCGCGCAGAAGGTGCTGAGCAAGGCGGCACTGAACAGTGCTGCCCGCCAGGTGAAGGCATGACTGGCGCGGCTGCTGGTCACCACCAGGGTGATGGTCGCCAGTACCAGGCCCGCCGGTTGCAGCAGCAGGGCAAACAGACAGATGCCACCGAGCACCCAGCCCAGCGGGCGCCAGGCCCAGGCAGCCATCTGTTGCGCCTGCCGTTGCCGCGACCAGGCGCCGAGCAGCGAGCCCACGCCGAGCAGCGCTAACCCGATGCCCAGCCAGAAAGGAAAGAAACCGGCGCCCATCCGCGCAGCCGTACCCAGACCGTAGCCCTGAGCGAGCCAGGCGCTGCCCATGCCCAACACCAGATAGAGCAGACCGACACTGAAATCGACCCGTTGCCGTGGCGCGCTCATCGGCCCGCACCGCCATGGCGGTTACGCGGGATCGGCAGCCCCAGGTGCTCGCGCAGGGTGCGCCCCTCGTAGTCCTGTCGGAACAGGCCACGGCTGCGCAGAATCGGCAGCACGCCATCGACGAACATATCCAGGCCTTCGGGGAAATGCGAAGGCATCAGGTTGAAGCCGTCGGCCGCCTGCCCTTCGAACCAGGCAATCAGCTCATCGGCCACCCGTTGCGCCGTGCCGACCACGATCTTGTGGCCACGCGCGCCAGCAGCCAGATTGCAGATCTGGCGCAGGGTCAGGCCGTCACGGTGGGACAGATCCAGCAATAGCTGCGCACGGCTTTTCATGTTTTCCGGCAGGGGGAGATCCGGCAGCGGCTGGTCGAGGTCGAAGCCGCTCAGGTCCTGTCCCAGGCGATCGCCCACCAGCAGCAACGCGGCGTCCAGGTCGGTCCATTGTTGCAGGCGTTCGAAACGGGCGTGGGCATCGGCTTCGGTGCTGCCAATGATCGGCATGATCCCGGGCATCACCAGGCAATGCTCCGGCGAGCGGCCGTTGGCAACCACCAGCTCCTTGAGTTGACGATAGAACTGCTGCGCCGAGCCCAGATCCTGCTGAGCCGTGAACACCACCTCGGCGACCCGCGCGGCCAGCGCCATGCCGGGACCGGACGAGCCCGCCTGGATCAGCACCGGGTGGCCCTGGGGCCCGCGGGTGAGGTTCAACGGACCGGCGATATCGAAGAACTCGCCCTTGTGCTGCAACGCATGCATTTTGGCCGGGTCCAGGTAGACCCCGGTGTCGGCATCGCGCACGTACGCGTCATCTTCGAAACTGTCCCACAGCCCGCGCACCACTTCGACGAACTCTTCGGCCACGGCATAGCGGCGCTCGTGGTCGGGGTGCTTGGCCAGGGTGAAGTTGGCGGCGCTGTCGTAGCCGGTGGTGACCACATTCCACGCGGCGCGCCCGTCGGAGATCTTGTCCAGGGTGCCGAACTGCCGCGCAAGGGTGTATGGCTCGCCGTAGGTGGTCGAGGCGGTGGCCGCCAGGCCAATACGTTCGGTGATCGAAGCCAGTGCGCCGAGCAGGGTCAGCGGTTCGAAACGCACGATCATCGAGGGGTGTTCCTTGGGCCCGGTCACCAGCTTGTCGCCGAAGAACACCATGTCCAGCTTGGCGCGCTCGGCGGCCAGGGTCAGTTGCTTGACCAGCGCAAAGTTCTCGCTGCCGCTCTGCGCGCCAGGGTAGCGCCAGCCCGCGGCGTGGTGGCCGGCGGCCTGGATGAACAGGCCTAGGCGCATCTGTTTGAGGGTCTGACTCATTCTGCGTTCTCATCACGGGTAGGGGGTAGAGCCAGGGCCGCCAACAAGCTCTGCAGGTCGTCGGCGCTGTGCATGGTTTGAATCTGCTCGAGCAGCACCCGGGCACGAGGCGCCCGCCCCAGGGCAGCGGCGAATTTCTCCGCCGGCACGCCGGGGCGTGGCGCATCGACGCGCAATGCTTGCGGCGCCCCCTGGATCTGGGTGACTTGCAGCACGCTGAAACGGGCCAGTGGCGATGTACCGATGGCCGGGGCCGAGGGGTCGATATCGACCTGCACCCGCTTCATCAGCTCGGCGGTGGACGGGTCGATCGGGCCACTGCCAAAGGCGGCGAAATCCAGATGCCCATGCACCAGGGCATGGGCGACCACGTATTCGACGCTGAAGCGTCCAGCGCTGCGATCGGTGGGCAAGGTCTTGGCCAGTGGCGCCGTCAAACCGGGAGGAAATATCACCCGCAGGGTTTCGATAGCCGGCGCGTGGATTTGCCCGGCAGCGTGCAGTGCCAGGGCCGCATCGGCGGCGTGGTGGGTGGCGGCGCAGGAGGCGTAGCGTTTGAAAACAAGCCCGGGCTGGACGATCTGCCAGACGTCTACTGGCGCGAGCAGTTCAAGGGGTGTCGCAGCACCGTGGCTGGTCAGCGCGAAGAATCCACCCTCGCCGTCCAACGCTTCCGTGGCGCCGGTCAACCCGGCCTCTGCAAGTAACGCACTGTTCAGTCCAGCCTGGGCGGCAAGGCCCGCGTGCAGCGGCTTGACCTGGCTGCCGAACTGCGCGCGCAGACCGCTGGCCTGGGTAACCGCGATGCCGATGGCGACGGTCAACGGCGCTGCTGGCAAGTCGATCAGCCAACCACACGCCGCGGCGGCGGCAATGGCGCCCAGGGTCGCCGTGTTGTGGTAGCCCGCTTCATAGTGTGCAGGACCGGTGGCCAGGCCCAGGCTCGCCATGGCCTGCACCCCCACCGCATAGGCGCCAAGCAGGCGCTCGGCCGACGCCCCTCGGATCTCGGCCAGCGCCAGCAATGCTGGGAGCAAGACGGTACTGGGATGGCCACGGACGCTGCGCTGGACATCGTCGTAGTCCAGGGCGTGGCCGCTGTAGCCATTGAGCAGCGCGGCGCGGCCCGCGTCGGTGGCATAGCCGCGGCCCAATACCGTGGCCGTACCGGTGGCGGTGCCCGGGTACACCGATTCGACGATGTGCAGGCCAGGGTCGTGCGCGCCACCCAGGGCGCAGGCCAGGTAGTCCACCAGTCCGGCTCTGGCAGCGGACATGACGGCGGCATGCTGCTGCGGTTGCAGTGCCAGCAAGTGCTCGGCCCATTGACGGGTCAATGTGGTGCCGGTGGGCATTGGCATTCCTCGGCGGTCATAAGGATAGACGAAATGGTTATTACGGATGCGCATGTATCGATAGATTTATAATAAGAATAAATGATCTTATATGTCCATCTTCATTCGCATTCCGAGGTTTTCATGCGTCCCCTTCTGCACCTGGCAACGATGTCGCTGCTGGCATCCCTGAGCATGCTGGCTCAGGCCGCCTTTCCCGAAAAAGCCATTACTTACGTGGTGCCCTATACCCCCGGTGGCACCAACGACAACATCGCCCGTATCGTCGCCAAGCATCTGGCCGATCGCCTCGGCCAGCCAGTGGTGGTCGAGAACAAGCCCGGCGCGGCGGGCACGGTGGGCGCCGCCTACGTGGCCCATGCGCAGGCGGATGGCTATACGTTGTTCAATGCCTCGATTGGCAACCTGGCCATTGCGCCGCAACTGGTGCCGGTGCAGTTCGACCCCTTCAAGGATCTGACGCCCATCGCCCACCTGGCGGGGTCGCGTTCGGTGATCGCGGTCAATCCGAAATTGCCGATCCATTCCATCGCCGAGCTGATCAGCTATGCCAAGGCCCATCCCGGCAAGCTGACCTACGGCACCTCAGGCAATGGCACGCCTGGGCATATCTCCACCGAATATCTCAAGCTGCTGAGCGGCATCGATCTGCTGCACGTGCCTTACAAGGGCAGCGCCCAAGCGTTGTCGGACGCGGCGGCCGGCCACATCGATCTGGTCAGTGACCCCTTGGCCAACAGCTTCGTACAGGCGGGTAAACTGCGCGGGCTGGCGTTCTTCGGCACAGACAAGGCCCCGGACTTGCCAGGGGTACCGTCGCTGACAGAGACATTCCCCGAGTGGAATTTCTCCGGGGCGTTTCTGGCCATGGCGCCGTCGGGCACGCCGCCTGAAGTGCTGGCGACCTTGCGCAAAGCGTTGGATGACGTGCTCGCCGAGCAGCAGACCATTGCCGAACTGAAAGCACTGGGCATGGCGCCTCAGCGTTTGACTACCGAGCAGAGCGAAGCAGTGATCCGTGCGAACTATGAGTTGAGCAAGTCAATCATTGCCAAAGCAGGGATCAGGGCTGATTGAGCGAGGATTCCAAGGCGAGAATAGCGGTGCGGCTATCGCGGGCAGAGCCCGCTCCCACAGGGGGTGTGGGGGAGGCCTGGGATTGGTGGGTGGCTATCGCGGGCAGAGCCCGCTTCCACAGGGGGTGATACAACCCCAATCCCCTGTGGGAGCGGGCTCTGCCCGCGATGGGGCCGGCAAGGGCCCTACACTTTTCGGATATGAACCAGCCTCATCGTTCCTGAAGATCAAAGCGATCCAGGTTCATCACTTTGTGCCAGGCCGCCACGAAGTCTTCGACGAACTTCGGCTGCGCATCCGCACTGCCATACACCTCGGCAATTGCCCGCAACTGCGCATTGGAGCCGAACACCAAATCAACCCGCGTGGCAGTCCAGCGGGCAGCACCGGTCTTGCGGTCACGGCCTTCGAACTGCTCATTGGCCCCGGAAGTCGGCTTCCATTCGGTGTTCATGTCCAACAGGTTCACGAAGAAATCGTTGGTCAGGGCTTCAGGGCGTTCGGTGAATACCCCATGGGCCCCTCCGTCGGCATTGGTCTTGAGCACCCGCAGACCCGCCAGCAGAACACTCATCTGCGGCGCACTCAGAGTCAGTAACTGCGCCTTGTCCACCAACAGCTTTTCCGCCGCCACGGTGTACCGACGCTTGAGGTAGTTACGGAAGCCATCGGCCGCCGGTTCCAGGAAACTGAAGGACTCCACGTCGGTTTGTTCCTGCGAGGCATCCACCCGTCCTGGACTGAACGGCACCTTCACCGAATGGCCAGCGTTCTGCGCGGCCTTCTCCACACCCGCAGCACCGGCCAGCACGATCAGGTCGGCCAGGGAGATCTTCTTGCCCGACGCCCCTGCGTTGAACGCGCTCTGGATGCCCTCCAGGGTCTTGAGCACCACCGCCAGTTTGTCGGGTTGATTGACCGGCCAATCCTTCTGCGGCGCCAGGCGAATGCGCGCGCCGTTGGCCCCACCCCGCTTGTCGGAACCCCGGAAGGTCGAAGCCGACGCCCAGGCGGTTGAAACCAGTTGCGAAACCGACAGCCCGGAAGCCAGCACCTTGGCTTTCAGATCAGCAACATCCTGCTCGTCCACCAGCGGATGGCTGACATCCGGCAGCGGGTCTTGCCACAACAGTTCCTCGCCTGGCATTTCCGGGCCCAGGTAGCGGCTCAACGGGCCCATGTCGCGGTGGGTCAGCTTGAACCAGGCGCGGGCGAAGGCGTCGGCCAACTGCTCGGGGTTGTCTCGAAAGCGCCGAGCGATCTGTTCATAGGCCGGGTCGAAACGCAGCGCCAGGTCGGAGGTCAGCATGGTCGGCGCATGACGCTTGCCAGGGTCATGGGCATCGGGAATGGTACCGGCTCCGCCGCCGTTCTTGGGCGTCCACTGGTGGGCGCCAGCCGGGCTCTTGGTCAGTTCCCAGTCGAACTTGAACATGTTCTCCAGGTATTCGTTGCTCCAGCGGGTCGGCGTCGAGGTCCAGGTCACTTCCAGGCCACTGGTGATGGCGTCGCCGCCCTTGCCGGTGCCAAAACGGTTGTGCCAACCGAAGCCTTGCGCCTCCAGCCCGGCGGCCTCAGGCTCGGCGCCCACGTTGTCGGCCGGGCCGGCACCGTGGGTCTTGCCGAAGGCATGCCCACCGGCGATCAACGCCACGGTTTCTTCATCGTTCATGGCCATGCGGCCGAAGGTCTCGCGAATGTCCTTGGCCGATTCCACGGGGTCGGGGTGGCCTTCCGGCCCTTCCGGGTTGACGTAGATCAGGCCCATCTGCACAGCCGCCAAAGGGTTTTCCAGGGTCCGCTCGGGGTTGTCGGTGCGGCTTTCCTCGGTGCCGTGCTTGTCCGCTTCCGCCGTGATCACACCTTCGCCCGGCGGCTGGGCATCCTTGCCGTAGCGAGTATCCCCGCCCAGCCAGGTTTTCTCGTTGCCCCAGTACACGTCTTCGTCGGGTTCCCAGACGTCGGGCCGGCCACCGGAATAGCCGAAGGTCTTGAAGCCCATGGATTCCAGGGCGACGTTACCGGTGAGCACGATGAGGTCGGCCCAGGAGATCTTGCGCCCGTATTTCTGCTTCACCGGCCAGATCAACCGCCGCGCCTTGTCCAGGCTGACGTTATCGGGCCAACTGTTGAGCGGCGCGAAGCGTTGTTGCCCGGCACCCGCACCGCCGCGGCCGTCGCCGGTGCGGTAGGTCCCGGCGCTGTGCCAGGCCATGCGGATGAACAACGGCCCGTAGTGGCCGAAGTCAGCCGGCCACCAGTCCTGGGAGTCGGTCATCACGGCCAGCAGGTCTTTCTTGACCTCGTTGAGGTCCAGGCTCTTGAATTCCTTGGCGTAGTCGAAGCCGTCGCCCATGGGGTCGGACAGGGACGAATGCTGGTGCAGGATTTTCAGGTTCAGCTGGTCGGGCCACCAGTCGCGGTTGGTGGTCCCGCCGCCCGCCGCGTGATTGAAAGGACATTTCGATTCATTGGACATGCGTAGTTCACCCTTGGTCGGTTTGTACGGCAAGTGGGCGTCGAGCCCATTCTTGTTCACTCATCATCTCGATATCGCTTCGTTGGAGGCACTCAGCGAACCGGCCCCCAAAAGCTTAGCCGCCACAGTCTAGACGGCCAATGTGTAAAACCTATGGCCGTCACCGGCAAAAGCTATGGCTCAACGATAGCCCTCGGCCTGCAGGCTGAACAACTCGGCATACCGTCCCCCGGCAGCCATCAGCGTGGCGTGATCGCCCCGCTCCAGCACTCTACCCTGCTCCAGCACCACAATATGATCGGCGTTGCGCACGCTGGAAAAGCGGTGCGAGATGAGCAGCGTCATGCGGCCCTTGGCGTATTCGCGAAAATGCTCGAACACCGCCGCTTCGGCGCCGGCATCCAGCGCTGCCGTAGGTTCGTCGAGGATCAGGATATCGGCGTCGCGGCGCATGTAGGCGCGCGACAGCGCCAGCTTCTGCCACTGCCCGCCGGACAGTTCCTGGCCGCCGGCAAACCAGCGTCCGAGCTGCGTGGCATAGCCCTGCTCCATACGCTCGATGAACGGCGCGGCCATGCCCTGATCGGCTGCTTCGCGCCAGCGTTGCCCATCGTCGAAGGCGCGAATGTCACCCACACCCAGGTTCTCGCCGACACTGAACTGATAGCGGATGAAATCCTGGAAGATCACCCCGATACGCTGGCGCAGCGCGTCTTCCTGCCAGTCCTGCAGGTCACTGCCGTCCAGCAGGATGCGGCCCTCGTCAGGTCGGTAAAGGCGGGTCAGCAGCTTGATCAGGGTGGTCTTGCCCGAACCGTTCTCGCCCACCAGTGCCAGGCTGCGTCCAGGGGTCAGGTGCAGGTCGATGCCCTGAAGCGTTGCAGCAGCAGCGCCCGGATAGCGAAAGCCCAGGTTCTCGCAGCGCAGCCCGTCGCCAGGCTTGATCCCCTCGGTCAGCTCACCGGGACTGAGTTGCACTGGATACGCCAGGTAATCGTACAGGTCGGCCAGGTACAAGCCATCTTCATACAGCCCGCCGATGGCGGTCAGGCTGCTGCTCACCGCCGCCTGACCTTGCTTGAACAACACCAGGTACATGGTCATCTGCCCCAGGGTGATGGCGCCGTTGATGGTGTCGATAACGATCCAGCCATAGGCCAGGTAAAACGCCGCGGTGCCCAGCAGGCCCAGTAGAAAGCCCCAACCGTCGCGACGCAAGGTGAGCTTGCGGTCTTCGGCATAGAGCTTGGCAAAGGTGTCGCGGTAGCGCTGCAGCAGCAACGGCGCGAAGCCAAACAGCTTGACCTCCTTGATGTAGCCCTCGTGCGAGAGCAGCGTCTCGATGTAGTTCTGTCGACGCGTTTCCGGCGCCCGGCGGCTGAACAGGCGGAAGGCATTGCCGGAAAAATGCGCCTCGGCGAAGAACACCGGCAACGCGCCGATCACCAGAATCACCAGCGCCCAGGGCGAGAAGTGCACCAGCAGCACGCCGAAGCTGACCAGGGAAATCAGGTTCTGCACCAGGCCCAGGGATTTGCTCACCAATGCCAGCGGCCGGGTGGAAGCCTCGCGGCGTACGCGCACCAGCTTGTCGTAGAACTCCGAGTCCTCGAATTGCATCAATGTCAGGGTCTGAGCTTTTTCCAGGATCAGGGTGTTGACCTTCTGCCCCAGCTGTACGCGCAGCAACGCCTGTTGCACCGACAGTGCCCGCTGCGCTGCGGCCAGCAATGCCAGCACCCCGGCTTCCATCAGCACATAGCGCAGCACCGGCCACAGCGGGGCGACGCCACTTTCACTGTGCACCCGCATGGCCGCTACCACCGCATCGACGATGCGCTGGCCCAGCCAGGCGGCCAACGCCGGCAGGATGCCTGCGGCCAGGGTCGCCAGTACCAATCCCAGCAACAGCCCCGGTGACGTTGACCAAACCAGCTGCACGGCGCGCCGGCCCTGACTGATGAAAACCTTGAAACGGCTGAGCGCACCCATCGACAAAAGCATTCCTTGAACAAGAAAAATGGCCGCAGCCATGACACAATTCCGCATCGGACCCAAAGTCGACAGCCGCGGTTCGGACTTATTCCAGACACCCATGGTCATTTAACGGATGAATGCATTCAAATCTATCGCCCTACCCGTCTGGTTGCGCCGCTTCTTGCGCCCTCTGCTCGACCCCTACCGCCGCTATCGCCACGCGCGCCTGATCCACGCCGCACGCATCGTCGCGGCGCTGCTGGTATCGATCATGCTTACTACCGGCCTGAACCTGCCCCATGGCGAGTGGGCCTCGGTCACCCTGCTGATCGTCATCGGCGGCCTGCAGCACCACGGTAACATCGGCAAGAAATCCGTGGAGCGTGCCTACGGGACGTTGATTGGCGCCGCCCTGGGCCTGGCGGTGGTGGCCCAGGAAAACTACTTCGAAGTGCCGGTGGCAACCTACCTGCTGATGTCGGTGGCCTGCGGCTTCTTTGCCTACCACGCCATCGGCAAGGGCGGCTACACCGCCCTGCTCTCGGCCATTACCCTGTTCATCGTTGCCGGGCATGGCGACAACCCGATCACCGATGGCCTGTGGCGCACCGTCGACATCCTCATCGGCATCGTCCTGGCGCTGGCCTTTTCCTTCGCCCTGCCGCTGTACGCGGTGTACTCCTGGCGTTACAACCTGGCCACCGGCCTGCGCAACTGCGCCACCATTCATGCCCGCATCATCAGCGGCCAACCGGTGACCGCCGACGAGCACCTGAAGCTGATGTCCAAACTCAACGCCAACATGGTGCAACTGCGCTCACTGATGCCTTCGGTGTCCAAGGAAGTGAAGATTTCCATGACCGAGCTCGATGCCATTCAGGGGCATTACCGGATGTGCCTCAGCACCCTGGAAATTCTCGCCAACCTGCGCCCCAGCGGCACCGATCAGAACGCCATGGCCCAATTGCAGGCCTGCCTGAGCGGTGAGCATCGGCAGATCCGCCGGCAACTGGTGGGCATGGCCCGGGCCCTGCGCGATGGCGCCACCGACCGCCTGGAGCGCAAGCCCCAGACGCCCGATGAAGAGGTCCATGGGGTGATTCCCGGAGAGCTGGTGGGGTATCGGTTGTTGACCCTGCAACTGGTGAACAATCTGGATGGGTTGCAGGGATTGCTGGCGAAGACGGCTGGGCGGTGGAAGATTTGATCTTGGATTTGTGGTGGATGGTCCCCTCACCCCAGCACCAAAACCTCACAACCTCACAAATTGAACTCCCCCTCCCACCCCACCTCGATATGACAATGCCCCCAAGGCCACCACCCCCCGTCCCCGAGGTCCAGATGAACATCGACAAGCTCAACAGCCACATCAAGAACGGCGAGATCCAGGAACTCAACCTGATGTCCATGGAAGGCGGCTCCTACGTCCTGCACGCCCTGGTCGACGGCGCCTCGGTGCCGGTGGCCGACAGCCATGGCGCGACCCTGCACGTGGCCTCGGTAGAGGAAGCGCGCAAGGTACTCTCAGGCGTCAGCGACGTGCGCCTGTACCTGGTGCAAGGCAGCGCCCATGACGAGATGATCGGCCACGCCGAAGACGGCACCGTTGCCCCACGGGAAGAGATCCCCCTGCGCTCGAGCCTCTAGTTGCTCAGAACCCGAACAGCGCCTGGGCCCCCTGACACAGGATGGTCTGGCGCTGCGCTTGCCCCGGCACCATCTCCTTGAACAGTGCAAACTGGCCCGCGTAATCCACTTCGGCTTCATGCTGGGTGTGGGGCCAGTCACTGCCCCACACCAGGCGCTCGCAACCGAAGTGCTCGATCAGCATCGGCATCGCAGCGCGGGCAAAGCTCAGGTTCTCCGCATGGGTACCGCCCAGCCGATACACGCCGGACGTCTTTACCCAGACATTCCCTGAATCGCCCAGCCGGAGCATCTCCTGAAACGTGGAGTGCTGCGCGCCGAAGCTGGCCCGGGGTCGACCGAAGTGGTCGATCACCACCTTGCAGCCATACACCGCCAGCTTGCTCACCAGGCACGGGATGTCTTCGATAGGCCGGTGCAGTTCGACATGCCAGCCCAATTCGGCTACCTGTTCCAGCAGCGGTCGCCACGCAGGACTGGTCAGGTCAGGCAAAGCTTGGCCCATCAGGTTCAGGCGAATGCCGACCACGCCCAGGCCGGCCATACGCTGCAACTGCGCGGCACTGATCGTGGGGTCCACCACGGCTACACCGCGCAAACGCTGAGGGGCGGTTTGCAGCGCATGCAACAGGTGGCGGTTGTCGGTACCGAGGAAACTCGGTTGCACCAGCACGCCATGGCTCAGGCCACAGCGATCCAGATGCACCAGCCACTGCGCCAGGGTGGCGTCGTAGTCAGGGCTGTAGCGACGCTCGGCGACCATCGCCAGGGATCGATCGAAAACGTGAGCGTGGGCGTCGACGCCGAGCATCGGCGCACGGGGTGTTGCGGACATGGCACAGATCTTCATTGCAGGGGCGCACGCAGCGCCCGGGTAAAGGAATCAGGCTCGCGAAGCGCCGGCGGGCGTGGCGGCCTGTGTGGCAGGTTGGTCGCTGTCGAGATTGCGACCGCGGGTTTCCGGCAATGCCAGGGCAGCGATTACCGCAACGCCATAGGCAATACCGGCATCGATGCCGATGGCCGAACCCAGCGACATGGATTCGCTCATGTGGCCGACCATGAACGGGAACACCGCGGACAGCACACGACCGAAGTTGTAGCAGAAGCCCACGCCCGCACCGCGAACGTCGGCCGGGTACAGCTCGTTGAAGAACGAGCCCAGGCTGGCTGGAATACCCGCGGCGAAGAACCCCAGGGGAAAGCCCAGGAACAGCATCTGGCTGTTGGTCAGCGGCAGGAACAGGTAAGCCTGGACTGTCAGGGTGCAGCACAACGCGAACAGGATGATGTTCTTGCGCCGGCCCAGGCGGTCAACCAGGAACCCGCTGGCCACGCAGCCGCAGAAGAATGCAACGATGATCACCGCCAGATAGCCCCCCGAACTGAGCACCGACAGCTGACGTTCGGTCTTGAGGAAGGTGGGCAACCAGGTCATCACCGCGTGATAACCCCCATGGGCGCCGAGGCCCAGCAACCCGCCGAGCAGCGTCACGCGCAGCAACTGCGGACGGAAGATTCCGGCCATCGAAGCGGCGAAGCTCTTGGGCGGGGTCTTGGCTTTCTGCTGACGCTGAAACGCGTCGGGTTCTTCGACATGGCGGCGCACCCAGACGATCAACAGTGCCGGCAGCAAGCCCACCAGAAACATCACCCGCCACGCAATATCCTCAGGTACGAAGGTGTAGATCAAGGTAAACACGCCCACGGCGGCACCCCAACCCACTGCCCAGGCGCTCTGCACCGTGCCCATGACCTTGCCGCGGTATTTGGCTTGGATGGTTTCGGCCATCAGCACCGCGCCTGCTGCCCACTCACCACCGATGCCGAAGCCTTGCAGCGCCTTGACCACCAGCAATTGTTCGTAGCCGGTAACGAATGCCGACAGGAAGGTGAAGAACGAGAACCACAGGATCATCCATTGCAGCGTGCGCACCCGCCCGTAGCGGTCGGACAGGGTACCGCCGAGCCAGCCACCGAGGGCCGATGTCACCAGGGTCACACCACTGATGGCGCCAGCTTCACCCTTGGTCAGGGCAAACGCCGCGATCAAAGCCGGAATGGCCAGGCCGAACATCTGCACTTCCAGCGCGTCCAGGGCCCAGCCGCCGAAACAGGCCCAGAAAGTTTTGCGCTCGCGCGCGGTGACGTCTCGATACCACTTGAACATGAGGGGGTTGTCCTTATTGGTTGTGTTGTTTTTCAAGGTCGCGGATGCGGGCCTGGCGGCGGCAGATAGAGCCGCTGGCCCGTCTAGCGAATCTCCACGCTGTAGCGAAAGTGGCTGGCACGGCCGCGGGAGCGGCGCCATTCCAGGGGTTGGCCGGCGTAGTCCCGGGCCAGACGCTCGATGACCACCACGGGGCTGCCTTCGGCGATGCGCAGTAACCGGCCGTGAACGTCGCTCACCGGTTCGGCGGTGAGGGTTTCGTCGGCCGAGGCCACCACTTGCCCGCACAATTGCTCATAGATGGGGTACAGCAGAGGGCCCTGTTCGTTGAGGTCGATATCCAGGATCGCCTCGAAGGGTTCGCGCGGCAGCCAGATTTCTTCAACCAGTACCGGCTCGCTTTCCAGCAGACGCAGGCGCAGCAAACGAATCACGTCCGCCTCAGGCCTGAGCCGCAAGGACTCGCTGACGGCGGAAGGCGCACTCATCGGCTCCACCACCAGCACCCGGCTCTCGGGCACCTGGCGCTCACCCGAAAGGCTCTGGAAGCGGAAAAAGCGAAACAGTGATGAATCGAACTGCGGGCGGCGGATGAAGGTGCCGCGACCTTGCTGGCGCTCCAGAATGTGCTCGCTCACCAGCATGTCGATCGCTTTGCGCACGGTGCCTACCGACAAGCCATATTCGCTGGCCAAGGTGGCCTCGGTAGGGATGGCTTCACCGGCACGCCAGCGATTGGCGGCAATTTGCTGGGCGAGCTGGTCGCGCAGACGTTGATACAAGGGCAGACGAACATCGCTGAGGAGGCTGTTCATGGTCATGGCTCGATGTTGTAGTTATGTAGTCATATATATGAATCTCTGCAAAGTATTGTTACGTTTCCCGCCGCCGTCAACCGTAGCAGCGGCGTAAGCCGCGTCCGCTTCCCCTCCCTTTACTGGAAAATCTGTATTTCACTGCGGATTAATGGGGGGAAACTGGACGCGGCTTACGCCGCTGCTACGGGATGCGCAATAATTCACCCTTCGGGGGGTTGGTGAAGGTGTATTCCGCAAACACATCCTGCAACATCTGCCTAGAATGGCTGACTACAAAAACTCTGGATAACAAGCATGTCTGCCTTCAGTGCTACATCCACCGCCGGTGCGGTGGTGGACACCCGGCGCGCCGCCCTCGTCAGCGCCCGTATCGATCGCCTGCCAGCCGTGGCCACTCTATGGAAGCTGGTAGCGCTGCTATCCATCGGCGGTTTCTTCGAACTGTACGACCTGTTCCAGACCGCCTACATCAGCCCCGGTCTGATCAAGGACGGCATTTTCGCTACGGGGGCTCAAGGCGTGTTCGGCGTGTCAGACCAGGCCGCTTTCGCTTCGGCAACCTTTCTAGGTCTGTTTTTCGGTGCCAGCCTGCTTAGCCCGATCGCCGACCGTCTGGGTAGACGCACCATCTTCACCTTCGCCTTGATCTGGTACACCGCCGCCACCGTACTGATGGGCCTGCAGGACAGCGCCCTGGGGCTGATCCTGTGCCGCTTTCTGGTAGGCATCGGTCTGGGTATCGAGCTGGTCACCATCGACACCTACCTGTCGGAACTGGTGCCCAAGCGCATGCGCAGCTCGGCATTCGCCTTCGCCTTCTTCGTACAGTTTCTGTCGGTGCCCGCGGTCGCGCTGATGTCCTGGTGGCTGGTACCACAGGCGCCGTTCGGTGTGTCCGGCTGGCGTTGGGTGGTGTTGGCCAGCGCGGTGTTTGCGCTGTTCATCTGGTGGCTGCGGTCGCGACTGCCCGAATCGCCTCGCTGGCTGGCCCAACACGGCCGCCTGGATGAAGCCGAAGCGATCCTGGACGACATCGAAGCGCGCTGCGTCAAGGACCACGGCCAAGCGCTGGACACCCCTCAGCTCGAAGACGTACCGGTACAAGCCAATGGCCGCTTTGCCGACATCTGGCAGCCGCCCTATCGCCGCCGCGCAGTGATGCTCATCGTCTTCAACATCTTCCAGGCCATCGGCTTCTTCGGCTTCGGCAACTGGCTGCCCGCCCTGATCAATGGCCAGGGCGTCAGCGTCACCCACAGCCTGGCGTATGCCTTCGTCATCACTCTGGCCTACCCGCTGGGCCCGTTGCTGTTCGTGCGCTTCGCCAACCGCGTGGAGAACAAATGGGGCATCGTTGGCTCGGCCTTGGGCACCATGACCTTCGGCACCTTGTTCGCCTTCCAGACCTCGGCCCTGGGGCTGATTCTTTGCGGCGCCATGATCACGTTCTGCAACGCTTGGCTGACCTTCAGCTATCACTCCTACCAGAGCGAAATGTTCCCCACCCACATCCGCGCCCGCGCGGTGGGCTTTTGCTATTCGTTCAGCCGCCTGTCCACGGTGTTCAGCAGCCTGATCATCGGCTTCCTGCTGGAGCAGGCCGGCACGCCAGGGGTGCTGGCGTTCATCGTCAGCAGCATGTTGATCGTGATGATCACCATCGGCGTGTTCGGGCCACGGACGCGGAACCTGGCGTTGGAGAATATTGCGCACTGAGAATGGGATGAGATGGTTGGTAAAGGGTCCTCTCACCGTAGTGAGGGGACCTTGCTCCAGCTGTTCTTGTGTTCACCCTTCCAGCGGACGGCAAGCCTTCATTCCGGGAGACCTGCTTCCCGCCAGCTCTGCTCCAACCATTGCACCAGTACCTCTACCCTTCTCGGCACATAGCGGCCCTTGAGCCGGAGCAGGTGAACGGGCATCGGCGCTATACGCCAGCCAACCAGCAACTCTTCCAGGCTACCCGAGGCAATCGCGTCTTCGAATAGCCAGCTAGGACCGGCATGCAGACCTGCTCCGTCGAGTACCGCAGCGTGAATGGCGCCCACATTGTTCAAGAAGAACGCACCGTTGAGCTCTACCTTCGCTTCAGTTCCGTTGCGATGCAACCTGAGTAGCGTGCTCTTGCGATCCCGCGCCAGTGAATAGAGGATCGCCCGATGGGAAGGCAAATCGGCAGGTGTCTGTGGCCGACCATATTTAGCCAGGTATCCAGGGCTGGCGCATAGCAGATGAGGCATGCTGCCGATTCGCCGTGCGATGAGGTCGCAAGAGGGAACTTCGCCGATTCTGAGCGCTAGATCCAGTCCTTCGGCCATCAAATCCAAACGACTATCAGCCAGGACCAGGTCGAATCGGACGCCTGGGTGGGCGCGCTGGAACGCGGTAAGCCACTGGGTAACAAAGCGCTCACCGAAGTTGACCGGCGCAGTGACTCTGATCGGCCCTAGGACCTGGGGTGCTTGGCCGTCGAGGTCAGCCAGTATCCCCTCCATTTCATCGATGAGTGGGCGCATTTGTTCATACGCCCGTGCACCTGCGTCGGTGAGAGTGACGCGTCGGGTGGAGCGGTTCAGCAACTGAACGTTCAATCGCTGCTCAAGACCCGTCAGCCGTCGACTGACAGATGATGGCTCGAGATTCAAATCATCTGCAGCCTTGGTCAGGCTGCCTCGCTCGACAATCCGAAAGAACAGACGCCAAAGATCGATTTCGTTATTCATGCGCATAACGCAATTAGCTTATGGATTCTGAGCCATGTCAATGCGGTAAACACCTGAATAGTCTGGGTATGTCTTTTACTCCCGCTGGATCTCTCATGCTTACCGTTGTCCCTCTACCGTCCGAGCGCCGTTGGCTGGTACTGCTCTCAGTGTGCGTCGCGGGGCTCATACTGCCCTTGGAATACACAGGACCCGCGATGGCGCTGATCGCGATCCAAGCGGAGTTGGGCGGAACGCCCGTAGCACTTGCTTGGGTCGTTAACGCGTTTGCATTGGGCTTCGGGTGTCTGGTGATGGCCGCCGGATCGCTGGCAGATCAGTGGGGACGCAAGAAAGTATTCTGCGCAGGCCTTGCGGCTTTTGTGTTCCTGTCGGCCTCAGCAAGCATGGCAGACGGCGTCGTGCTACTCGACGTTCTCCGAGGCGCTCAAGGTATTGCGGCGGCCTTGACGATGGCTGGCGGGTCGGCATCACTGGCGCAGGAATTTCATGGCCACGAGCGCACCAAGGCCTACAGCCTACTGGGGACCGCATTTGGGCTGGGCCTAGCCTCTGGCCCGGTGTTGGCAGGGCTAATGGTTGACACGCTAGGGTGGCGGTCGATCTTTTGGTTGGGTAGCGTTTTCGGCACGTTGGCGCTGCTCATTGCCTTACCCACGATGCGTGACACCCGGGACCCCGATGCCGCGCTACTGGACCTGCGGGGCTTGATCACCTTCACGGTCAGCCTGTTGCTGTTCACTACTGCAATCATGCGGCTGACCGGGAGCGAGGTTTCTGAGCTGGAAACCTGCAGCACTCTGATACTGGCAATGGCGGTTTTCGTTCTGTTCATAGGCCTTGAACGGAACCACCAGAGGCCAATGCTCGATCTTTCGCTGTTTGGCGATTGGCGTTTCGTCGGTGTCCAGCTCCTGCCCATTGCAACAGCAGTGTGCTTCATCGTCCTCTTGATAGTCTTGCCGATTCGGCTGATAGCCGCACAGAACATGCCCGCGATTGAGGCTGGGACGCTGATGATAGCGCTGTGCGGCCCGATGATGATCATCCCTTACGGAGCGTCAGTGCTTTCCAGACATGCTCCGGCGACCCTTATCTGTTGCGTGGGCTTGCTAATCGCCGCGGCCGCCCTCGCCTGGCTGGCCACGGTGCCAACCGAAGCGTCGTGGTATCGATTTGCGGCTCCCATGGTAGTCATCGGAATAGGTGCCGGGCTTCCATGGGGGCTCATGGATGACCTTTCCATAAGCGTTGTGCCGCTCGAACGCTCAGGAATGGCAACTGGAATATTCACGACTATGCGCGCGTGCGGCGAGGCGATCTGTGTTGCTGGAGCGCTTGCGATTTTCTCCACCATCATTGGCCTGGAGCTGAGCGCGGATGGGTTTAGCAAAACTTCGTCCACCCTACCCGCTCAGATGGCCATGGGAAAATTGAATGATGCCCAAGACGCGGAAATCTTTTCCCGTGCATTCAGCACACTTCTATATGTACTCAGCGCGACCACATTTGTGCTTGGAGTTATTTGCGTAGCCGCATTCGCCTATACAGACAAGGCGAACCGTGAACCAGAATAAATCACTTCAGCGAACGCGAGAGGGAGCCGTACGGCGATATTGCGGATGAACGCGACCTGCTTTTAGCCCCCTCTCCCCAGGGAGAGGGCTGGGGTGAGGAGACCATTCACCGAGAATCTCCAGCCCTCCCACCCTCCCCACCACCCGCTGAGCCGAACTATCACGTGTGCACCCCGCGGATGTGCCATGCTGCCTTGCCCCCCTGGGTAACGGATAACCGCAATGAACGCGTTTCTGAATACCCCCTTCGGCCCGGCCGTGCGCAATTCTCCCTGGCACTCCACCGCCCCCGTACGTGAAGAGCTGTTCGGCATCGAGCGTCTTGAACAGCACGCTCAGAGCCTTGCCACGGCCCAGACCATAAGCAGCAGGCCTCCGCGAGTCAGCTCTCTGCACAAGCGACTCAAGGATAATGCCAGCGTACTCAGGCTGGCTTACAACGAAGCAGCCGAGGCTGCGGCCTCGGAGGTGGGGGTGGTGCCTGCGGCGCAGTGGCTGCTGGACAACTATCATCTGGTCGAACAACAGGTGCGCGAAGTCCGTGAGGACCTGCCCCCTGGTTACTACCGCCAGTTGCCCAAACTGGCCACTGGCCCTTTCGCCGGCTATCCGCGGGTGTTTGGTCTGGCCTGGGCGTTCGTGGCCCACACCGACAGCTATTTCGACCCGCAGACGCTGCGCCGCTTCATCGACGCCTACCAGAAGGTCCAGCCGCTGACCATCGGTGAGCTCTGGGCAGTGGCGATCACCTTGCGCATCGTGCTGATCGAGAACCTGCGCCGTCTGGCCGACCAGATCAGCGTGGCGCGACTGGCCCGCGCGGACGCCGAGCGACTTGCCGAGCGTTTGTTCAGTGTCGGTTGTGGACGCACTGCGCTGGACAGCGACATCCTGAGCCGCGACACCGCGCCGCTGTCCGAGCTGTTCGCCGCCCACCTGGCCAAGCGTTTGCGCGACAAGGACCCAAGCACCACCCCGGCGCTGGCCTGGCTGATCCAGCGATTGGCGCAACAGCACAGCACCATCGAGCTGGCGGTCAGCCATGCCCAGCAGCGCCAAGGCGCTTCCAACTTGAGCATGCGCAACATCATCAACAGCATGCGCAGCATTTCCGCCATCGACTGGGCACAGCTGTTCGAAGATGTCAGCCTGGTGGATGCCTGCCTGCGCGCGGCCAGCCCGTTCGCCAGCATGGATTTCGCTACGCGTAACCTGTACCGCAGCGCCGTCGAACAGCTGGCCCGGGGGGCGCCGCGTTCAGAGCTGGAAATCGTCGAGCAGGCCTTGTTGCTGGGGAGCGCAGCCGCCGACGCGCGCAGCGCGGACCCAGGCTACCTGCTGATTGCCGAAGGTCGGCCGGCGTTGGAAAAGGCCATCGGCTTTCGCCCCTCTTCGGGCTTGCGCTTGCTGCGCTGGCACCGCGCGCTGGGCGTCGGCGGCTACGTGGGTATTCTGTTGGTCCTGACCCTGACACTGGTAGGCATTACGCTGGCGGCACTGGCGGGCGCCCCGCTGATATTGCTGGTGATACTGGGCCTGCTGGGCTTGCTGCCGGCTTCCGAGCTGGCCGGCAGCCTGCTCAACCGGGCCGTCGCCCGCTCGTTTGGTGCCGTGACGCTGCCGGGGCTGGAAATGCTCGACGGCGTGCCCACGCAGTGGCGCAGCCTTGTCGTGGTCCCCACCTTGCTGGGCAGCGAAGCACAACTGCTGGGCGAGATCGAGCAACTGGAAGTCCATTATCTGTCCGGCACCGGGGGCGACTTGTGTTTTGCGCTGCTGGTGGACGGCGCCGACGCCGCCGAACAAGTCATGCCCGGCGACGCAGCGTTGCTGTTGGCCGGACGCGCTGCCCTGGCGAGCCTTAACCAGCGCTACCCGGCCACCCCTGCTGGGCCGCGCTTCCTGCTGCTGTACCGTGAGCGCCGCTATAACCGGGCGCAGCGTTGCTGGATGGGCTGGGAGCGCAAGCGCGGCAAGCTGCATGAACTCAATCAATTGCTGCGCGGTGCCACCGATACCAGTTTTGGCGATCCTTCCCAGGTGCCTGCCGACGTCCGTTTCGTGATTACTTTGGACGCCGACACCCGCCTGCCCAGAGACGCCGCCCAGCGCTTGGTCGGCAAGCTCGCGCATCCACTCAACCGGCCACGGATGAGCACGGACGGGCGCCGCGTGGTCACCGGCTACGGCATCCTGCAACCGCGGGTCCCCCCTTCGCTGCCGCTGGATGGCCAAGGCTCACTGTACCAACGGCTGTGCTC
>NZ_DFUE01000033.1 GCF_002379585.1 Pseudomonas sp. UBA4194
ATGGCGCCCACCCCGCCGCCATCGCGGGCAGAGCCCGCTCCCACAAAGATCTGCGTCCTCCCGCTCCCACAGTGATCTGGGTCATCCCTGCTCCCACACTGATCAGGGCCATCCCTGCTCCCACAGTGATCAGGGCCATCCCTGCCCCCACATTGATCTGGGCCACCCCCTCACCTTGTGGGAGCGGGTTCTACCCGCGATGGGGCCATCCCAGCCTCCACACATCCCGAACCCTATGGCGCCCACCCCGCCGCCATCGCGGGCAGAGCCCGCTCCCACAGTGATCGGCGCCACCCCCGCTCTCACAGGTTCATCGCATAAGCAGTTGGATCTTGTGCAGGCTAGTGCCCGTGGCTGCGGCCGACGTGGGAGTGCTCGGCTTCGGGGGCGGTGACGGCGCCGCTGACTTCCAGGCGCTGGAGGATGGCGCAGTGTTCGTCGTTGTTGCCGCCGTGGCACTTCTTGCGCAGTTGCACCAGCTGCTCCTGCAGCGCTACCAGGCCGTCGATGCGGGCCTTGACGTGGTGGATGTGCTCGTCGATCAGGTCGTTGACGCTCTGGCACTGGTCCTCGGGGCTGTCGCGCAGGGTCAGCAGGCTGCGGATTTCGTCCAGCGTCATGTCCAGAATCCGGCAATTGCGGATGAACGTCAGGCGTTCCACATGCGCCTGTGTATAAAGCCGGTAGTTGCCATCGCTGCGGGCGGGCGGGGGCAAGAGGTGCTCGCGCTCGTAGTAGCGGATGGTTTCGACCTGGCAGTCGGTGGTCTTCGCCAGCTCGCCGATTTTCATCACTGTGCTCTCCAACAAGATGCTTGACCCTATAGTGGCTACAGGGTGTTCACTTGGCAACAAGCACCTTCAGGGATTCAGACCAATGAGCCACCCGCCCCGCAGCCACGCACACGACCATAGCCACGAGCACGAGCACGAGCACGAGCAGGCCCATGCCCACGCCGGTGGCTGCTGCGCGACCAAGGCCGAGCCTGCCATCGCCAAGGCCCACGATCACACTGCCCACGGCCATGACTGCTGCGCCAGCGCCGCAAGCTCCGCGCCCACCACCGTGCAGTTTGCCAATGCCGCTGACGGCGCGTCGCGGCTCAGCCAGTTCCGCATCGAAGCCATGGACTGCCCCACCGAGCAAACCTTGATCCAGAACAAGCTGGGCAAGCTGGCGGGCGTACAACAGCTGGAATTCAATCTGATCAATCGCGTGCTGGGGGTCAGCCATTCGCTGTCCGGCACCGAACCGATCGTGAAGGCGATCGCCTCCCTGGGCATGGTGGCCGAGCCTATCGACGAGAACGCTGAAAACGTCGCCGCCGTTCCGCCGGCGAAGAAGTCCTGGTGGCCATTGGCGCTTTCCGGTGTGACCGCCGTAGGGGCAGAGGTGATTCACTTCACCGGTGTGGCATCCAATTGGGTGGTGGCTATCGTTGCCTTGGTATCGATCCTCAGCTGCGGTTTGAGCACCTACAAGAAGGGTTGGATCGCCCTCAAGAACCGTAATCTCAATATCAACGCCCTGATGAGCATCGCCGTGACCGGCGCGGTGTTGATTGGCCAGTGGCCGGAAGCGGCCATGGTGATGTTCCTGTTCACCGTGGCCGAGTTGATCGAGGCCAAGTCCCTGGACCGCGCGCGCAACGCCATCGGCAGTCTGATGCAACTGACGCCTGACACCGCCACGGTACGTCAGGCCGACGGCCAGTGGCTGGAACAGGACGTCAAGGTCGTGCCTCTGGAGGCCATCGTGCGGGTGCGACCGGGCGAACGCATCAGCCTGGACGGTGAGGTGACGGCCGGCCAATCGACTATCGATCAGGCGCCGATCACCGGCGAAAGCTTGCCAGTGGAGAAGGGCGTTGGCGACAAGGTGTTCGCCGGCACCATCAATCAGGCCGGCTCGCTGGAGTTTCGGGTCACTGCGGCGGCGAATCAGTCGACCCTGGCGCGGATCATTCACGCGGTGGAGCAGGCACAGGGGGCAAGGGCGCCAACCCAGCGCTTTGTGGATAACTTCTCCAGGGTCTACACGCCGGTGGTGTTCGCCTTGGCGCTGATCGTGGCCGTGCTGCCGCCGCTGTTGGGCATGGGCACCTGGTTCGAATGGATCTACCGAGCGCTGGTGTTGCTGGTGGTGGCGTGTCCGTGCGCCCTGGTGATTTCCACGCCGGTGACCATTGTCAGCGCCCTGGCGGCGGCGGCGCGCATGGGTATTCTGGTCAAGGGCGGGGTGTATCTGGAAGGGGGGCACAAGCTCGATTACATCGCATTGGACAAGACCGGGACCCTGACCCACGGCAAGCCGGTGCAGACGGATTATGAGTTGCTGGATCCAGCCTATGAAGGGCGGGCCGAGGGGATTGCCAGGGCGCTGGCGGGGCGCTCGGATCATCCGGTGTCGCGGGCGATCGCCGGTGCCCAGGACGCGGAAACCTCGGCTCAGGCCGCGCCAACAGTGGCAGATTTCGAGGCGTTGGCGGGACGGGGGGTGAAAGGGCTAGTCGAGGGGCAGATCTACCAGTTGGGTAACCATCGTTTGGTGGAAGAGTTGGGGGTGTGTTCGGCGGGGTTGGAGGCCAAGCTCGATCGGTTGGAGCGTGAAGGCAAGTCGGTGGTGGTGCTGGTCGGTGGTGAGGGGCCGGTTGCACTGTTCGCGGTGGCGGACACGGTCAAGGAAACCAGCCGTGAAGCCATCGCGCAGCTGCATGCGCTGGGCATCAAGACGGTCATGCTCACCGGCGACAACCCGCATACCGCCCAGGCCATCGCCGCGCAGGTGGGCATCGACCAGGCGGTGGGTAATCTGCTGCCGGCCGACAAGCTCAAGGCCGTGGAGCACCTGTACGCGCAGAACCATCGGGTGGGCATGGTGGGCGACGGTATCAACGATGCGCCAGCGCTGGCCCGCGCCGAGATCGGGTTTGCCATGGCAGCGGCCGGCACCGACACCGCCATCGAAACCGCCGACGTGGCCTTGATGGATGATGACTTGCGCAAAATCCCGGCGTTCGTCAGGCTCTCCCGCCAGACCCGTGCGGTACTGATGCAGAACATCGTGCTGGCTTTGGCCATCAAGGCGGTGTTCCTGGCCGTCACCGTGGCGGGCATGGCCACCTTGTGGATGGCAGTGTTCGCCGACATGGGCGTGAGCCTGCTGGTGGTGTTCAACGGACTGCGTCTGCTGCGTAAATAGACAAAGAGAATCGGATGTCAAGTAGGGCCTGGCCGGCAAGGTCCGGGTGGTTTGGCTTTGGATTCTGCGGTGAATGGTCCCCTCACCCCAGCCCTCTCCCTGGGGGAGAGGGAGCTAAAAGCGGATCGCCGATAGTCGCAACACCACCGTACGGCTCCCTCTCCCTAAGGGAGAGGGCTGGGGTGAGGGGACCATTCACCACAGAATCCAAAACCAAGCCAACATCACAACTCCCCCGCCAACACCTCCACCTGCTCCTCCCGCTCACCCTGGCTAACCCGCTTGTGCCCATTGAGCGACGACCATTGCGGGTACGCCCGAGCCCGGTTCAAAGCGTCAGGCAGCTTGCCTTCACGCCAGGTCTGCTCCTGCGGGGTGGGCACCTGCACCGTGCCCAGCGCCGCATGGCCGCGGGCGTTCAGGGCGTGGACCAGCTGGCGCTGACGCAGGGCCAGCAGGCGCAGCACATTGTCGTCCACGGTCAGCTCGCGCTCGCCTTTGAGCTTGCCCATCAACCGTGCGCCGTAGCCACGAGCGGTCTGCAACGCCCCGCCGGCAATGGCTCCCGCCAGCGCCGCCATACCCAGGGTCAGACCGCCAACCAGCAGGTCCACCCCCGCACCGGCGGCGGCGCCCGCGGCGATCCCACCTCCCACCTTTACCCCCAACTGTTTGAGGGTGTCGGGATTGAACAGATCATCGCCCCAACGACCATCCAGCAACGGCAGATCGCCGGCAGAGGCATCGTCGCTGCGGAACGCGTAGAGCTTGAGCAGTGCCTCGACGCAGCGCTGTTCGCGCTTGCGCACCGCCTGACGCAACTCATCGACGGCGCCGGCGACCGCATCGCTGGGTACGCTGCGCCGACAGGCCGCGCAGTCGATCAGCATGTCGGCGATCAAGCGCAAGGCACTGGCCTGGCGCGCCAGACGCTGGGCCTGTTGATCATCGATCAGCCGCTGCAACGCCGGCCGGGAATGCTCCAGCAGCAGCGCCAGGCTTTCGTATAGCCGACGCTCGCCATCTTCCGGTGGCGCCACGCTGTCGAAGCGCACCAGGGCATGCAGTCCAAGCCGCGCCAGGGCTTCACGCCAATCATTTTCGCGGTGCTGGGCGCTGCTGACGAAATTGAGCACCGGCAGCAACGGTTTGCCACAACTGGCCAGCACTTGCAGCTCGTCGCGGTACTTGGCCAGTACCGGCTCGCGGGCATCGATCACATACAGCCCGGCGTCGGAGGCCAGCAACTGGCGCAGCACCTTGGCTTCCTGCTCGAAGCGCTGGCGTGCCTCGGCTCCTTGCAGAAAACGCTCCAGCCGAGCCGGGCCATCGAGCCGTTCACCGGGCCGTTCCAGACGCTCGAGATAGTCCAGCAGCGCGATGGCATCTTCCAGCCCAGGCGTGTCGTACAGTTCCAGCAACGCTTGGCCATCCACCGACAGCCGCGCGCCCTCCACATGCCGGGTGGTGCTGGGCCGGTGCGACACCTCACCGAAGCCGACGTCCCGAGTGAGGGTCCGCAGCAGCGAGGTCTTGCCGACATTGGTGTGGCCCACCACCGCCAGGGTCAGAGGTTTAGTCATGGCCCGTCTCCAGCCAAGTCAAGGGTGCGCTGTCACTGAAGGTCAGCTGCAGTTGGGTCAACGCGCCATGCCAGTCGCCCAACCGTTGTGCCTCCAGCGCCTGCCCCGGCGGGGCAGGCAGCAGCCACACCCGGGTAGCACCGGCACAGCGCGCCAGTTCGGCGATCAGCCCCAAGCTGCCGCGGTCGGGAGAACGACGCGGGTCGCAGGCGATCACCAGGCGGGCAGGGGGAAAGCGGGTCAGTTGTTCCAACAGGCGGTTGCGTGATTCGCGGCTGTCGAGGATACCGGCGTCTTGCACGGTCGCAGGCAGCCGGGGCGGCCACGGGTGTTGCCCATCCAGCTCGATGGCCACCAGCAAGGCACCGTCGGTTTGCTCGCTGGCCTGCGGCGTATCGATGTGCGGCAATGCATCCGGTGCTTCGTCACGCACGCCCAGGCGCTCGCTGCTAGGCATCAAGCGCTCGCGCAAATCGGCGTAGGCCGGCAATGTCAGGTCCAGGCTCAGCCGTGCGCGGCCATGGCGCCAGCGCCAGCGGCACAGCAGGGCCAACACCAACCGCGGCACGATACCGTAAACCAGCAATACCCCCACCAGCCAGCCGGCCCAGGCCTGACGTGCACCTTCAATGTTCACGGCAGCATCGCCGCTGGCACGGATCATGTCGATGTCCGGCACACTGAAGCCCAGCAGCCCTGGCAGCGCACCCAATGCCTGGGTCAGCGCAATGAAGGTATCGGCGCCCAGGATGGTGGTTTCCCAGACGAAGCCATAGCGTCGAGTCGCCAGCAGCAACAGCAATACCGCCATGGCGCTGAGCAAGGCCAGCAACCACAAGCCATGCACCAATGTCCCCAGCGCCCAGCGATTCAGACGCCGCCGTTGCAACACCAGCACCAACGCCGGGACCAGATGCACCGCCTGGGCATCCCGGGCCAGTTTCTCGCTGAGCCACAACCACACTCGCCCCAGACTGGCGCCGTGGCCACCGGCGAACACCAGGCCGAAAGCCCAGCTCAACAGCATGATGACGTTCAGGCCCAGCAGGCTGCCCAATGCCCAGAACACGTTGACCGGTTGCAGGCCATCGCCCAGCGCGGCGAAGGCCAGGCCGGCGCCGCTGATCATCGCCACTACCGCCAATATCAGCAGCGCCAGGCGCGCGCCTTGCTTCCAGTGCTGCATGGCCTGGCGCTGGCCATCGCGCTCGGCCAACAGCCAGGCCCGATGGGTGATGCGAGCAGCCATGTCGCCGCCTTGCTGGCGGGCGCGGCGGTTCGCTTCCAGGTCATCCAATGGCCCGGCCTGTTCTTCGCGCAGGCGGACGGCTTCGGTAAGCCAGAGTGTTTCCAGGGTGTCGGGAGCTGTCACGCGGTTTTCCAGGCGGCGGGTTCGCCATGAGCATAACTCAAGGCGGCTCTGCTATTCTGCCGCCCATGAAGACATCTCTCCCCCTCAGCCTGATCGCGGCGCTCGCCGAGAACCGTGTGATCGGCATCGACAACAGCATGCCCTGGCACCTGCCGGGGGATTTCAAGTATTTCAAGGCCACCACCCTGGGCAAGCCAATCATCATGGGCCGCAAGACCTGGGATTCGTTGGGTCGACCGTTGCCTGGGCGGTTGAACCTGGTGGTCAGTCGCCAGCCCGGTCTGCTGCTCGAAGGTGCCGAGGTGTTCGCCTCGCTGGAGGCTGCGATAGCACGAGCCGAGGCCTGGGCGTTGGAGCAGGGTGCCGATGAGGTGATGCTTATTGGCGGGGCGCAGTTGTACGCGCTGGGGTTGGACCGCGCGGACCGTTTGTATCTGACCCGCGTGGCGCTGCAGCCAGAGGGCGATGCGTGGTTTCCCGAATTCGATGAGGCGAAGTGGCAGTTGGTGTCCAGCGTGCCCAACGACGCGGCAGACGGCAAGCCTGCCTACGCATTCGAGGTCTGGGAACACCCGTAGCAGCGGCGTAAGCCGCGTCAAAATCCTCACGGGTGTCCCAGAAAAGCGCATGGGGCCGGACGCGGTTTACAACCCGTCGAGCATCGCCTTGTTGCGCACAGCGCCCTTGTCGGCACTGGTGGCCAGCAACGCATAGGCCTTCAGCGCCGTGGTCACCTTGCGGGGGCGCACTTCAACCGGCTTCCAACCCTTCTTGTCCTGCTCGGCACGACGCGCAGCCAGTTCGGCATCGTCGACCAGCAGGTTGATGGAGCGGTTGGGAATGTCGATCAATACCTTGTCGCCATCCTGCACCAGACCAATCGCGCCACCGGCAGCGGCTTCAGGCGAAGCGTGGCCGATGGACAGGCCCGAGGTACCCCCCGAGAAACGGCCGTCGGTCAGCAGCGCACAGGCCTTGCCCAGGCCCTTGGACTTCAGGTACGAGGTCGGGTACAGCATTTCCTGCATGCCCGGACCGCCTTTCGGGCCTTCGTAACGAATGATGACGATGTCGCCGGCCTGTACCTCGTCGGCCAAGATGCCGCGCACGGCGCTGTCCTGGCTTTCGAAGATCTTCGCGTTGCCTTCGAACACATGGATGGATTCATCCACACCGGCCGTCTTCACTACGCAGCCGTCCAAGGCGATGTTGCCGTAGAGCACGGCCAGGCCACCTTCCTTGGAGTAGGCGTGTTCGAAACTGCGGATGCAACCGTTCTCGCGGTCGTCGTCCAGGGTTTCCCAACGGGTCGACTGGCTGAACGCGGTCTGGGTCGGGATGCCTGCCGGGCCGGCCTTGAAGAAGTGGTGCACGGCTTCGTCGTCGGTCTGCGTGATGTCCCACTTGGCGATGGCTTCTTCCATGCTGCGGCTGTGCACGGTCGGCAGGTCGGTGTGCAGCAGACCGCCGCGCGCCAGGGAGCCGAGGATGCTGAAGATGCCGCCAGCGCGGTGCACGTCTTCCATGTGGTATTTCTGAATGTTCGGCGCCACTTTGCACAGCTGCGGCACGCTGCGCGACAGGCGATCGATGTCGCGCAGGTCGAAATCGATCTCTGCTTCCTGGGCTGCGGCCAGCAGGTGCAGGATGGTGTTGGTGGAACCGCCCATGGCGATGTCCAGCATCATGGCGTTTTCGAAGGCCTTGAAGTTGGCGATGTTGCGCGGCAGCACCGAGTCGTCGTTCTCGCCATAGTAGCGCTTGCACAGCTCGACGATGGTGCGCCCGGCCTGCAGGAACAGCTGCTCGCGGTCGCTGTGGGTGGCCAGGGTCGAACCATTGCCCGGCAGGGCCAGGCCCAGGGCTTCGGTCAGGCAGTTCATGGAGTTTGCGGTGAACATGCCGGAGCACGAGCCACAGGTCGGACAAGCGCTGCGCTCGTATTCGGCGACTTTTTCGTCGGAGGCGGTGGAGTCGGCGGCGATCACCATGGCGTCGACCAGGTCCAGGCCATGGCTGGCCAGCTTGGTCTTGCCGGCTTCCATCGGGCCGCCGGAAACGAAGATCACCGGGATGTTGAGGCGCAAGGCGGCCATCAGCATGCCGGGGGTGATCTTGTCGCAGTTGGAGATGCACACGATGGCATCGGCACAGTGGGCGTTGACCATGTATTCCACGGAGTCGGCAATGATCTCGCGGCTGGGCAACGAGTACAGCATGCCGTCGTGGCCCATGGCGATGCCATCATCCACGGCGATGGTGTTGAATTCCTTGGCCACGCCACCGGCACGCTCGATTTCGCGGGCGACCAACTGTCCCAGGTCCTTGAGGTGCACGTGGCCGGGCACGAACTGGGTGAACGAGTTGGCGATGGCGATGATCGGTTTCTTGAAGTCGTCGTCCTTCATGCCAGTGGCACGCCACAGCGCGCGGGCACCGGCCATGTTGCGGCCGTGGGTGGACGTTTTCGAGCGATAGTCAGGCATGGAGCAACTCCGGGCGGCTAATCAGGTTTCAATGTGGGATTGAGCTTGTCCTGGTCCGCGGCACGCTCGGTCGGTGTTTTGCCGTGCTTGCGGATGAGGCCGGTAACGTCGCGGGATCGCCGCGCGTTCGGCCGAGCTCATAAACCCGCCGGGGGATGATTGGCGATGAGTACCGTGATTCTACACCGCTGGCTTCAGGAAGGAACGTGAAGTGTGTTTATGGGGGGGGACGCGGCTTACGCCGCTGCTACAGGGGGGGGTGGGGAGAGTTCCTGCGGCTTATGAACCGAGAGATTGCTTGCGGCTGTTGAGAAAGATCAGCACGTTCAGCAGCAGGATGCCGATGACACCCAGCACGACAAAGGTCTGTCCCAAGGTTTGGAGCAGTTGACCGTCGGCGCTGCTGACCAGAGCGCTGACAACCCCTCCGACAATGAAGACCACCGTGTTCAGCAATGACGAGGCCGTACCAGCGCTTTGCGCTGACAGGTCCAGCGCTTGGCAAGTGGCGGCCGGCCTCAGGATGCTCGAGCCTGCGGTACAGATGATCATCGGCACCAGAATACCGGGCAACGACTCCCGCCATGCCTCCGGCAACAGGATGATGGCCGTTCCCGCGACGAGGATGAGTGCAAGCCCGGCCATCATCTGGGTATTGGCTGACGCGAAGCTGCCCAGACGTGAAGCAGCATATCCCCCGGCGATATAGGCCAAGCTGTAGCACAGCAGCGACAAGGCGAACTCCAGTGGCGTGAAGCCCAACCTGTCCAGGAACAACAAAGGGGATACGACGATGAAAGAAAAATGGCTGGCAAATGCAATCGCCGACAGCAGGGACAGGCCCGCGAATTCCAGGGTCAGGCAGGGTCGAAAGCGATCGCGCCAGCGGACACCAGAGCAAGCGCTGCCGGGGTTATCCCCAGGCATGAGTTTCCAGGTGAACCCGATCGTGACGAGGCCTAGCGCGGCAAAGACATAGAAACTCCCCTGCCAGCCCGCTGCCATTTGCAGCATCGTCCCCAGCAGTGGCGAAACCGATATGCATATCCCGCTGATGCTGACCATCAGTATCCGCAACTGCCTGCGCTGTTGGTCTGCAAACAGGTCCTGAATGATTGCGTTGGCTAGCACAAAGCAACCGCAGCCCATCGCCTGCATCAACCTGAACCCCAGGAAGGTCTGTAAGTCATCGGCAAATGTACAACCGATGGCGCCGCCCACCGCCAAGCCGAGCCCGGCCAACAAGAGCGTCCTACGGCCGAGTTGATCCGACAGAGGACCAATGGCGAGTTGCGAGATAGCAAAACCCACGGCAAAGACACTCAGCGAGAAGGCGATCCGTGCCGTATCGGTGTCGAAGTGATCCGCCAGTGCGGGAAAGGAAGGAAGAATGACGTCCAAAGGAAAGACGCCGAGAGAGGTCATCAGGATCAACAGCATGACAATTCTTGTCTGGCGACGAACCGTGCCGGTCTGGTCGTCGCTGATGCGGCAGTGTTGCTTTTCAGGATGGGGCTCGAGGGTCTTCATTGTCTATTTCCCCAGCGCTACGCAGTTGGCCGTTTCTTGACCGCAGCGTTTCGGCGCCAATTATCTAGGCATTCATTGCACTGAGCAGAGGGTGGATCTGGATCTGTGGTGAAGTAAAAAAATCCGAAACGTCAGAATCACCCAGATACACAACAGCGCAATGGCCTGAAGGTTTATGTACCACGGCAGAGTCAACGGCTCTGGCGTAATGGAATAAAGTAGAGGTGTCAGCGCTGTGAAGAATACGATGTTGACCAGTAGTTGCGGCTTGAGCGTATCGTTCATTCCACGCAGATGGGCCATTGCTAAGGAAAGAAGTCCATTGCAGAATATAAGTGAGATCAGCGCTCCAACAAGGGTGTTAGAGGCGGGTAGCGTCGTGTCACCTATGGTTGAAAAAAGCCGATTGGCATTCATTAGAATAGCGGTGGACAGTAGGGTGGACAAGATAATGTGCCCTATGATGCCCCGTCCATAAGCTGCAAGAGATGAGCCCGGAAATTTACTGACGTATAGGCTGTGTGCCTGGCTCAATGTGGTATAGGGAATCAAGAGCAACCCAGCCAATGTCATGAACACGGCAAGCTCAGCGACGAGCTGCAGATTAAGACTAGCAAGCCGCTCGTTCAGCAGATAGAAATAGAACTTTTGGCCTGCTAAACCTACAGCGATTGGTAGTCCAAGGGAAAGTGTCTGTCTGATGATGGTGCGGTCGAATACCAATGTGAAGGTCAATCTTTTGGAAGTGGTGAGTTTGCGTAATGCGTAGAAACTGATGGTTTCTGTCACGACGAAATAGCTCATTGCCAGGTATACAAATATGTCTTTATCAACAAGCCGGGAGGACGCCAGGAGAAAGCATAATCCTGAAACAGTAGACAGGGTTCTTATCTTGGTGCAATTCAGAGCAGATCCTGAGCTCTCATGGAAAATATGGAGGAAGGTGTTGATTACAGTGAAGGGTATGCAGGAAATGTAAATGATCGCCATCCATCGCAGCGGTGCTTCCTCCAACAACTGCCCGCCTGGCAGGAATTTAACGATGCTGGCTAGCATCAGCGCTACGGCAGTGCCGACTGCACAGAGCAATGCTGCCAAGCATAATCCGGAACTGAAGATTTCCTGGGCTTTTTTCTGGTCTTGGAATGGGCGAGCAATGATATTGCCAGTGGCGCCTAGGCACATGGAGGTGAGTGCCGTGAGAATGGTGAACATCGCAAGTGTATACGCGAAAAGCACAAGGCCGGTGGTGGATATGTTGGCAACCAGCGAAAAGAGGACGGTAATGCCCGCTACAGGGATGGTGCGGCTAAGCAACATAGGGATATAGCTCTTTCGTAGATGGCCGTGGTAGGTCATTGCGATGTGCTCCATATGGAAATCATTCGGTTTCCAAATTCCATCTCATAGAGCTTCTGGACCTCCTCGAAGGCAACGTCGAGATTGATTTTGTCTATTCGACTTCGCGTTCCGAAGTAGGGGTAGTGATGGAAGTAATACCCAAATATGGCATTGCTGTCCCTGATGTACTGTCTCGTATCGAGAATATGGTGGTGCCAGATCTCATCCACTTCCAGAAGCGGCGGTAACACGGGGTGGGTGGAAAGGTATTTTCGATTTAAATAAAGAAAGTTTTTGTAGTATTGGACCGCTATCTCTGCCTCTGTAGGGGACCAGTGACGACATATCAATGGGTCCTTGGTGGTGATTTTTTTTACGATCGCGGACAGGTCCATTTGGTTGATATGGTTAACGGCGTCTTCCAGTGAAGGTGTGTGGACAAGCCTCGATTTTGGCTTGTTCATTTCATGTGGAAGGGTATTTACAATGCGCTTGTAGTGCATGGTAGTCACATCCTTGAGTGGGGCTACCGACGCAGGGCGTCGGCAGCTTCAAACTTTACCAGTCACCGCCACCCTGGCAGTGTCCGCCGCCGCCATTGTTATTGGCAGCGTTATCTTTAATCAGTTTTTGCGCTGCCGTCGAGAGCTTTTGCACAGGCTTGAGGGTTTGGCGTGAAGACGCTTTTTTGGCATTCATGAGGAAGTTTTCCTTAGGTTGTTTTTATTGTGTCACTGCAGTAACGAGCTCAAGAATAGTTAAAGAAAATAAGGTGTCAAACGTGGTGGAAATTTAGAAACTTCCCACACAAGTTTCGGAAACTTCCTACAGTGATCAGTTATTCCTGGCCTTATGCTGAAGATTTTTTTTGAAGTGTTTCGGATCAGATTGTGCGGGTGCGCGAGAGCGTTTCTAGTGCTCAGACACTCCAAGGAAGGCGAGGAATACGAGGGCATCGCAAAAGAACCGGGCGGCTCTTGCGCGGTCGATACGATCGGATGTAGCGAGGGATTGCATTTGGATGCCCGCGCCGATCAAAGACGCGGGCATTTTCTTCAACTGTTGGGCAACAGCCGGCAGGTGATGCTCTTGATGTACCGCGTTTCCGGGATTGCCGGGTGCACCGGGTGGTCCGGGCCTTGGCCGCCGCGTTCCAGCAGTTGGATGTTACGGTCCAGGTGGCGGGCGCTGGTCAGCAGGATGTTTTGCAGGTCGTCTTCGGGCAGGTGCATGGAGCACGAAGCGCTGACTAGGATGCCGTCCTTGCTGAGCAGACGCATGGCCTGTTCGTTGAGGCGGCGGTAGGCGCCTTCACCGTTCTTCAGGTCTTTCTTGCGTTTGATGAAGGCGGGCGGGTCGGCGACGATGACGTCGAAACGCTCTTCAGCGGCCTTGAGCTCCTTGAGGGCTTCGAACACGTCGCCTTCAACACAGGTGACCTTTTCGGCGAAGCCGTTCAACGCGGCGTTGCGTTCCACGCCGTCCAGGGCGAAACCGGAGGCGTCTACGCAGAACACTTCGCTGGCGCCGAAGGCACCGGCTTGCACGCCCCAGCCACCGATGTAGCTGAACAGATCGAGGACACGCTTGCCTTTGACGTAGGGCGCCAGGCGCGCGCGGTTCATGCGGTGATCGTAGAACCAGCCGGTTTTCTGGCCTTCCATCACCGGCGCCTCGAATTTCACGCCGTTTTCTTCCAGGGCGACCCACTCCGGGACCACGCCGAAGGCGCTTTCCACATAACGCTCCAGGCCCTCGGCATCGCGGGCGGCGGAGTCGTTCTTGAACAGGATGCCGCTGGGCTTGATCACCTGGATCAGGGCTGCCATCACGTCGGCCTTGTAGCGCTCCATGGTCGCGGACGCCAGCTGCACCACCAGGATGTCGCCGAAGCGGTCCACCACCAGGCCTGGCAGCAGGTCGGAGTCGCCGTAGACCAGGCGGTAGAACGGCTTGTCGAACAACCGCTCGCGCAATGACAGGCACACGTTGAGGCGGTGCACCAGCAGCGATTTGTCCAGGCTCAGCTTGGCATCGCGCGACAGCAGGCGGGCGCAGATCAGGTTGTTGGGGCTCATGGCCACGACGCCCAGCGGCTTGCCACCGGCGGCTTCGAGAATGGCCTGATCACCGGCCTGGAAACCATGCAGCGGGGTCGCGGCGACGTCGATCTCGTTGCTGTAGACCCACAGGTGACCGGCGCGCAGGCGGCGGTCGGCATTGGCTTTGAGGCGAAGGCTGGGCAGGGACATGAAGTCGCTCCGGTGAAAAAAGAGCGGGAGTATAGCGTGTTGGTGCCAGCGCCGATTCCCCCATTCATCAAATCACCGCCCCGTGGCAGCGAGCGTGAGCCGCGTCAGTCCAAGTGCTGCCCGCAAGGTCATTCGCGTGACGGTTTGACGCGGCTTACGCCGTTGCCACGGTGGTGGTGGCCCGTGGTCGGAGAGTAGAATCCCGGCTCAGCCCAGAGTGTCCAGTCATGTCCCAAGAGCTTTCCCCCGAGCAGATCCAACAGGTTTTGCAGGGTATCAGTGTGCCGCCGCAGCCGCAGATCATGGTCGACCTGCAGATGGAACAGTACATGCCAGACCCCGACCTGGAGGTGATCGCCAAGCTGATCGCCCAGGACCCAGGGCTTTCCGGCGCGCTACTCAAGATCGTCAACTCGGCCCATTACGGCCTGAGCAACAAGATTGCCTCGATCCAGCGGGCAGTCAATCTGCTGGGCAGCCGTTCTGTGATCAACCTGATCAACGCGCTGTCGATCAAGGGCGAGATGAGCGACGAGACCATCGTCACCCTCAATCGCTTCTGGGACACTGCCCAGGACGTCGCCAATACCTGCCTGACCCTGGCCAAGCGTACGGGTCTGCAGGCGGTCGACGAGGCCTATGCCCTTGGCCTGTTCCATGACTGTGGCGTGCCGCTGATGCTCAAGCGTTTTCCCGCTTACATGGGCGTGCTGGAGCGTGGCTATGCCCAGGCGGGCGCCGCCCGGCGAGTCATCGACGCCGAGAATGCGGCCTTCAATACCAACCATGCGGTGGTTGGCTATTACACCGCTCGGTCCTGGCGCCTGCCCGAACACCTGAGCGACGCCATCGCCAATCATCACAATGCGTTGGCGATCTTCAGCGACGAGGGGTCTGACCATGTGCCGCTGAAGAACCTGCTGGCCCTCCTGAAGATGGCTGAGCACATCTGTGCGTCCTATCGGGTGCTGGGCGGCCAGGGCGAAGATCACGAGTGGGCGGCCATCGGCCCGCTGGTGCTGGATTACGTCGGCCTGTCGGACTACGACTTCGAAAACCTCAAGGAATCGATTCGCGAATTGGGTGCACACTGACCCCAATCGCTCTGCCTGCCTGGTGAACCATGCCTGAATTACCTGAAGTGGAAACCACCCGCCGCGGTATCGCGCCTCATCTGGAGGGGCAGCGAGTCAGCCGGGTGATCGTGCGCGACAGCCGCCTGCGCTGGCCCATCCCCGAGGACCTCGACGTTCGGCTGTCCGGCCAACGCATCGTGGCCGTGGAGCGGCGGGCGAAGTACCTGTTGATCAATGCCGAGGTCGGTACGCTGATCAGCCACCTGGGGATGTCCGGCAACCTGCGCCTGGTGGAGGCCGGGTTGCCGGCGCTCAAGCACGAGCACGTGGACATCGAACTGGAGTCGGGCATGGCCCTGCGCTACACCGACCCGCGACGTTTCGGGGCAATGCTGTGGAGCCTCGATCCCCTGAATCACGAGCTGTTGCTGCGGCTGGGGCCGGAACCCTTGACCGAGCTGTTCGACGGCGAACGTCTGTTCCAGCTGTCCCGTGGGCGCAGCATGGCGGTCAAGCCGTTCATCATGGACAACGCGGTGGTGGTGGGTGTGGGCAACATCTACGCCACCGAAGCCTTGTTCGCTGCCGGTATCGACCCGCGGCGCGCGGCCGGGGGGATTTCCCGGGCGCGCTACCTGCGCCTGGCCATCGAGATCAAGCGCATCCTGACCTACGCCATCGAACGGGGCGGCACCACGCTGCGCGACTTCATCGGGGGTGATGGCCAGCCGGGGTATTTCCAGCAGGAGTTGTTTGCCTATGGCCGGGGCGGGGAGTTGTGCAAGGTGTGTGGCACGACGTTGCGGGAAGTGAAATTGGGGCAGCGCGCGAGCGTATTTTGCCCGCGCTGCCAGAAGTAGGGGCGGCGCGACACCACGAAGGTGCCCAGCAGAACCCCCAACCTGCAGAAGTGGCCTACAGCCGCGAAGGTACCCAGGCAGGCCCCCCACCCTGTAGGAGCGGCGTCCAGCCGCGAAGGGGCCTGCACCGACACCGCACACCCCCAACCAACTGATATAGTTAACCCACCGCAAATCGCCGTCGCCCCACCGTGAGCAGAAGGATTGTGCCATGAACCTGTTTCGAGCCCTGTCGCTAGCCTTGATCTTCAGCTTCGGCCTGCAGGCCCTGCCCGCCGCGGCAGCGGACTCCAGCGTCAGCGTCAGCAGTGGCGACCCCACCTATCAGATCCAGAACCCGCCAGCCTACGCCATGATCGGCGACCTGCTCATCGCCCGCCCGCTGCTGATCGCGGCAACGGTAGTGGGGGCGGGGTTGTTCGTGATTGCGCTGCCGTTCACCGCCGCCAGTGGCGGGATTGGAGCCAGTGGCCAGGCGCTGGTGGTGGACCCTGGCAAGGCGGCGTTCGTACGCTGCCTGGGTTGTACCCATACCGGGTACAACAAACGGGATTGATCTGTGGGTGGGCGGGCAGCGGCCCGCCTTGAGCTCGAAAAGCCCAGCGGCAATCAGTGCTTGCCGGTGATCTGCCGATACTTGGCCATCAACTGCTCTTCGGTTTCCGGGTGCGCTTCGTCCAGCGGAATGCAATCCACCGGGCACACCTGCTGGCACTGGGGTTCGTCATAGTGCCCAACGCACTGGGTGCACAGGTTGGGATCGATCACGTAGATCTCCTCACCCTGGGAGATGGCAGCGTTCGGGCACTCGGGTTCGCAGACGTCGCAGTTGATGCAATCGTCGGTGATGATAAGGGACATGAAAACTCCGGCCCGAGACGGCGGCCCAGGCATGTTAAAACCGATGGGCGCAATTGTGCCGCATTAGCGCCCGCAGTGCACGCGGACGCTGTCGCCTGATGGGTTACTTCTTGAAGCGTTGGCTGAGCGCCTCGGCCACCGCCGGGTGCACGAACTTGCTGATATCCCCGCCCAGCGCCGCTATTTCGCGGACCAGCGTCGACGATATGAACGAATAGCGCTCCGAGGGCGTAAGAAACAGGCTTTCGACGTCCGGTGCCAACTGACGGTTCATGTTCGCCAACTGGAACTCGTATTCGAAATCCGACACGGCGCGCAATCCGCGCAGCAGCACGTTGGCGTTCTGTTCCTTGGCAAAATGAGCGAGCAGGGTGGAAAAACCGACCACTTCGACATTGGGCAGGTGGCGGGTGACTTCACGGGCCAGTTCCACCCGCTGCTCCAGAGGAAACAGTGGATTCTTCTTCGGGCTCGCGGCCACCGCGATGATCACGTGGTCAAACAGGCGCGAGGCGCGTTCGACCAGATCGCCATGACCCTTGGTGATCGGGTCGAAGGTACCTGGGTACAACACTCGGTTCATCGCGTCGTCCTGGCGGGAATCGGTTGGGGAAGGGGATGGTATCGCAGCCAGCCAAGTCGGCCAAGTGTGCATCGCCGTCGCATTGCAAGGGGTATCGCCTGTGGCAGGCTGTCGCGGGGGGCGATTGGGGGACAAAAGCTTCCACTGCTGGCAATACGCCGTAAGATGGCATGACACTATCAACGACTGGAGCTCAAATGGCCCCACGACCGAAAACTCGTGAGCGCATCGTGCACAGTAGCCTCGAGCTGTTCAATCAGCAGGGTGAGCGTAGCGTCAGCACCAACCATATCGCCGCTCATCTTGATATCTCTCCGGGCAACCTCTACTACCATTTCGGTAACAAGCAAGAGATCGTCGCGGTGCTGTTTCGCGACTACGAGGCCATGATCGATGGCTTTCTGCACCCGCCCAAGGGGCGGCTGGCGACCATGGAAGACATGCGTTTCTATCTGCGCTCGCTGATCTCTGCCATGTGGAGCTACCGTTTCCTGTACCGCGACCTCGAACATCTGCTGGAAGCCGACCCGGCGCTGGCCCAGCGCTTTCGCGGTTTCTCGCAACGGTGCATGGTGCAGGGCCAGGCCATCTACCGAGGTTTCGTAGAGGCCGGGATTCTGCACATGAGCGAGGCGCAGATCGAGGCGTTGACCGTGAATGCCTGGATTGTGTTGACCTCGTGGGTGCGCTTTCTGTGCACGGCTCAGGAAGGCACGGCGGACCTCACCGAGGCTGCGGTCAAGCGTGGGGTCTACCAGGTGCTGGTGCTGGTGGAAGGTTTTGTCGGTGAGCCCTGGCGTCCGGCGGTCAACGCCTTGCGCGACGAGTTTCATGTGCCGCTGCAACAGGCGCTCACGCCTAAAGTTCCATAGCCACTGAGCGTTTTCTGGTTTTCCATGGTCTGATTTTTCATTCACCGACGGAGCCCGCCATGCCCATTGCGCAACTGATCAGCCCGAACCAGCTCGCCGCACGGCTCGAGGAGCCTGGGCTGGTGGTCCTGGATTGTCGATTTGCCCTGGAAGATACCGATTACGGCCAGCGCAGTTATGCCGAAGGGCATATTGCCGGGGCACATTTTGCCGATCTGGAGCGCGACCTCAGCGGCGCTGTGGTCAAGGGCGTGACCGGGCGTCATCCGCTGCCCCAGCCAGAGCGGTTGCTGGAGCGCCTGCGGCACTGCGGCATCAACGCCGACAGCCAGATCGTGCTCTACGACGACGGCCCCGGTGCTTTTGCCGCCCGTGCCTGGTGGCTGCTGGCCTGGCTGGGCAAGCGCGAGGGCGTGTACCTGCTCGATGGCGGGCTCAAGGCCTGGCATGCGGCAGGACTGCCCCTGAGTCTGGATGCTCCGCCGAGCGAGCCAGGACATTTTGCTGGCACGCCGGATGAGGGCATGGTGGTGACTGCCCAGCAGTTGCAGCAGCAGTTGGACACCCCCGAGTTGACCCTGCTCGATGCTCGCGCGCTGCCTCGATTCCTCGGTGAGGTGGAGCCCATCGACCCTGTGGCCGGGCATATCCCCGGCGCACGCTGCGCGGCGTTCACCGACAACCTGGCCGCTGACGGCCGCTTTCTTCCCGCTGAACAGCTCAAACAGCGGTTTGAAGAGCAATTGCAAGGGCGCCCGGATCACAAGCTGGTGGCCTACTGCGGCTCCGGCGTGACAGCGTGTCACAACCTGTTTGCCCTGTGCCTGGCGGGCTATCCAATGGCCAAGCTTTACCCAGGCTCCTGGAGCGAGTGGATCACCGACCCGCAGCGTGGTGTGGCGAAAGGGGCATGAGTTCGCCCAGCCACTGCGGGATGCGCTGCTCCAGGTAGTACGCAGGCTGGCGCAGGCTGCCTGCGACAAAGCCCACGTGACCGCCCTTGGCATGCAGTTCGAACTGGATGCTCGGCGACATCTCGTTGGCCGTCGGCAGGCTGTGGATAAACACGAATGGATCGTCTGCCGCCTGGATGATCAAGGTCGGCTTGGCAATTTCACCCAGGAAGTAGCGGCTGGACGAGCGCCGATAATAGTCTTCGGCGCTTTCGAAACCATGCAGTGGCGCCGTGACACGGCCGTCGAAGTCCCAGAATGTCTTGATGTTCTCCAGCGACCCCAGATCGGCCAGGGTTGCCAACCCGGCCTGCTGGCCTTCGTGCTGGAAGCGCAGTTGCTTGTCCTTCAGGTAGGTCAGCATGGCGCGCATGAAGTGTGCCTGATAGACCTTGGAGAAACCCAGGGCGATGCGGTCCGCGCACTGGTCTAGCCGAAACGGCACGGACACCGCCACCGCAGCCTGCAATGGGCTGGCGCTGCCGGTTTCGCCCAGGTGCTTGAGCAGAATATTGCCCCCCAGTGAATAGCCCACCGCGTACAGCGGCGCCAGGGGCCGCGCCTTGCCCAGATGCTCCAGCACCAAAGCCAGGTCTTCGCTGGCGCCCGAGTGATAACTGCGCGGCAGCAGATTGGGCTCGCCGGAGCAGCCTCGCCAGTTCAACGCCACGCTGGCACAACCGCGCTGGCCCAGCTGGCGTTGCAGCCCGGCGACGTAGGGGGAATTGGAAGAGCCTGTGAGGCCATGCAGCACCAGCACCAGGGGCGCTTCGGCTTCATGGGGGCCATGCCAGTCAAGGTCGAGGAAATCCCCGTCGTCCAGCCACAGCCGCTCACGCCTGCGCTCAAGGGGCGGCTGCTTGCGCCACAGCGGGCCCCACAGGGTTTGCAGGTGAGGGTTGCCCAGCCCGAAGGCTGGACGAAACAGGGAGTCGGAAGCGATCACGGTGCAGGTCCTGAGCAGTGATGCCTACTGTGCCACAGCATCAGCGGTCGGCGGGATCAGCCGCGTTGCCACAGCGAGTAATAGACCTGGCCGGCTTTCTTGTCGCGATGCAGGCGCCAGTTGGCGGGCATCGGCAGAGCGTCGGGACGGGTCTCGCTCTCGGTGTAGATCCAGGCCCGCTCTGCCAGCCAGTGCTTGTCTTCCAGCAGCGCGCAGGTGGCCGGCAACAGGTTCTGGTGGAAGGGCGGATCGAGGAAGACCACGTCGAAGGCGGTTGGCGTCTGGGTCTCCAGATAGCGTACGGCATCGCTCTGCAACAACTGGCCTACCGAACAGCCCAACACGTCGAGGTTGTGGCGCAGGCTGGAGATGGCTGTGGCGTTGGCGTCCAGCGCCAGCCCCAGGCTGGCGCCCCGGGACAACGCTTCCAGGTATAGAGCCCCACTGCCGGTGAAAGCGTCCAGCACCTTGGCCCCTTCGATGTGCGGCGCGAGCCAGTTGAACAAGGTTTCGCGCACTCGATCCGGGGTCGGGCGCAGGCCGGGCGCTTCGGGAAAGCCCAGCTTGCGGCTGCGCCACTGGCCACCAATGATGCGCAGCGAGCCTTGGCCGCCATGGGGTTGCTTGGGTTTGACGCTGGCCATCAGTGCTCCGGAACCCCGAGCGGCTGCTCGGCGGGTTTATCAGTTGGGGCAGGCAGGGGTTGCTGGGCAACCTTCGGGCCCGCCGTGACGATGACCAGTTTATCGGCATCGAGGTGCTTGTTCATGGCGGCCTTCACCTGTTCGACCGTGAGCGCCTGGGATTGCTGCATGAAATCTTCCATCCAGCTCAGCGGCAGGTCGTAGAAGCCGATGGCACCCAGTTGCCCGACGATGCTGGCATTGCTGGCGTTGGACAGTGGGAAGCTGCCTGCCTGTTCACGTTTGGCATTGTCCAGCTCGGCCTGGGTAGGGCCGGTCTTGAGGTAGTCGCGCAGGATGTCCTGAACCAGTTTCAACGTGCCTTCGCTCAGCTCTGCGCGGGTTTGCAGGTTGATCATGAACGGCCCTCGCACCTGCATTGGCGTGAAGCCGGAGTAGACGCCGTAGGTCAGGCCACGTTTTTCCCGTACTTCGCTCATCAGACGGGTGCCGAAGGACCCACCGCCCAGAATCTGGTTGCCCATGGACAAGGCAGCAAAATCCGGGTCGGTACGGTCGATGCCCAGCTCGGCCAGCAATATCTGGGTCTGCTTGGACGGGAAATCGATATGGCTCAGGCCGGCTTTGGGCGCCTGTGGCTGTGCAAGCCTGGCCACGGCCGGGCCTTTGGGCAAGGCCGCCGAGACCTGCGCGGCCATCTGTTCGGCTTCCCCGCGCGACAGATCGCCGACGATGGCGATCACCGCGTTGCCTGCCGCGTAGGCGCGCTGATGGAAAGCGCGCAACTGCGCCAGATTCAGGCCCTGCAGAGACTTGGCGTCGCCTTCACTCGGGTGTGCGTACGGGTGATTGCCATACAGGCGCTCGAACAGCTCGTTGCTGGCCAGCTTGCCTGGGTTTTGCTTCTGGTACTCGAAGCCGGCCAGTAGCTGGTTCTTGATGCGCGCCAGCGAGTCGGCGGGAAAGGTCGGCTTGCCCACCACGTCGGCGAACAGTTGCAGGGCAGGGGTGCGTTTTTCCGGGGCGCTCAAGCTGCGCAGCGAAGCCACGGCCATGTCGCGATAGGCACCGTTGCCGAAGTCCGCACCCAGGCCTTCGAAGCCCTGGGCGATGGCTTCGACGTCCTTGCCGGCCACGCCTTCATTGAGCATGGCGTTGGTCAGCAAGGCAATGCCTGGATGGTTCTGGTCCTGGCTGCTGCCGGCGGCGAAGGTCAGGCGCAGGTCGAACATCGGCAGTTCGGGCGCAGCGACGAACATTACCTTGGCGCCCTCGGCGGTTTTCCAGCTTTGGATGTCCAGGCTGCGATGGCCGGGGGCCTTGCTATCGAGCTCCTTGAGCGACTGCAGGCCTTCGGACGGTTCGGCGGCGGGAGCCGGGCGGGCGGCGAACGCCGCGAGCAGCGCCAGCAGCACGGCAACCGACACGCTGACCCGCGCGTAGCGGGGAGTATTGCGCTCAGTCATGAGCAGTTTCCTCGGGCAAGACATGGGCGATGCTCAGGCGATCGCGGGTGAAGTAGGTGCGTGCGGCGTTCTGGATGTCCTGGGGGGTGACGTTTTTCAAGTCGTCCAACTCGCTGTCCATGAGTTTCCACGACAGGCCCACGGTTTCCAGCATGCCGATGGTGTTGGCCTGGTTGCTGATGGAGTCCTGGCTGTAGACCAGCTCGGCAATCACCTGTGCCCGCACCCGCTCGAGTTCGTCAGCGGTGGGTGGCGTGGTCTTGAGCTCCTCGAGCAGTTGCCAGATGCCTTTCTCGACATCGGCCAGGGTCTTTTTCTTCTGTGTGTTGGGCGTGGCGGAGATCGAGAACAGGCTATCGCCCCGGGTGAACGGGTTGTAGCCGGCACCGCCGCCGGAGATCAGCTCCTGGCCGCGCTCCAGGCGCGTGGCCATGCGCGCGCTGTAGCCACCGTCGAGCAGCGCCGAAATCAGGCGCAGGGCCTGGACGTCGCGTGGGTTGCTGGCCGTGGCCAGGGCCGGGACATTGAAGCCATACATCAGCGATGGCAATTGCGTGCGCACGTGCAGGGTTGCCATGCGCTGGCCGGGGGCAGCCAGTTCCAGGGGGATTTTCGCCGGTGGCGTGGCGCGCCGTGGGATCTTGCCGAAATAGCGTTCTGCCAAGGCCTTGACCGCCTCGGGCTCGACGTCGCCGACCACCACCAACGTGGCATTGTTGGGCACATACCAGGCCTGGTACCAGTGACGCAGTTCTTCGACCTTCATGCGTTCAAGGTCTGCCATCCAGCCGATGGTCGGGGTGTGGTAGCCGCTGGCGGGGTACGCCATGGCCTTGAAGATTTCGTAGGCCTTGGCGCTGGGTTTGTCTTCGGTGCGCAGGCGGCGTTCTTCCTTGATCACCTCGATTTCCTTGGCGAACTCCTCGGCCGGCAGGCTCAGGCTGGCCATGCGGTCGGCTTCCAGATCGAAGGCCACGGCCAGGCGATCCTTGGCCAGGACCTCGTAGTAGGCGGTGTAGTCGTCGCTGGTGAAGGCGTTCTCTTCGGCGCCCAGATCACGCAGTATGCGCGACCCTTCGCCCGGCCCAAGGGTGTCGGTGCCCTTGAACATCATGTGTTCCAGGGCATGGGACAGACCGGTCTGGCCGGGGGTTTCGTAGCTGGAACCGACCTTGTACCAGAGCTGCGAGACCACCACCGGCGCGCGGTGGTCTTCGCGTACGACCACTTTCAGGCCGTTGTCCAGGATGAATTCGTGGGTGGGTTGCGGATCGGCGGCAAACGCGGCAAAAGGCAGGCAAAGCGTGCAGAGCAGGAGGCCTGCGGCACGGAGGACAAACGCATTCATGGGTTTTTGAACCTTAAAAGCTGCCCGCGTGGCCTTAGCGTCTACGGGCGAGGAGGTGCTAGGATACTGATCCGGTTCGCTGGGGGCCATGCCTGGTTGCCAGTAACCTGTGCGGGCAACTCGACAAAATGTTGCGCGTGAACGAGCCGACGAAAAAGCAGTCTGTGTTGCGTCATAGAATTTTCCGACACGCCGCCTGGCGCGTCGCTACCTTGAGATAGCCGTCTTCCATGTTTGGTTCCAACGACGACAAAAAGACCCCGGCCCCGGCCGGCGAAAAGAAAGGCCTGTTCGGATGGCTGCGCAAGAAGCCGCAGGAAGCCCCCGCCGAGCAGCCACAAACACCTGCGCCCGAAGCGCCTGACACGGTCTCCGAGGCCTCGCTCGAAGCGGCAGTGGCACTTGCGCCAGAGCCGCTGCTGACGCCTGAGCCCGAAGCCGAGCCGCTTGCCGTGCAGCCGACCTCCGAGCCGACGGCCAGTCCGATTGCCGCCCAGCCGGCCCACGGCCTGGTGTTGCCGGTGCCGGAAGAGCCCGTGGCCCTGGTCGAGGATCTCGAGCCCCATGCGCCGCCGGCCATCCCGGCGCGTGCCGAGCCGGTAGCCGTTGTCGAGGCTGCACCGGCGGTGGTGCCTGAACCCGAGCCCGAGCCCGAGCCAGTCGTCGCAGCAATACCTGCACCTGCACCTGCACCAGCACCGGCGCCCGTACCCGCACCCGTTGTGCAGGCGCCGCCCGTGGCCGTGGTTGCCCCGGCGGTGCCAGCGGTCGCAGTCGATCCGGAACCCGTGTCCCTGCCGGTGCCTGCGGTCGCCCCCAGCGAAACCAAGGCTGGCTTCTTCGCCCGTCTCAAGCAGGGCCTGGCCAAAACCAGCGCCAGCCTTGGCGAAGGGATGGCCAGCCTGTTCCTGGGCAGCAAAGCCATCGACGACGACCTGCTCGAAGAGCTGGAAACTCGCCTGCTGACCGCCGACGTCGGGGTCGAGGCCACCTCGGTGATCATCCAGAGCCTGACGCGCAAGGTCGCGCGCAAGGAACTGACCAACGCCGACGCGCTGTACAAGGCGTTGCAGGCCGAACTCACCGCCCTGCTGCGTCCGGTGGAACAGCCGCTGGTGATCAACAGCGAACACAAGCCTTTCGTCATTCTGGTGGTAGGCGTCAACGGCGCCGGCAAGACCACGACCATCGGCAAGCTGGCCAAAAAGCTGCAGCTCGAAGGCAAGAAGGTCATGCTGGCCGCCGGCGACACCTTCCGCGCCGCGGCTGTGGAGCAGCTGCAGGTGTGGGGCGAGCGCAACAAGATTCCGGTCATTGCCCAGCATACTGGCGCCGACTCGGCCTCGGTGATCTTCGACGCGGTGCAGGCAGCCAAGTCCCGTGGCATCGACGTGCTGATCGCCGACACTGCCGGACGTCTGCACACCAAAGACAACCTGATGGAAGAGTTGAAGAAGGTTCGCCGGGTGATCGGCAAGCTCGATGAGCAGGCGCCTCACGAGGTGCTGCTGGTGCTCGATGCCGGCACTGGCCAGAACGCCATCAATCAGGCCAAGCAATTCAACCAGACGGTCGAGCTCACGGGCCTGGCCCTGACCAAGCTCGACGGCACGGCCAAGGGCGGCGTGATCTTCGCCCTGGCCAAGCAGTTCGGCCTGCCGATTCGTTACATCGGCGTCGGTGAAGGCATCGACGACCTGCGCACCTTCGAGGCCGAACCCTTTGTCCAGGCACTGTTTGCCGAGCGGGAGCGTTCATGATTCGATTCGAACAGGTTGCCAAGCGCTACCCCAATGGCCATGTCGGTTTGCATGAGCTGAGTTTCCGGGTGCGGCGGGGCGAGTTCCTGTTCGTGACCGGCCACTCCGGTGCCGGTAAAAGCACCCTGTTGCGCCTGCTGCTGGCAATGGAACGTCCCACCAGTGGCAAACTGCTGCTGGCCGGCCAGGATCTTGGCCAGATCACCAATGCGCAGATTCCGTTCCTGCGTCGGCAGATCGGCGTGGTGTTCCAGAACCACCAGTTGCTGTTCGACCGTACGGTGTTCAACAACATCGCGCTGCCCTTGCAGATTCTCGGGCTGTCCAAGCCCGAGATCGCCAAGAAGGTCGATTCGGCCCTCGAGCGCGTTGCCCTGGCCGACAAGGCCGAGCTGTATCCCGGTGACTTGTCCACCGGGCAGCAGCAGCGCGTCGGCATCGCCCGCGCCATCGTGCACCAGCCAGCCTTGCTGCTGGCCGACGAACCCACCGGCAACCTCGACCCGCGCCTGGCCGCGGAGATCATGGGGGTTTTCGAAGACATCAATCGCCTGGGTACCAGCGTCCTGATCGCCAGTCACGACCTGGCACTGATCGCGCGCATGCGCCATCGCATGTTGACGCTGCAGCGCGGCCGCCTGATCGGCGACGGGGAGGCAGGACAATGAGTGCGACACGCAGCCCCAAGGTCGCGGACCGCGTAGCGCCCAAGGCGGGCGATCCGCAGCCGCAGAAACCGAAGAAACGCCAGCATGACGATGACGACGGTCCGGATTTCAGCACCCTGCTGCGCGCCTGGATCGAAAGCCACCGCGCCAGCTGGGTCGACAGCCTGCGGCGCCTGGGCAAGCAGCCCATCGGCAGCTTCTTTACCTGCCTGGTGATGGCCGTGGCGCTGAGCCTGCCCATGGGCCTGTCGCTGCTGCTCAAGAACGTCGAGCGCCTGGGCGGCTCCTGGCAACGGGCGGCGCAGATCTCCTTGTACCTGGAACTCGATGCCGGTGAACGCGAAGGTCAGGCCCTGGTCACACAGATCAAGGGCCTGGCCGGCGTGGCCGATGCCGAGTTCGTCAGCCGCGAGAAGGCATTGGGCGAGTTCCAGCAGCAGTCCGGGCTGGGCGAGGCGCTCAAGGAGCTGCCCGAAAACCCGCTGCCCGGTGTGGTGGTGGTAACGCCTGAAGAGGTCGACAAGACCACGTTGGAAGCCTTGCGCCAGCAGCTGTCGGAATTGCCGAAGGTGCAGCAGGCGCAGCTGGACCTGGTGTGGGTCGAGCGCCTGGCGGCGATCCTCAAGCTGGGCGACCGTTTCGTGTTTGGCCTGACGCTGTTGCTGGTGTCGGCGTTGCTGCTCGTAATTGGTAACACTATCCGCCTGCACATCGAGAATCGCCGGGTCGAGATCGAGGTGATCAAGCTGGTGGGCGGCACCGACGCCTATGTGCGCAGGCCGTTCCTTTATATGGGCGCCTTGTATGGCTTCGGCGCAGGAGTTTTCGCGTGGGGCATACTGGCGTTCGGCCTTAACTGGCTGAACGACGCGGTGGTAGGGCTTTCCGGGTTGTATGGCAGCGATTTTGCCCTGGCCGGAGTGCCCGCTGCCGATGGTCTGTCCCTCTTGCTAGGAGCGGTATTGTTAGGGTATATCGGTGCATGGATTGCGGTTTGGCGTCACCTCAGAGAACTGGCGCCGCGTTGAGTAGAGTCAAGTAGCAGCATCTGTGTGAGTTAAATTTATTGTCATTGACCTGGTAGGTAATACAAGGAACTTGTCTCGCGGTTCCTGGTCAATTTTTCGCAGTGCCTACGGGCACGAGTCATGTGAGTCGGAGGTTTTTTCGTATGACCACTTCTTTGCAACCTGCTTATGCCTTGGTCCCGGGTGCAAACCTGGAAGCCTACGTGCATACGGTGAACAGCATTCCCTTGCTGACACCCGAGCAGGAGCGTGAACTGGCCGAGAGTCTCTACTATGAGCAGGATCTTGGGGCGGCTCGGCAGATGGTGCTCGCCCACCTGCGTTTTGTCGTGCATATCGCGCGCAGCTATTCGGGTTATGGTCTGGCTCAGGCCGATCTGATCCAGGAAGGTAACGTCGGCCTGATGAAGGCCGTGAAGCGTTTCAACCCGGAAATGGGTGTGCGCCTGGTGTCGTTCGCCGTGCACTGGATCAAGGCGGAAATCCACGAGTTCATCCTGCGCAACTGGCGCATCGTGAAAGTGGCTACCACCAAGGCCCAGCGCAAGCTGTTCTTCAACCTGCGCAGCCAGAAGAAGCGCCTGGCGTGGCTGAACAACGAGGAAGTCCACCGTGTGGCCGAAAGCCTTGGGGTGGAGCCACGTGAAGTGCGCGAGATGGAAAGCCGCTTGACTGGCCAGGACATGGCGTTCGATCCAGCTGCCGAAGCAGACGACGACAGCGCCTTCCAGTCGCCGGCCAACTACCTGGAAGATCATCGCTACGATCCAGCACGTCAGCTGGAAGACGCGGACTGGAGTGACAACTCCAACAGCAACCTGCACGAAGCCTTGCAGGTCCTGGATGATCGCAGCCGCGACATTCTCTACCAGCGCTGGCTGGCTGAAGAGAAGGCAACGCTGCACGAGCTGGCAGAGAAGTACAACGTGTCGGCCGAGCGGATTCGTCAGCTGGAAAAAAGCGCGATGAACAAGCTGAAGGTTTCGATCGCGGCCTGATGGATCGCGTCGAATGAAAAAGCCCCAACCTGGTTGGGGCTTTTTCGTTTGTGGGGTTTAGGCAGAGAGAGCCGTACGCGTTACGCTTTTAGCCTCCTCAATCCGCCCAAGGCGCCCGCCGCGAATGATTGAGCCGCACCAGATAGTCATTTCCGCCCAACTGGCTCATCTGCTTGCGAATCCAGCCCGCCCGTCGCGCCACATAAGGGCTTGGCCGGCTGGCGCTCCAGTTGCGCGGGTTGGGCAGTACCGCCGCCAGCAGGCTCGCCTGTTGGCGAGACAGATACGGCGCACCGACGCCAAAGTGATGCCGGGCTGCTGCTTCGGCGCCAAACACTCCCTCGTCCCATTCGGCACTGTTGAGGTATACCTCGAGAATCCGCTGCTTGGACCAGAAGATTTCGATCAGCCCGGTGAACCAGGCCTCCAGGCCCTTGCGCAGCCAGCTACGGCCAGACCACAGAAAAACGTTCTTGGCCACCTGCTGGCTCAAGGTGCTGGCGCCGCGTAGCGAGCCGCCTTCCTCGTTGTGCACGAACGCTGCGCGAATGGCGGCAATGTCGAAGCCCCAATGCTCGGCGAACTTCTGATCCTCGCCAGCGATCACTGCAACCTTGAGGTCGTCGGAGATCTCATCCCACGGACGCCAGCTACGTTGCAGGTCGATAGGTGTGCCGTCGATCCAGGATTCGATCTTGCGTTCCACCATCAGCATGGTGCCGGGTGGCGGAACGAAGCGAAAGATCACCACCACAGCGACGCTGACGACGGCGAACCAGAGCAAGGCCTTGCACAGACGACGGAAAAGGGAACGCAGCATAGAAGGCTTGGCCTAACCGGGTGAGCGGGCCATTATACAGACCCCGCGCCCGATGGCGGCTTTCTGAGGTCAATCCAACATGCTTCGTGGTTTCCTGCTGCTGACGGCATTTTTCGGCTTTACCGGTGTAGGCCTCGGGGCGTTCGCCGCCCATGGCCTGAAAAACCGGCTGAGCGCCGAATACCTGGCCATTTTCCAGACCGGCGTGACCTATCAACTGATCCATACCCTGGCGTTGTTTGGCGTGGCGCTGCTGAGCCTGCACCTGCCGGGCCGTCTGGTGGTCTGGGCCGGGGTGCTGTTCTGCCTGGGTATCGTGCTGTTTTCCGGCAGCCTCTACCTGCTCACCCTCACCGGTGTCAGCAAGCTGGGGATCGTCACACCCTTCGGTGGGCTGGCTTTTCTGGCCGGGTGGGCGTGCCTGGGGCTGCTGGCGTGGCGCCTGGGTTGAGTGCGCGAATGGTCGGCTGGTCCTTGGGAATCCTGGGCGATCGGGCTAGAATGCTGACCCCAAAAAATGATGGCTGCTAACGGCATGCGCATTCAATTGAACGGTGATCCCTTTGAACTGCCAGACGGCGAAACCGTGTCTGGCCTGCTCACTCGGCTGGACCTGGCTGGCCGCCGCGTTGCGGTGGAGCTGAACCAGGATATCGTCCCGCGTAGCCAGCACGGCGAGACCGTGCTGGGCGAAGGCGACCAGATCGAAGTGGTCCACGCCATCGGCGGTGGCTAAACCCACCGCCAGCGTTGCGCACCAACCAACGGGTCGCGGGGGTGTCCTCCAGAGCCCCGATTGCGGGCAGCGCCCGCGCCCGCATACCTGCACCGCACGAGAGGAATTCCGATGAGCAATGCTCGCACTGACAAGCCGTTCACCCTGGCAGGTCGTACCTTCGAGTCGCGCCTTCTGGTGGGCACCGGCAAGTACCGTGACCTGGAGCAAACCCGACTGGCCATCGAAGCCTCGGGAGCCGAAATCGTCACCGTGGCGGTGCGCCGCACCAATATCGGCCAGAACCCTGGCGAGCCTAACCTGCTCGACGTGTTGCCGCCGGACCGCTACACCATCCTGCCTAACACCGCCGGTTGCTACGACGCCGTGGAAGCCGTGCGCACCTGTCGCCTGGCCCGTGAGCTGCTCGATGGCCACAACCTGGTGAAGCTGGAAGTGCTGGCGGATCAGAAAACCCTGTTTCCCAACGTCATCGAAACCCTCAAGGCCGCCGAAGTGCTGGTCAAGGACGGTTTCGACGTAATGGTGTACACCAGTGATGACCCGATCATTGCCCGGCAACTGGCCGAAATCGGCTGCATCGCCGTAATGCCGCTGGCGGGCCTGATCGGCACCGGCCTGGGCATCTGCAACCCCTACAACCTGCAGATCATCCTGGAAGAAGCCAAGGTTCCTGTGCTGGTGGATGCCGGGGTGGGTACCGCTTCCGACGCCACCATCGCCATGGAACTGGGCTGCGAGGCCGTGCTGATGAACTCGGCCATCGCCCACGCCCAGGACCCGATCATGATGGGCGCCGCCATGAAACACGCCATCATCGCCGGGCGCATGGCCTACCTCGCCGGACGTATGCCGAAAAAACTTTATGCCAGCGCCTCTTCGCCGCTGGATGGCCTGATCAAGTAAGAGCCCCCGATGACTGACTCGCAAGAAACGCCAACGCCGACCGAAGGCGAACCGCGCCAACACCGCGCCATCAAGAGTTTCGTGATGCGCGCCGGACGCATGACCGAAGGCCAGCAGCGCGGCCTGGACCAAGGCAAGCCGCTGTTCGTGCTGCCCCTGGCCGACGCGCCGGTGGACTTTGACCAGGTGTTTGGGCGCAGCGCGCCGCGCACCCTGGAAATCGGTTTCGGCATGGGCCACTCGCTGCTGGAGATGGCCGCTGCCTCGCCGGAGCTGGATTTCATTGGCGTGGAAGTGCATCGCCCCGGCGTCGGTGCGTTGCTCAATGGCGTGCTGACCCAGGGCCTGAAAAACCTGCGGGTCTACGATTGCGACGCCATCGAGGTGCTCAAGCAATGCGTGGCCGACAACAGTCTGGATCGTCTGCTGCTGTTCTTCCCGGACCCTTGGCACAAGGCGCGCCACCACAAGCGTCGCATCGTCCAGCCGGCCTTTGCCGAATTGGTCCGCAGCAAGCTCAAGGTTGGCGGTGTGCTGCACATGGCCACCGACTGGGAGCCCTATGCCGAGTACATGCTGGAAGTGATGAACGTGGCCCCCGGTTATCGCAACCAGGGGGCGGACGGCGGCTGCGTGCCACGCCCGGCCGAGCGCCCGATCACCAAGTTCGAACGCCGCGGCGAGCGCCTGGGGCACGGGGTGTGGGATCTGAAGTTCGAAAAGGTGGACTGAATTCTTGCAGGAGCAGTGCCTGCTCTATCGCGGGCAGAGCCTGCTCCCACACCGGATCTTCGCAATCACGCAGATCCGGTGTGGGCGCGTATCACTTGCGATCCGCCACGATCCCCAGCAACACCAGTACCACCAACAGCACCGGCGCCAGGCTGTAGTTGTTGAATTGGCTCAACCCGCGCAGCACCCAAGGCGTTGCATAGATCAGCGCCGCACCACTGCCGATCACGCACAGCAGTGCGATCAGTGGCACCCGCAGCGCGCCCGCCAGCGAGCCTAGACGGCCTTCGGCCCAGGCCTTCACGTCAGCGCCGAACAACACCAGCAGACAGCCCACCAGCGCCAGGGAAATTTCCGAGAGGTTGCTGCGACTCCAGCGGGAAACCGTGGCGAGCAGATCAAGCACTAAATCCATTGGGCAATCCTTAAACCAGGAAATATTGCAGCAGGTCGTTGAGGAACAGCTGTCCCCGGGGGGTGGCGACCAGACGCGTCGGTTCGACCTGCAAAAGGCCCTTTTGTTCGGCCTCCCGGCGGGCCTTGGCAAGATCGGCCAGGGCCAGGCCGGTACGCTCGGCGAACAACGCGGCATCCACCCCTTGAGTCAGGCGCAAGGCGTTCATCAGGAACTCGAACGGCAGCTCGTCCACGGTCAGGGCCTTCTCGCCGGCCTTGAAGCTTTTCGCCGGGTTGAGGAAATCCTTGGGCAGCCGGGTTTTCCAGGTGCGCGCAATGCGCCCGTCCGGATGGCTGAGCTTGCCGTGGGCCCCGGCGCCGATACCGATGAAGTCGCCGAAGCTCCAGTAATTGAGGTTGTGGCGCGCCGCCTTGCCGGGCTTGGCGTAGGCGGAGACTTCGTACTGGGTGTAGCCATGCTCGGCCAGCAGCGCCTGGCCCGCTTCCTGGATGTCCCAGAGAATGTCGTCTTCGGGCAGCAGCGGTGGCTGGTTCCAGAACACTGTGTTCGGCTCCAGCGTCAGTTGGTACCAGGACAGGTGGGTGGGGGCCAGCGCGATGGCCTGGCGCAGATCATCCAGCGCGTCTTCCAGAGACTGGTCGGGCAAGCCGTGCATCAGGTCCAGGTTGAAGTTATCGAAGCCGGCGCGGCGGGCCATTTCGGCGGCGCGCAGGGCTTCATCGCCGGTATGGATACGGCCCAGCGCTTCCAGCTTCTGCGGCTGGAAGCTTTGGATGCCGATCGACAGGCGATTGATGCCCAGCTTGCGATAGGCAATGAATTTTTCCTGCTCGAAGGTCCCGGGGTTGGCTTCCAGGGTGATCTCGATATCCGCTGCAAAGGGGATGCGCTGCTCCACGCCCGCGAGCAGGCGACCCAGCGCCGCCGCACTGAACAGGCTGGGGGTGCCGCCGCCGAAGAAGATCGACGTCAGTGGCCGGCCGTGAACGGACGGCAGATCCTGGTCCAGGTCAGCCAGCAGGGCGTCGACGTATTCCTGCTCCGGCAGCACCGGGCTGGCGGCATGGGAATTGAAGTCGCAATAAGGGCATTTGCGTACGCACCACGGGATGTGGATGTACAGCGCCAGCGGCGGCAACTGCGCCAGCGCAGGGCCGTGGGCGCTGGCGGACGAGTAGAGCAGCTCGGTGGTCATGCCAGGCCCAGACGTTGGCGCAGCAACGCCATGGCGCGCGCGCGGTGGCTGATCAGGTTCTTCTCGGCCGGGCTCAATTCGGCGCTGGAGCAATTGCGCTCGGGCACCCAGAACAGCGGGTCATAACCGAACCCGTGCTCGCCGCTGGCGGCCTGCATGATACGGCCATGCCACAGGCCTTCGCAGAGGATGGGCAGAGGATCGTCGGCATGTCGGACCAGGGCCAGTACGCAGACGAATTGCGCACCGCGCTGGTCTTCGGGCACGTCTTTGAGGGCGTCCAGCAGTTTGGCGTTGTTCGCGGCGTCGCCTTGGCCATCGGCGTAGCGGGCCGAGTAGATGCCAGGAGCGCCGCCGAGGTAATCCACCGCCAGCCCGGAGTCATCGGCCAGCGCCGGCAGCCCGGAAAGCCGCGAAGCGTTGCGCGCCTTGAGAATGGCGTTCTCGACGAACGACAGGCCGGTTTCCTCCGGCTCTACCTGGCTGAACTCGCCGACCGAGCGAAGTTGCACCGAGCCGCCGAGCATGGCTTGCAGTTCCTTGAGCTTGCCGGCGTTGTGGCTGGCGAGGACGAGTTGGGTGAGGTTGTTCATCGTAGGGTCCGGGGTGTGTGGGTTGCTGGGGAGAGGGCGGTGTCGGTGCCGAACCCGATAAAAGGCCCCTGTGGGAGCGGGCTCTGCCCGCGATGGGCGCGACGGGGTAGCGGGTGCCTACACCGCCACCCGATGCTCCCGCAGCCCCGGGCTGCTCACCCGATAGATGCCGATCTCACCCAAAAGGTTAGGCCAGATCTTGCTTGCCCACCCGTGGCGGTGCTGTTGATCCACCGCCAGGCGGTTCAGGACCTGGGCGCGGCGTTCATGGCACAGGGCTTCGAAGTCGGCGAAGGTGCAGAAGTGGATGTTCGGCGTGTTGTACCAGGTGTAGGGAAGGAATTCCGAAACCGGCATGTGCCCCTTGCTCGCCAGATACCAGCGGCAGCGCCAGTGGCCGAAGTTGGGGAAGGTGATGATGCACTGGCGACCGACGCGCAGCATCTCGTCGAGAATCCGGTCGGGGTATTCGACCGCTTGCAGTGCCTGGGTCATCACGACGATATCGAAGCTGTTGCTGGCAAAGTTGCCCAGGCCCTTGTCCAGGTCCTGCTCGATGACGTTGATGCCCTTGCGCACGCACTCGGTGATGTTGTCGGCATCGATTTCCAAGCCATAACCGGTGACTTGCTTGTTGTCACGCAGCCAGGCCAGCAGTTCACCGTCGCCGCAGCCCAGGTCGAGGACCCGGCTGCCGGCAGGAATCCAGTCCTGGATGATTTCTAGATCGGCTCTCATGAAGGCCTCAGAGTGCAATGCGGTTCATGTAGCTGCTGAACGCCTGCAGATACCGCGGGATAGGGATCAGGAAAGCGTCATGGCCTTGCGGCGCGTCGATTTCCAGGTAGCAGACGTCTTTCTTGGCCGCCATCAGGGCGTCCACCAGTTCCCGCGAACGGGCCGGGGAGAAGCGCCAGTCGGTGGTGAACGACATCACGCAGAACTTGGCTTTGACGTTGGCGAACGTGGCGGCCAGGTCGTCGTTGTGCGCGGCGGCCGGGTCGAAGTAATCCAGCGCCTTGGTCATCAACAGGTAGGTGTTGGCGTCGAAACGACCGGAAAACTCCTCGCCCTGATAGCGCAGGTAGCTTTCCACCTGGAATTCCACGCTGTGGAAGTCGTAGTTGAGCTTTTCACTCTTCAGGCCCCGGCCGAATTTCTCGCCCATTGAGTCATCGGAGAGGTAGGTGATATGCCCGACCATGCGCGCCAGCATCAAGCCGCGCTTGGGGATCACGCCATGGGCCTGGAAATCGCCGCCGTGGAATTCGGGGTCGGACAGGATGGCTTGGCGTGCCACTTCGTTGAAGGCGATGTTCTGCGCGCTCAGCTTGGGTGCCGAGGCGATGGCCAGGCAATGGCGCACCCGGTCAGGGTAGGTGATGGTCCATTGCAGCGCCTGCATGCCGCCCAGGCTGCCACCGACCACCGCCGCCCACTGGCTGACGCCCAGGTAGTCGGCCAGGCACGCCTGGCTGTGTACCCAGTCTTCCACGGTCAGCACCGGGAAGTCGGCGCCGAACGGCTTGCCGGTTTCCGGGTTGATGCTGCTGGGGCCGGTAGAGCCGTTGCAGCCACCCAGGTTATTGAGGCTGACAACGAAGAAGCGATTGGTGTCGATCGGTTTGCCCGGGCCGATGCAGCTGTCCCACCAGCCCGGCTTGCGGTCTTCGCTGGAGTGAAAACCCGCGGCGTGGTGATGACCGGACAGGGCGTGGCAGATCAGCACAGCGTTGCTGGCGGTGGCGTTGAGCTGGCCGTAGGTTTCGTAGATCAGGTCGTAGGCCGGCAACGAACGCCCGCAGGCCAGGGCCAGAGGTTCGCTGAAATGGGCAATTTGTGGAACGACCAGACCGACGGAGTCGTCGGGAAAGACAGTGGACATCGACCCTGCTCACGCATGAATGAGGCGTAAGTCTAAAGAGGGCGGGGGATGGGGGCAAGCGGGTGATGGTTGGGGATTTGCGGCGCAGGGTCCCCTCACCCCGCAGCTGTTGGCCCCCTCTCCCTCAGGGNNGGGTTGGGGTGAGGGGACCCTGCACCACGGTTATCAGATCAGCATGCGCAGGATCTGCGGCATTCCCGTGCTCATCGCCAGATTATTGATCACCAGCATATCCAGCAGCTTCAACACCATGAACGCCAGGATCGGCGAGATATCCAGCCCGCCCAGGTTCGGCACGATGCGGCGGAACGGTGCCAGGGCCGGTTCGCAGATCTGGTTGACCAGCTCGGCGCCGGGGTTGTGGCTCTGTGGCGCGACCCACGACAGGATCACGCTGATGATCATGGCGAAGAAGAAGATCTTCAGAAACAGCGCGGTGACCCCGATGATCGACCACACCAGCAGTTGCAGCGGGTTGCCGGTGGTGCCGTAAGCCAGCAGCAGTGTCAGGGCCATGACGATCATCTGGATGACGATCGACAGCAACAGCGAAGACATGTCCAGGCCGAACAGGCTGGGGATGATCCGCCGGATGGGCTTGAGCAGCGGCTGGGTGGCGCGCACGATGAACTGGCTGAGCGGGTTGTAGAAGTCTGCGCGCACCAGTTGCAGCACGAAGCGCAGCAGCATGATCAGCAGGTACAGACTGCCCAAGGTTTGCACGACGTAGATCGCCGCGGTATTGAGACCGTACATGAAAGCTCCTTATTTACCCAGTTGTTCGGCCAGTTCGGCCGAGCGATGGGCGGCGGCGCCCAGGGCCTTCTCCACCAAGGCTTCGAAGCCATTGGCCTGGAACGATTTGATGGCCGCTTCGGTGGTGCCGGCGGGTGAGGTGACGCGGCGGCGCAGCTCGGCGGCATCGACGTCGCTGGCCACTGCCATGTGCGCGGCGCCCAGGGCGGTCTGCAGGGTCAGGCGAGCGGCGGTTTCATGGGGCAGGCCCAGTTTCTCGCCGGCGGCGGTCATGGCCTCGATGAGCAGGAAGAAATACGCAGGGCCACTGCCGGACACCGCAGTGACGGCGTCCAGCTGTTGTTCTTCGTCCAGCCACAGGGCCAGACCCACCGCGTTGAGCAGGTCTTCGGCCTGCTGGCGTTGCTCGGCGCTGACGTCGGCGGTGGCGTACAACCCGCTGGTGCCTTGGCGCAGCAGCGCCGGGGTGTTGGGCATGCAGCGTACGATCGGCTGTTGCCCGCCGAGCCAGGCCTGCATGCTGGCGCAGGTGATGCCGGCGGCGATGGAGACCACCAGTTGCCCGGGCTTGAGGCTCGGCGCCAATGTCTGGCAGACCTCTTTCATGCCTTGCGGCTTGACCGCCAGCACCACCACGTCAGCGCCATCGGCTGCCTGGGCGTTATCGGCAAACACTTCGATGCCGTGCTCGGCAGCGACCTTGTCGCGCTGCTCGACACCGCGGTCGCTGGCACGAATGTGGCTGGCTTCGACGCCCTGGGCACGCAGGCCGCCGATCAGGCTGGCGGCCATGTTGCCGGCGCCGATAAAGGCAATACGAGTCTTGCTCATGAAGGATCCTTGGTGAAGGGTGGAAGGCCCGCGTCGGGGTTGGCTCTGGTCGTGTCCTGGCCATAGTCGCGGGCACCGAACAGGGCCGTGCCGATGCGAACCCAGGTGGCGCCCTGTGCGATGGCGGCCTCCAGGTCATGGCTCATGCCCATGGATAGCGTATCGAGGGGCAGGTTCAAGTCTTCTTGCAGGGTGCGTACCCGGGCGAAGGCGGCGTCTTGCGCAGCACGGTCGTCGCTGGGTTCGGGAATGGCCATCAGGCCGCGCAGACGCAGGTTGGGCAGCTCGCCGATGGCCTGGGCCAATGCCGGCAGATCGGCAGGCGCACAGCCGGATTTGCTCGCTTCGCCACTGACGTTGACCTGGATGCAGATATTCAGCGCCGGCAGCTCGGCGGGGCGTTGCTCGCTGAGCCGTTGAGCGATCTTGAGGCGGTCCACGGAATGTACCCAGGCAAAGTGTTCGGCGATAGCGCGCGTCTTGTTCGACTGAATGGGGCCGATGAAATGCCAGATCAAGGGGATATCTTTTAATTCATCCTGTTTGCCCAGGGCTTCCTGCAGGTAGTTCTCGCCGAAATCGCAGATCCCCGCCGCGAATGCTTCACGTACGGCAGCGGCGGGCTTGGTCTTGCTCACGGCCAGCAGGCCGATAGCGCCGGGCGCGCGTTGCGCCGTGACGGCCGCGGCGGCGATTCGGGCACTCACTTGCGAAATGTTGTCTGCTATCGTGGACATTGAATTCGTGCCGGCGGGTTTCAGGTCTGCGGCATTCTACCTGCTTGTCTGTATTTGGGGAGTCTCATGGACATTACCGAGCTGTTGGCCTTCAGTGCGAAACAAGGCGCATCCGACCTGCACCTTTCCGCAGGCCTGCCGCCAATGATTCGCGTCGACGGCGATGTACGGCGCATCAACCTGCCGGCACTGGACGACAAACAAGTCCAGGCGCTGATCTACGACATCATGAACGACAAGCAGCGCAAGGACTTCGAGGAGTTCCTGGAGACCGACTTCTCGTTCGAGGTGCCAGGTGTGGCGCGTTTCCGGGTCAACGCCTTCAACCAGAATCGCGGTGCGGGTGCAGTGTTTCGGACCATTCCCTCGAAGGTCCTGAGCATGGATGACCTGGGCATGGGAGATGTGTTTCGCAAGATTACCGAAGTACCCCGCGGGCTGGTGCTGGTCACCGGGCCGACCGGTTCGGGCAAGTCGACCACCCTGGCGGCGATGATCGACTACCTGAACAACAACAAGCACCACCACATTCTCACTGTCGAGGATCCGATCGAGTTCGTTCACGAATCCAAGAAGTGCCTGGTCAACCAGCGTGAAGTGCACCGCGATACCCTGGGTTTCTCCAACGCCCTGCGCTCGGCGCTGCGCGAAGACCCGGACGTGATTCTGGTGGGCGAGATGCGCGACCTGGAAACCATTCGCCTGGCGCTGACGGCTGCCGAGACCGGTCACCTGGTGTTCGGCACGCTGCACACCACGTCGGCCGCCAAGACCATCGACCGGGTGGTGGACGTGTTCCCCGCCGAGGAAAAGTCCATGGTCCGCTCGATGCTGTCCGAGTCACTGCAGGCGGTGATTTCCCAGACCCTGCTGAAGAAGATCGGCGGCGGTCGGGTGGCGGCTCATGAAATCATGATCGGCACACCGGCCATTCGTAACCTGATCCGTGAGGACAAGGTGGCGCAGATGTACTCGTCGATTCAGACCGGGGGTTCGTTGGGGATGCAGACACTGGACATGTGCCTGAAGAACCTGCTGGCGCAGGGGTTGATCAGCCGGGACAGCGCGCGGGAGAAGGCCAAGTCGCCGGATAATTTTTAGGTTGGGGTGAGGGGGGACGCGGCTTACGCCGCTGCTACGGCGTAAGGCGCGTCGGGGGGTTAGCGCTGGACGACGCGCAGCGTTGGCTCTTTGGGCAGGACGCGCTTGGCGACGGCGTAATGGGTGTTCCAGTACGGCTTCTTCAGGGTATCGATGGTCACAGCCTTGCCGCGGCGCGGGGCATGGATGAAACGGTCGTTGCCCAGATAGATCGCCACGTGATTGACCTTGCGGCTCTTGATGTTGAAGAACACCAGGTCGCCCGGTTTCAGGTCTTTGCGTTCAACCTTCACACCGTGGCCTGCAGCCATGGCGTTGGAGGTGCGCGGCAGGTCTACGGCCTTGACGTCGTTGAAGGCGTATTTGACCAGGCCACTGCAGTCAAACCCCTTGCTCGGGCTACTGCCGCCCCAGCGGTAAGGCGTGCCCAGCACGTTCACCGCGCGGCTCAGCACGTCGCTGCTCTGCTTGGACGGCATGGTCGCCAGCTTGCTGGTGGTGACGCTGGCCAGCGCGGCGGAGTTGCCCGGCGCCCGGCGCACGACGATGCGTGGCGCATGGCTGGATTGTTCGGAACCGGCTTTGGCGGTGTAGCCATTGAAGCCGGCAGGAAGTCGTTGCTCACGGTTGGTGGCGTGGGCGGCCAGGGGCAATAATAGGCAGATAGTCAGCCATGTCTTGAAGAAAGGACGCATTCGGCAGGGCTCATATGGATAGGCGCGCAACTTTATAACAGCTTTTTGTGTGGTTTTTAATCCGCTGGTCGACGTCGAAAGGTCGCAAATGGCACCTTTGCGGTGCAAAATTGTCCTTTGTGCGGCACGCAAGTCAGGTGCTACAAGGGTTCAGCACCTGTCGGTCACAGAAATGCCATACGTCGGGACAGGACAAAAAAGTCACACATTTGTTTAGAAAATTTTTATATCAGAGGGATCGAGTCAAGTATGAACAGCTATCAGAGCTATGATACCCACAGCAAAGTGATGGGTTATCTGCTGTGGATCCTGGGGTTCACCGGCGCTCATCGTTTCTATTACGGCAAGCCGGTAACCGGCACGATCTGGTTCTTTACCCTCGGCTTGCTGGGCATCGGCTGGATCATCGACCTGTTCCTGATCCCGGCCATGGATCGTCAGGCAGACATCCGTTTTCACGGGGGTCAGACCAACTACAGCGTGGCATGGGTGCTGCTGACGTTTCTCGGCTTGTTCGGTGTGCACCGCATGTACATGGGCAAGTGGATCACCGGGGTGATCTATCTGCTGACCGGTGGGTTGTTTCTGGTGGGTATTCTGTATGACTTCTGGACGTTGAATGACCAGGTGTCGTTGGAGAATGCACAGCGGCGGTAGGGATTTGCGGTGGGGCTGAGGGCCTCTCGCGGGCAGAGCCCGCTCCCACAGGGGATTTGTGGTGGGGCTGAGGGCCTCATCGCGGGCAGAGCCCGCTCCCACAGGGGATTTGCGGTGGGGCTGAGGGCCTCTCGCGGGCAGGGCCCGCTCCCACAGGGGGGTGGGAGTGGCGCAGGTCACTTGTGGGAGCGGGCTCTGCCCGCGATGGGCGCGCTGCGGTATCAGCTGGTAAAACTGATATGCCCATCCACCAACGTATGGCGAACCATGCCTGGCAGGCTATGGCCCAGGAACGGACAGTTGGCGCCCTTGGACAGCCAGCGCTCGCCCGCCACCGTCGACACACCTGGATCGAACACCACCAGATCGGCCGCCGCACCCACCTGCAGGCGTCCCGCCGGCAAGCGCAGGGCATCGGCCGGCCCCTGGCCCAGACGCGCCAGCAGCGTCGGCAGATCCAGCAAACCGTCTTCCACCAAGGTCAACGCCAGCGGCAACAGCAACTCGACGCTGCTGATGCCCGGCTCGGTGGCACCAAACGGCGCCAGCTTGGCATCCCGCTCGTGGGGCTGGTGATGGCTGGAGATGGCTTGTACCACACCACTTTTCACCGCCTGGCGCAGCCCTTCGCGGTCAGCGCTGGAGCGCAGGGGCGGTTGTACGTGGTACAGGCTGGAGAATCCGGTCAGGGCCTCGTCGGTCAGAATCAACTGATACAGCGCCACATCCGCCGTCACCGGCAGGCCGCGGGCCTGGGCCTGTTCGATCAGCTTCACGCCGCGGGCTGTGGTCAGCTGGCTGAAGTGGGCACGCACACCACTTTGCTCGACCAGCAGCAGGTCCCGGGCCAGGGCCACGGTCTCAGCAGTTTCCGGAATCCCCGGCAGACCCAGGAAGCTGGCCGTCGGGCCTTCATGGGCCAGGCCGCCAGCGGCCAGGTCACAGTCCTGGGAGTGGAACACCACGGTCAGGTCGAACGTGGCCGCGTATTCCAACGCCCGGCACAGGGTGCGGTTGTTGGGGAAGCTGCTCAGGCCGTTGCCAAAGGCAATGCAGCCGGCGTCACGCAAGGCCACCAGTTCGGCCAGTTGCTCGCCTTCCAGGCCTTTGCTCAGGGCGCCAATGGGATAAACCTTGGCGTGGCCGGCTTCGCGGGCGCGATCCAGAATCAGCTCGGCCACCGCCGTGGTGTCCAGAATCGGCTTGGTCAGCGGCGGGCAGCACAGGCTGGTAACACCGCCGGCCGCTGCGGCGCGGGTTTCACTGGCGACGGTGCCTTTGCGGCTGTAGCCAGGCTCTCGCAGGGAAACGCTGAGGTCGACCAGGCCTGGCGCGACCACCAGGCCGGTGGCGTCCAGGGTCTGGCTGGGGCTGAAGCCTGCGGGTGCAGCACCCACGGCCACGATCCGGCCCTCGCTGACGTGCAGGTCGCTGAGCTGGTCCAGGCCACTGGCGGGGTCGATGACGCGGGCGCCGAGAATACTGAGGCTCACTGGGCGCTCTCCTGCTCGAATTGACGTTGCGCGGTTTGTCCGCTCATGGCCATGGACAGCACCGCCATGCGGACGGCGATGCCGTAGGTCACTTGATTGAGGATCACCGAGTGGGGGCCGTCGGCCACTGCCGACTCGATTTCCACACCACGGTTGATCGGCCCCGGGTGCATGACGATGGCGTCCGGCTTGGCCCCGGCCAATCGCGCCGTGGTCAGGCCGAACAAGCGGTAGAACTCGCCTTCGCTGGGCAGCAGGCCGCCATTCATGCGCTCGCGTTGCAGACGCAGCATGATCACCACGTCGACGTCTTTGAGGCCCTGTTCCAGGTCGGTGTAGACCTTCACGCCGTACTGCTCGACACCGATCGGCAGCAGGGTCTTGGGCCCGATCACGCGGATGTCCCGGCAACCCAGGGTCTTGAGGGCAATCATGTTCGAGCGCGCCACGCGCGAGTGCAAGATGTCACCGACGATGGCCACCGAGAGGTTCTCGAAACCGCCTTTGTGGCGGCGGATGGTCAGCATGTCGAGCATGCCCTGGGTCGGGTGCGCATGGCGGCCGTCACCGCCGTTGATGATGGCAACGTCCGGGCATACGTGCTCGGCGATGAAGTGAGCGGCGCCGGAGTCGGCATGGCGTACCACGAACATGTCCGCCGCCATGGCCTCGAGATTGCGCAAGGTGTCGAACAGGGTTTCGCCCTTGCTGGTCGAGGAGGTCGATACGTTCAGCGTGATCACGTCGGCCGACAGCCGCTGGGCCGCCAGTTCGAAGGTGGTGCGGGTGCGCGTGGAGTTCTCGAAGAACACATTGCATACGGTCTTGCCGCGCAGCAGCGGGACTTTCTTGACGGCGCGAGCGCCGACCTCAAGGAAGGAGTCGGCGGTGTCGAGCAATTCGGTCAACAGTTCCCGGGGCAGGCCGTCCAGGGACAGGAAGTGGCGGAGCTGGCCCTGGTCATTGAGCTGCAGCGGGCGCTTGGCGTCGATAGGCGTCATGGCGGGGCTCTTAAAGGGTGGAGGCGGAAACGAGGTCCTGGCGCTCGAGGGCGAGCGGGGCGGGGCCGAGCAATTTTACCCGTTCGTGGGCGGCCAGTGACAGGGTGGCGCCGACCACATCGGGGCGGATCGGCAGTTCGCCGGCATCCAGGTCCAGCAGACTGACCAGCGTCACACTGGCCGGCCGGCCATAGTCGAACAGTTCATTGAGGGCCGCACGGATGGTGCGGCCGCTCATCAGCACGTCGTCGATCAATACCAGGTGCTGGCCCTCGATCTCGAATGGCAGCTCGGAGGGGCGCACTTGCGGGTGCAGGCCGTTCTGGCTGAAGTCGTCGCGGTAGAACGACACGTCCAGGGTGCCCAGCGGTTCCGTGCTGCCCAGCGCCTCGAGCAATGCCTGAGCGACCCAGACACCGCCGGTACGGATGCCGATGAAGCGCGGCTCGTGGATGGAGCGTCTGGCCAGATGCGCCTTGAGATCGACAGCCATCGCGCTGATCAGCTCAGCGGGGTTGGGAAGGCTCATGTGTGCTCCTGTGTGTGGGTGTTGGGTGGTCGGCATGGCGCAAGATCGGTGTGGACCCCATCGCGGGCAGAGCCCGCTCCCACATGGGTACGTGGATTCCTGTGGGCCACATTGGAACGCGGACTCCTGTGGGGGCCTGGTTCCACATTGGGGCGCGGACTCCTGTGGGAGCGGGTTCTACCCGCGATGGGGGCCACGCGGTAATCAAGGTCGCATCCGATCAACGATCAAAAGACCCCGCATGCTCCTCGAGCCAGCCCTGCAGCAACAGCTTGGCGGCGATGGCGTCTACCGGGTTGTCACGATAACTGCCGCGCTGTCCGCCGCGGGCCATGCGCTCGCCCTTGGCTTCGAAGGTGGTCAGGCGCTCGTCGTGGGTGTGGACCGGGATGTTGAAGCGGCCATTGAGGCGACGGGCAAATTTCTCGGCGCGTTCGCTCATGTCGCTGGGACTGCCGTCCATGTTCAACGGCAAACCGACGACGATGGCATCGGGTTGCCATTCCTTGATCAGGGCTTCGACCCTGGTCCAGTCGGGCACGCCGTTCTGGGCTTTCAAGGTGCACAGCTCGCGGGCCTGGCCGGTGATCACCTGGCCGACCGCGAAGCCGATCTGTTTGGTGCCGTAGTCCACGCCCAGCAGCAGTTTGGGACTTGCCATCAGGCGTGGCCCGCCTGGCTGGTGAGCAGGCTCAAATTGATGCCCAGGCGTGCCGCGGCGGCAGCCAGACGCTGTTCGCTGTTCATCTCGAACAGGATATCGGCGTCGAACGGGCACGTCAGCCAGGCGTTGTCCGCCAGTTCCGCTTCCAGCTGCCCTGCATCCCAGCCGGCATAGCCCAGGGTGATCAGGCTCTTGGCCGGGCCGGCGCCGTCGGCGATGGCGAACAGCACGTCCTGGGAGGTGGAGAGGGAAATCTCGCCCAACTGCACCGTGGCCTGGAACACCGGCCCGCTGGGGTGCAACACGAAACCACGGTCGGTCTGCACCGGGCCACCGTTGTAGATCGGCACGTGCTGGCAGGCCGGCGGTGGATCGATGTCCGGTCGCAACTGCTCGAGAATGTCCGCCAGGCTCAAGTCCTGGGCGCGGTTGACTACCAGACCCATGGCGCCATTGGCCGTGTGCTCGACGATGTAGGTCAAGGTCTGGGCAAAGTTCGGGTCGGCCATGTGCGGCATGGCAATCAGAAACTGATGCTTGAGGTAGGTCGGGTCGACGTTTTTCATAGGGTGTAGTGTGGCGTCGGTGCGCCAAGCTGACAAGCTGAGGCGCGTACTTTCATGTGTCAGTTGCTTTGCAGTCGATCGCCCTTGGCGAAACGCCAGGTGCGGATGATCTCCAGGCGGTCGACGTCTGCCAGATCCCCGGTGAACGGCGCGAAGGGCGCGGCCAGGCGCACGATGCGCTGCGCCGCCTGGTCCAGCAACGGCTGACCGGACGATTCGAGCACCAGCACCTCGTACAGCGAGCCGTCGCTGTTGATCGAGACCATCAGCCTCAAGCTACCGTAGATCTGCTGACGCCGGGCTTCTTCGGGATAATTCAGGTTGCCGATGCGTTCGACTTTCTTGCGCCAGTCGTCCTTGTACCAGGCACCCTTGTCGCGCATGGTCGAGGCCGCGCTCAACCGATGGATGCGCGGGCGCTTGGCATAGGCCTGCTGCTCATGAGAGAGCTCGGCTTCGAGGCTGGCAATCTCGCTGGACAGCTGCGAACTGTCGAAATCCGGGGTGGCGGCCTTGGGCGTGGGTTCGGGTTTGGCCGGCGGTGGCCGGGCTTCGGTCTTGACCGGTTTGGGCGCGGTGGTGGCCACGGCTTTTTTTACCGGCGCCGGCTCGGGCTGCGCGGCAGGTTTGGGCGCCGGTGGCGGGGTCACCTTGTTGATCTTGCTGTCCTGGAACGGCGCGACCTCGGTAGTCTTGGGCACGGCTTTCTTGTCCAGGGTACCGCTGCCCTGCTGATTGTCCTGGGCCAGGTAATCGGCCTGCTTGGGCGCAACCTGGCTCTTGAACGGCGCCAGGGTCACTTCCAGGGTCTTGCTGATTTCCGGCGGCTTTTCCACGCTGAAGCTCACGCCGACAATCAGCGCCACGTGCACCAGAGCAGCGAGGAACAGGGTGAACCCCAGACGATCCGCAGGGCGGGGGCCGATGCGAGTCAATTCGGTGGGCAGGTCGGCAGGCAAGGTCATGAAAAATCCAGCAGTCTTGCATCCCGGGCGGTGATGCACGCCCGAGAACTGAAAAGGGCGAGCATCATAACCTGTCCCCGGGTGGCTACGTCAGCGTGCCTTGAGCTTGCGATCAATGGCGTCCATCAACTGTCCGCCGATGTCGGTATTGAAGGCCGCATCGATTTCGCGAATGCAGGTAGGGCTGGTGACGTTGATTTCGGTGAGGTTCTCGCCGATCACGTCCAGACCCACGAACAGCAGGCCTTTCTCGCGCAGGGTCGGGCCGACCTGTTCGGCGATCCAGCGGTCCTTGTCGCTCAGCGGACGAGCTTCGCCACGGCCACCGGCGGCCAGGTTGCCGCGGGTCTCGCCGCTGGCCGGGATACGTGCCAGGCAGTAGGGCACCGGCTCGCCATCGATCATCAGGATGCGCTTGTCGCCATCGACGATCGCCGGCAGGTAGCGCTGCGCCATGATCTGCTGGGTGCCCAGTACGGTCAGGGTTTCCAGGATCACCGAGAGGTTGGGGTCGCCCGGGCGATGGCGGAAGATCGAGGTGCCGCCCATGCCATCCAGCGGTTTGAGAATCACGTCGCCGTGCTCGGCGACGAACTCGCGCAGGATGTCGGCACGACGGCTGACCATGGTCGGCGGGGTCAGCTGTGGAAACAGCGTGGCGAACATCTTTTCGTTGCAGTCGCGCAGGCTCTGGGGCTTGTTGACTACCAGCACGCCATCGTTCTCGGCTTGCTCGAGCAGGTAGGTGGAATAAACGAATTCCAGGTCGAAGGGCGGGTCCTTGCGCATCAGGATGACGTCCAGGTCGGCCAGGGGCGCGTCGATTTCGGACTCGAATTCGAACCAGTGCTCGGGGTCGGCGAACACCTTCAACGGCCGCATCCGCGCGCGGGCCTGGCCCTTGGCCTGGTAGAGATCCTGGATTTCCATGTGCATCAGCGTCCAGCCACGGGCCTGGGCAGCCAGCAGCATGGCCAGCG
>NZ_DFUE01000004.1:0-12408 GCF_002379585.1 Pseudomonas sp. UBA4194
CGACCACTGGCATTTCAAGCAGAGCACGCTGCTCGCGAGCGAGCCAGCCATGGGCGCGGCCTATGACGAGTCGCCGCTGTTCAGCGAGAGGGAGTCGAATGAAAGACGGTGGCGGGGGGCATTGCTGTTCTCGATGAGAACACCGTGGTTGTTCAGCATCTTGTGGGTGTTGCTGGGTGTGTTTGCGGTGTATGCGCAGTTTGTGAATCCGGGGGAGTAGGGCTTCTAGGGCTCTGCGCGGATTGAAATGAACAGGGGGTCATGCTTTGCACATGACCCCCTGTGGAAGCGGGTTCTACCCGCAACGGCGCACTAGCAGACGATCATCAGTGTGCCGAGCTCACCGCCTGCTGACGGTTGCGCTCATATTCCTGCTTGTCCACCGACTTGGCGTCCGGCTTGCCCAGGTCGCTCATCGGGATACGGAACGTCTCCTTGGCGCAGAACGCTGCCAGGGCGGCGATACAGCACACCCCCAGGGCCAGCGAGCCAACCACCATCGGAATGTTGGTCGAGCCAGGAGGCGCCATGGCGGCGAACAGGGCCGGCAGCAGGGCGGTGATCAGGGTGCCCACGTTCTGCGAGATGGCCATGGCCGAGACGCGATAGCGGGTCTGGAACAGCTCCGGGTAGAAGCTTGGGAATACCGCGTTGTAACCCTGGTAGAACACACCCCACATCAGGATCGACATACCGAAGGCCAATGGCACGCTGTGGATGCTGATGGCGTACAGGTAGAAGAACGAGAGGATACCCGAGCTCAGTGCGCCACCGATGATCAGCGGCCGACGGCCGAACTTGTCCGACAGGTTGCCCACGAATGGAATCACGCACACTGCGACGATGTTACCGACCACCGGAATCCACAGGTACACGCTCTTGGCGAAGCCTACACCGTAGGCTGGCTGCACCGCGTAAGCCGCACCGAAGATAGTGGCCACTACCGGGATGACGTTCATCAGCGCCATGCACATCACCAGGCCCATGTTCTTCCAGCTGTGCTTGAACGCTTCGAGTACCGGAGACTTGGGAATGGCCGCCTTGGCTTCTTCGGTTTCGAAGGCTGGCGTTTCGTTGACTTCGCGACGAATGATGTAGCCGGCGATCAGCACCACGGCGCTGAGCAGGAACGGAATCCGCCAGCCCCACGAGTTGAACGCCTCATCCGGCATGAAATAAGCCAGCGGCAGGAAGATCGCCGCGGCGAAGATCTGTCCAGCCTGCACACCCTGCAAGGTAAAGCTGGCGTAGTAGCCTCTTCGGCCGAACGGCGCGTGCTCGAGAATCATCGAACTGGCCCCGGAAATCTCGCCGGCAACGGCGAAGCCCTGGATCAGGCGCAGCACCACCAGCATCGCAGGAGCCCACAAGCCTACCTGGTTGTAGGTCGGCAGCAGGCCGACCGCCATGGTGGCAATACCCATCAGGAACATGCACAGCAGCAGTACATTCTTGCGTCCGCGGGTATCACCCCAGTGGCCGAGGAAAAACGCACCGATGGGACGCGCCACGTAGCCCACACCGTAGGTTGCCAACGAGGCGACGATGGCGACCTTGGGGTCGGTATTGGGGAAAAATATCTGCGGGAAGATTAATGCCGCTGCTTGGGCATAGATGAAGAAGTCGTAATACTCCAATGCCGAGCCGACCCAACCGCTGGCGGTGGCTTTCTTGGTTTGCTGCGAGCCGTGCGACTCTGATTGAGCATGAGCCATGCTGTGTCTCCGTTGTTTTTATTATGAAGCTTGTGCCGTTGGTTTCGTCTTCACACGTTAGCAGTAGAACGAGGTTCATGCGCTGCGGTGTAAGGCAAAACTAACTGGGTAGTTAATGTTTATCAGGGGGCTTGGAGAGGTGTCAATATGGAGAAAATGGACGGGTATCCAAGCCGTCTGATCGTGATGGCCGCGAGTATGCCTCAACAGCGCGCGCATGACAGCCCAAAGCACCGTTGTAGAGCGGTTTTATCTGATATCAGGGGGTATGTTCGAGTGCCGAAACAATGCCAAGCATGCTTGCTATTCCGACCGGTGATCGCACACATTCCGCCTTCCACGAATTTGAATTTACGCAGACCCACTGTGGGAGCGGGTTCTACCCGCGATGGCGCCTGATGATCCTCTTCAGGTCTCACGGCTGCGCTGTCGGTGTCCGCTCATCGCAGTAGATTCCGCTTCCACCGGGCCGAACGATCAAAGAAGAGAGTGGATAAGCCTTCCGAGGGTCTGCATTGCGCCGAGCTGCGGCTTGTCCATGGGGGCACCGTAATTCAGGCGTACGCAATGCCGAAAACCGCCGCTGGCGGAGAAGATCGGGCCGGGCGCGATGCTGATGCCCTGGGCCAGCGCCAGTCTGAACAGTTGCAGGGAGTCGACCTGTTCCGGCAGCTCCAGCCACAGGAAATACCCTCCGCTGGGTCGGCTGACCCGAGTCTCCTTGGGAAAGTACTTGCCGATGGCCGCCATCATCGCCCGCTGTTGTTCTTCCAGCGCATAGCGCAGCTTGTGCAGATGGCGGTCGTAGCCGCCGTGCTGCAGATAGTCGGCGATCGCCGCCTGGGCGGGAACCGAGGCGCAGATGGAGGTCATGATTTTCAGGCGTTCCACCTGTTGCGCGAAGCGCCCCGCGGCTACCCAGCCAATTCGGTACCCCGGAGCCAGACTTTTGGCGAACGAACCGCAGTGCAGCACCAGCCCGTCGGTGTCGTAGGCCTTGGCCGGTTTCGGCGCGTGCTGGCCGTAGTAGAGTTCGGCGTACACATCATCTTCGATCAGCGGGACCTGATGCTCGCGCAGCAGCTCGACCAGCTGGCGCTTGCGCGCTTCGGGCATGCTCGCACCAATCGGGTTCTGGAAGCTGGTCATGCACCAGCAGGCTTTGATCGGCAGGCTGTTCAGGGCGGTGGCCAAGGCCTCGACGTCCAGGCCGTCCCGCGCATGGGTGGGGATCTCAACAGCCTTGAGCTTGAGCCGCTCCAGCACCTGCAGGCAGGCATAGAAAGCCGGTGCCTCGATGGCCACCAGGTCTCCCGGCTCGGTCACCGCCTGCAGGCACAGATTCAGGGCCTCCAGTGCGCCGTTGGTGATCAGCAACTCCTCCATGGGCAACATCACCCCGCCGACGGTGTAGCGCAATGCTATTTGCCGGCGAAGTTGCGGGTTGCCAGGGGACAGGTCGGTGACGGTTTCCCGAGGATGCATGCTGCGGCTGGTGCTGGCCAGCGAGCGCGCCAGGCGGGGCAGGGGGAACAGATTGGGGCTGGGAAAGGCAGAGCCCAGAGCGATGGTGTTGGGATCTTTGATCGAACCGAGGATGGAGAACACCAACTCGCTGACGTCCACGTCCGTTGACTGAGGCTGCGGCGCCGGCTTGACCGCAGGCTCCTCGATGGTGCGCGTGGCCAGTGCATTGACGAAATACCCGGATCGCGGCCGGGCACGAATCAGCCCGCGGCGTTCCAGCAGGTAGTAGGCCTGGAAGACCGTGGAAGGGCTGACCCCGTGAGTCTGGCTGGCAAACCGAACCGACGGCACCCGCTCATCCGGGCCCAGGACGCCGGTACGGATCAGTTCGGCGATATGGTCGGCGAATTTTTCGTAGCGCTTCATGGGTGGCCTGGCAGTAGGGATCGGTGGGGGTACTATGCCAGTTGGGCTGTGCTGGAAACAGATGCAGATGGGGGAAGGAGGAGCGGTACAGATGGGCGGGATTTGTGGTGGATGGTCCCCTCACCCCAGCCCTCTCCCTGAGGGAGAGGGAGCTAGAAGCGGATCGGTGCCAGCCGCTACAACACTGTACGGCCCCCTCTCCCTCAGGGAGAGGGCTGGGGTGAGGGGACCATTCACCGCTAACCTCAAGCCCTACCTCTAAACCCTCACCGGAGGTTCTTCACTCGGCGGGTCACCCAGCGGAGTCGGGGGTACGGTCGTAGGGTCGACCGGGACGCCGTCGGGGTCCTGTTCGGGGTTGGGTGGGGGCAGATTGGGTTCGTCGATGTTCGGGTCCGGTGTTTCGGCGGGCATGGGAAGGTTCATCGCTCAGCTCCACGGTAATGAATCGGTATACGCCCTCAGTCGACCGCGGGGCGGGCGATCCATTCAGTCTTTGCAAATGAGCCCGATCATCGGCCAGATACAGATGAACTTTTCCCCCTCACACCCCCTCCGAACCTAAGCAGCGAAAATTTCGAATTTCCCTCACCGCTTGCACAAGCACAACCACGTCCAGGGGACGTAAAGGAGCGATGCTCGATGACGGCTGATCAACCTTTCCAAACCGGCACGACCGCCACAGACGAACAGGATCGCGAGCATGTGCTCAGCCTGTCCCAGGCATTGTTGTTGCCGCGGATCGTGATCGAGGATACGCAGCCAACCATCGAGGGTGGCTTGTTCGCAGCCAAGGCCGTCGTCGGCCAGCCGGTGACGGTGACCAGCAAGGTGTACGCCGACGGTCACGATAAACTGGCCGTGGTGTTGCGCTGGCACGAACTGGGCTCCGACACCTGGCATAGCTCGGCCATGCAGGACCTGGGCAATGACAGCTGGGAAGGTGAGCTGACCATCGATCAGGTCGGTCGCCACGCCTATACCGTCGAGGCCTGGATCGATCAGTTTGCGAGCTACCGTTACGAACTCGAGAAGAAGTACGCCGCCGGTGTGCCCATCGATCTGGAGCTGGAGGAAGGGCGCCTGCATCTGGAACAGGCCGCCGCCCGCAGCACCGATACCCTGGCACGGCAGCTCAAGCAACTGCACGACGAATTGAAGACGCTGGACCAGGACGCCAAGGTTGCATTGCTGTTGCAGCGCGACACCCAGGCCCTGATGTCCCTGGCCGACCACCGCGCCTTTCTCAGCACCAGTATCGAATTCGGCTTGGACGTCGAACGAGAACTGGCCCAATTCGCCAGCTGGTATGAATTGTTTCCCCGCTCGATCACCGACGACAAGGCGCGCCACGGCACCTTCAACGACGTGCACAGCCGTCTGCCGATGATCCGCGACATGAACTTCGATGTGCTCTATTTCCCACCGATCCATCCGATCGGGCGTGCACACCGCAAGGGGCCGAACAACTCCCTGACGGCGGGCCCGAATGATCCGGGCAGCCCCTACGCCATCGGCAGCGCCGACGGCGGCCACGAGGCGATCCACCCGGAGCTGGGCACCCGCGAAGATTTTCGCCGCCTGGTCGCCGCCGCTGCCGAGCATGGCCTGGAGATCGCGTTGGACTTTGCCATTCAGTGCTCTCAGGATCACCTGTGGCTCAAGGAGCATCCAGGTTGGTTCAGTTGGCGCCCGGACGGCACCATCCGCTATGCGGAGAATCCGCCGAAAAAATACCAGGACATCGTCAACGTCGACTTCTATGCAGCCGACGCCGTGCCGAGCCTGTGGCTGGAACTCAGGGATGTGGTCTGGGGCTGGGTCGAGGAGGGCGTGAAGATTTTTCGCGTCGACAACCCTCACACCAAGCCGCTGCCTTTCTGGCAATGGCTGATTGCCGATATCCGCAGCAAGGACCCCAGCGTGATGTTCCTCGCCGAGGCCTTCACCAAGCCCGCGATGATGGCGCGGCTGGGCAAGGTCGGGTATTCCCAGAGCTATACCTATTTCACCTGGCGCAACACCAAGGCTGAGTTGGCGACCTATTTCACCCAACTCAACCAGCCGCCATGGTCGTATTGCTACCGCCCGAACTTCTTCGTCAATACGCCGGACATCAACCCGTTTTTCCTGCACGACTCCGGTCGGGCTGGATTCCTCATTCGCGCGGCCCTGGCAACCATGGGCTCGGGGCTGTGGGGTATGTATTCCGGGTTCGAGCTGTGCGAATCGGCGCCGGTGCCCGGCAAGGAAGAATACCTGGACTCGGAGAAGTACGAGATTCGCCCGCGTGATTACACGGCGCCGGGGAACATCATTGCCGAGATCGCCCAGCTCAACCGTATTCGTCGCCAGAATCCGGCGCTGCAGACCCATCTGGGCGTCGAGTTCTTCCAGTGCTACAACGACAACATCCTGTACTTCGGCAAGCGCACGGCTGATCGCAGCAACTACGTGTTGGTGGCGGTGAGTCTGGACCCGCACAACGTGCAGGAAGCGCATTTCGAGCTGCCGCTGTGGGAACTGGGCCTGGATGACAACGCTGCAACCTATGGTGAAGACCTGATGACCGGCCATCGCTGGACCTGGTACGGCAAGAATCAGTTCATGCGTATCGACCCGGGTTACCAGCCATTCGGCATCTGGCGCATACAGAAAGCCCTCCCTTAAGCACGACGAGAACAGGCAAACAACAATGGCGAAAAAGCCTCGGTCGCAAGCTTTCATCGATGATCCGCTGTGGTACAAGGACGCGGTCATCTATCAGGTCCATGTGAAGTCGTTCTTCGACTCCAACAACGATGGCATTGGCGACTTCCCCGGGCTCATCGCCAAGCTCGACTACATTGCCGATCTGGGCGTCAACACCATCTGGCTGCTGCCGTTCTACCCCTCGCCACGGCGCGACGACGGCTACGACATTGCCGAGTACAAGGCCGTGCACAGCGATTACGGTAGTCTGGCCGACGTGCGTCGTTTCATCTGCGAAGCCCACGCGCGGGGACTGCGGGTCATCACCGAGCTGGTCATCAACCACACTTCGGACCAGCACCCCTGGTTCCAGCGTGCCCGACACGCCAAAAAGGGCTCCAAAGCCCGGGATTTCTACGTGTGGTCGGACTCGGACGAGAAGTACGACGGGACGCGGATCATCTTTCTCGACACCGAGCACTCCAACTGGACCTGGGACCCCGTGGCCGGACAGTATTTCTGGCACCGGTTCTATTCCCACCAGCCCGATCTGAATTTCGACAACCCGCAAGTGATGAAGGCGGTGATCGATGTCATGCGTTACTGGCTGGACATGGGTATCGACGGCCTGCGCCTGGATGCCATTCCGTACCTCATCGAGCGCGACGGTACCAACAACGAGAACCTGCCCGAGACCCATCAGGTACTCAAGCAGATCCGTGCCGAGATCGACGCCAACTACCCTGATCGCATGCTGCTGGCCGAGGCCAACCAGTGGCCGGAAGACACCCAGTTGTATTTCGGTGACGTCAAAGGCGACAACGGTGACGAATGCCATATGGCCTTCCACTTCCCGCTGATGCCGCGCATGTACATGGCCTTGGCCCAGGAAGACCGCTTCCCGATCACCGACATCCTGCGCCAGACCCCGGAAATTCCGGCCAACTGCCAATGGGCGATTTTCCTGCGCAACCACGATGAATTGACCCTGGAAATGGTCACGGACCGCGAGCGCGACTACCTATGGAATTACTACGCCGCCGATAGCCGGGCGCGGATCAATCTGGGCATCCGTCGGCGCCTGGCGCCGTTGCTGGAGCGGGATCGTCGCCGTGTCGAACTGCTCAACAGCCTGCTGTTGTCCATGCCTGGCACGCCAACCCTGTACTACGGCGACGAAATTGGCATGGGTGACAACATCTACCTGGGCGATCGCGACGGTGTGCGCACGCCCATGCAGTGGTCGATCGACCGCAACGGTGGCTTTTCTCGCGCCGATCCGGCCAGCCTGGTGCTGCCGCCGATCATGGACCCGTTGTACGGTTTCGCGTCGGTCAACGTCGAGACCCAGGCCAACGATCCGCACTCGCTGCTGAACTGGAACCGGCGCATGCTCGCCGTGCGCCGCCAGCAGAAAGCCTTCGGCCGCGGCACGCTGAAAATGCTGTCGCCGACCAACCGCCGCATTCTGGCGTATCTGCGTGAATACACCGGGGCCGATGGCAAGAGCGAAATCGTCCTGTGCGTTGCCAACGTGTCCCGTGCCGCCCAAGCGGCTGAACTGGATCTGTCCCAATACGCCGGCATGGTGCCGGTGGAGATGCTCGGTGGCAGCGCCTTCCCACCCATCGGTCAGCTCAATTTCCTGCTGACCTTGCCACCCTACGGCTTCTATTGGTTCCTGCTGGCCAGTGAAACCCAGATGCCGAGCTGGCACGTCGAACCGGCCCAAAGCATGCCTGACTTCCAGACCCTGGTACTGAAAAAACGCATGGAGGAGTTACTCGACGAACCGTCGCGCTCCATCCTCGAAACCAACGCCTTGCTCCAATACCTGCCCAAGCGGCGCTGGTTCGGCGGTAAGGATGTGGCTATCGATCAACTGCGGATAGCCTACGGCGTACGCTTTGGTACGCCCACCAGTCCGGTGCTGTTCAGCGAGCTGGAGGTGACCAGTGGTGGCCAGGTCAGCCGTTATCAGTTCCCGTTCGGTTTCATCCCCGAAGATCACAGCGGTTCCCCTTTGCCGTTGCAGTTGGCCTTGTCGCGGGTACGTCGCGGCCGCGAGGTCGGGCTGATCACCGACGCGTTCGTGCTGGAAAGCTTCATCCATTCGGTGGTGGAGAGCATTCAGCAGAACGCTGTGCTACCGATTGCAACCGGTGGCGAGCTGCGCTTTCAGGGTACCGAACAGCTAGCGCCGCTGAAATTGAGCAACCAGTCGGCGATTCGTTATCTGTCCGCCGAACAGTCCAACAGCTCCGTCGTGATCGGCGGCAGCATGGTCCTCAAGATGATTCGCCGCGTCAGTGGCGGTATCCATCCGGAACTGGAGATGGGCGCTTACCTGACCGCGGCTGGCTATGAAAACATCTCGCCGCTGCTGGGTTCGGTGAGCCGGGTTGACGAGAGTGGCACGCCACACCTGCTGATGATTGCCCAGGGCTACCTGAACAATCAGGGCGATGCCTGGGAATGGACCCAGAACAACCTGGAACGGGCCATCCGCGACGAGATGGCCATGGCCCACTCCGAGCAGGAGCAGCATTACAACGCCCTAGGCGAGCTGGCGGATTTCGCCGGTATGTTGGGCCAGCGTCTGGGTGAAATGCACGCCGTATTGGCGGCGCCCGGCGTCAGCGCCGATTTCCTGTCCCGCCCCAGCACCGACAAGGATGGTCAGGCCTGGGCCCGCAGCATCAGTGCCCAGGTGGAGCGGGCATTGACCCTGCTGGAGCAGCGCCAGGCCGACTTTACCGAGGAGGACCGGGTGCTGGTCGCCGATCTGCTCAAGGAGCGCCAGTCGCTGTTGGCGCATGTCGAGCACTTGAGCAAGAAGGCCGTGGGCGGCTTGATCATGCGCGTGCACGGCGACCTGCACCTGGGGCAGATGCTGGTGGTGCAGGGTGATGCTTACCTGATCGACTTCGAAGGGGAACCGGCTCGACCGCTCGAAGAGCGCCGCGCCAAGTACAGCCCCTACAAAGACGTCGGCGGTGTGTTGCGGTCTTTCGACTACGCTGCCGCCATGGCTGTGCGCAACGTGCAGAGCGCAGACGCTTCCGAAGAAGCCGCGCAGGCACGTCAGCGGGTAGCCAAACGTTATCTGGCCGAAGCCCGCCACGCCTTTATCGGCGCCTACGGCATCGCTACTGCCGGACTGCCGCATGCCTGGCAAGATGCCGAAGGCGAGCGCGCAGCTCTGGAATTGTTCAGTCTGGAAAAGGCTGCCTACGAAATCGCTTATGAAGCGGAGAATCGCCCGAGCTGGTTGGCCGTGCCCTTGCATGGTTTGTTCGGGCTCTTGAGTACACGGGGAGAATAAGCAATGAGTGCGCACATCGGACAGGGCAAGAGCCACAACGGCGCGATGCCGGACAAGGTCGATATCGAGGCGCTGATTCGTGCCGATCACCGCGACCCGTTCTCGGTGCTGGGCGCCCACAGTGACGGCGGTGACGGGATGTACGTGCGGGCCTACCTGCCCAATGCGCTGAGCGTGCAGGTATTGGCCAAGGACGGTGGGCATCCGTTGGCTACGCTGGAACTGGGTGAAGTACCGGGTTTTTTCGTGGGCCATGTTGCCCAGCGTCAGAACTACCTGCTCAAAGTGCAGTGGGCCGGCGGCGAGCAGATCAGCGAAGACCCTTACAGCTATGGTGAGCTGCTGGGCGAGATGGACCTGTACCTGTTTGCCGAAGGTAACCATCGCGACCTGGGCAATGCCTTCGGCGCCCAGTTTCTCGAGCTCGATGGCGTACAGGGCGTGCGCTTCGCAGTGTGGGCACCCAATGCGCGTCGGGTGTCGGTGGTCGGCGACTTCAACGTCTGGGATGGCCGTCGTCATCCTATGCGCCAGCGTTACCCCAGTGGCGTTTGGGAACTCTTCATCCCAGGTCTGCAGCCGGGCGAGCCGTATAAATACGAGATTCTCGGGCAACACGGCATTCTGCCGCTCAAGGCCGACCCGGTGGCCTTGTGCACGGAGCTGCCGCCCTCGACCGCTTCGCGGGTGGCCAAGCCGTTGGCCTTCCAGTGGGATGACCAGGAGTGGCTGCAGGGCCGCGGGGAGCGCCACGCCATCGGCGCGCCGCAATCGATCTACGAGTTGCATGCAGGCTCCTGGATGTGCGAGCTGGACGAAGCCGGTGAAGTGGTACGTTCCTATAACTGGCACGAACTGGCCGACCGCCTGATTCCATACGTGCAGAAGATGGGCTTCACCCACATCGAATTGCTGCCGATCATGGAGCACCCCTTCGGCGGCTCATGGGGCTACCAGCCGTTGTCGCAATTCGCACCGTCGGCGCGCTACGGCACGCCAGAGGACTTCGCCGCGTTCATCAATGCGTGCCACAAGGCCGAAATCGGCGTGATCCTGGATTGGGTGCCGGCGCATTTCCCAACCGACGAGCATGGCCTGGCCCGCTTTGACGGCACGGCGCTGTATGAGTACGACAATCCGTTGGAAGGCTTCCATCAGGACTGGGACACCCTGATCTACAACCTCGGCCGCACCGAGGTGCACGGCTTCATGATCGCTTCGGCGGTGCATTGGCTGAAGAATTTCCACATCGACGGCCTGCGTGTGGATGCGGTGGCCTCGATGCTGTATCGGGATTACTCGCGCAAGGCCGGCGAGTGGATACCGAACAAGCACGGCGGCCGCGAAAACCTCGAGGCCATCGATTTCCTGCGCCACCTCAACGACGTGGTAGCGCTGGAAGCGCCGGGTGCGCTGGTGATTGCCGAAGAGTCCACGGCGTGGCCTGGTGTCAGCCAGCCCACCCAGGAAGGTGGCCTCGGGTTCTCCTACAAGTGGAACATGGGGTGGATGCACGACACCCTGAACTACATCCAGAACGACCCGATCCATCGCGGTCATCACCACAGCGAGATGAGCTTCGGTCTGATCTATGCGTTCTCCGAGCACTTCGTGTTGCCGATATCCCATGACGAAGTGGTACATGGCAAGCACTCGCTGATCGACAAGATGCCGGGGGATCGCTGGCAGAAATTTGCCAACCTGCGGGCCTATCTGACGTTCATGTGGGCGCATCCGGGCAAGAAGCTCCTGTTCATGGGATGCGAATTTGGTCAGTGGCGGGAATGGAACCACGACCACCAGCTGGACTGGTACCTGACCCAGTACTCCGAGCATTTGGGCGTACAGAAGCTGGTAGCCGACCTGAACCGCTTGTACCGCGACATCCCCGCGCTGCATCAGCAGGATTGTTTGCCGCAAGGTTTCCAATGGCTGATTGGCGACGATGCCACCAATAGCGTGTTTGCCTGGTTGCGCTGGAGCGCTGAAGGCGAGGCTGTACTGGTGGTGGCCAACTTCACCCCGGTACCGCGGGAAGCCTATCGTGTCGGCATACCTTTCGCAGGGCGTTGGCAGGAAGTGTTGAACAGCGATGCCGATCTGTATGCAGGGTCGAACTACGGTAATGGTGGCGCGGTGATCGCCGAGGAAGTGGCCAGTCATGGTCAGCCGCTGTCGCTGAGTCTGAATCTGCCGCCTCTGGGCGTGTTGATCTTGCGGCCGGAGGGTGGGGTTTAATCTGGTTTCAGATCTGCGGTGAAGGGTGCCTTTGCCGCAGATTTCATCCCTTGCAACGTGTTCTAACAGTCCATTCCTATTACCTCGCACAACCTTGACTAGCCTGACCCTCCTCGCAAGGAGTGTCATGCATGTCAGGGTTTCACACTTTTTCCCGTTACCTTCGCCAATCTCAGACCGAGTGTGAGCGTCTGCTATGGCAGCGGCTGCGCGGTCGACAAATCAACGGCATGAAATTCCGCAGGCAATGGCCTGTGGGGGACTATGTGGTGGACTTTGTCTGTCTGGAGGCGAGGGTGGTGGTGGAGCTGGATGGGGGGGAGCATTACGAGCCCGCGGCGTTGGAGTATGACCGGCGGCGGACACTTGGATTGGAACGTCGAGGGCTGCGGGTGGTGCGGTTTACCAATTTTCAGGTTATGGGGGAGATGGAGGCGGTATTGGAGGAAATTCTGCGGTGTCTGGTCCCCTCACCCCAGCCCTCTCCCTGAGGGAGAGGGAGCCGATCACCGCCTGCCGGCCCACCGCGATCCGCTTTTAGCCCCC
>NZ_DFUE01000004.1:12644-30516 GCF_002379585.1 Pseudomonas sp. UBA4194
CCCATCCACAACAGCCACCGAATCCCCCTGCTCACACCACACTTCCATCAAAAAATCCGCCTCCACATGGCAGACCACCTTATGCATCCCAAGCTGAGCATCCAGCTGTTCATGCACCTGCTCGGCGGTCAAAGGAACCCCATCGATAGGCGCACGCCAGTGGCAAGCGACCAGCTGACCGCCTGGATTCAACGAAGCCAACGATTGCTGGATAACCTGCGCCAGGTCCGGAGCGCTCAGGTAGTAACCCAGCTCGTTCAACACGATCAGGTCGAACGACTCCGTCGGCCAGCTCCCTGGCAGCGCACCTTGGTGCACGTGGGCATAGGGGATGCCCTCCAGCCGCGCACGGGTCAAATCCACGGCGCGCTCGTTCATGTCATAACTGAGCAGGTGACCGCAGCGCGGCGCGAGGGCCAGGCTGGTTTCGCCAGTGGCGCAGCCCGGTTCGAAAATGGAGCCGTAATGCTCCCTGGGCAGGCAGGCCAGCAACAAGGCGCGCTTGCGCCGCTCATACCAGCGGCTGCGCATGGCCCAAGGGTCGTCATTGTCCAGGTACAGCGCGTCGAAATAATCGTTGTCGATGCTTGAAGCACTCATAGGTATACCACCTCGAAAGGCTGCAACAGACGCTCCAGGACATAGGGCGGCAGCACCGGGTCCAGGCCTATGGACGGGTCGCCCTCCAGTTGGCTGGCGAACGCGTGGACCGCGTGGCTCTTGCGGGCCACTGTGGCGGGGTCCAGCAGCAGCTTGCGGGCCCGTGCCCAAGGGATCTTCTCGTCCTCGGGCGAGGCCCAGTGCCACGTCCAGATGGGCAGCTCATGCAACGTCGCCCCTACGGCCGCAGCGGCGGCGGCACTGGCGCGTCCCACGGCCTCATGGTCGGTGTGACCGTCCTGGGACCAGGTGCTGAACACTACATCCCCAGGCTTGAGATAACGCTGGATGAACTCCCCCAGGCGTTGTTCTTCCTTGGCCACGCCGCTGTCCTGAAAGCCGCCGCGTATCCACTTCACGCTGTGCATCGGCAGACCCAGGCGATGCAGGGCTTCTGCACTCTCCTGGGGGCGGACCGCACTCAGCCGCTGGCTCGACCAGGTTTGCGAGCCGGGGTGGCTGGCACTGCCATCGGTGACGGAGATGATCTGGATCGGCCGGTCCAGCGCCGCCAGCAGCTGCAGCAGGCCGCCGCAACCCAGCACCTCGTCGTCCGGATGAGGCGCGATGATCACGGCGCGCGCGCCCTCAGGCACCAGGGCGGCGGCATCGATCGAGGGCAGTTCGGCCAGGTGCTGGGACGTGCGCCAGGCTTGCAGCGGCGTACCGCTGCCAACAATAGGGTTGTCTTTCATAGGGTCCACGTTCGGGTCGACGATGCCCCCAGCAACTGGCCCAGAGCCGCCAGATCGCGTTCGGCATGGCTTTGGCGCAGGTACACCGGAAGGTCGGCAATCAATTGGGCAAAATGTGCGTTCTTGCAATAAGGTCCAGCCCCCAAGGCGCGGCCGACATGGTGAATGACGGTCTCGGCGGTCTGTTCGGCGACCGCGCGGCAGCGTCTGGCATGCCGTTCGAAATTGCCGTCGGGGTGACGGTCGGCGTGACTGGCCGCCTGACGCAATACCGCGGCGCAACTGACCAGAGCGGTATCCACGGCACCCAGGTGGGCGAGGGCATGGGGTTCGGGGCGCGTTTCACAATGGCGGGCCAGGCTCATGGCCAATTCGCGGGCAGCGCCATACCAGCAGGCCGCGATGCCGATGCCACCCAGCCAGAAACCCGGACGACCGATATAGCTGCCCGGTGCACCGATACGAATGCCCTGCGCATGCTCGAAAAGAATTTCCACGCTACCGGTATTGGCCATGCCCACTGCATGCCAGCCATCATCGGTGACGCACAGATTGGGTTGATCCAGGGCCACGGCCACCAGCTGTTGCTGGCCCTCGGCGTCCCATGCGGTCAGCAGGCCGTGAGTGACCACCGCCGCGCCGGAGCACCAGGCCTTGCGGCCGGTGAGCAGCACATGATCACCTTCGTCCTTCAGCGTTACCCTGGCCTGGGGAGGCTCGGCGGCCCAGGTTCCCCACAAGGAACCTGACGGCGGTACCGGCCCACCCAGCTCGGCCATGATCGCCAAAGCGTCGGTGTGACCTTCGTAAAGCTTGCACAGGCCCAGATCATGCCCGGCCACTGCGGCCAGGCATTGCCAGCGCTGCAGCGTTTCACCGCCAGCAGGCAGGGGCAGGGCGTCGAGACCTTGCGCGCAAAGCCGCGCCAGTTCCGCACCCAGCGCTGCGGTATCGGGGTAACCCTGCGCTGGCCATTTCAGCGCTTCGGCCAGCGTTGGTCTCATTCTTCTTCGTCCCTGTGCAGTTCGAACATCAGCATGGAGCGTCCGGTGACCATGAAGTCACTGCCGAAATCCAGGCGTTCCTGATCGCGCAGATCCGGTCGATTGGTGTCGATCATGCAGCTCCAGTACTCGCCCTCCGGCACCTCCGGAAGGACGAAATTGACCACGTCGTGATGAGCGTTGACGATCAGCAACAACGTAGCATCGGCGCCCGGTTTACGGATGCCGCTGGGCTGCGCGCGGCCATCGAGCATCATGCCCAGGCAGCGGCCGTGGGCATCTTCCCACTGCTCGGCGGTCATCTCGCTACCGGTAGGGTCGAGCCAGGTGACGTCTTTCACGCCGATGGCTTCGTTGTATTCGCCCACCAGGAAGCGGTTGCGGCGCAGGATCGGGTAGGCATTGCGCAGCTTGATCAAGCGTTTGACGAAACGCAGCAAACCCTTGCCTTCCTCGTCCAGCTCCCAGTTGATCCAGCCGATCTCGCTGTCCTGGCAGTAGGCGTTGTTGTTGCCGCCCTGCGTGCGGGAAAACTCGTCGCCGGCAACGATCATTGGCGTGCCTTGGGAAAACAGCAGGGTGGTGAAGAAGTTGCGCATCTGGCGCAGGCGCAGTTCGATGATTTCCGGATCGTCGCTCGGACCTTCCACGCCGTGGTTCCAGGACACGTTATTGCTGGTGCCGTCCTGGTTGTCCTCATCGTTTTCTTCGTTGTGCTTGTCGTTGTAGGACACCAGGTCGCGCAGGGTGAAACCATCGTGGGCGGTGATGAAGTTCACCGACGAGTAAGGGCGCCGCCCACGCTGATTGAACATGTCACCGGAGCCCGTCATGCGCGCGGCGAAGTCGGCCAGCTGGCCATCGTCGCCTTTCCAGAAGGCACGGACGGTGTCGCGGAAGCGGTCGTTCCATTCGGCCCAGCCTGGCGCGAAGCCGCCTACCTGATACCCACCAGGGCCGCAGTCCCAAGGCTCGGCAATCAGCTTCACCGAGCGCAGCACTGGGTCCTGTCGGCACGCCACGAGGAAGCTGTGGCGCTCGGAGAAGCCATCGTGGTAACGGCCAAGGATGGTCGCCAGGTCAAAGCGGAAACCGTCCACGTGCATTTCCGAGGCCCAGTAGCGCAGTGAGTCGGTGACCATCTGCAATACGCAGGGATGGCTCAGGTCCAGCGTGTTGCCGGTGCCTGAATCGTTGATGTAGTAACGCTTGTTGTCCGGCATCAGGCGGTAGTAGGAGGCGTTGTCGATACCGCGCATGGACAGGGTAGGGCCCTGTTCGTTGCCTTCGGCGGTATGGTTGTAGACCACGTCCAGGATCACTTCCAGGCCGGCATCATGTAGGTGCGCGATCATCTCTTTGAATTCGGCGATCTTGCCGCTGGCGATGTAGCGCGAATGGGGCGCAAAGAAGGCGATGCTGTTGTAGCCCCAATAATTGTTAAGGCCCTTTTGCAGCAAGTGCTGATCATTGACGAAGCCGTGAATGGGCAACAGCTCGATGGACGTCACGCCGAGCTTCTTCAAGTGGTCGACCACCTCCGGGACCGCCAGGCCGGCGAACGTGCCACGCAGCGCCTCGGGTACGGCAGGGTGGCGCATGGTCAGGCCGCGCACGTGGGTCTCGTAGAAAATGGTCTTGTCCCAGGGCACGCTCACCCGGTGATCGCGACCCCAGGTGTAGGCCGGGTCGATGACCTTGCTTTTCGGCACGAAGGGCGCGCTGTCGCGTTCGTCGAAGCTGAGGTCGCCATCAGGATGGCCGATGGTGTAGCCAAACAGCGCTTCGGACCACTTCAATTCCCCCACCAACTGCTTGGCATAGGGGTCGATCAAGAGCTTGTTATGGTTGAAGCGATGGCCGTTCTCGGGGTCGTAGGGACCATAGACACGGTAGCCGTAGATCAGCCCTGGGTGAGCGTCGGGCAGGTAGCCGTGGTAGATCTCGTCGGTGTACTCGGGAAGCTCGATGCGTTCGATTTCCTGTTCGCCACTGGCATCGAAAATACACAGCTCTACCTTGGTGGCATTGGCCGAGAACAGGGCGAAGTTGACCCCCAGGCCATCCCAGGTAGCGCCCAGCGGGAAGGGCAGGCCTTCGCGGATGCGGGACGGCTCAGTGGGCTCTAGCGCGGTGGGTTTCTTGGCTTGCCGACTCATAGTAGATCCTTGCTTGAAATAGGGCTGTTACACAGGTAGCGAAATGCTCTTCATGCAGGCTTGAAGCGAATACTCAGGGCGAACGAAACCGATGCTCGCGTTTCGACACGCTGCGACGAGGTAGAAACGGGAAGGTGACAAGGGTGCGGCCAGCAGGGACCGCACCACAGGCCGGGTCAGCTGGCAGCGGGTTTCTTTGCCGCTCGAGGCTTCTTCGCGGGTGCAGGCTTGGCCGCACCGTCGGGTTTGGGCGTAGCGGCTTTGGGGGCTGGAGCTTCTGCTTTGGCCGGCTCAGCCTTGGTGGCCGGTTCAGCCTTGGCGGCCGACTTGCCCGCCGGTTTGGCAGCGGCCTTGGGTTTGGCTGCCGGTGTTTCGCTCACAGGCTTGGGTTTGGGCTGCGCCGCGGCCTTGGCTTTGGCGGGAGCCTTGGCCTTGCCAGGCTTGGTGGGGGCGAGCGCTTCGGCTTCCGCGAGTTTTCTCGCCATTTCCCAATGACGATCTCCCTGCCCCTCAGGTTTGCCCTCCGATTCCCAGATCTGGTAGGCAAATTCTCGAACTCGTTTATCGTCGGCACTCATTTCAACGCTCCTGATCACAACTCACTTTGTATGAAGAGATTGACGGGAAACTCCTTCAGCGCAGTGCTCATCAACAATTCCCTATCTGCTGTGACTGCGTTGTCCGAAAAAAGTCCCTTCAATGTAGGCAGAGATTGCGCGAAGGGTAGGACTACGCGGGTGTCTCCCCAGCGTTGGGCATTGATTAGCGGCGCTGCCGCATCACCCAACAACGCGCTGGCCAGCCTCGGCACAATGACGATAGCGCAGGTCCCGGCATGACGGCGTGCGAATGCATGGACCTTGTCTGCATGCTCGCCCTGCACCGGCAGCAGCTCGTAGCTGCCCTCGCGCCAAAACGCGGCGTGCTCGCTGCGCAGGCGCAGCGTGGCGGCTATCATCGCCTGTTTGATGCGACCATCGTGCCAATGCGCCATCAGCTCGCCGATCGGACTGGCCTGCTGCAAGGCCTGTTCGCGCGCAGCGTAGTCGATCGGACGACGGTTGTCCGGGTCCACCAGGCTGAAGTCCCAGAACTCAGCACCTTGATACAGGTCGGGAATCCCCGGTACGGTCATGCGCAGCAGGGTTTGCGTCAGGCTGTTCAAAGCACCGCTCGGGGCAATGGCAACGCTGGCTGCGGCGATGGCTTCGCGCAGGGGTTGACCCTGCTCACTGAGCAATAACTGCTCGAGGAACTGGCGGCAAGCCTTCTCGTAGCCCTCATTCGGTGCACTCCAGCTGCTTACCAGCTTCGCTTCGCGAAGGGCTTTCTGTTGCCAGACGTAGAGCCGCTCGGCATAGGCTTCGAGGCCGGCGCGGTCATCGCTGCGCAGATCCAGTGGCCAGCTGCCGAGCAGTGCCTGGTACAGCATCAACTCATCGCCACCGGTCGGCGCGTGGCCGTCGGCGAACGGGCTGCGCAATGGCTCGGCCAATGTCAGCCAATGCCGGACCTGCTCGGCGTACCACGACGCGCGTTCACTGAGCACCGCCAGGCGGGTGCGAGTGTCTTCCCCCCGCTTGTGGTCGTGGGTCGCGGTGGCCAGCAGGTTGTCCGGAAACTCTTCCAGGCGGCGCTGCCCGGCTTCGACGAAAGCCTCGGGGCCGGCAGCGAACAATTCGGTTTCAAAGCCCACATCGTTGCGCGACAGCAGCACTGCAGAACGATAGAAGGCAGTGTCTTCCACTGCCTTGGCAGCGGCGGGAGAGGTCAGTTGCTGGAAACGCACGCAGGCGTGACGCAGCACCTTGCGCCGCCGACCCGGTGGCAGGGCGCGCCAGGGTTCGCCACCCAACCAGCGTTGCAGGTAGTCAAGGACAGGCCAATCGGCTTCGCCCAACGTACTGCGGGCACCCTCCATGGCCTTCTGGAAGAACACCTCGTCCTCCTTCGGTCGCCCGCAGGGGCTCACGTAAGTGCGGTACACCGGAAAGTGCACGATCAGTTCCAGCAGGGCACGACGGATCGCGCCCAAGGTCAGGTCGCGGCTCATGAGGTCGCCGCGCGCGACCTGCAACAGCGCCTGGGCGACTGACTCGAAGTCGCCGGCCAGCGATCCGCTGAGCACCAGATTGCGCGCGGCGTGGGCTTCCTCGATGAACTCGCTGGGACGACCACTCACCTGGCTCCACAGCTCGGACAAGGGCTGCTGACCGGCAGGATCGTGTTGCAGCAGCGATACCTGGTTCATGAATTCGTAACCGGTGGTGCCATCCACCTGCCAATCCCGATGCAAGGTTTCCCCTGCGCCGAGGATCTTCTCGACGTAGATCGGTACATGGTCGATCCGCGCTTCGGCGGGGCGTTTGTGGAGCAGGCCATTGACGCGCCGACGCAGCTTGCGCGAATAGCCACGGGGATCGGCCAGACCGTCGATATGGTCGATACGCAGACCGTCCACCAGGCCGGCTTCGATGAGCTGGAAAATCTTCGCATGGGTGGCTTCGAACACGGCCGCACGCTCCACGCGCAAGCCGCCGAGCTCGTTGACGTCGAAAAAGCGCCGCCAGTTGATGTCATCACCGGCTGTCCGCCAGCTGGCCAAACGATAGGACTGCCGCTCGAGCAGGTTATGCAGACGCTTGAAGCCATCTTCGCTGGTGGAATCGAACTGGCTTAGCAGGCCATCCAGCGCGCCGTCCAATCCTGCCTCGCGGCTCAGCGTGGCCAACTCGGCGCGCAGGGCTTGAGCTTGGGTGTACGCCTGGGGCGAATCGTGCAGATCGGCAAAGCGAGCGCCCAATTCACTCAGGCGGGCATTGCCGGAAGCGGCCAGAATGTGCGGATAGTCGCAGGGGCAGATCGGGAAACGATGTTCGTAGTGCTCGACGTAGAAACTGCCTTGCTCGGCATCGAAGCGCAATGGCAGTTCGCCGCCCTGCAGTGCGGCACCGTAGTCGCTGCCCAGGAACGGCAGCAGCAGTTGGCCTTCGAGCAGCGGGTCGGGAGAATGCCACTGGATGTCGAAGAACTCGGAATAGGGGCTACGACGCCCCCATTCCAGCAGGTCCAGCCACCAGGGGTTATGAGCACCGCCTACCGCCATGTGGTTGGAGACGATATCCAGGATCAGCCCCATGCCGTGGCTGCGCAACTGTGCCACCAGGCGCTGCAGCGCAGGCTCGCCGCCCAGCTCGGGGTTGACCTGGGTCGGATCGACCACGTCATAGCCGTGCATGGACCCAGGTCGGGCCTTGAGGATGGGGGAGGCGTAAACATGGCTGATGCCCAGGCTGGCAAAGTAGGGGATCAACCGGGCGGCGTCGTCGAGGGTGAAGTCTTTATGCAATTGAAGCCTAACGCTGGCCGTCATTACTGTCATCGGTAACGCTCACTGGCTTGTTGGCGGGCACAGGCCAGAAGCTCAAGGCGTCTGGCGGCATCCTGGTCGTCGAGAAGGTTCTGCGCGTCGGCGTTGTAGCGCCGGCGCCAATTGGGGTGTGTATCGATGGTGCCCGGCAGGTTGGCCTGCTCTTCGATACCCAGCGCGTCATCCACTGGCAGCAACACCAACGGCGCAGGGGTGTGGCCCAGGAAGCGGGTGCTGGCGTCGATGATCGCATCGATCTCGTCGTTGCCCTGTTGCAGTTCCTGAAAGTTCTGGGGGTCTTGGCTCAGCGCCAGGCGCAGGGCGCGGCGCTCGCGGTCACGATCCTCGCGCCAGTGTTGCTCGGTCTTGGCATCGATGAGTTCAAGCTTGTTGTTCCAGTCGATGTCGCGGCTGCGCCACCAGCCGTTCAACGTCGGCAGGTCGTGGGTAGTCGTGGTGGCCAGGGCATCGTCCGGCCAGTGCTGGCTGTCATGGAACTGACCGTTGTCCTGTTCGAACAGCAGCACTCGCATGCCCAGCATCTGCCGCGCTGCGAGCTTCTCGCGCAGACCTTCGGGTACGGTGCCCAGGTCTTCACCCAACACCACGGCCTGGTGCCGATGGGATTCCAATGTCAGCAAGCGCAGCATGTCGTCGATGGGGAATTGCAGGTAGGCACCTTCGCTGGGCGGTGCGTCCTTGGGAATGACCCAGAGGCGTTGCAGGCCCATGATGTGATCGATGCGCAAGCCACCGGCGTGGGCAAAGTTAGCCCGCAGCATTTCGATGAAGGCGCGGAAGCCGTGGCGCTGCAAGCCTTCGGGGGAAAATGCAGAAATGCCCCAGCTTTGCCCGGACCGATTGAGGATATCCGGCGGTGCGCCGACGGTGAGGTCGGCCAGCAGTTCGTCCTGGCGACTCCACGCCTGGCTGCCGGCGCCATCGGCGCCCACCGCCATGTCGGCGATCAGGCCAATCTTCATGCCGCTGCTGCGGGCCGCGCTCTGGGCGCGTTGCAGGCTGCGGTCGATCAGCCATTGGCAGAAGGCATGAAAACCAATTTCGTCACTGTGCTCGCGGGCAAACGCGGCAATCGCAGGACTACGCGGGTCGTGCCACTCCTGTGGCCATTGGCGCCAGTCGAGGCTCTCGCCACGGGCTTTCTGGTCTGCCTGCAAGGCTTCGTAGCGGCAGTGGTTCTCCAGTGCCTCACCACCGCTGTGACGAAAACTGTTGAAGTCGCCATTCAGCGGGTGCTCGCTGGTACAAAAGCCGTCGTACAACGCTCGCAGCAGTCGTTGCTTGGCGGCCGCAGCCACGGGCCAGTCGATCAGTGGCAGCGCCTCCAAGGCTTTGAGCGTGTCACCCAGGCCTGCGTCCTCGATGGCGACCTGCACCGCACGCTCACCGAGCACCGTGATGGGCGCGGCATACAAGCTGTTGAGGAAAAGTCGGCTGGAGGGAGAGTAGGGGCTGTAGCGGTCGTTGTCGCTGCTGCTCATGGCGTGCATCGGACTGATGGCCACGGCGTCCGCTCCACGCTCGCCGGCACTGCGCAGCAATGCTTCCAGCGCCTGGGTGTCACCGAAACCACCGTCACCGGGGCGGCGCAGCGCGTAGAGTTGCACGCTGAGCCCCCAGGCGTGGGCGCGGTCCGTGCCCAGCGCATCGGCCACGCTGTAGCAGCGCTGCGGCGCAACGGCCAAGGTGAAGTGCTGGCCGTCGATGTGCACGTCCAGGTAGCCGACCGGGAGCATGCCCGGCAGTGCGCCGTGTTCGTCCAGCTTCAGATCGAGCGTGGCGCCGTCCTCCAGATGAATGCGGCACGGGGTGGCCGGGGCGAAGTAGCGGTCCAGGGCCAACGGTTGTCCGTAGTCGACTGTCAGCAACGGCGGCAGTCGATGAGTCTCACGCGCGGCATCCAATGCCTCGAGACTTTGCGTGAGTGCTTCGTCGCTGTCGGCAGGATGACCCAACCCCGCAAGTACCTTGCGCAACGCTTCGGGTTGCACTTGTTGTGCCTTGCCGTTGGCGTCGGTCCAATGCACCGCGAGGCCGGCCTGTTCGGCCAACTGGTGCAGGCGCTCGTCACTCATGCGGTGGTCTCCGCTACGTCGGGTGGGGTCAGGCTGACCAGAGCGGTGTACGCCGGCAGGCTATTGCTGCGAGCCAGTGTAGGCGTGACCGGGCAGGCGCTCTGGCTGCTGTCGAACAGCAAGTGATCGGCGTTCAGGTGCACCGGCACACTGCTTTCGCTCAAGTTCAGGTCGATACGCAACACGTGACCGTCACCCATGCGCCAGCGAGCCGTAAGCGCCTTGGGCGCCAGCACCTGGGCACCGAGTGCCTGGGCGCCGTCCAAACGGGGCACGATCTCGTCGCGACGCAGTGCCAGCAGGTGGCGGTAGAGCTGCACCCACGGCCCGTCCTGACGGTACTGGAACTCGGCGAAATCCGGCTGCGACGCTTCGAAAGTGCTGTGTTCGTTAGGGTCTGGAATCTGTGCGCGGGTCTTCTCGTCGGCGAACGCACTGAATGCGGCGAACTCAGCCCGACGTCCTTTGCGCACGGCTTCGGCCAATTCACCATGATGGTCGGTGAAGAACAGGAAAGGCTCATCTGCAGCCCACTCGTCGCCCATGAACAGCATGGGAATCATCGGGCAGAGCAGCAGCAGGGTAGTGGCCGCGCGCAGGGCGGGCTCGCCACAGAGCTGGCTGAGACGCTCACCCATGGCGCGGTTGCCGATCTGATCGTGGTTCTGCAAAAACAGCACGAAGGCGCTGGGTGGCAGATGACCACTCGGCTCGCCACGGGCCTCGCCCTTGTGATTGGTTTCACCTTGATAGATGAAACCCTGGCTCAGGCAGCGGGCCAGCTTCTCCGTCGGCTGGTCGCAGAAGTCAGCGTAGTAGGCTTCGCTTTCGTCGGTCAGCAGCACGTGCAGGGCATTGTGGCCATCATCGTTCCACTGCGCGTCGTAGCCTTCCTCGAGCAGATGCGCCTGGTTGTGCTCGTTCTCCAGCATCAGCCAGATATGCCGCTCCGAACCCGCCTGGGCCCGCAGGGTAGCGCCCATCTCCTGAAGGAAGGTGGGGTCCTGGATAGCGTGGACGGCGTCGAAGCGCAGACCGTCGAAGCGGTATTCCAGCAGCCACATCAATGCATTGTCGATGAAGAAGTCGCGTACCTCGCGACGGCGGAAGTCGATGGCATCGCCCCACGGCGTGGTCTTGTCGTGGCGGAAAAAACCTTTGGCGTAGCGTCCAAGGTAGTTGCCGTCCGGGCCGAAGTGGTTGTACACCACGTCCAGAATCACCATCAGGCCATGGCCATGGGCGCAGTCGATCAGGTGTTTGAGTTGCTCGGGGGTACCGTAGGACGCTTCGGGTGCGTAGGGCAGCACGCCGTCATAACCCCAGTTACGACTCCCTGGAAACTCGGCAATGGGCATCAGCTCGATGGCGGTGACCCCCAGCGCGGCGAGCCTGGCCAGATGGTCCTCGACGCCGGCGTAGCCGCCCAGGGCACCCACATGCAGTTCGTAGATAACCGCCTGAGACCACGGGCGGCCTTGCCAGGCGGTGTTCTGCCAGGCATAGGCGAGGGGGTCGACGACGATGCTGGGCGAATGGACATCGCTCTGCTGGGCGCGGGACGCCGGGTCGGGAACCTTGAGTTCGCCATCGATATTGAATTGGTAGGCCGTGCCCGCGGGGCACGGCGTCTGGACTGTGAACCAACCATCGGCCTGGGGCAGCATGGCGACGGATTCACCGCCCTCCAGATCCACGCTGACCGAGAACGCGTCCGGGGCCCACAGGTTGAAGCGAGTGAACTCCGAATCCAGCTTTGTCGCACCGTGGGACCAGGTTTCAGTTGTCCGTGAAGGCATCGATGAAACCTCTTCCATTAAAGTGTGGCGGATTTACCAACGGTGCCATGCACCAATTCTTCGTACAGCTCGGCGTAGGGTTCTACCGCCTCGCTCCAGTTAAAGGGCTGCGTCATGGCGCGGCAACGCATGGCGTTGAGCAGTTCAGGCTTGCTGAACACATAAAAGGCACGGGCCAGGGCTGCTTCGTAGCTCTGCACGGTGGATTCACCGAACAAGAAACCGGTGACACCGTCTTCGATGGTGTCGGCCAGGCCGCCAGTGTTGCGCGCCACCGGCAGTGAGCCGTAGCGCTGGGCGTACATCTGGCTCAGCCCGCAAGGTTCGTAGCGCGACGGCATCAGCAGGAAATCGCTGCCGGCGAACATGCGGCGTGCGTCGGTTTCGTTGAAGCCGATGCGCACACCGACCTTGCCGGGATAGCGCAGCGCCAGCTCGCGCATGGCTTGCTCTTCTTCCGGTTCGCCACGGCCGATGATGATCACCTGACCGCCGTTCTCGACGATGAACTGGGTGACGCCCTCGGTCAGGTCCAGACCTTTCTGGTAGACCAGACGCGAGACGACCGCGAACAGTGGGCCTTGTGACTCATCGATTTCGAAAAGCTTGCGGATGTGAGCGGCGTTGGCTGCCTTGCCTTCCCAGTCATTGAGGCTGAAAGGGCAGACCAGATGCGGATCGGTAGCCGACTCCCAGCTGGCGTCGATGCCGTTCGGAATACCGCTGAGCTTGCCCTGTTCGGCCTTGCTGCTCAGGAACCCTTCGAGGCCACAGCCAAATTCGGGCGTGGTGATTTCCTCGGCATAGGTCGCGCTGACGGTGGTGATGTGGTTCGAGTACGCCATGCCGGCCTTGAGGAAGGACAGTTTGCCGTAGAACTCCATGCCGTCCTGCTGCAGGGCGTGGTTGGGTACACCCAGTTCCGGACAGCAGCCGCGGCTGAACACGCCTTGATAGGCCAGGTTGTGAATGGTGAACAGGGTAGGGGTCTTCAGACCGCGCCAGTGCATGTAGGCCGGGGCGAGGCCGGCCGGCCAGTCGTGGGCGTGGACCAGATCGGGTTTCCAGTGGACCATGCCCTGGCCAGCGGCGATGTCGGCTGCAGCCAGACCCAGGCGGGCAAAGCGGATATGGTTGTCTGGCCAGTCGCGGCCATTGTTGGCGCCGTAAGGGGTACCGTCGCGCTCGTACAGTTCAGGGCACAGCAGCACATAGATCACCAGGCCATCGGGCATGTCCATACGGCCAATCTTGCAGGGAGGCAGTGCGGCATGGCCGCCCAGTTCGCCTACCACATGAATCGGATTGTCGCTGTTGAGTACCTGCGGGTAGCCAGGAATCAGGACACGCACATCGTGCACCGAGCTCATGGCGCGCGGCAGTGCCGCCGACACGTCGCCCAGGCCGCCGGTCTTGACCAGGTCGGCAATTTCCGAGGTGACGAACAATACTTTTTGCTTGTGGGCGCTCGATGGCGTCTGCAGTGCTTTGCTGATAGGCGCCGGAACCTGCAGATGTGCAGGCTCCAAAGCTTGCCTGTTAAAACGCTCTCCGTGGTTTTCGACAGCGGCACTGATCATTGTTCTCTCCCGTGCATTGCGTACTTGTATGGCAGATGCTGACTCAAAAAAAGCGCTGATCGATTAGCGCTTACCGCTGTCGAGCGCACAGGCGCATTACCGTACGGCGATCCTGCCGAAGGTAATCTGACTTAACGGGATTAGCAGGCTTGCTGGATAAAAACATCTGTACGGCCTGTGTCTTATCCTGACCTGTCTGATTTCCAAAAAGTTTCGAGTTTTTTGCAACGGATTTCCGAGTGATACGTCACCCGCGCCTTGAGTGTAGGAGAAATGCCATTTTTTTGGGTGTGCGAGGCGACTGACGGGCGGTAATCCGCAGGCAGCAGCGGCCCAGAGCCCTTCGCACCGATCGGCGAGGCCCGGGGGAGCCTTGTACCCGCGTTGGAACGGACTTTTGGAATGTACTTTGGAATGTACTGGGGGGTGTCTCGAGCCTTCGGCGATGTCGATGGCGGGGGGGAGTGGTCGATCCTGAGCGGCCAGGTCGACTGACTTGTCAAAGCATCTTTAGGAAAGGTAGGGCGGTAGTGGCCGTGGATTGGCCGAAGTGGCCGGACCGGGGATTACCCGTCTGATTCGGGAGTCTGGCTCGAAGCTCGACAGCCTGCGGGCCGACGGTTGTCCAGTCGGCTCGCAGGTCCGTGCTTCAGGCGATTCGCGCCATGGCCGGGCCGCTCAGGGCCTTGGCTTGCATCAGCATCGAGGTCAGCTGGGCGACCTGGAGCTTCAATTCGTCACGTTCGTCCTTGAGCTCGCGCAACTCGTCGCGGCGCATGGTGACATAAAGAGTTTGTGGATGACCTGCTTGTAAAACCGTTCCCATTGCACACCTCGCAAATGGCTATTCACACCGTAAGGACAATTGACCTAGACGCCTCGAGCGTTGCCAGGTCACTTCCTCAATCGGCGCGGATCATGATTTATTTTGGGGGCGTTGTGAACTTTTTTATTTTTCATGGTCGGCGTGTCTTTTTTCATTTTCGCGTAAGTGCCTGTTTTATGGCGTCAAAGAGAAAAACCAGAACTTTTGACCAGTTGGCCAGCCGACGAAAGGTATAATGGGAAACTTACCGACGATGCCCTGGACTAACCAGAGTGGCTCGTAGACCGGTAAGCTTGTAACCTGCTTTTTCAAGAAATACCTATTCAAGCAACATAGAGTGGAGCTCTCGCATGCAACTGGGAATCATTGGGCTAGGCCGCATGGGCGGAAACATTGCCAGAAGGCTGATGCGCGCAGGCCATCACACCGTGGTCTACGATCGCAATCAGGATTCAGTGCATGGCCTGGCCGGTGAGGGAGCCAAGGGCGCCAATGACCTCGCCGATCTGGTGAGCAAGCTGGACAAGCCAAGAGCCGTCTGGGTCATGCTGCCTGCCGGCGCGCCCACCGAGCAGACCATCGCCGAATTGGCCGGGCTGCTGGATGCCGATGACGTCATCATCGATGGCGGTAATACCTTCTACAAAGATGATATCCGTCGTGCCAAGGAGCTGAGCGCCAAGCAGCTGCACTACGTCGACGTCGGCACGTCCGGCGGCGTCTGGGGCCTGGACCGCGGCTACTGCATGATGATCGGCGGCGAGAACGCGATTCTGGAACGTCTGGACCCGCTGTTCGACTGCCTTGCGCCGGGCATGGGTGATATCCCCCGTACCCGCGACCGCAACAGCGCCGACGATCGCGCCGAGCGTGGCTATATCCATGCGGGCCCTGCCGGTTCCGGGCACTTCGTGAAGATGATCCACAACGGCATCGAGTACGGCATGATGCAGGCCTTCGCCGAGGGCTTCGACATCCTCAAGACCAAAGCCAGCACCGAGCTGCCTGAAGATCAGCGTTTCGACCTGAACCTGGCGGACATCGCCGAAGTATGGCGTCGGGGCAGCGTGGTCTCGTCCTGGCTGCTTGATCTGACGGCCGATGCCTTGGCCAGCGATCAGCAACTGAGCCAGTACTCCGGCTCGGTGTCCGACAGTGGCGAAGGCCGCTGGACCATCGATGCTGCCGTCGAGCAGGCGGTACCGGTACCGGTATTGTCCAGCGCATTGTTCGCGCGCTTCCGTTCGCGTCAGGACGCCACCTACGGTGACAAGATTCTCTCCGCCATGCGCTTTGGTTTTGGCGGCCACGTCGAGGTTCCCAAATGAGTCGAGCGACCTCGAAAGTAGAAGCCGCTCCACCTTCCACCCTGTTTCTGTTTGGCGCCCATGGCGACCTGGTCAAACGCTTGCTCATGCCAGCTTTGTACAATCTGAGCCGGGATGGGTTGCTGGACAATGGCCTGCACATCGTCGGGGTCGACCATAACCAGGTCAGCGATGGCGAATTCGCTGACAAGCTGGAGAGCTTCATCATCGAGCAGGCTCGCGCCAAAGGCGTCGAGGACCCTACCAAGGTCCTCGATCCGGCTTTGTGGGCCAAGTTGCGCAAGCGCATCAGCTACATCTCCGGCGACTTTCTCGATGACGCCACGTACCAGGCCATTGCCGAGCGCATCGAGCGCAACGGCACTGGCAATGCCATGTTCTACCTGGCCACGTCGCCGCGCTTCTTCAATGAAGTGGCGCTGCGGCTAGGCTCCAGCGGGTTGCTCGCAGAGCAGCCCGACGCCTTTCGCCGGGTCGTGATCGAAAAGCCTTTCGGCCACGACCTGGCTTCCGCCGAAGCACTCAACAGCTGCCTGTTGAGTGTGATGAGCGAAAACCAGATCTACCGCATCGATCATTACCTGGGCAAGGAAACGGTGCAGAACATTCTGGTCAGCCGTTTCTCCAATGGCATCTTCGAAGCGTTCTGGAACAATCACTACATCGACCACGTGCAGATCACCGCAGCGGAAACGGTCGGTGTGGAAACCCGCGGCAACTTCTATGATCAGACCGGCGCTTTGCGTGACATGGTGCCCAACCACCTGTTCCAACTGCTGGCCATGGTCGCCATGGAGCCGCCGGCAGCCTTTGGCGCCGACGCCGTGCGTGGAGAAAAAGCCAAGGTGGTGGGGGCTATCCGGCCGTGGTCCAAGGCCGATGCCTTGAAAAACTCGGTGCGCGGGCAATACACCGCGGGCGAGGGCGACAAATCCGGGTACCGCGAAGAGCCCAAGGTCGACCCACAGAGCAAGACCGAGACCTACGTGGCGCTCAAGGTCCTGATCGATAACTGGCGCTGGGTTGGCGTGCCGTTCTACCTGCGCACCGGCAAGCGGATGAGCGTGCGGGATACCGAGATCGCCATCTGCTTCAAGCAGGCGCCCTATGCGCAGTTTCGCGATACCGAAGTGGATCGGCTCAAATCCAACTATCTGAAGATCCAGATCCAGCCCGACGAGGGTATGTGGTTCGAACTGCAGGCCAAGCGTCCGGGCCCGGCCATGGAATTGGAGAACGTCAAGTTGGGCTTTGCCTACAAGGATTTCTTCCAGATGCAGCCGTCCACTGGGTATGAAACCCTTATCTACGATTGCCTTACGGGGGATCAGACCCTGTTCCAGCGGGCCGACAACATCGAGAACGGCTGGCGTGCGGTGCAGCCGTTCCTCGATGCCTGGCGTGAGGGCGGCTCCATTGCTACCTACGCCGCTGGCGAGGACGGCCCCGAAGCGGCCGACGATCTACTGGCCCGCGATGGCCGCACCTGGCAGACGCTGGGATGAGTGCCTCGCAGCAAGACCTCATACGCCTGGTGCTCAGCGACATGGATGGCACCCTGTTGATGCCTGACCATAGCCTGACCCCGGCGGTCATCGGCGCCGTTGCACAGCTTCGCGAAGCGGGTGTGCTGTTCACCCTGGCCAGCAGCCGGCCGCCGAGGGCGATGCGCGAGCAGATCAAGGCCCTGGGTGTGGATCTGCCCACGGCGGCTTTCAATGGCGGTGTTCTGATCAACCCGGATGGCAGCGAACTGCAATCGCACTTCGTCGAGCGTAGCGCAGTCGACCTGTGCCTGGCGGTGTTTGCCGAGCACGGCCTGGACGTATGGGTGTTCGCCGATGACCAATGGCTGGCGCGGGACCGCAACGCCGAATATTTTGGCAAGGAACTGCATGCACTGGGCTATGAGCCGCAGTTGGTGGACGATTTCACGCCCTATCTGGATCGTGTGCACAAGATTGTGGCTACCAGTGGTGATTTCCAGCAGCTGATCGAGTTGGAGCAGCAGTTGCAGGCGCTACTGGAAGGCAAGGCCATCGCCGCCCGCTCGCAGCAGTATTATCTGGACGTTACGGCGTTACAGGCCAACAAGGGCGATGCCCTGGCGACCTTGGCCGAGCATCTGCAGGTACCGTTGGCGCACACTGCGGTGCTGGGTGACGGTGGCAATGATGTGGCGATGTTCAAGCGCGCGGGTTTTTCCATTGCCATGGGGCAGGGCGAGGCCAGCGTGCGCGAGCAGGCTGACGCGGTCACTGCGAGCAACAGCGAGGATGGCGCGGCGCGGGCGATCGTGGAAATGATATTGCCGCGCGGGCGGGGGTGAATGGAGGGATCGGCGGTGAATGGTCC
>NZ_DFUE01000004.1:30584-35978 GCF_002379585.1 Pseudomonas sp. UBA4194
GGGAGAGGGGGCTAAAGGCGGACCGCGGTGCTGCGCATATCGGTGATCGGCTCCCTCTCCCCCAGGGAGAGGGCTGGGGTGAGGGGACCATCCACCACAAATCTCCAACCATCCCCCACCCGTCATCCCGCCCCCCAGGCCCAACCAAAAAGAGGCCCCCATGCCCGCATTGATCGAAGACTACGCCCTACTCGGTAACTGCCGCACCGCCGCCCTGGTCTCCACCCAGGGGTCCATAGACTGGCTATGCTTCCCCCGCTTCGATTCGCCAGCCTGCTTCTGTGCCCTGCTGGGCAACACCGAAAACGGCCGCTGGCAGATCGCGCCTGCCGAGCCCGTGCTGCGCGTCGAGCGTCAGTACCGCGAAGACACGCTGATCTTGCAGACCACCTTCCACACCGCCAGCGGCAGCGCCATGCTGGTCGACTGCATGCCGGTCGATGACCAGAACACCGTACTGCGTACCGTGGTGGGGCTACAGGGTGAGGTGGCGTTCAACATGGACTTGGTGATGCGCTTCGACTATGGCAACAGCGTGCCGTGGGTCGAGCAGCACCAGCCCTTGACCCTAACCGCCGTTGCAGGTCCCGAGATGCTGGTGCTGCGCAGCGCCACCGAACTGCACGCGGTAGACCATCGCACCGCCAGCCGTTTCACTGTCCAGGCGGGGCAGCGTCTGCATTACAGTCTGACCTCACAGCCGTCGCACTGGCGCGTCGCCGACGCCCCCGAAGTCGAGCGCGCCGTGGCCGAGACCGAGCACTACTGGCGTAGCTTTTCCGAGCGTTGCCCGGATGTCGGCCCCTGGACGGCGCTGGTCAAGCGTTCGTTGATCACGCTCAAGGCGATGACCTACGCGCCCACGGGCGGCATCGTCGCAGCGGTCACCACCTCGTTGCCCGAATACCTGGGCGGCCAGCGCAATTGGGACTACCGCTATTGTTGGCTGCGAGACGCGACGATGACCCTGCTTGCCTTCATGAATCTGGGTTACTACGAGGAAGCGGCAGCCTGGCGCAAGTGGCTGATGCGCTCGGTGGCCGGCAATCCCGAGCAGATGCAGATCATGTACGGGCTGGCGGGCGAGCGGCGGTTGCCCGAGTACGAGCTGCCCTGGTTGTCGGGATACGAAGGTTCGGCACCTGTGCGCATCGGCAATGGCGCCGCGACCCAGCGCCAGCTGGACGTCTATGGCGAGGTGGCCGATGCCATGAGCCAGGCGATCCGCGGCGGGTTGCCACGCCACCCACGGGGCGCAGCGATCTTCAGAGTGATCATGCCGTACCTGGAAAGCATCTGGCGCGAGCCCGATGAAGGTATCTGGGAAATTCGCGGGACCCCACAGCACTTCACCCATTCGAAGGTGATGGCCTGGGTCGCTTTCGACCGCGCGGCGGCGCTGGCCGAGCCCACCGAAGAAGGCCGCGAGCAGGCGCTGCACTACCGCGCCGTCGCTGATCAGATACACGCCGACGTGTGTGCCAAAGGCTTCAACCAGGAACTGGGCTGTTTCGTTCAGGCCTATGGCTCGACCCACACCGATGCCAGCCTCTTGCAGATCGCCCTGACCGGTTTCCTGCCCGCCGACGATGCCCGGGTGCTGGCCACGGTCGCACGAGTGGAGTCGACCCTGATGCGCGATGGATTGCTGCTGCGCTACGACACCGAGCATGGCGTAGATGGCCTGGAGCCGGGGGAGGGCACCTTCCTGGTCTGCTCGTTCTGGCTGGCCGACGTCTACGTGCTGCTGGGTCGCCAGGCCGACGCCGAAGCGTTGTTTGCCCGGTTGGCGGGGCTTTGCAACGACGTGGGTCTGCTGGCCGAGCAATATGACCCGAAGGCCGGTCGCATGCTGGGTAATTTCCCGCAGGCGTTCAGCCACCTCGGTATCATCAATACCGCACTGAACCTGCACCGCGCCGAAGCCCCCGCCCAGGCCCGGGCGCGGTCACGTTAAGACGTAGTGCTCCCACAGGGCCGACGGTCCTCCGCAGAACACATCGGCGCAGTACACCCCCTGTGGGAGCGGGTTCTACCCGCGATGGCGGCGGGATGGTTGGCGCAGGAACAAAGATGTGCAGCGTCCGCGAGGCCCCCATCGCGGGCAGAGCCCGCTCCCACAGGGATTGATGGTGCTGCCCAGATTTTATTGCCACTGCAGAGCCCGCACCCACAGGGGCCGACGGTCCTACGCAGAGCTCATCGGCGCAGTACACCCCCTGTGGGAGCGGGTTCTACCCGCGATGGCGGCGGGATGGTTGGCGCAGGAACAAAGATGTGCAGCGTCCGCGAGGCCCCCATCGCGGGCAGAGCCCGCTCCCACAGGGGATCGATGGCGCTGCCCAGCTATTATTGCCACTGCAGAGCCCGCCCCCACAGGGGCCGACCGTCCTACGCGGAGCTCATCGGCGCAGTAGATCCCCTGTGGGAGCGGGTTCTACCCGCGATGGCGGCGGGGCGGTTGGCGCAGGGTCAAAGATGTGCAGCGTCCGCGAGGCCCCCATCGCGGGCAGAGCCCGCTCCCACAGGGGATTGATGGTGCTGCCTAAGTCTCACTACCACTGCAGAGCCTGGTCCTACAGGGAATTGATGCTGCTGCCCAGATCTTATTGTCGCTGCGGAGTCCGCTCCCACGGGGCCGAACGGTCCTACGCAGCGCTCATCTGCGCAGTAGATCCCCTGTGGGAGCGGGTTCTACCCGCGATGGCGGCTGGCGGGTCACCGCGCAAGCCGGCGTTGGCAACACGAAATCTGGGTTATCCTTGATCCCAACCAAAAACAACAACAGGCCCCCGATGATGCCCGACTACCAAGCCTTCACCGTCGAGATCCAGAATCATATCGCCCACGTCCAGATCGACCGGGCGGACAAGGCCAACGCCATGAACGCGGCCTTCTGGACCGAAATCGAGGACATATTCGACGATCTGCACCTGAACGACTCGGTCCGCGTGGTCGTGCTCAGCGGCGCGGGCAAGCACTTCTCGGCAGGTATCGACCTGGCGTTACTCGCCTCGGTGGCCACCGAGCTGGGCCCCGACATCAGCCGTAATGCCAGACTGCTGCGCCGCAAGATCCTGCAGATGCAAGGTGCCTTCAACGCCGTGGACAGCTGTGCCAAACCGGTGCTGGCGGCCATCCAGGGCGCTTGCGTGGGGGGTGCGATCGACTTGGTGTCCGCCTGCGACATGCGTTATGCCAGTGCTGACGCGCGGTTCTCGATCAAGGAAATCGACATGGGCATGGCTGCCGACGTCGGTACCCTGCAGCGCCTGCCGCGGCTGATCGGCGACGGCATCCTGCGTGAACTGGCCTACACCGGTCGCGAGGTGGATGCCGAAGAAGCCCGCAGTATCGGCTTGGTCAACCGAGTGTTTGCCGACACACCGGCGCTACTGGATGGCGTCTTTGCCATCGCCACACAAATTGCCGCAAAATCACCCATTGCCGTGAGCGGCAGCAAACGAATGCTGGCTTATATGCGTGACCATAGCGTGGCCGACGGCCTTGAGTACGTCGCCACCTGGAACGCCGCCATGCTCCAGGGCAACGACCTGCGCGTGGCCATGGCGGCAAGCATGAACAGACAGACCCCGACTTTCGACGATTGAGCAGGGGCATTGCTTCAAGGAATTCCTGATGTCTTCAAGATGGACCACCGCAGTACTCGACACCGCCTACCCCGACGGCATGGCGCTGGCGCGCAGCAGCCAGGGCTTTCTGCTAGGCGAACACGGCGTGCTGTTCGAGCGCCATTGGCTCAAGGCCCAGGACCTGCCGGTGCTGAGCGAGCACGGTATCGGGCATTTCGACGGCCAGCCGGTGTTCTTGCTCGAACTGGATGAACCTGTCGATGTGCCAGGCTGCCAATGGCAGGGCTTGCGCCAGTTCATGTTGCAGGGTGACTTCGATACCTACCGCATGCTCGGCTATGCCGCACAGATTGGCACCTGGGCGCGCGAGCACCGTTTCTGCGGCAGTTGTGGCCACGCCATGGTGCAGATCCACTGGGAGCGCGCCATGTTCTGCGAGCGCTGCAACCTGCGCAGCTACCCGCGTATCTCGCCCAGCATGATCGTGTTGATTACCCGTGGTGACGAAATCCTCCTGGCTCGCTCACCGCGCTTCGTCACCGGGGTCTACAGCACCCTGGCCGGCTTCGCCGAGCCTGGCGAGTCGGCCGAAGACTGCCTGCGCCGGGAGGTGATGGAAGAGGTGCAGTTGCAGGTCAGGAATATCCAGTACATCGGCAGCCAGTGTTGGCCGTTTCCCCATTCGATGATGCTGGGTTTCCATGCCGAATACGCTGGCGGTGACATCGTGCCTCAGGCCGACGAAATCGAAGATGCCCAGTGGTTCCGCGTCGACGCGTTGCCGCCGCTGCCGGCAGGACGTTCCATCGCTCGCCATCTGATCGACCTGTACGTTGCCCGGCGTCTAGGCCTGCCCGAACCAGTGCTGCCAGGCTAGGCGCACGGTCAGCCCCAGCACTACCGTGATGAACACTGGCCGAATGAACTTGGCGCCGCCGCCGATGGCGGTGCGGGCGCCGAAGAAAGCCCCCACCATGACAGCCAGGCCCATGCTCAGGCCGATCAGCCAATCCACCTGGCCCGAGAAAATGAACACCGACAGCGCCGCCGCGTTGCTGACGAAGTTCATGCTGCGTGCCACGCCACTGGCGCGAACCAGGTCCAGGGGGTAGAGCAGCAGGCTGCTCACGGTCCAGAAGGCGCCAGTGCCGGGGCCGGCGACACCATCGTAGAAACCCAGGGTAAGGCCCTGCGGCAGTTGCCACTTGGGCTTGATCGCAGCGTTACTGTCCAGCGGGGCCTTGGGCGTGCCGCCGAACAGCAGGTACAGCCCGCAACCGAAGACGATGACCGGCAGCATCTTGTTCAGCCACTCGGCAGGCAGGTAGTGCGCGACGCCGGCACCCAGGAGGGCGCCGATCAACGTGCCCAGCAGCGCGCGTTTCCACTCCCGTGGGTGGAACAGCTTGCGTCGGTAGAAGGTGTAGCCGGCAGTGGCCGAGCCAAACGTCGAACTGAGTTTGTTGGTGCCCAGTACCAAATGGGGCGGCAGGCCCGCAGTGAGCAACGCCGGGGTGGTGAGCAGGCCGCCACCGCCGGCAATGGCGTCGATGAATCCGGCCAGAAAGGCGACCAGGGCAAGAATCAACAGGACGCTGGGTTCGACGCTGAGCTGGAAAGAGAAGAATTCGTAGGGCATGGAATCGGCTTATGGCAGGTGCACGCAAGCGGCGCGCGAAGGCCAGGATTGTACGCCGAATGGGGTAGTTATGTATTGGGGTGGGTTGGGGTTAGGTGGGTTCCGGGGGGGCGGTGGTGAATGGTCCCCTCACCCCAGCCCTCCCCCTGAGGGAGAGGGAGC
>NZ_DFUE01000004.1:36128-36338 GCF_002379585.1 Pseudomonas sp. UBA4194
GAGGGGACCATCCACCGCAAATCCCCCCCTTACCCTACCTGTTCCAACCCCTACCCAATCTGCTCCCGAGCCAACTTCACCACATTCTCCACGGTAAACCCGAACTTGGCCTGCAGCTTCTCGATAGGTGCCGAAGCGCCAAAACTGTTCATCACCACCTTGGCCCCCGCTGCACCCACATAGCGGTCCCAACCCAGCGGGCCCGCCTGC
>NZ_DFUE01000051.1:0-6387 GCF_002379585.1 Pseudomonas sp. UBA4194
CACATAGCCAAGAGACCACCCATGTACCAACTTCAAGACCTGCTGAACCTCATGGCCCGCCTGCGTGATCCGCAGTACGGCTGCCCGTGGGACGTCAAGCAAACCTACGCCACTATCGTGCCCTTCACCCTCGAAGAGGCCTACGAAGTCGCTGACGCCATCGAGCGCGAAGACTACGAGCATCTGCAAGGCGAGCTCGGCGATCTGCTGTTCCAGGTGGTCTATTACAGCCAGTTGGCCCGCGAAGAAGGACGCTTCGAATTCGACGCAGTGGTGGACAGCATCACCCGCAAGCTGATCCGTCGCCACCCGCACGTATTCCCCACCGGCGATCTCTATGCGCCGCTGGATACCCCGCGCCTGGACGAACACCAGGTCAAGGAGCGCTGGGAGCAGATCAAAGCCAAAGAAAGAGCCGAGCAGGCCGGCGTCGGCGTGCAGCTGTCCCTGCTCGATGACGTGCCGGCAGCGCTTCCGGCAGTCGCGCGCGCGGCCAAGTTGCAGAAGCGCGCCGCCGGTGTCGGGTTCGACTGGCCCGAGCCGTTGGCGGTGCTGGATCAGGTGCGCCTGGAGCTTGACGAGGTACTCCAGGCCATGGCCAGTGGTGACAACGCCGCGATCACCGACGAGATCGGCGATGTGCTGTTCAGCGTGGTCAATCTGGCCCGGCACCTCAAGGTCGATCCGGAAAATGCCCTGCGCGGCGCCAACAGGAAGTTCGACAGGCGCTTCCGATTTATCGAGCAGGCATTGCGCGATACCCATCGCAACATTGAAGATTGCACCCTGGAAGACATGGACGCCCTGTGGGGCGAAGCCAAACGTCAGGAAAAGAACCTGCCCAGCTGTGGCTGAGCCGTTTGATCAAGTGAGTAACGCACCATGAGCCTTTCCCTTCGCGACCAATTATTGAAAGCTGGCCTGGTCAACCAGAAGCAGGTCAAGCAAGTCAGCAAAGAGAAGCAGAAACAGAAGCGCCTGGAGAACAAGGGCCAGGTCGAGATCGACGATTCGCAGAAGCGTCTGGCTCAGGAAGCCATGGCCGAGAAAGCCAAGCGTGACCAGGAGCTGAACCGCCAGCAGCAGGACAAAGCGGAAGAGAAGGCCAGGGCCGCCCAGGTCAAGCAACTGATCGAAGCCACTCGCCTGCCCAAGCTGACCACCGAGGACTACTACAACTTCGTCGATGACAAGAAGGTCAAGCGCCTGTCGGTCAACAACCTGATGCGCAGCAAGCTGAGCAACGGCTCGTTGGCCATCGTGCAGCATGGGGGAGGCTACGAAGTCATTCCTCGTGAAGCGGCGCTGAAGGTACAGGAGCGTGCGCCACAGCGTATCGTGATGCTCAATGTGGCCACCGAGGAGGTCGACTCGGCCGAAGATCCGTACGCCGCCTACAAGATCCCGGATGACCTGATGTGGTGATCCACAGGACGCAATCGTGCCCGTGAAAAACCCCGCTCAGGCGGGGTTTTTCATGGGCAATGCTCGATCAATTCTGGGTGCGCTGGCTTTCCAGGGTTTCCAGCTCGTTCTTGTAGCTGTGGGCGTCGCTCTCGTTATGGAACATCCCCACCAGCAGGTCTTGCTGATAGACGTCCCAGATCTGGATACCCGCGGCTACGCCTTCGTGGGACATATGTGATTCGTCGCGTTCGGTTACTTTAACAGTCATAGGAAAGCTCCAATCTCTAATATCTGCAGCGAGGCGTGTGCAGGACTCTTTTATAGAGTTGGTTAGCTGGCTAAGTAAACCGACGATTTCTGCAAGGGTGTTTTGCAGAATCTGACGCAATCGCTCAAGCCTTGTGAATCAAGGGGTGTGGCGGATTGTCGCAGTGGTTTGGGCTGGGTGAAACTAAATTCATGGAACGCTTCGGGGTGTGGTTCCGGCGGTGACTGACCATCGGCCATGACCGCTTAATCGAGCCCTGAAGCCACAAAAAAGCCCATCCGAAGATGGGCTCTTTTCATTCCAGCAACGTCACATCAACGCTGGCTGCCTGGTGCAGGCTCCTGGCCTTCAGCAACGCCCAGGTCATCTTCGGGACGACCATCGACGATGGCGCGACCACCCGAAGCCAGTTCGGTCTGCAGCACCTTCTCGTCCAGCTCGCCAACCCACTTGGCCACGACCAGAGTAGCGACGGCGTTACCGACCAGGTTGGTCAGCGCGCGGGCTTCGGACATGAAGCGGTCGATACCCAGGATCAGCGCCAGACCCGCCACCGGCAGTTGGCCAACGGCCGACAGTGTAGCCGCCAGTACGATGAAGCCCGAACCGGTGACACCGGCAGCGCCTTTGGAGGACAGCAGCAGGACCAGCAGCAGGGTGATCTGGTGCGTGATGTCCATGGTGGTGTCAGTCGCCTGGGCGATGAACACGGCGGCCATGGTCAGGTAGATCGAGGTGCCGTCCAGGTTGAACGAGTAGCCGGTTGGAATGACCAGGCCCACCACCGATTTCTTCGCGCCCAGACGTTCCATCTTGATCAGCATGCGCGGCAGGGCAGACTCCGAAGAGGAAGTACCCAGCACGATCAGCAGCTCTTCACGGATGTAGCGGATCACCTTGACCACACTGAAACCGTGAGCGCGGCAGATGGCGCCCAGCACCAGCAGCACGAACAGTACGCAGGTGACGTAGAAGCAGATCATCAACTGGCCCAGTTGCACCAGCGAGCCAACGCCGTAGGCACCGATGGTGAAGGCCATCGCACCGAATGCACCCAGCGGCGCCAGCTTCATGATCATGTTGATGATGTTGAACATGGCATGGGCGAAGCGGTCGATCAGGTCCAGCAGAGGCTTGCCGTAGGCGCCCAGGCGGTGCAGTGCGAAGCCGAAGATCACCGAGAACATCAGCACTTGCAGGATGTCGCCGTTGGCGAAGGCGCCGACGATGGTGTTCGGAATCACGTTGAGGATGAAGCCGACGATGCTCTGGTCAGCGCCCGCCGAGACATAGCTGGCGATCTTGCTAGCGTCCAGTGTCGAAACGTCCACGTGCATGCCGACACCCGGCTTGACCACGTTGACCACGACCAGACCGATGATCAGGGCGATGGTGGAGACGATTTCGAAATAGAGCAGGGCGTAGCCACCGGTCTTGCCGACTGACTTCATGCTCTGCATGCCGGCGATGCCGCTGACGACGGTACAGAAGATGATGGGGGCAATGACCATCTTGATCAGCTTGATGAAGCCGTCACCGAATGGTTTGAGCTTGACCGCAAACTGGGGATAGAAGTGGCCGATCAGGATGCCGATGATGATCGCAACGATCACCTGGAAATACAGCGATTTGTACAGTGGCTGACGAGTCGTCATTGCAAGTTCCTCAAGTGTATCGCCTGGCACTCGTTCCAGAGTGTTTACGACACCTAAAGCACGAACCCTCCTGTCTGGAGGGATTTGTTGTGGGCGAGCTGCGTGTTGGCAGGCCTCTGCGAACTTTATTGCAGGGCGCGTGCCAGATCTGCTCAATGCAGTGTAGAACGCCAGCAGGCGTGGCCTTCGATGCAAACCGAAAGAGGACGGGTGGCAGATATGTGGCGGGATTCCGCCCGATGGGGGTGGGGCAGGGGGATGGGTGGCGGATATCCGCCGGTTTGGTCGGAGGGGTGGGCTGACTCGCTCGGTGAAAGGTCTGCCACCGATCTTAATTATTACCTACAAAAAAAGAGGCCACCTGGGCCTCTTCTTCACATCAAACAGGCAGCCTCAGCTCCCCTTCACCGACTTCCCATCCACCGTGCCATCCTGCAGCATGATGTTGTATTCCTTGCCGTCGGTTTCCACCTGCTGCAAACGAACCAGCAGGTAGTCCCAGTCCTTGGCGAACCACAGCACCGTGATGCGCTTGCTCTGCGTCGGGTCGCGCACGCGCTCGACCTTGGTCGCTTCGACCTGGCCGGCCTTGGTGGCGACTGTTTCGGAGCCCAGGACGCGGAAGTCGTAGGTGTCGATCTCGTCTCCATCTACGACCTGATAGCTCATCGACTTCTTGCCAGCGGCCACGTCATGCTGCAGTGCCAACTGATAGGTGGATTTGTCGAGCACGCCGGCATTGAGCGGCAGGTTGATGGCGTCGCCGCGATCGGTACCGGTCACCTTCTTGGCGGCCCAGTCGAAATCCAGGTTGACCTTGCGGGCCTTGCCCAGGCCGCCGCGTTCGAAATTGTAGGTCTGCGGCAGCATCACGTCCTTGTCCATGCGCAAGGTGCTGGTTTCATTGAGGCTGGCGATCATCATCGATGCCTTGAAAGCCAGGGTCCACTCACCGTTGGCGCCCTTGCTCAGGCTGCGCTCGGCGGTGCCGCTCATGGGCAACTGTTTCCAATCGGCGGTGTAGCTGGCGGAAAAGGGCTTGAGGTCCGCGGCATGCACCGGCAGGGTCAGCAAGGCAAGAGCGAAGAGCAGGGCGCGACGCATATAAACTCCTAGGGTCGAATCGAGTGGCCGCTGGCGGCCAGGGGCTCGCCATCGAGCAGGGCGCCGTGCTCGCCGAGGCGCAAGCGGCCTTCGGCGAACCAGCGTACCGCCAGCGGATAGATCTGGTGTTCCTGGGCGTGAACCCGTTGCGCCAGAGCTTCTGGCGTATCGCCCAACTGTACCGGGATTACTGCCTGTACGACCAGAGGCCCGCCATCGAGTTCCTCGGTGACGAAGTGCACGCTGCAGCCATGTTCCCGGTCGCCGGCCTCGAGGGCGCGACGGTGGGTGTGCAGACCTTTGTGCCTGGGCAGCAGGGAAGGGTGGATGTTGAGCAGGCGCCCTTGGTAGTGGCGAACGAAGGCAGGACTGAGAATGCGCATGAAGCCGGCCAGTACCACCAGGTGTGGCTGGTGCTGGTCGATGACTTCGATGAGCGCAGCGTCGAAGGCTTCCCGGCCCTCGAAGCCCTGATGGTCGAGAACGCAGGTGTCGATGCCTGCGTCCCGGGCGCGTTGCAAACCAAAGGCATCGGCGCGGTTGGACACCACCGCTGCGATGCGGGCCGGGTTGTCCCCAGCCTGGATGCTGTCGATCAATGCCTGCAGGTTGCTGCCGGTGCCAGACAGCAGCACCACTACGTTACAAGTCGAAGGCATCACTGAGCCTTGAGGTTTTTCAGCTCGACCTGGGCTGCGCCCTCGGCAGCGGTGGCGATTTCGCCGATGACCCAAGGCTGTTCGCCGTTGGCGCGCAGGGAGGCAAGGGTTTTTTCGACGTCAGCTTGGGCCACGCAGATCACCATGCCCACGCCACAGTTGAGGACGCGATGCATCTCGTGCTCGTCGACGTTGCCCTGCTGCTGCAACCAGTCGAATACCGCCGGGCGCTGCCAGCTGGCAACATCGACCACAGCCTGGGCACCCTTGGGCAGGACGCGCGGGATGTTGTCCAGCAGGCCGCCGCCAGTGATGTGGGCCATGGCCTTGACTGCGCCGGTGTCCTTGATCAGTTGCAGCAGCGGCTTGACGTAGATGCGAGTCGGCGCCATCAGCAGGCTGGTCAGGGGCTTGCCGTCGAGCTCGATGTTCTCGATGTCGGCGCCGGCCACTTCGATGATCTTGCGGATCAGCGAGTAACCGTTGGAATGCGGGCCGGAGGAAGGCAGAGCGATCAGCGCGTCACCGGTGGCGACCTTGCTGCCGTCGATGATCTCGGCCTTTTCCACCACGCCGACGCAGAAACCGGCCAGGTCGTAGTCTTCGCCTTCGTACATGCCTGGCATTTCAGCAGTTTCACCGCCTACCAGGGAGCAACCGGCCAGCTCGCAGCCTTCGCCGATGCCGGTCACCACGGTGGCGGCGGTGTCGACATTGAGCTTGCCGGTGGCGTAGTAGTCGAGGAAGAACAGTGGCTCGGCGCCGCAGACGACCAGGTCGTTCACGCACATGGCAACCAGGTCGATGCCGATGCTTTCGTGCTGGTTGAGGTTCAGCGCCAGGCGCAACTTGGTGCCCACACCGTCGGTGCCGGACACCAGTACTGGCTGCTTGTAGCCTGCCGGGATTTCGCACAGGGCGCCAAAACCGCCGAGGCCGCCCATGACTTCGGGCCGCGCGGTGCGCTTGGCGACGCCTTTGATGCGTTCGACCAATGCTTCACCGGCGTCGATGTCTACACCGGCGTCCTTGTAGCTCACGGAGGGTTTATTGCTCATGATCCAGGCCTTTAAAGGAGGGAGTCGGGGGAGTCGACCGTCGTCGATCCACGAAGGCGCGCGATTTTATCAGGCTTGCGGGTGAGGAACCAGCGCAGTGCGACGGTTGTTCCGGGTGGGCGGGGGATCGGCGGTGAATGGTCCCCTCACCCCAGCCCTCTCCCTGAGGGAGAGGGAGCAGTACGATGGTGCTACGGATATTGGTGATCTGCTTCTAGCTCCCTCTCCCCCAGGGA
>NZ_DFUE01000051.1:6612-11664 GCF_002379585.1 Pseudomonas sp. UBA4194
CGCCGAACCCGCCATACCCCCACGCCATGCTACATTCACCACTGAGCTTTTTGCCGATTCAACGGTCACAGCCTCACTCCGCTTTCACCGTCGGGACTTATCCATGCGTCTGCGTAACTATCTGCTAGCCAGCTTCGTCACCCTGTCGAGCGTGCAATTGCATGCCGAAACCGTCAATAACCTCTATCAGGTGCGCGAGCCGGTCAGCAGTCAAACCCCGGATGAGCGCACCCAGGCCACCCAGCGCGCCCTCGAGACGCTGGTGTTGCGCCTGACCGGCGATCCCAAGGCATTTGCCAGCCCAGGCCTGGCGGCCGTTCGCCAGGATCCTCAGCAGATCATCAGTCAGTATGGCTACGACGCCGGGCCACCCGAGTCGCTGCAAGTCGATTTCGACGTCGCCAGCACCGACAAGGCCCTGCGTGGGGCCGGGCTGGCCACGTGGGGCAGCAATCGGCCGTCGATTCTCGGTTGGTGGTTGAGTGACAGCGTCGAGGGCAGCAGCCTGGTGGGCGATGGTCAGGCAGCCGCCGAGCCCCTGCGCCGCGCCGCACAGCATCGCGGGTTACCACTGCGTTTGCCCCTCGCGGACCTCGGCGAGCAGGGCGTCGGCACCGCGCAGAATATCGACAACGCCAGCCCGGCGGCGCTGCGCTCGGCATCCGAACGTTACGGCGCCGACGCGCTGCTGGCCGTGCACGCCAAGGAAGAAGGCGGGCAATGGTCTGCCACCTGGCGTCTGTGGCAGGGTGACAAGCGTGAACAGGGCAAGGCCGAGGGTGCCGATCAGGCAGCGTTGGCCGATGCCGTGTTGCTGTCGGTCAGCCAGCGCCTGGCGACGCGATTTGCTGCCAAGCCCGGCGTCGGCGGCGACCTTACCCTGCTGGTCGGTGGCATGAATCTGGAACGCTATGCGCAGATGGGCCGATTGCTCGAGCCCTACGGTGGTCGGGTCAAGACCGTGGACGGCGACAAGGTGCTCTACCGTGTCACCGGCAGCGCGGATCAACTGCGCGCACAGCTGAGCCTGGCCAAGCTGCAGGAAGTCCCGCCCCAGCCTCCCGCACCCGTCGCGGTCGACCCCCAGGCGCCTCCAGGTACACCGGCACCTGCCGTGGAGCCTGCGCCAGGCCTGAGTTTCAGCTGGTAACACGTGCGTCGGTGCCCCGGTAGGTGCGCCAACGTTGCCATGATGCAATCCAACCCGCTGCCTCAAGGCGGGTTTTCTGTTCCCTTCTATATATACAGCTGGAGCTGGGCTTTTGATGACCGATATGCGGCGTTGGTTTTGGTTGGGGGCAGTGTTGTTGTTCTGCGCCTTCATCTATGTGTTGCACCCGATCCTCTCGCCGTTTCTGGTCGGGATTCTGCTGGCGTACCTGGCTGACCCGCTGGTCGATCGCCTGGAAAAGTGGAAATTGTCCCGCACCTGGGGCGTGGTGGTGGTGTTTGCCCTGTTCGCTCTGGTGCTGGCTTTGGCGTTGCTGGTGCTGATCCCAATGCTCGCCAAGCAGTTGGTCAGCCTGTACCAGATGGCACCGCAGATGCTCGACTGGCTCCAGCACACCGCCCTGCCATGGGTGCAGACCCGCCTGGGGCTGGCCGACGGCTTCTGGAAGTTCGACAAGATCAAGGCCGCCATCAGCGACCACATGGGGCAGACCACCGATATCGTCGGAGTCATCCTGTCCCAGGCCACGGCCTCCGGCCTGGCCTTGATGGCCTGGACCGCCAACTTCGTGCTGATCCCGGTAGTCGCGTTCTACCTGCTGCGCGATTGGGACGTGATGATGGCCAAGATCCGCAGCCTGCTGCCGCGCCAGCGCGAAGGTCAGATCGTCAAGCTTGCCAGCGAATGCCATGAGGTGCTGGGCGCGTTCGTGCGTGGACAGCTGCTGGTCATGCTCGCGCTGGGTGTGATCTACGCCGCCGGATTGATGCTGGTGGGCCTGCAACTGGGCCTGTTGATCGGCGTCGTGGCGGGGCTGGCAGCGATAGTGCCGTACATGGGCTTCGTCATCGGCATAGGTTCGGCCATTGTCGCCGGGCTGTTCCAGTTCGGCCTGGACCCGTTTCACATGATTGCCATCGTCGCAGTGTTCATGGTCGGCCAGGCGCTTGAAGGCATGGTGTTGACGCCGCTGTTGGTGGGCGATCGCATCGGCCTGCATCCGGTTGCGGTGATCTTTGCCATCCTGGCTGGGGGAGAGCTGTTCGGCTTTACCGGTGTACTGTTGGCGTTGCCCGTGGCCGCGGTGATCATGGTGCTGGTGCGTCATATGCATGATGTGTACAAGGAATCGGCTATCTATGGCGGCAGCGAAGACCCTGATCTTTAAGGCGCAACGTTGCCGCTGCGGTGCCAAAGGTTTAACTGGGCCCATATTGGCCGAGCTAAACCTTTGATTTTCCTTGGAGTCCTTTGCATTGTGCGGGCGCCTTGGCAGGTATAAACTTTGCCCACTTCACACAGAGGCCCGTTGCAGCCCGCACCCTGGGTTGTTCAGCCAGCATGAAACCGATCCAGTTGCCCCTTGGTGTGCGTCTGCGGGATGACGCCACCTTCATCAACTACTATCCAGGCGCCAATGCCGCGGCACTCGGCTACGTCGAGCGCCTGTGCGAAGCCGACGCTGGCTGGACCGAAAGCCTTATCTACCTGTGGGGTAAGCAAGGGGTAGGGCGCACTCATTTGTTGCATGCGGCGTGCCTGCGTTTCGAGCAGTTGGGCGAGCCAGCGGTCTACTTGCCGCTGGCCGAACTGCTGGATCGGGGCGTCGGTATTCTCGACGACCTGGCCCAATATGAACTGGTGTGCCTGGACGACCTGCAAGTGGTGGCCGGCAAGCCCGAGTGGGAAGAAGCGCTGTTCCACCTGTTCAACCGCCTGCGCGACAGTGGCCGGCGATTGCTGATCGCGGCTTCCCATTCGCCGCGAGAGCTGCCGGTAAAACTGGCGGACCTGAAGTCGCGGCTGACCCTGGCGCTGATCTTCCAGATGCGCCCCCTCTCCGATGAAGACAAGCTGCGGGCATTGCAACTGCGAGCCTCGCGCCGTGGCCTGCACCTGACCGATGAAGTCGGCCATTTCATTCTCACCCGTGGCACCCGCAGCATGAGCGCGTTATTCGAGCTGCTCGAACGCCTCGATCAGGCTTCGCTGCAAGCACAGCGCAAGCTCACCATTCCGTTTCTCAAGGAAACCCTGGGCTGGTAGATCCGCCCACGACCGTCTGCGCATTCCGGCCTTGAGCCGCGACCAGTTCGGCCGCCAATCCCGCGATTCAGACACTCTATGAGCACTCCGGCCAGGGCTTCGATGCGGTTCTAACCACAGCCATGACTGCCCGTTTTGCATATATCCACCTCTCGATAACCGGCCCTGACCGGTCAGTGGATTTGTCATGAATATCAGTCCCATGGCTTCAAAATCGCGCACCGCAGGGGATGCCTGGCCGCAAAATGGGGCGTTAGATGTTCCGATAAATCTCACAAGTCACATTTCGTTCGATTGAATTTGCAAATGATGGCAATACAGGTATAGTCCCACTCACTTTAATTCTGACTCGCCACGGTCGTGCCCATGCTCAATCGCTTAGCACCCCTCGTGCCCATCGCACTCTTGACCCTGCTGGTCGGTTGCGCGGCTCAGTCGCCGGTATCGCAACAGCAGGTATTGAACCCGATCACGGTTCAACAGAATCAGTCGCCTTCGAAGGCTTCGCTGGTTTTCGAAGAAGAAATCGCCACCGAAGATGAGCTGGCCGAGTTTGACAGCAACAAGGCCTACGCCTTGCCACTGTTGGCGGACAGCATTCTGGAGCGTGGCAAGTCGCTGATCGGCACTCGCTACCGCTTTGGCGGGACCACGCAGACATCCGGTTTCGATTGCAGCGGTTTCATCGGGTATCTGTTCCGCGAGGAAGCCGGCATGACCTTGCCGCGTTCCACCCGCGAAATGATCAACGTGAAAGCCCCGCTGGTCGCGCGCAACAAGCTCAAGCCAGGCGACCTGCTGTTTTTCAGCACCAACGGCCGCGGCCGGGTGAGCCACGCTGGGATCTACCTGGGTGACGACCAGTTCATCCACTCCAGCAGCCGTCGCAGCGGCGGTGTGCGCGTCGACAGTCTCGGCGACAGCTACTGGAGCAAGACGTTTATCGAAGCCAAACGGGCATTGGCCATGGCGCCAACGACCATGGTGTCGAGCAAGTAGTCAGTACGGGTGTGAACAACGGCGGTGAGGCTAGAGTCTCAGCGCCGTTTGTGTTTTCGGGTAATGAATCTAGTCTATTACGGCAGTTGGATCAGGATGGTTCGGTTTATGTCTACCCAGGCACGCCTCATCGCTACAATGGTCATCGCCGCCGTTCTGGGTGGCTGCGCCAGCGCGCCACCGGTCAAGGTAATGACGCCCAAGGTCATCAATCCCGTGGTCATGAACCCCAACAACGATATGGTCGGTGCTGCCGACGATGTGCTGTTCCGGGCGCTTGGGCTGGTGGGTACACCCTACCGCTGGGGCGGCAATACGCCAGACTCGGGTTTCGATTGCAGCGGGCTGATCAGCTTCGTCTACCGTGACGCCGCTGGTATTGCCCTTCCGCGCTCGACGAGGGAGATGATCGTGATGCGCTCACCGGATGTCGACCAGACGCACCTGCAGTCCGGTGACCTGGTGTTCTTCGCCACCAGCGGAGGGTCGCAAGTGAGTCATGCCGGCATCTATGTCGGCGAGGGCCGCTTCGTACACGCGCCCGCCACGGGCGGAACGGTGAAACTGGATTATCTGAACAAACCGTATTGGCAGAAGGCGTATCTGAACGCGAAGCGGGTATTGCAGCCGGGGCAACTGGCCAGGAATCCGTGAGCGGCGGTGGGCTTTGGGATTAGCGGTGAATGGTCCCCTCACCCCAGCCCTCTCCCTGGGGGAGAGGGGGCTAGAAGCGGATTGTCGTGGCTGATGCATCGCTGATCTTAAAGGGTTCGCCGGTCCACTCCGTTGGCGGCGCGCAGCACATCTGCCATCACTGCCAGGGCAATTTCGGCTGG
>NZ_DFUE01000054.1:0-10832 GCF_002379585.1 Pseudomonas sp. UBA4194
CGGCCCTTTCGCGGCTGGACGCCGCTCCTACAGATATGCCCCCCCGTAGGAGCGGCGTGAAGCCGCGAAGGCGTCGGGATGGTTGGCGCGGGATCCGGGATGTGCGTGGTCAGTGCGGGCCTCTTCGCGGCTGGACGCCGCTCCTACAGGGGGGGATGCGGTGATATGGGGCGGGAGGGTCAGCGTAGGTCTCGTTCCTGGCCGGGGCTGCGGTTGAAGAGTCTTTTGTATTCGCGGCTGAACTGCGAAGTGCTCTGGTAGCCCACCCGCAGGGCCACCTGGTTCACGTTCAAGGCATCGGCTACCAACAACGCGCGGGCTTTCAGCAAGCGCAGGCGCTTGAGGTACTGCACCGGCGAGGCCAGGGTGTTGCGCTTGAAGTGCTCGTGAAAGGTCGACGCGCTCATGTTCGCCCGGCGGGCCAGATCGTCGACCTGCAAGGGCTCGTCATAATGGGCATGCAGCCAGGACAGCGCGCCAGCGATACGCGCGAATTGCCCCTGCTGTTCCACCAGTGCCCGCAACACGTGGCCGTTGGGCCCGCGCAGTGCGGCAAACAGCACCTCGCGCAAGCGCGCCTGCGCCATCACCAGACGCTCCTGGGGATCGTGCAGGCATTGTAGCAGTCGCTCCACCGCCCCGCGCATGGTGTCATCCAGCGCCACTGCGGTCATCGACTGCAAGGTCTGCGCCTCGCTCTTGCCCGGCTCCATGGCCAGCACCAGTTCGCCCAGCAACGCCCGGTCGATCGGAATCGATACCCCCAGCAACGGCAGTTCGGGCGTGGCGAAGGTCTCGCACTCGAACGGCACAGGCAGTGCCTGGATCAAGTAGTGCCCAGCGCCATACTCCAGGGTGCGCTCGCCCAGATAGGCCAGCTTGCTGCCCTGGGCGATCACCATCAGGCTCGGCTCGTAGATTTGTGCGGTCCGGGCAATGTTGCTGCGGCACGACACCACCAGCAATCCATCGATGGCGGTGGTCAGGAAGTCATCGGCCGTGGCCAGGGGTTCGATCAGCTGCACCAGGCGGGCATTGGCGTCGAGGTGTTTCGTCAAAGACATGGGGTACCGAAAGGCAGGATATTTGGGACGCCGTCATGATCGCACGCCGGCACGGCATTTTAATCCAGTGTCGGAGGAATAGGCACGCACGGCGCAGGATCGGACATGGCCGGGCAGGGTGCGAACCCGGACAATGGTTCGCCTTGTTTCCCAACGTCCGATGAGGCCTCTTCAATGACCAAAGCACTCGGTTATGCCGCGCTGTCACCCACTACCCCCCTGGCGCCACTGAGCTTCGACCGTCGTGCCCTGCGCGCCGACGATGTCAGCATCGAGATCCTCTACTGCGGCGTTTGCCACTCCGACCTGCACCAGGCACGCAACGACTGGGGCATCGCGGTGTACCCACTGGTGCCGGGCCATGAAATCGTCGGCCGCGTTGTCGCCGTCGGCGCCGACGTGCAGAAATACGCCGTGGGCGATCGCGTCGGCGTCGGCTGCATGGTCGACTCCTGCCAGCACTGCGACGCCTGTCATGCCGACCTGGAGCAGTATTGCCTGGAAGGCCCGACCATGACCTACGCCACACCCGACCGCGTGGACGGCAGCAACACCATGGGCGGCTACTCGGACAGCATCGTGGTCAGCGAAAAATTCGTGGTGCGCATTCCGGATGCACTGGATGCCGCCAATGCCGCGCCGATCCTGTGTGCCGGTATCACCACCTACTCGCCGCTCAAGCACTACGGCGTCAAGGCAGGCGACAAAGTCGGCATCCTGGGCATGGGCGGCCTGGGCCACATGGGCATCAAGTTCGCCAAGGCCATGGGCGCTGAAGTGACCCTGTTCACCCGCTCCGCCAGCAAGGCCGCCGAAGGCCGTCGCCAGGGCGCCGACCACGCGATCGTGTCCACCGATGCCGAACAGATGCAGGCCGCTGCCGGACGCTTCGACTTCCTGCTGGACACCATTCCGGTGCCTCACGACCTGAACCCCTACCTGGAAACCCTGCGCTTCGATGGCGTGCACATCCTGGTTGGCCTGATCCAGCCGGTCGAGCCTGCGTTGAACGCTGCCAATCTGGTGATGAAGCGACGCGTGCTCGCTGGATCGCTGATCGGCGGTATCAAGGAGACCCAGGAAGTGCTGGATTTCTGCGCCGAGCACAACATCACCTGCGACATCGAAATGCTCGACATCCGCAACATCAACGAAGCCTTCGAACGCATGCATGCCGGTGACGTGAAATACCGCTTCGTGATCGACATGGCGACGCTGCAGCCAGCCGCCTGATTCCCACGAAGTAAAAAAAACGCGGCCATGGCCGCGTTTTTTATGGCCTGCCTGAAAGTCAGAACACGTTGAACGGATAATCGGTGATGATCCGCACTTCGTCGATCTGGCCGCCGCGATCGCTGCTGCGATAGCTGGCATGGCGGACCCGCACGCTCAAGTCCTTGGCCTTGCCGCTCTGTACCACGTAGCGACCTTCGATATCGCGCTCCCACGCCTTGCCGTTGTCGGTGGCGGCGGTGTTGAAATCGGTGCCCTTGACGTAGCGAGTCATGAAGCTCAGACCAGGCACGCCGTAGGTCGCCAGGTTGATGTCGTAGCGAGCCTGCCAGGACTTCTCGTCTTCGTAGTTGAAGTCGGAATACTGCACGGAGTTGGCGAACACATAGGAAGCGTTGCCGTCCGGGCCGTAGACGTAGTCACCGGTACCGGTGACCTGTTGGTGAGCCAGCACGAAGGTGTGCGCACCCACCGAGTAGCCCGCCGAGATACTCCAGATGCGGTTGTCCAGCTCACCGCTGCGTTCCTGGCCGGTGCTCTTGGTGTCATAGCCGTTGAAGTCGAACTTCAGCGACTGTTTGTCGCTCAGCGGCAGCACGTAGTTGGTGTTGACGTAGTACTTGCGGAAGTAGTTGTCGGTGTCGCCGTAGTACAGGCTGGCGCCCCACTGTGGGGTGATCTTGTAGGTGCCGCCGACGTAGTCGACCGACGTCATGCGACCGCTGTCCCGCGACGACTGGTTACGGTTGCTCAGACCGGTGAAATGGCCCGCGGCCAGGGTCAGATCCTTGAACTCCTTGCTGTTCACCGAGAAACCTTCCACGGTTTCAGGCAGCAAACGGCTGTCGGAAGTGCCCAGCACCGGCACCGAAGTGATCTGCGTACCGTACTTGAGCACCGTGTTGGAGATCTGCATCTTCAGCACGCCGCCCAGTTCGGACTGATTGTCCTTGGCGCCGCTGCTGCCTTGTTCCAGCAGACCGGTGCCGCCGCCGGTGCGACCATCACCGGTGTCCAGTTTCTGTGCGAACTGACCCAGCAGGTCGATACCGAAACCGACGGTGCCCTGGGTGAATCCCGATTCCAGCACGCCGACGAAACCCTGAGCCCATTCTTCCCCATAGCTCTGGGCCGCGCCTTCAGCACGCTGATCGCGGTTCATGTACATGTTGCGAGTCTTGACGGTGAAGTGAGCGCCTTCGGTGAAGCCAGTCGCATCGGACTGCTGGCTGGCGAAAACAGGTTGGGTTGCGCCTACGGCGACTGCGATAGCAGTCAGGCTAAGGGTCTTCAAATGCATTGAAACGGCTCCTGGACTCTCGTGCACCCGCCGGTCGGGGGGGCGTTTATGTCGGCAGCATTCGGTTAAGCAGAGGGACGGTTCACCGTTCATGGCCGGCGATACCTTTGTTGTCGAGAGGTGAAAGCGTGATACGCGCGTTAGCGGTTCGGTTCAGGCGCAGTAGTCGTCCCGCTGATGGGCGATGAGGGTCAACGCGGCTTCCCAGGCCAGATCGATGAGCCCCGACTCGTCGTCGCCCTCGAATTGCTGCGCGGTGAACTCGCAGGTTTGCGGGCTGGGGATGATCAGTTCGCGCCCGCCCGCCAGGGCCTGCACCTGAGCCTGACAGGCGCGCTCGAGCATATAGATGTTCTGGAAGGCTTCAGCCACGCCGCCGCCGGCAGCCAACAAGCCATGGTTGCGCAGGATCATCGCGCTGTGCGGGCCCAGATCTTGCACAAGCTGCTCGCGTTCCTCCACGCGCAGGGCAATGCCTTCGTACTGGTGATAGGCCAGACGGTTGTAGAACTTCAGGGCGTGCTGGCTGATCGGCAACAACCCATCGGCCTGCGCCGAAACCGCGATGCCGGCAGCGGTATGGGTGTGGATCACGCAGTGCAGGTCGGGCCGTGCGGCATGGATCGCCGAGTGGATGACGAAGCCCGCGCGATTGACCCGGTGATCTGGAAAGCGGCTGTCGACCACCTGGCCCTCGCCGTCGATGCGCACCAGATCACTGGCCTTCATATGCTCGAACAACACGCCGTAACGGTTGATGAGAAAGTGCCCGGATGCGTCATCGAGTCGCAGGGATATATGGGTGTCGATCAAGTCGGTCATGCGAAAGTGTGCGATCAATCGATACAGGGCAGCCAACTCGCAACGGGCTGTCCATTCGGACTCGGGGGCAACGGTAACGGAGGTGGAAGTCACGGTGGAGTCCATCGATTAATAGGAGCAAGAACGTGGCGCTAGTTTTATAAGAGTGTCTCGAAGAGGGCAATGTGGTATTTCTTATATTGAATATTCGAGTGGCCAATAAAGAGATTCATCGATGAGTAAGTTGACCGGCAACCCAGCTTTTCCAGCCCGTCCGGCATCGCGCTCTTCCAGCGAGCGGGTCGACTGGAACCTGCTGCGCACCTTCCAGGCCATCGCCCAGGAGTTGAGCATCAGCCGCGCCGCCGTGCGCCTGCACCTGTCCCAGCCCGCCGTCAGCCAGGCCCTCAAACGCCTGGAGGAACAACTTGGCGCCGCACTGATCGAGCGCAATGGCCCGCGCTTCCAACTCACCAGCGCCGGCATCGAGACCTTGCGCATCGCCAACGACGTGCAGGGTCATTTCACCCAATTGGACGCAGCCCTGGAAGCCGCCTCCGATCAGATCGTTGGCAAGGTACGCCTGCTGGCCGTCAGCGGAATATGCTGCAAAGCCTATGATAGAGCGCTCGCCAGGCTACACCGCGAGTTTCCTGGAGTGGCGTTGGAGATCGTCGTGCAATCCAGTGACGAAATCCTCAGCGCCCTGGCGCAGAAGACCGCCACCTTTGGCCTGGCAGTCAACCGTGCGCGCTATCCATGGCTTGCCCAGGAATGCCTGACCCGCGAAGAGTATGGTTTCTACTGCAGCGAACAACACCCGCTGTTCGGCCGTCAAGGCCTCACGGTGGAAGCGTTGAGCGACGAACCGCTGACCATTTTTACCGGTGACCTGCTCGGTGGCACCCTCAGCGCTTTGGCCGAATTTCGCGACCGCCATCGTTGGCATGGCCCGGTACTCGCGTCCTCGGCCAATACGCAGGAAGTATTGCGGCTGGTGTTGGCCGGCTTTGGCATTGGCTGTCTGCCGCATCATCTGTGCGAGCGCGAAGTTGCCGAAGGTCGGCTGTGGAAACTACCGCCGGCGGACAGCGTGTGTACCTTGGATATCAATTTGCTGTGGAACAGGGAATTACGTTTGAGTAGGGCCGAGGTGCAATTTCTAAATGTGATGCGTGAGGCTGCGGCGCAGTTGGAAGAGTGAAAGTTTTGTGCGCTTTTATAGCGCGATAATCTTTCCGGATTAGCCGTTCGCACCAGCGTGGCGCATTACTGACTATGGGGCATGACCGTGACGTTATCGCCCACATTGTCCTGAATCAACTGCAGGAATACCTCCAGTAATGGATTGCGCGGCACATGTTGTCGGTACAGCAACTTGAAGGGCGTGGAAATGCGGAAGCTGCGGGGTTTGACTGCGCGCATCTGGCCGCGCTCCACGTAACTTCTCGCCCAGTGATTGGGTAAATAACCCAGGTAGCGCCCCGTCATTACCAGCATGCCCACCGCTTCCACTTGTGTGGCAATCGCACTCATGTTACGCAGCGCGCCCGGTTTGAATTTATCCTGATGTGCAGCGTAGGCGTGCTCGATATATTCGGCCTGGGCCAGTTGCAGGTCGTCGATGTCTTCGTCGCGCAGAGCGAAGAACGGATGTTCGCTGGAGCAATACAATTCCGCCGTTTCCCGATACAGCGGCAGCACCTCGAATTCGCTCTTGTCGCCATACACCGGGACGATACCGGCAGCGAACCGGCCTTTGAGAATGCCCTGTTCGATTTCCTCCAGCGGCGCTACGTTGAGCCGCAGCCGCGCCTTGGGAGCCTTGGCCTGCAGGCCTTTGAGCACCTGCACCAGCGGTGAGTTGGGGTCGGTGCAGGTGTTGTCGATGACGGCGATATTGAGGTCGCCCAGCAGCTCGCCGCGAACATTGCCCAGGCGCCCGCGAAAGTCATCCAGCGCTACGAACAGATCCAGGCTGGCCTGGTAGATCACCTTGCCTTGTTCGGTGAGGCCAAACTTCTCCCGGCCGCGGGTGCACAGCCGCATGCCCAATCTGATTTCCAGATCCGATATCTGTTTGCTGATTGCCGCCAGGCCGATGTTCAGTTCAGTTTGCGCCGCAGTAAAGCCGCCAGCTTCCACCACGGCCTTGAATACCTTGAATAACTTGAGGTCCATGGCGGTGGCCATGGAGAGGGCAGTATCGCCTGCTCTTTTCGGTACATTTCCAGAATCAGAAAGTTGACTTTCCATTTAAAACATTTACCCCGTCAGTTCTGTTTTCTAGCATCCCTCTCATCCGGTCTCTGTCCATTTGACCCGTCAACAAACCTTAATGCCTGTCGTGTTGAGCCTGCCTTGCGCTATCTGTCGCACTGAAGGGTTTCAGCAAGCAACGTGCCAGCGGAGATTTTCATCGATGTCTGAACCTACCGACCGCCTCTGGGGTGCTCGCTTCAAGACTGGCCCGGCCGAGGCCATGGCCAACCTGTCTCGCTCGCCCAAGGCCTATTTTCGCTTGACCCCCTACGATGTGGCTGGCTCCAAGGCCCACGCCAACGAACTGCAGCGTGCCGGCCTGCTGAATGCTGAAGAAACTCGGCAGATCATCGCCGCGCTGGCGTCCATCGATGAGGATTTTGCCGCTGGCAAGGTAGCGCCGATACCGGCGGACGAGGACGTTCATACCTTCATCGAGCGCCTGCTCACCGAGCGCCTCGGCACCCTGGGCGGCAAACTGCGGGCGGGACGTTCACGCAACGACCAGTCGGCCAATGACATGCGCTTGTGGTTGCGGGATCAGGTACGGGTGCTGGCCTTGGCCATCCTCGACCTGCAACACGCGCTGGTGGCGCAGGCCGAGCAACACGTGCAAACCGTCGCCCCCGGTTTCACCCATCTGCAGCAGGCGCAACCGATCGTGTTCGGCCACCACCTGATGGCTCATGCCCAGTCCATCCACCGTGACCTGCAGCGGCTGCAGGACTGGGACCGGCGTTTCAACCTGTCGCCGCTGGGCGCAGCGGCCATGGCCGGTTCGGCGATTGCCCGCGACTCCCACAGCTCGGCTCTGGAGATGGGCTACGTCGGCCCTTGCGAAAACTCCATCGATGCAGTCGCCAGCCGCGATCACGTCGCCGAATTCCTGTTCATCACCAGCATGTTGGGCGTCAATGTCTCGCGGCTGGCCGAAGAGTTCTGCCTGTGGACCTCACGGCAATTCAACTGGGTCGATCTGGACGATGGCTACGCCACCGGCAGCTCGATCATGCCGCAGAAGAAGAACCCGGATATCGCCGAACTGGCCCGGGGCAAATCGGGCCGCCTGATCGGCACACTCACCGGGATTCTGTCGGTACTCAAGGCCCAACCGCTGTCGTACAACCGTGACCTGAGCGAAGACAAGCACGCGGTGCTCGACAGCCTGGAAACCCTGCACCTGGTACTGCCGGCGTTTGCCGGCATGGTGCGAACCATGACCGTGCGGGTCGACGAGTTGCTGCGTCAGGCGCCATTGGGTTTCACCCTGGCCACCGAAGTCGCTGACTGGCTGTCGCTGCGCGGCGTTCCGTTCAAGGAGGCCCATGAGATCACCGGCAAGCTGGTCCAGGCGTGTGAAGAAAACGGCATCGGCCTGGAGCAATCGACGCCGGCATTGCTGGCGGCGGTGGACCCGCGCCTGACCCCCGATGTCCTCGAGGCCCTGACGCTGGAAGCGGCGTTGGCCGCACGCAGCGGCTGGAACGGCACGGCGCCGCACCGTGTCGTGGCGCAGATAGAGCGTTTCAAGCAGCAGCTTGAGGCACACCACAGCTGGGCGCTGGATTACAGCGGCCCACGCGGCTGAACACTCGGGGATTGGCCATGAACCAGACGCAAGCCACCAAAACACCCAGCGCGCTCGCCGATGCGCGCTATGACATCTCCACCTACAAGGTCGTACCGCGCCGTTATTACGGACGGATGGTCTGGGCCACAGTGATTGTGCTGATGCTGGCGGCGATGGCTCAGGCCTTCGCCCGGGGCAACATCGAATGGTCGTTCGTTGCCCAGTTCCTCACCGCCGAATCGATCATGTTCGGCCTGCTCAACACCATCACCATGTCGATCCTGGCCATGGCGCTGGGGGTGGTGCTGGGGGTGATCGTGGCGGTCATGCGCATGTCGCAGAACCCGCTGCTGCGCTATGTCGCCGGAGCCTACGTGTGGCTGTTTCGCGGCACGCCGCTGATCCTGCAATTGCTGCTGTGGTTCAACCTGGCGTTGATCTTTCCAACCCTGGGTATCCCTGGCTTGTTCGAAGTCAAGACGGTGGAATTCATTACACCGTTCGCCGCGGCCTTGTTGGGCCTGGGCATCAACCAGGGCGCCTATACCTCGGAAGTGGTGCGCGCCGGGCTGCTGTCGGTCGACACCGGCCAGTACGAAGCGGCCAAGTCGATCGGCATGCCGCGCTTGCAGGCGCTGCGCCGGATCATCCTGCCTCAGGCCATGCGCATCATCATTCCACCGGTGAGCAACGAGTTCATCGGCATGGTGAAGATGACCAGCCTGGCCAGCGTGATCCAGTACTCGGAAATCCTGCACAACGCCCAGAACATCTACTACGCCAACGCACGTGTCATGGAATTGCTGATCGTCGCGGGCATCTGGTACCTGGCCGTGGTCACCGTGCTGACCTGGGGCCAGAGCCGTCTGGAACGACGTTTCGGCCGCGGCAGCGGCAAGCGCAACTGATCACCGACCTTGGAGGAAAGCAACATGCGAAACATCGTCAAGGCGGTCAACGTCAACAAATTCTTCGGCGAATTCCAGGCCCTCAAGGACGTCAATCTGGACGTCCCACACGGCGAGGTGGTGTGCATCATCGGCCCGTCCGGGTCGGGCAAGAGCACCTTGCTGCGCTGCATCAACCAGCTTGAAAAAGTCGATCAGGGCGGGCTGTGGGTGGATGACGAGATCGTCGGCTACCGCGCCGTGGAGCACAAGCTGATCGAACTCAGCGACGTGCAGATCGCCCGGCAGCGCCTGGCCACCGGCATGGTCTTTCAGCGCTTCAATCTGTTCGCCCACATGACCGTGCTGGAAAACATCATCGAAGGGCCGTCGCAGGTGCTGCGCCGGCCCCTCAAGGAATGCCGCGAGCAGGCCATGGACCTGCTCGAGCGGGTAGGGCTGGTGGCCAAGGCTAACAGCTACCCCATCGAATTGTCCGGCGGCCAGCAGCAGCGGGTGGCCATCGCCCGAGCGCTGGCCATGCGACCCAAGCTGATGCTGTTCGACGAGCCGACCTCGGCCCTGGACCCGGAGCTGGTGGGCGAAGTGCTGTCGGTGATGCGCGACCTGGCCGCCAGCGGCATGACCATGATCGTAGTGACCCACGAACTGGGCTTCGCCCGTGAGGTGGCCAGCCGTGTGGTGTTCATGGACGCCGGCCAGATCATCGAGACCGGCTCGCCTGAAGATGTACTGATGAACCCGCGAAATCCAAGAACCCAAGAGTTCATCGCAGCGGTACTCAATTGACTGCCCTCATTTCCTTCCACTACGGACCTGCACTATGAAAATAACGTTTGCATTGACCGCCGCACTGGCCGCACTGGTGACCTTGCCGAGCTGGGCCGCCGAGACCGCCACCGTGCCCAAGGCGATCAAGGACAAAGGCTTCATCGCCGCCGGCATCATGCCCAACTATCCACCGATGGACTTCAAGGACCCGGCGACCAATCAGCTCACTGGCGTGGATTACGACCTGGGCATGGAAATCGGCAAGCGCCTGGGCGTCGAGGTGAAGTGGCAGGAAACGGCTTTCGAACAGATGGTCAGCGGGTTGGTGACGCAACGTCTGGATATCGTGCTGTCGGGCATGACCGATACCCCGGAGCGACAGAAGACCGTGGACTTCGTCGACTATTTCCGCACCGGCCCGCAGTACTACGTGCTGGACAGCCGTAGTGACGTGAAGGAAGCGATGGATCTGTGTGGCAAGCGCGTGGGCACCAGCCGCCGCACCACGTTCCCGGTCGAGATTGCCAAGTGGAGCGCCGCCAATTGCGAGGCCAATGGCAAGCCCGCCATCGTGGTGGTAGGTACCGAAGGTTCTGCCGACGCCCGCGCGCAACTGCGCCAGGCGCGTCTTGATGCAGCCGTGCAAGGCAGTGAAACCCTGCCGTATATCCAGGGCCAGGAGCCTGGTGCGTATCGAGTCATCGGCGAGCCGATCGCGGTGCAGTTGACCGGCCTGGGTGTGGCCAAGACCAATCACGAACTGAGCGCGGCGATCATTGCGACGCTGGATGGGATGATCGCCGATGGCACCTATCAGAACATTCTGAAGAAGTGGGGGCTGGAGAAGGGTGGGTTGGAGAAGGCGACGTTGAACAAGGGTATTTGAGGTTGTAGGCGGGGGCGGGGATCGGTGGTGAATGGTC
>NZ_DFUE01000054.1:10888-14573 GCF_002379585.1 Pseudomonas sp. UBA4194
CTCCCTGGGGGAGAGGGGGCCTATCGCCGCAAGCCGGAGCACCGCGATCCGCTCTTGGCTCCCTCTCCCTCAGGGAGAGGGCTGGGGTGAGGGGACCATTCACCCCAAATCCCAGCCCCCCACACCCGTCCCAAAAAAACCCACTGGAGTCCACCCCACTATGCAAATCCCATCGCCCAATTGGCCCGGCAGCGCCCGGGCCTGTGTGGCCATGGCTTTCGACCTGGACGGCCCCACCGGCGGCGCCATGCTCGACGGCTCCCTCTGGCACAAACCGGAATACTTCACCTTCGGCGGCTACGGCCCTTATCGCGCCTTGGCGCGCCTGCTCGACGTCCTCGACGCCCAGGCCATACCCGCCACCTTCTTCATCCCCGCCTGGGTCGTGGAAAACTGGCCGCGGCAATGTCAGGCCATTGTCGAACGGGGCCATGAAGTTGCTTATCACGGCTACCGTCACGAATCTTTCTATGCCCTGGACCTCGACGCTCAGCGCGAGGTCATGGCCATCAGCGCCGGCGTGTTCAAGCGTTATCTAGGCATCACCGCCACCGGGTTTCGTACCCCCTCCGGCGACTGGCACGCCCAGACCCCGGCGTTGCTTATGGACTGCGGCGTCACCTATTCGAGCAGCATGCGCGGTGACGACCGGCCTTACTTCATCGACATCCCTGGGCAGTCCCGCCGTCTGGTCGAAATCCCCGGACGCTGGGAACTGGACGACTACGCCTCGCTGGCCTACACCCGCAGCCCGGATTACCCCGTCGGCCTAGACCGTATCGCCAGCTACCGGCAGACCCTGGACAACTGGTGCCGCGAGTTCGACGGCACCTACCGCGAGGGGCTGTGCATGACCACCTTGTTGCACCCCAAAATCTGCGGCAAGCCTGGCCGCATCGGCCTGATCGAGCAGTTTCTGCAGCACATGCGCAGCCACGGCGATGTCTGGTTCGCCACCTGCAACGACGTCGCGCTGCATTGGAGAAGCCTGCATGAGCACGCCTGATTTCAACGGCCGCTGGCCTGCGCCCTATACCAGCGCGGCGGTGCTGACCATCGATTACAACGATATTCACGGCATTCTCACCCAGGTGCCGACCATGGCAGGACGCGACAAGAGTCTGTCGGTGTGGCGCTACGGGACCACCCGGGGTGTCCAGCGCCTGCTGGATGTCTTCGCTGAACAGGGAGTGCGGACCACGTGGTGCATCCCGGGGATCGTCGCGCAGGAAAACCCCGAGGTGATCCGCTCGATCCACGCCGCCGGCCACGAGATCGCCTGCGCCGGCTACCGGCACGAGAACTTCTCCACCCTGGATCTGGCCGCTCAGCAAGCCTCGCTGCTGCGCGGTTGTGCGGTACTGGAGCAACTGACTGGCGAGCGGCCGCGGGGCTTTCGCGCCCCGGCCGGCAGTTACGCGCCCGGTTTTGCCGATGTGCTGCGCAGCGCTGGTCTGCGCTGGTCATCGTCGTGGGCCGGCGACGATCTGCCTTATCTGCATCCCGGCCCTGGCAATGCACTGGTGGAACTGCCGCTGCACTGCGAACTGGAAGACGCGCCGTACTTTGCTTTCAACCTGGCGCCCGCCGTGCCCGCCAGTCAGGCCCGCATCGCCAGCTATGCCGAGGTGCTCGATAACTGGCAGCGCGACCTGGCCGGGTTTCAGCGTTTCGGGCTGTGTGCGGTCATGCGCCTGCATCCGGAAATCCTCGGCACCGTCGGCCGCATCGCGCTGCTCGATGAGTGCCTCGGCTGGCTGAAGGGGCAACCCGGCGTATGGATTAGCAGTGCCGAAGAGGTCGCAACATGGTGGGCGCAGGCTACCTCTGCGGATAGACCCGGCGCGGAGTCTGACCATCCCGCCGCGGTGTTTGCCCGTCACCAGCCCGGAGCCCTGCATGAACAGCCTTGAACAGTTGAGCCACTTCATCGTCGACACCCGTTATCAGGCGCTGCCCGAAGCACTGCTGGACAAGGCCCGGAGACACCTGCTCGACACCTTGGGCGCAGCCCTGGCGGGCTCTGGGACCGAGCTCGGGCAACGTTGCCTGAGCGCTGTGCTGGCCAGCGAAGGTCCCGGAGAAGCGGCGGTATGGGGCACACGCCATCGGTTGAGCGCGCGCAGCGCTGCACTGGTGAATGGTGTCGCCGCACACGCGCTGGAGCTGGATGATTCCGGTGGCTGCGACCACTCGGGCGCCGTGGTGGTCCCGGCGATGTTCGCGGCGATTCCGCTGTGCGCTGCCGCGCCGTCGGGCGAGGAGCTGCTGTGCGCGATGGTGCTGGGCTACGACGTTGCCCGTCGGGTGCTCGAAGCCTGTGGTGGCTACTCTTCGCACAATGGCGCAGGTTGGCATTCCACCGGCACATGCGGGGTGTTTGGCGCGGCAGCGGCGTGCGCCCGGTTGCTGGGCCTCGACGCCCGGCAGACGGCCGCAGCTCTGGGGCTGGCAGCAAGCATGAGCGGCGGCCTGTGGTCGTTCATTCACGATGGCGCCGACAGCAAGAAGCTGCACGCTGGGAGACCGGCGGAGGGTGGTCTGCTAGCGGCGTTGATGGCCCGCGCCGGTATGACCGGGCCGGGGCAGATATTCGAAGCAGGGTGGGGCGGCTATCTCACCACCTTGGCCGGTGCAGACGCGCAACCGGCAGCCCTGACGGCGGACCTGGGGGTGGTGTGGAAGCTGGCGCGCTGTTCGATCAAGCCGCACGCGGCCTGTCGCGGTACCCATTCGGCGATCGATGCCATCGGGCAACTGCTGATGGAGCTGGACATCGGTTGGGACGCGATCGAAGTCATCGATGTGCGCGCCAGTGCGTTTCTTGTAGAAATGTGCGCGGGGGTGGATACCAGCAGCTTGGCCGCGGCGCAGATGAGCCTGCCCTATGCCGTGACGGTGCGCTGCCTGCGCGGTGACGCGGGCCTGGACAGTTACGCTCCGGCGGTGCGAGAGGATGAGCAGGTACGCGCGTTCATGGCCCGCGTTCGGATGCGTGTCGATGATCGGTTCGCCGCGCTGGATGAACCGTGGGTGCAGGTGTCGACCCGGGATGGGCGCAAGTTGGAGCGCCAGGTGGCCTTGCCGCTGGGTGGGCCTTTGAACCCCATGACCGATGAGCAATTGATTGCCAAGTTCAGTGCGTTGGCGGGCAACGTGCTGCCATCGACCCAGGTGCAGCAGGTGATCGCGCTGTGCCTGGGGATGGGTGCCGGGACGGATATCGGTGATCTCCTGCGCTGCCTGCGCCGCCACCACTGACGCCATCGCGGGCAGAGCCCGCTCCCACAGGTGGTGATCTTCTGCGCTGCCTGCGGCGCCACGACTGACGCCATCGCGGGCAGAGCCCGCTCCCACAGGTGGTGATCCTCTGCGCTGCCTGCGGCGCCACGACTGACGCCATCGCGGGCAGAGCCCGCTCCCACAGGTGGTGATGTCCTGCGCTGCCTGCGGCGCCACCACTGACGCCATCGCGGGCAGAGCCCGCTCCTACATGGGATTGGCGGGGGAGCCGGGGTGGTGGGGTTCAACCCCGCCTTCTGTGGGAGCGGGTTCTACCCGCGATGGTGGCTGCCGGGATGCCTCAATTTCAGAATTCTGACCCGCCTACTGCGACTCCCCTCTGGGGCCAGCTCCTTACCACAGGGGTTTTGCGGCGCGCCCTAGGTTTCTTGGGTTCAAGCGC
>NZ_DFUE01000012.1 GCF_002379585.1 Pseudomonas sp. UBA4194
GCTCCCTCTCCCCTAGGGCGATACGGCGGCCCGGGAGAGCTGGGGTGAGGGGACCATTCACCACCGACCTCCCAACCCCCTCAACTCACTCAGCCACCCAAGGCCGAATCGGGATTGCGGTTACCGCATTCTGCGGGCTGCCTTCGATCAACCGATCGCTGTACACCAGATACACCAACGCGTTGCGCTTCTTGTCGTGAAAGCGCACTACCTGCATGGTCTTGAACACCAGCGAGGTGCGTTCCTTGAACACCTCTTCGCCTTCCTTCAAGTCCGCCGGCAGTTGGATGGGCCCCACCTGACGACACGCGATCGATGCCTCGGCACGGTCCTCCGCCAGACCCAGCCCACCCTTGACTCCACCCGCCTTGGCGCGCGACAGATAACAGGTGACGCCAAGGACCTTGGGATCATCGAAGGCCTCGACCACGATACGGTCGTTGGGGCCGACGAACTTGAACACTGTCGATACCTGGCCGATTTCTTCGGCAGCAGCCAGTACGGGCAGCAACATCAGACCGGCCACAGCAGCCTTGAGCACTTTCATCGGGACATTCCTTGGGAGATCAAACGAGGATCAGATTGTCGCGATGCACCAGTTCCGGCTCGGCAATATAGCCCAGCAAGCCCTCGATGGCTTCGGACGACTGACCGATAATTTTCTGCGCCTCCAGGGCGCTGTAGTTGGCCAGACCACGGGCGACTTCGCGACCATCGGGGCCCACACACACCACCATTTCGCCGCGACGGAAGCTGCCCTGCACGACCTTCACCCCTACCGGCAGCAGACTCTTGTGGCCGCTCGTCAGCGCCTGCACGGCGCCGCTGTCGAGCACCAGAGTACCGCGGGTCTGCAGGTGGCCTGCGAGCCACTGCTTGCGGGCCGCGAGCATTTCCCGCTCAGGCGAAAGCAAGGTACCCAGCCGCTCACCCGCCTTCAGGCGATCGAGCACACGCTCGATGCGACCGCCAACGATGACCGTATGGGCGCCGGAACGGGCCGCCAGACGTGCAGCGCGCAATTTGGTCTGCATGCCGCCTCGTCCCAACGCACCGCCGGTGCCGCCGGCCACAGCATCAAGGGCCGGATCATCGGCGCGCGCTTCGAAAATCAGTTGGGCATCGGGATTACTGCGCGGGTCGGCATCGAACATACCGTCGCGGTCGGTGAGGATTACCAGCAGGTCTGCCTCTACCAGGTTGGCCACCAGAGCGGCCAGGGTGTCGTTGTCGCCGAAACGAATCTCGTCGGTGACCACGGTATCGTTTTCGTTGATGACCGGCACCACACCCAGCTCCACCAGCGTGCGCAGGGTGCTACGGGCATTGAGGTAGCGCTTGCGGTCGGAAAGGTCGTCGTGGGTCAGCAGGATCTGCGCGGTATGACGACCATGCTCGGCGAAGCTCGACTCCCAAGCCTGTACCAGCCCCATCTGACCGATGGCCGCGGCAGCCTGCAGCTCGTGCATGCCACTGGGGCGTTTGGCCCAGCCCAGACGACTCATGCCAGCTGCCACCGCACCGGAGGACACCAGCACCAACTCGACACCCGCCTCGTGCAAGGCAACCATCTGCTCGACCCACACGCCCATGGCCGCGCGATCCAGACCTTTGCCATCCGCTGTCAGCAGAGCGCTGCCGATTTTCACGACCCAGCGCTGCGCACCCGTCACCTTGCTCCGCATCATCTGCCAACCTTTGCCCGATAGAAAACAAAAACGCCGCTCATGTGAGCGGCGCTTAGTTTAACACCGAGGATGGTCGGTGATGCGAGAGGGTGTGCGTGTCATCGGGGCCGCATTGCAGGTAGAACCCGCTCCCACAGGCTGGGCCTTGCGGAACTGCGACGGGCCAGCACGCCCGCCCCGTCAATCACGAACGTAGATGATCTCCGGGCCGTCTTCGGCGTCTTCTTCATCCCAATCATCGTCATCACCGATATCGTGCACGCTCTTCACGCCACTGCGGCGCAATGCACGCTGATCGTCCAACGCCTGCAGCTGGGCACGCGCCTCGTCTTCGATACGCTGATCCAGCTCGTTCAGCTCTTCGGCGTACGCCGGGTCACGGGCCAGACGGTCGGCACGGTCTTCCAGGTAGCGCATGATGTCCCGGCTGAGGCGCTCGGTGCCTTCGCCGGCAATGGCCGAAATCACATAGACCGGACCTTCCCACTCCAGACGATCGACGATCTCCTTGACCCGCTCCTCGTGCTCTTCCTCGAGGATCTGGTCGCACTTGTTCAGCACCAGCCAGCGCTCGCGCTCGGCCAAGGACGGACTGAACTTGACCAGTTCGTTGACGATCACTTCGGCAGCATCGGCAGCGCTGGTTTCATCCAGCGGCGCCATGTCTACCAGGTGCAGCAGCACCCGCGTACGTGCCAGGTGCTTGAGGAAACGAATACCCAGGCCCGCGCCGTCGGAGGCACCCTCGATCAAGCCGGGGATGTCGGCGACCACGAAGCTCTTCCAGCGGTCGACGCTGACCACACCCAGGTTCGGCACCAAGGTGGTGAAGGGATAGTCGGCAACCTTCGGCTTGGCAGCCGACACCGACCGAATGAACGTGCTCTTGCCCGCGTTCGGCAGGCCCAGCAGACCGACGTCTGCCAACACTTTCATTTCCAGCTTCAGATCGCGCTGCTCACCCGGCTTGCCTGGCGTGGTCTGCCGGGGCGCGCGGTTGGTACTGGACTTGAATCGGGTGTTACCCAGACCGTGCCAGCCACCGTGCGCGACCAGCAAGCGCTGACCGGCCTTGACCAGGTCACCGATGATTTCCTGCGTGGCGGAGTCGATTACCGTGGTACCGACCGGTACGCGCAGCACTAGGTCTTCACCCTTCTTGCCGGTGCAATCGGTGCTGCCGCCATTGGAGCCGCGCTCGGCGTCGAAATGACGGGTATAGCGGTAGTCCACCAGCGTGTTGAGGTTCTCGTCGGCGATCATGTAGATCGAGCCGCCGTCACCACCGTCACCGCCGTTGGGGCCGCCATTCTCAATGAATTTTTCGCGGCGGAAACTCATGCAGCCATTGCCGCCGTCACCCGCCTTCACGCGAATGGACACTTCATCTACAAACTTCATGAAAAATACGCCTCTCGCCACGCGGACGAGCTAATGAACCTGAAACGTAAGGCTCTTGCAAAAATGAGCGCGGCAAACCCGTCAACGACTCTCGCACCGACAGCCCATGCAAACCTTTGCAAGAGACTCACTCCATAAACGAAAAAGCCCCGTCGCAAGACAGGGCTTCTCCAGCGACGTCGCGATTAAGCTGCGACAACGCTCACGTAACGACGACCGAAGGCGCCCTTTACTTCGAACTTGATCACGCCTGCGACTTTAGCGAACAGGGTGTGATCTTTACCCATGCCAACGCCGTAGCCAGCGTGGAATTGGGTGCCGCGCTGACGCACGATGATGTTGCCTGGGATGATAGCCTGGCCGCCATACATCTTCACGCCAAGGCGTTTGGCTTCTGAGTCGCGACCGTTACGGGTACTACCACCAGCTTTTTTGTGTGCCATGAGTCAATTCTCCTAGTGAGGGATTAGGCTGAAATTAAGCCTGAATACCGGTGATTTTGATCTCGGTGTACCACTGGCGGTGGCCCATGCGCTTCATGTGGTGCTTACGACGACGGAACTTGATGATGCGGACTTTATCGTGACGACCTTGGGAGATCACTTCAGCCACAACGGTAGCGCCAGCAACAACTGGAGCGCCGATGTTCACGTCATCGCCATTGGCGACCAACAGAACGCGATCAAAGGTAACGGATTCGCCAGTGGCGATTTCCAGTTTTTCGATCTTCAGGTATTCACCTGGGGCGACCTTGTATTGCTTGCCACCGGTAACGATTACTGCGTACGACATGGTATTTCTCCGATAATCCTGCTCACCCAGCTCTTTATAAGTAGAGTGTCGGCTGGCATGGCTGCATGGGTTGGAACGCCCCAAATGCAATTGCGTAAGGCAGGTGCTGCCCAGGAAGTTCAGGGTGCGCGATTGTACGCAAGCCAGGCGTGGCTGACAAGAGGCCGTCCATCGCGCCTTGACACACTCCTACCCGCAACCTAGCATGCCGCGCAACCCTTCTGGAGCGACTCTCGCTGATGCAACCCCAAGCTTTCTACCGCGCGGTGGCGGACGATTTTAGCGCCGTCGACGAGATCATCAAGAAGCAGCTGACCTCGCGCGTGCCGCTGGTGTCGAAAATCGGCGACTACATTACGTCTGCCGGGGGCAAACGGCTGCGTCCTTTATTGGTGCTGTTGTGTGGCAAGGCCCTGGGCCGCGAGGGCGACGACCTGCGCCTGCTGGCAGCCACCATCGAATTTCTGCACACCGCGACGTTGCTGCATGACGACGTGGTCGACATGTCGGGCATGCGCCGTGGTCGCTCTACGGCCAACGCCATGTGGGGCAACGCGCCGAGCGTGCTGGTGGGTGACTTCCTGTACTCTCGCTCTTTCGAAATGATGGTCGAGCTGGGCTCGATGCCGGTCATGAAGATCCTGTCCCAGGCCACGCGCATCATCGCCGAAGGCGAAGTGTTGCAGTTGTCCAAGGTGCGGGATGCCAGCACCACCGAAGAAACCTACATGGAAGTGATTCGCGGCAAGACGGCCATGCTGTTCGAAGCCTCGACCCATAGCGCTGCTGCCCTTGCCGGCGCCAGCGCCGAACAAAGCGAGGCACTGCGCACCTTTGGCGATCACCTTGGCGTTGCTTTCCAACTGGTGGACGACCTGCTGGACTACCGCGGTGACGCGGACACGCTGGGCAAGAACGTCGGTGACGACCTGGCAGAAGGCAAGCCGACGCTGCCGCTGATCTACACCATGCGCGAAGGCACGGCCGAGCAAGCCGCGCTGGTACGTCAGGCGATCCAGAAAGGGGGCATCGAGGACCTGGAGAGCATCCGCGCAGCCGTGGAAAGCTCTGGCGCGCTGGACTACACCGCGCAACTGGCCCGTGACTACGTGGCCAAGGCCATTGCCCAGCTCGAAACCTTGCCAGCCAGCGAATACCGTGATGCCTTGGTCGAATTGAGCGAATTCGCGGTGGCGCGTACGCACTGATTCGGCGGCGCTTCTTTCGCGGCTGTACGCCGCTCCTACAGGGATCTTCATACACCAGATAGTGCTGTGGGGGCGAATTCGCGGTTGCGCGTACGCGTTGATTCCGCGGCGCTCCTTTCGCGGCTGAACGCCGCTCCTACAGGGATCTTCATACACCGGATATTGCTGTGGGGGCGAATTCGCGGCTGAACGCCGCTCCTACAGGTGGCCGCGTTTCCTCTGTAGGAGCGGCGTGAAGCCGCGAAGGGGCCCGCACAGCCACCGCTGCCCCCTCCCTCCGCAAAAACCCTATATACTGCGCGCCTTTATTTCCCTGCCCCTCGAGGAACGCCGTGAGCACCCTGCCGCCCTGCCCCAAATGCCAGTCCGAATACACCTACGAAGACGGCACCCAACTGATCTGCCCGGAATGCAGCCACGAATGGTCGGCGTCCGGCGATGACACCTCGGGCAGCGACGACAAGGTCATCAAGGACTCGGTAGGCAACGTGCTGACCGACGGCGATACCATCACCGTTATCAAGGACCTCAAGGTCAAGGGCTCTTCTCTGGTGGTCAAGGTGGGCACCAAGGTCAAGAACATCCGCCTGTGCGACGGTGACCACGATATCGACTGCAAGATCGACGGGATCGGCGCCATGAAGCTCAAGTCCGAGTTCGTGCGCAAGGTCTGAATCCTGCGGGCCAACCCCATGGCCTGGTGAAGCCCGACAGGTGGCGACATCTGATCGGGCTTTTTTCAAATAGTCTCTTGCTATTATTTGAATAAGAATTATTCTCATTGAAAGCCTTCAAGGAGAATGACTCATGACCTATCTGATCGATGCCTGGCTGGACCGTCCTCACCCTTACCTGCGGATCCTGCATCGGGAAACCGGCGAAGTGTGCGCGGTGCTGGGGGAAGAAGCGTTGGACGAACTGCGGGATCAGGGGGACCTGGATCTCAGTGGCTTGAATTCCAGCGAACCGATCGTGCTGAAGGAGATGGTGCGTAATCTGTTCCTGTTCTGCTATGCCCGGGCGTTGCGCCCCATGGGTGAGTTGCATTGAGGGGGGATTGGGGTGAATGGCCGCCAAGGCGGGACGCGGCTTACGCCGCTGCTACAGAGCCGGAACAACTTCACCCGAGCCCGTAAAACCGGGATACCCGGGCCCCGCACACACCACCTGTAGCACCGGCGTAAGCCGGGTCCCGCCCCCGCCTCAAAACTAAAACCGTTACAGAACTTCCAGCAGCTCCACGTCGAACACCAGCACGCTGTGCGGCGGGATGCTGCCTACGCCCTGAGCGCCGTAGGCCAGTTCGCTAGGCACATGAACGCGCCACTTGCTGCCGGCGGTCATCAATTGCAGCGCTTCGGTCCAACCTGGAATCACGCCGTTGACCGGAAATTCAGCCGGCTCGCCACGGTTGTAGGAGCTGTCGAACACGGTGCCGTCGGTCAGGGTGCCGTGGTAATGCACACGCACGGTGCTGTCACCGGCTGGCTTGGCGCCGTCGCCGCTGCTCAGCACTTCGTACTGCAGGCCGCTTGGAGTGGTGGTGACTTCGTCACGCTTGGCGTTTTCAGCCAGGTAGGCACGGCCTTCGCCGGCCGCTGCTTCGGCCTTGGCCTGTTGCTCGGCCTGCATGATCTCGCGGATGACCTTGAAGCTGGCGTTCAGCTCTTCTTCGCTGACACGGCTTTCGTGGCCGCGGAAGGCGTCGGTCAAGCCTACCAGAATGGCTTCCAGGCTCACGCCCGGTGGCGGGTTGTCACGCAGTTGGCCGCCCAGTTGGCGGCCAATGCCGTAGCTAACGCGGGTTTCGTCGGTCGACAATTGTACTTCGGACATAACACTGCTCCGCTGCTGGGCCGCGCCACAGGCTTCATCCGCGATGAAGGACGCGCCCCGATCAAAAGGGCGAGCAGACTAGCACACTGGGTGCCGGCAAATCTTGCGCCGAGCCGTGTACCGCCCTCCTACAAGTGCGAACGGAAAGCGATGGGCACGCGCAGCGGCGCTTCGGCGCGATCGCCCAGGCCACACATTTCGTCGTGGGCCGAGGCATGCACCAAATGAAAGGGCAGTACGGGAATCGGTTCGAGTACCTGCCGAGCGTGCTCCACCGAACGCAGGTGGCGAGCATTGCCGCGCTCGTCCTTGAGCAACGTGGCGCGTTGGCCGCTGCGCGCCTCGAGCAGATAGATGCCACCCTCAATGGAGATCAGGTTCAATTCTTCGATACTGCCGGCGTTGGCCTGGCGAGCGAGTTCGTCAAAGGTCATGCCTGTCTCCCGGGGTGTGCTGTGTCGATCAGTGCTTGGTGACCTTGTCCAGGTAGCCCATCGCAAAGGCCGAGACCACGAAGGTCATGTGAATGATCACGTACCACATCAGGTACTGCGGATCGATGTTCCTGGCGTCCATGAATACGCGCAGCAGGTGGATCGAGGAGATGGCCACGATCGATGCAGCGACTTTCATCTTCAGCGAGGAAGAGTCCATTTTGCCCAGCCAGCTGAGCTTTTCGACACCGTCTTCGATATCCAGTTGCGAGACGAAGTTCTCGTAGCCGGAAATCATCACCATCACCAGCAAGCCGCCGACCAGGGCCATGTCGATCAACGACAGCAGCACCAGGATCACATCGGCTTCGGCCATGGCGAAGATATTGGGCAGGACGTGGAAGATTTCCTGAAAGAATTTCAGCGCCAGGGCCAGCAGGCCCAACGACAGACCGACGTAGATCGGCGCCAGCAACCAGCGCGAGGCGTACATGGTTTTTTCGATGAAGCGTTCCATTGAGGCTCACAGGGTGGTGGAAAATGGCCCCGATTATAGCCACCCCCATGACAAAGAACGACGTGCGGCTTTGTGTCGCACGCCGGCCCGTCCCCCTGTGGCTCAGATTTCCGGGCGGAACTGGTAGTTGCCCAGGTTCTGGCAGCGCTCGCCATTGATCTTGCGCAGCTGACTTTGCAGATGCAGGCACCATATCTGCGGGTCCTGGGCAACGCTGTAGCCATGTAGGGTCAAGCTGTCGACGATGGCGTTGAGCACTGACTCGGCGACGAAGGGTCCATGGAAGGGCCCCTGAGCCTTGAGCGCCGAAGGCTGCTCGCCCGCCATTCCGGCGGCGAACAACAAGGTCCACATGCCGTTGTCACCGGCCAGCGGGCGGATACTGCATTCGATACGGGTCACCAGACCCAGGCATTGACGTGTGAGACTGAGGCTGCGCGGCATGGCGACGATCCTCCGATGAACCCGTATTCAGCCCGTCACGTCTGGAGGGGGCTGTTGCAATCCAGCGAGTGATGGATTCCCTGGATTGAGGATAGAAGGGATTTGGCAGGTTGGCAGGGGACCATTCACCGCAGATCCCGACCCCAACCCCCATCATCAGATCACCGGCTTCACCTCAGCCAGCTCCTCCTGCGCATGTTCTTTCTCGGCCTCCTTCAGATCTTCCTCGCTGATCATCTCGGCAATCACCCGTAACCGCTCCACTACTCGAGCGTTGATGCTGCCCTCCGGAAACTCGCCATTCTCGTTCGGCTCACCGGCAGGCTCTCCGGCCAACAAACTCAATGCTTCGTCGGCCTGACGCACCGCGTAGACATGGAACTTGCCGTCACGCACCGCCTGCAGCACCTTTTCGTCCAGCATCAGGGTCGCCACGTTCGCCTGGGGAATGATCGCCCCCTGCTCGCCGGTCAGCCCGCGCGCCTCGCACAGCCGGAAGAAGCCTTCGATCTTCTCGTTGACCCCACCCACCGCCTGAACTTCACCGAACTGGTTGATCGAACCGGTAATCGCAAAGCACTGCTTGAGCGGGGTTTTCGACAGGGCCGAAATCAAGGTGCAGGCCTCCCCCAGCGATGCACTGTCGCCATCCACGTAACCGTAGGACTGCTCCAGGGCAATACTGGCGGAAATGGCCAGAGGAAATTCCTGCGCATAACGGCTGCCCAGATAGCCGGTGAGAATCATCACGCCCTTGGAGTGAATCGGCTGTCCCAGGTTGACCTCGCGTTCGATGTCGACGATGCCGCTGCCGCCCGGATACACGGTGGCGGAAATACGCGCCGGGACGCCGAATGCCGAGTCGCCCACTTCCAGTACCGTCAGGCCATTGCACTTGCCGACCGCGGCGCCCGCGGTGTCGATGAGGATGATCCCGGCCAGCATGTCGTCCAGAATCCTGGCCGACACTCGCCCGGTGCGCGTCGCCTTGGCTTTCAGGGCACGGTCGATGTGCCCGGCGTCGGTGCGCTCTTCGTTGGCCAACTGGCGAATGAAGTCCGCCTCGCTCACCAGCTGGAACAGATCACCGATGCGCGCCGACAGACGCCCCTGATTTTCCGCCAGACGCGCGCTGTAGGTGGCCAGACGCGCCACGGCATCGCCAGTGAGCGGCGCCATGCCCTCCTCCGACGTTCGCGTCTTGAGCAGTTGGGCGAACTGCTCCAGGCTCTCGTCGACCATCGGGATGTCTTCATCGAAGTCCACCAGCACCCGGAACATCTCCTGGAAATCCGGATCGTGATCCTGCAAGGCGTAGTACAACTGCCGCGCGCCGATGATGATGACCTTGACCTGCAGCGGGATCATCTGCGGCGTCAGGGTGATGGTGGCCAGGCGGCCGAACTCACCCAGGGGTGATTCCATCTTCAGCTTGCGCGATTGCAAGGCGCGCTTCAGGGCGTCCCAGACAAACGGCTCGCCAAGCATCTTGTCGGCTTCCAGAATCAGGAAGCCGCCGTTGGCGCGATGCAAGGCGCCCGGGCGCAGTTGCTTGTAGGTGGTGTAGAGCGCGCCTTGATCGGTGCTGTACTCGATCCGACCGAACAGGTTGTCGTAGGTCGGGTGCGGTTCGAACACCACCGGTGCGCCGCCGCTCGCGTGATGACCCACCACCAGGCTGGGGCTGTATTGCTCTTCGAGCAGCTTGCGCGCCACGGCATCGGTCTTGCTGTCGTCCACCAACTGCTCGACCACGGTCTTGAGCAGGTTGATCTGAATGGCTTGCAGATACCCGCACACCGCAGCGTTCTCGGCGTACTTTTCCGACAACGGCGCCAGCAACGGCTGCAATGCCAGGGTGATGGTCTCTTCGTTGAGCTGGCGCAACTGGTTGCTCGACTCGCGCTTCCATTGCGGCAAGCTGGCCAACTCTTCGTTGAGGCGCTCTTCGAGGTTGGAAATATCGGTGTGGAAGCGCTCGCGGTCGGCTTCGGGCAACTGCGCGAACTCCGCTTCGTCCAGCGCCTTGCCGTCCAGCATTGGGGTGAAGGCAATATTGCTGGCATCGCGATAGAGGGCGATGTCCTTTTCCAGCGAGAGCTTTTCGATCACGTCCAGGGCGCGGTCGTAGCGCTGATTGAACGCGCGATCGATGGCGCTTTTCTTCTGCTGATAGGACGGGTGCTCGAACACCGCCGGAAAGGTCGCCAGCAGGTTGTCGATCAGGCCGCCGATATCGCTGATGAACGCCCCGGCGCTACCGGGCGGCAGCTCCAGCGCGCGTGGCTCGCGCGGCTCATCGAAATTGTTGACGTAGACCCAGTCGGCGGGCGTTTGCAGACGCTTGCCTTCAGCCTTGAGGTAGCGTTTGACGAACGAGAACCGGCCGGTGCCGGGCTCGCCCATGACGAACACGTTGTAGCCTGGGCGGGGCATGGCGACGCCGAACTGCAAGGCTTCGACGGCGCGCTCCTGGCCCAATACTCCGCGAAAAGGCTCCAGATCATTGGTGGAAGTGAAGTTGAACTGTTCAGCAGAGAACGGACGTGTCAGCGCTTCAGGCGCAAGACGCAGGCTGGCAGCTACAGGATCGGGCATCGGGCATCCTTACTTCAGGCGGGGCAGATGGGGGCATTCTGGGCGCTTCTGCGTGCGGCCCGCAAGTCGAACCGGGTTTGTGTGGCGGTCTGGGGAATGTGGAGGGATGGAACGGGGGGGATGAGCCGCGGCAAGACGCGGCTTACCTCGCTGCGACGTTTTTTCTGCGGAACTGCCAGGCCGTGCCTAAACTCCAAGTTACGCGGCTGGAGAAACAACCGGCCCGTCCTGGATTGCCAGGAACCTAGACCCTTAGTATGCACACCATAAAGAGAACAACGCTATGAAACGGATTCTGCTGGGTACTCTGTTCGCCGCCGTCTCGATCAACGCCATGGCGCAAGCGCCAGGCGGACCAGACTGTGGTTGGGGCAACATGCTGTTCGAAGGCCAGCGCGGCACACCGGCGCACTTCCTGGCTTCCACCACCAACGGCACTTCCGGTAACGCCACCTTCGGCATGACCTCGGGCACCAACGGCTGCTCCACCAATGCAGCGCTGACCTACGGCGGCAAATCCTGGATCGCCATGAACGGCATGATGGACGAGCTTTCCGAAGACATGGCCAAGGGTCAGGGCGAAGCGCTGACTACCTACGCCGTGGTATTGGGCGTAGCGCCGGAAGACCGCGCCTACTTCCAGTCGGTCACCCATGAGCACTTCCAGCAGATCTTCAGCAGCGCCGATTCCACTGCTGAAGACGTCCACAACAACACCCTGGCCGTTCTGAAGAGCGACCCACGTCTGGCCAAATACGCCACCCAGGCTTAAGCTCGACCCGCCCGTCCCTTTCGGGGCGGGCATCCCCCTCCGATTCCGCCGAACTAGTTGCCGACAATGCTCAAACGCCTTGCCTATCTGGCGCTCTGTGTCTGCGCCCCGCTGTATGCCGCACCCCATCTGGATGCCCAGCGTCTGCAACAATTGGCCAATGAGCCCTATTGGATTTCCGTCGGTCATTACGAACGCGCCAAGCTCAGCGGCTGGCGCAGCTATGTGGATGACCGCAAGTTTTTCCTCAGTCCCGACGGCGCACATCACCCCGACGCCGAGCTGGCTGCAACCCTGCAAGCGATCTACGCCCCTGCCAGCGCCGGTGACCAGCACGCCCAATGCGTGTTTCCAGCGCGTACCCGCTGGCTACGGGAACAACTGCAGCTTACCGATCTGCCGGCTGTGAACTGCGCCGAGTTCGACAAATGGTTCAGCGACGTATCCCCACACAGCGCCGTATTGATCTTTCCCGCGGCCTACCTCAACAGCCCTTCGTCGATGTTCGGCCATACCTTGCTGCGCATCGATCAGGCGGATGTACAGAGCAACAACACCGCCCTGCTCAGCTATGCGATCAACTTCGGCGCTTACGTGGAAGGCAGCGACAACAGCATCCTGTACGCCTGGAAAGGTCTGGCTGGCGGTTATCCCGGGTTGTTCGCCCTGGTGCCCTATCAGGAAAAGCTGTCCGAGTATCGCAGCCTGGAAAATCGTGACCTGTGGGAGTACCGCCTCAATCTGACGCCGGAGGAAACCGGCCGGATGGTGGAGCATGTGTGGGAACTCAAGCAGGTGCAGTTCGATTACTTTTTCTTCGACGAGAACTGCTCGTATCGCTTGCTGGAGTTGCTGCAGGTGGCCCGCCCAGGCCTGGACCTGACCTCGCAGTTTCCGCTGACGGCCATTCCCACCGATACGGTCAAGGCCGTGAAGGCCGCCGGTCTGGTGGAGAAGATCGACTACCGCGCCTCCCGCGAGCGGGAACTGCTGGAGCGTGCCAAGCCATTGACCGTGGACGAGCAGCACTGGGTGCAGCAGATCGCCGCCGATACCGGGCTGATCGAAGGTGCCGAGTTCCAGGCGCTGGCCAAGGACCGCCAGGCGCTGATTCAGGATGCCGCCTTCCGCCTGGAACGCTATCGCGCCACCGGGCAGGAGCGTGACCCGGCTCGCACACAACGCAGCTTCCAGTTGTTGCGGGCCATCAACCGCAACCCACCTCCGCCGCTGAACATCGAACGGCCCGGCTTGCCGGAAGACGGCCATCGGTCGCGGACCTGGAGCCTCGGCGCCGGCAGCCGTGACGGGGAGGCTTTCGCTGAATACGGCCTGCGCATGGCTTACCACGACCTCAACGACAACGCCGAAGGCTTCCCGCTGGGTGCGCAGATCGAGATCCTTGGCCTCAAGGTGCGTCAGTACGAGGGTAACCGCTGGCAGGTGCAGCAGCTGGACCTGGCCACCATTCGCTCGCTGACGCCGCGCAATGCGCTGCTGCAGCCTTGGTCATGGCAAGTCACCGGGGGCCTGGAGCGCGTGTTGGGCAAGCATGGCGACGAGAATCTGGTGTCCCATGTCAACGGCGGCGCCGGTGCTACCTGGCAACTGAGCGACAATGTGTTGGGCTTTGCCCTGGGCACGGCGCGGGTCGAGCACAACAATGACTTCGCCGAGTTCGTATCCCCTGCTGCTGGGTTTGACAGCGGCGTATTGTGGAAGAACGGCCTGGGCAACTTCAGTCTTGAAGGCAAGGGTGATTATTTCACCAACGGTGAGGTGCGCCGCAGCCTGAGCCTGAACCAGCAATGGGAATTGAGCCGCGACCTGGGGCTGCGGCTCAGTGCACAACGGGAATTCAGCCACCTCAGTTCGCCGCGCAATGAAGTGATGCTGGAAGTGAAGTGGTATCACTATTGACGGATTTGTGACATTGGGTTGACGAGGGTTGCACGGTTGATGGTCCAGGCTTGGGGCGTGCGGGCAGGGCTTATCGGCACCCATAGTTGCCGATGCAACTATGACGAGATATTGCGGCCTAACTTCTACAAGCAACCGTTCTTGTAGGAGTCGGGCTTGCCCGCAAAGTGCATCGTCGTCGCGACGATGGCTTTAGCGGCCCTCCTACACAAGCAGGGCGAGTTGTACCGCCCCACAAGGGAGGAACACCATGAGCCGCGCATTCGTGAACGAAGACCAGGCCGCCGATCAGGCGAGCCAACCGGTGGAGCGCATGATCAGCGCCCAGCCCAACTACGTCACCGCCAGCGGCCTGGCGCAACTGCAGGCCCGTGTGGCCGAAGTGCAAGTGCTGCAGGCCGAACAGTCAGCCATGGGCGAACGCGCCGACCGTCAGCGGGTGGCGGATTTGAATCGTGACATGCGTTATTACCAGCATCGTCTGCAGCATGCTCAAGTGGTTGCACCGGTCACCTCGACCGCTAAGGTGCAGATCGGCAGCTGGGTAACCTTTGCCGACGAACATGGGGATGAGCAGCGGGTATGCCTGGTGGGTGAGGATCAGGCCGATGCCGGAGTTGGCCTGGTGAATTGGGGCTCGCCACTGGGCCGGGCACTGTTGGGTGCATCCGTGGGTGAAGAGCGGGTATGGCAACGGCCGGCAGGTGATTTGACGGTCGAAGTGGTAGGGATCGAGACCTGCCCATAAAGCAGTGACATAAAAAAGGGGCCTTCAACGTGAAGGCCCCTTTTTCGTCACGCCAACTTCTTGTGGCGTACCCGGTGTGGCTGTGCAGCCGCTTCACCCAGGCGCTTCTTGCGATCGGCTTCGTACTCGGTGTAGTTGCCTTCGAAGAACACGGCTTGGGAGTCGTCTTCGTAGGCCAGGATGTGCGTGGCCACCCGGTCAAGGAACCACCGATCGTGAGAGATCACAATGGCGGCGCCCGGGAAGTCCAGCAGGGCTTCCTCCAAGGAACGCAAGGTTTCCACGTCCAGGTCGTTGGACGGTTCGTCGAGCAGCAGCACGTTGCCGCCCTCCTTCAACGTCAATGCCAGATGGAGCCGGCCGCGCTCACCACCGGACAGGTCCTTGACGAACTTCTGCTGGTCACCGCCCTTGAAGTTGAAGCGACCGACGTAGGTGCGTGACGGGATCTCGTAGTTGCCGATGCGGATGTTGTCCGAACCGTCGGAGATCTGCTGGAACACGGTCTTGCTGCCGTCCAGGTCGTCACGGCTCTGGTCGACGCAGGCCAATTGCACGGTTTCACCGACTTCGATGGTGCCGGAGTCTGGCTGCTCCTTGCCCATGAGCATACGGAACAGGGTGGATTTACCCGCACCGTTACCGCCGATCACGCCGACGATGGCGCCCTTGGGCATGGCGAACGACAGGTTGTCGATCAGTACGCGGTCGCCGTAGCCCTTGGAAACGTTCTTGAATTCGATGACCTTGTCACCCAGGCGCGGACCGGCCGGAATGTAGATCTCGTTGGTTTCCGAACGCTTCTGGAATTCCTGCGACTGCATCTCTTCGAAACGCTGCAAGCGAGCCTTGGACTTGGACTGGCGGGCCTTGGCGCCTTTGCGCACCCACTCCAGTTCTTCCTTCATGGCTTTTTCGTGAGCCGATTGCTGTTTGGATTCCTGGGCCAGACGATCCGACTTGGCTTCCAGCCAGCCGGAATAGTTGCCTTCATAAGGAATGCCGGCACCGCGGTCGAGTTCCAGAATCCAGCCGGCGACGTTGTCGAGGAAGTAACGGTCGTGCGTGATCGCCACCACGGTGCCCGGGAAGTCGTGCAGGAAGTGCTCCAGCCAGGCGACGGAATCGGCGTCCAGGTGGTTGGTGGGCTCGTCGAGCAGCAGCATGTCGGGCGCCGACAGCAACAGACGGCACAATGCCACGCGGCGCTTCTCGCCACCGGAGAGGTGTTCGACCTTGGCATCCCAGGCCGGCAGGCGCAGGGCGTCGGCGGCGACTTCCAACTGGCGCTCCAGGTTGTGGCCGTCGCTGGCTTGCAGAATGGCTTCGAGCTTGGCTTGCTCGGCGGCCAGCTTGTCGAAGTCGGCGTCGGGCTCGGCGTAGGCCGCGTAGACCTCGTCCAGGCGGGCCTGGGCGTCCTTGATCACGCTGACGGCTTCCTCGACCACTTCGCGAACGGTCTTGTTCGGATCAAGTTGCGGCTCTTGCGGCAGATAACCTACGTTGAGCTCGGGCATTGGACGGGCTTCGCCGTCGAATTCCTTGTCCACGCCAGCCATGATTTTCAGCAAGGTGGATTTGCCCGAACCGTTGAGGCCGAGCACGCCGATCTTGGCGCCGGGGAAGAAGGACAGGGAGATGTTCTTGAGAATTTCCCGCTTCGGCGGAACGACTTTGCTCAGCCGATGCATGGTGTAGACGTATTGAGCCATGGATAAAACCTGGATAAAAAAGGCGCGAGACAGTGGATGGAAGCTTGGGCTCCCGCAAGGGGTTCAAAGCTACCGGAATGCGGGAGTCAGGGCAAACCAGCGATGACCCTGTAGCAGCGGATTCATCCGCGTCGGGCCTCACCGGGTTGGGCCTGATGCACCGCGGGGGGGCCGGACGCGGATGAATCCGCTGCTACAGGGTGGATCGTTGATCGCGTTGGGGCGGGGGCGCCGCGGGGGATGGCATGTCTGTGAGCGACAGGCAGCTGGCACTTAGCCATAAGTCAGGGCATGCTAGCCGCGTTCGGGCGCTACAGCTTATAGTGCGTACTGTAACAATCGTGTTTCACTCGCAGGATCTCAGTTTGACCGACCTCAATCAGCCGTCTTCCCTGCGCGCCCCAGCAGCCGCGACGGGCACCCCATTGCACGGTTCGTTGAAAAGCGCGCTGGCCGTACTGGTGCTGATGCTTCTACTGCTGCTGCTGTGGCAACTGGTCGATCAGTTCCAACGTACACAGGCTGACCAACGGCTGCACAGCATCGACTCCAGTGCGGACCTGGCCGACCACGTCAATCTGAACATGGCGCTCAATGCCCAGATCGTCATGAGCCAGTTGCTTACCACCCAGCCGTTCCCCAGTACGCGCGAACAGGCTCAGGTGGTGGCTCGCCTGCAACGCAGCGCGCCCGAACTGCAAAGCCTGGCCTGGCTGAGCGGTGATGGCCGAGTGATCGCCGACAGCCTGGGCGAAACTCCGGATGCACCGGTGATCGGCACTCTGGTGCGCAGCCTGGAGGGTGACAGCCACTTCTACAGCAACAGCCCCGGCGCCAGCACGGTCTATCTGCTGATTCGCCAGCCGGGTGAGAACACCAACGGCTACTGGCTGCTGCGCATGAGCCCGGCGGTGATCACCCGGCTGATTCGTCAAGTCGACCGCGAACAGCAACCGGGCTGGCTGCTGGAAAATCGCCGCGAACAGGCAGTAATCAGCCGTGGCGCGCAGTTGCCCCCCACACCGGCTGCGCTGAGCGAGGCCGAGCGGGAACAAAGTGTCCTGCAGACCCCGCTCAACCACAGCGACTGGCAACTGCGCAGCCTGTTCGATGCCGAGCAGGCACGCCTGGCCCTGCTTCCCCCGCTGGTCGGCAAATGCCTGCTGGGTCTGGGGCTGTCGCTGCTGCCGCTGTTGGCCTTGCTGAGCATGCGTCGTCGCCAGCGCGAGCTCAATGAAGAGCGCCGACGCTATCAGGAGATCTTCGAAGGCACCGGCGTGGCGCTGTGCGTGCTGGACCTGTCTGGCCTGCTGGCGTTTTTCGAGCGCAGCGGTCTGCACACAGCGGCGGATTTCGAGCAGTGGCTGCTGGCCAATCCGCTGCCGCGCCGCAGCTTGCTGCAGGAGCTGCGGATCACCGAGGTCAATGAGGTTGCCCTGCGGGTTTTGCAGGTTCAGTCCAGCGAGCAGGCCTGGAAGAAGCTCATCGACAACTGCCCCCTGGACCCCGAAAGCGTCGGCCACCAGATCGTCCGCGCCCTCATCGGCCGCCAGCACCTGCTGGAGCTGGAGATTCGCCTGCAGGACGCCGACGGTCAGGACCAGCATTTGTGGCTGATGGTGCGCTTCCCCGAACAGGCACAGGACTACCGCGCGGTCATCCTCAGCATCAGCGACATCACCAGCCGCAAGAGCGCGCAACTGTCACTGGCCGAGCGCGAAGCATTCTGGTCGGACGTGATCCGCACCGTGCCCGATCATCTTTATGTGCAAGACGTGCACAGCCAACGGATGATCTTCAGCAACCACCATATCGGCATGACCCTGGGCTACGACAAGGCCGACCTGGCCAAGCTCGGCGAGTTCTTCTGGGAGCGCCTGCTGCACAGCGACGACGCTACCCTTTATCACAAGCAACGCCAGTTCCAGCGCGAGAACGGCCACGCCCAGCAGCTGCAATGCCAGCTGCGCTTCCTGCATCACGACGGTTCCTGGCGCCGCTTCGAGATTCGTGAGCAAGCCCTGGCGCGTCACAGCGATGGCCAGGCCACGCGCATCATTGGCGTGGCCAAGGACATCACCGAGCAGATCGAAGCCAGCGAGTCGTTGCGCGAGAGCGAAAAACGCCATCGCATGCTCGCCGAGAGCATCAGCGACGTCATTTTCTCTACCGATAACCGCCTGGCGCTGAACTATGTCAGCCCTTCGGTACAGACGGTGCTGGGCTACGAGCCTACCTGGGTGCTGGACAACGGCTGGCAGTCGGTGCTGGCCAACCCCACCCAGATGACCGGCATCGAAGCGCTGCTGAACAAGGTTCATCGCTCGCTCAATGTGCCGGCGCAACTGGCCGCCCTGCGCACCCAGATGAAGACCCAGGTGTTCATGCTCGATTGCCTGCGCAACGATGGCCTGAAGATTCCCATCGAGCTGCGCCTGGTGCTGGTGTGGGACGATCATGGCACCTTCGAAGGCGTCCTGGGCGTTGGCCGCGACGTCAGCCAGCAGCGACGTGCCGAGAAAGACCTGCGCATGGCCGCCACGGTGTTCGAGCATTCGACCTCGGCGATCCTGATCACCGACCCGGCCGGCTATATCGTCCAGGCCAACGAAGCGTTCAGCCGAGTCAGCGGCTACGCGGTGCACCAGGTGCTGGACCAGTTGCCCAACTTGCTGACTGTGGACGATCAACAGGAAGCGCACCTGCGCTATGTTCTCAAGCAGTTGCAGTTGCGCGGCACCTGGGAGGGCGAAGTCTGGCTCAAGCGTCGCAATGGCGAGCACTATCCGGCGTGGGTGGGGATTACTGCCGTGCTGGACGATGAGGGCGACCTGGCCAGCTACGTATGCTTCTTCAGTGACATCAGCGAGCGCAAGGCCAGCGAACAGCGCATTCATAGGCTGGCGTACTACGACGCCTTGACCCACCTGCCCAACCGTACGCTGTTCCAGGACCGGCTCTACAACGCCCTGCAACAGGCCGAGCGGCAGCAGGCCTGGGTGGTCCTGATGTTCCTGGACCTGGACCGTTTCAAGCCGATCAACGATTCTCTGGGCCATGCCGCCGGCGACCGCATGCTCAAGGACATGGCCACCCGCCTGCTGGGCTGCGTCAACGACGACGACACCGTGGCGCGCATGGGCGGTGACGAATTCACCCTGCTGCTGCAACCCAAGGCGACCCGTGAACTGGCGTTGAACCAGGCCATTCATGTGGCCGAGCAGATCCTCGCCAGCCTGGTCAAACCTTTCGTGCTGGAAGGCCGGGAGTTCTTCGTCACCGCCAGTGTCGGCATCGCCCTGAGCCCACAGGACGGCAGCGAGCTGAGCCAGCTGATGAAGAACGCCGACACCGCGATGTACCACGCCAAGGAACGCGGCAAGAACAACTTCCAGTTCTACCAGGCCGACATGAACGCCACGGCGCTGGAGCGCCTGGAGCTAGAAAGCGACCTGCGCCACGCCCTGGAGCAGCAGGAGTTCGTGCTGTATTACCAGCCGCAGTTCAGCGGCGACGGCAAGCGTCTGACCGGGGCCGAAGCCTTGCTGCGCTGGAATCATCCACGCCGGGGCCTGGTGCCGCCGGGGGATTTCATTCCGGTGCTCGAAGAACTGGGCCTGGTGGTGGACGTTGGCGACTGGGTGCTGACCGAGGCTTGTCAGCAACTCAAGGCCTGGCATCAGGCCAAGGTGCGGGTGCCCAAAGTGTCGGTGAACATCTCGGCACGGCAGTTCTCCGACGGCCTGCTGGGCACGCGCATCGCCACCATTCTGGAACAGACCGGGCTGGCGCCGGCGTGCCTTGAACTGGAGCTGACCGAGAGCATCCTGATGCGCGAAGTCGACAAGGCGATGGTGATTCTCGACTCCTTGAAACAACTGGGCCTGAGCATTGCGGTGGACGACTTCGGTACAGGCTATTCGTCGCTCAACTACCTCAAGCAGTTCCCCATCGACGTGCTGAAGATCGACCGCACGTTCGTCGATGGCCTCCCCGAGGGCGAGCAGGACGGCCAGATCGCCCGGGCCATCATCGCCATGGCCCACAGCCTCAACCTGTCGGTGATCGCCGAGGGGGTGGAGACCCATGAGCAGCTCGGCTTCCTGCGCGAGCATGGCTGCGACGAAGTGCAGGGCTATCTGTTCGGCCGGCCGATGCAGGCGCACCGGTTCGAAGCGCAGTTCAGCAATGCGGCGTTGTTCATGGTGGATTGAGGTGTGTGCCGGGCCGTCGGGCCCCGCACACACATTCTGTGGGAGCGGGTTCCGCCCGCGATAGCCTCACCTGGGTCGGCCTGCATGAACCCCACTCGTCCACACAATGACTGCCTTTCATATGCCAGACAAAAGCCTATGAGGTAGAATGCCCGCCTTTCCCAACATCCCGATCCTTGAGGACCGCCATGTTCAGCCGTAGCCAGACACTCGCCAAGTACGATGCCGATCTCTTTGCCGCCATGGAGCAAGAAGCTCAGCGTCAGGAAGAGCACATCGAGCTGATCGCCTCGGAAAACTACACCAGCCCCGCCGTCATGGAAGCCCAGGGCTCGGTGCTGACCAACAAGTATGCCGAAGGCTATCCAGGCAAGCGCTACTACGGCGGCTGCGAGTACGTCGACGTGGTCGAGCAACTGGCCATCGACCGCGCCAAGGAGCTGTTCGGCGCCGACTACGCCAACGTCCAGCCACACGCCGGTTCCCAGGCCAACAGCGCGGTCTACCTGGCCCTGCTGCAGGCCGGTGACACCATTCTGGGCATGAGCCTGGCCCACGGTGGTCACCTGACCCACGGCGCCAGCGTGTCTTCCTCGGGCAAGCTGTACAACGCCGTTCAGTACGGCATCGACGCCAATGGCCTGATCGACTACGACGAAGTCGAGCGCCTGGCTGTCGAGCACAAGCCAAAAATGATCGTCGCCGGTTTCTCTGCCTACTCGCAGATCCTCGACTTCCCGCGCTTCCGTGCCATCGCCGACAAGGTCGGTGCCTACCTGTTCGTCGACATGGCCCACGTGGCCGGTCTGGTCGCCGCTGGCGTCTACCCGAACCCGGTGCCCTTCGCCGACGTGGTCACCACCACGACCCACAAGACCCTGCGCGGTCCCCGTGGCGGTCTGATCCTGGCCCGTGCCAACGCCGACATCGAGAAAAAACTCAACTCGGCGGTATTCCCGGGCGCCCAGGGCGGCCCGCTGGAGCACGTCATCGCTGCCAAGGCGGTGTGCTTCAAGGAAGCGCTGCAGCCTGAGTTCAAGGCTTACCAGCAACAAGTGGTGAAAAATGCCCAGACCATGGCCAAGGTGTTCATCGAGCGCGGCTTCGATGTGGTCTCCGGCGGTACCGAAAACCACCTGTTCCTGCTCTCGCTGATCAAGCAGGACATCTCCGGCAAAGACGCCGATGCGGCCCTGGGCAAGGCGTTCATCACCGTCAACAAGAACTCGGTGCCCAATGATCCACGCTCCCCGTTCGTGACTTCCGGCCTGCGCTTCGGTACGCCAGCCGTGACCACTCGTGGCTTCAAGGAAGCCGAGTGCCAGGAACTGGCTGGCTGGATCTGCGACATCCTGGCCGACCTGAACAACGAAGCGGTGATCGACGCCGTGCGTGAGAAGGTCAAGGCCATCTGCGCCAAGCTGCCGGTCTATGCCGCTTGATAGCAGTGCGTTGATGTAGAAAAGCCCGGCTCATTGAGTCGGGCTTTTTTTTGTGGGGTGTCAGTGATGGCCTTATCGCGGGCAGAGCCCGCTCCCACAAGGGTTATCGTCGCAGCAGATCCCTGTGGGAGCGGGCTCTGCCCGCGATAGGGCCGGCACAACCGCTACAAATCCTCAAACCCCGCCCGAATCTTCGCCTCCGGCAAATCATCGGCAATGAACACCATCACACTCTCGCGCTTCTCGCCCTCGGCCCATTCGGTGTCCCAGTCGAAGCCATACAACTTCAACACCCCCTGAAACACCAACCGACGGTCCTCGCCGGCAATGCTCAACACGCCCTTGTAGCGCAGCAGCTGCTTGCCGTGCTCCTCCAGCAAGCCGTTCATGAAGGTGCTGAGGCGGTCGATATCCAGCGGTTTGTCGGTCCGCAGCACCATGCTGGCGATGCGATCGACGCTGGGCGCCTGGCTGACCGGACGCAAGGACAGACCGGCATTGAGGTTGAAACCACGCACATCGAGCAACTCGGCCAGGTCGATCTGGCCGTGGTCGACCACACGAATCGGCGCCCGTCGATTGATGCGGGTCAGGCGTTCGCTGAGCTCGGCGAACACCGAAGGCGCCACCAGGTCGGTCTTGCTGACCAGCAAGCGGTCGGCGAAACCGACCTGGGCCTGGGCGATGGTCTGGGCCAGATGAGTGCCGGCGTGGGCTGCATCCACCAGGGTGATGATGCCGTCCAGAATGTAGCGTTCGCGCAAGTCTTCGTCGATGAAGAAGGTTTGCGCCACCGGCGCAGGGTCGGCCAGGCCGGTGCACTCGATCACCAGCCGGTCGAAGGCGATCTCGCCGCTGTCCAGACGCTCCAGCAGCAGGTACAGCGCCTTGGTCAGGTCGGTGTGAATGGTGCAGCACACGCAGCCATTGGCCAGGGTCATGACCTGTACCGGCTCGTCGCCCAGCAGCTGGTTGTCGATACCGGCATCGCTGAACTCATTCTCGATGACCGCAATCTTCAGGCCGTGTTCGGCCTTGAGCAGGTAGCGCAGCAAGGTGGTCTTGCCGGCGCCGAGGAAGCCGCTGAGGATGGTGACGGGGATGGGGGTTGGTGCGGACACAGCGGTTACCTCTGGAATCCATGAAATGCAGATGGCCCCATCGCGGGCAGAGCCCGCTCCCACAGATGATGTTCGCAGCTTTGACGATCAACGATCGCGCTGAATATCCCTGTGGGAGCGGGTTCTGCCCGCGATGAGGCCATCACCTGCAACACACCTCTACGAGATGCCCTGCCTCAACAACACTTGGGCCCACCCTTGCCGCCGTATCGGGCCTCCTGGCGTTCCCGAAAGAACGCCTCGTAGTCCATCATCGGCTTGTCCGGGTGCTTGGTCTGCATGTGTTCGACGTAATTGTCGTAATCGGGCATGCCCACCATCAGCCGTGCAGCCTGGCCAAGGTACTTACCCAATTTACTCAAGTCATTGAACATGGCAGTGTCCCTCGGTCATCACGCATTGGGGAACGCCTGGAATGGCGCTTCCTTGTCGGTGCGTTCTTTCTTGCCCCAGGCGGCGACGCCCACTTTCAAGGCAAAGAACAGAATGCTGAAGACCACCAGCAGGAACAGTACCGTCAGGGTGGCGTTGGTGTAGGCGTTGAAGATCACGTGCTGCATCTGCTCCACGCTCTTGGCCGGGGCGATCACCTGGCCTTGGGCCAGGGCGTCGCTGTACTTCTTGGCCAGGGCCAGGAAACCGACCGCGGGGTTGGAATCGAACAGCTTGATCAGACCCGCCGTGGTGGTGCAGATCAGCAGCCACACGGCCGGCAGCATGGTGACCCAGATGTAGCGCTGGCGCTTCATCTTGATCAGTACCACGGTGCTCAGCATCAGGGCGATACCGGCCAGCATCTGGTTGGAGATACCGAACAGCGGCCACAGGGTGTTGATGCCGCCCAATGGATCGATCACGCCCTGGTACAGCAACCAGCCCCACATGGCCACACAGCCGGCGGTGGCGATCAGGTTGGCGGTCCAGTTTTCCGTGCGTTTGAGGGCGGGCACGAAAGAGCCCAGCAGGTCTTGCAGCATGAAGCGGCCGGCACGGGTACCGGCATCCACCGCGGTCAGGATGAACAAGGCCTCGAACAGGATCGCGAAGTGGTACCAGAACGCCATGGTGTTCTCACCCGGCAGGACCGAATGCAGAATCTGCGCGATACCCACCGCCAGCGTTGGCGCACCCCCGGCACGGGCCAGAATGGTGGTTTCACCGATGTCATGGGCGACCGCCTGCAACGCCTCCGGGGTGATGGCAAAGCCCCAGCTACTGACGGCTGCGGCTACCGAAACCACATCGCTGCCGACCACGGCGGCCGGGCTGTTCATGGCGAAGTAGACGCCAGGCTCGATCACCGAAGCGGCGACCATGGCCATGATGGCCACGAACGACTCCATCAGCATGCCGCCGTAACCGATGTAGCGGGCGTTGGTCTCGTTGTCCAGCAGCTTGGGCGTGGTGCCCGAGGAAATCAGCGCATGGAAACCGGATACCGCACCGCAGGCGATGGTGATGAACAGGAACGGGAAGAGCCCGCCTTTCCATACCGGCCCGGTGCCGTCGGTGAACTGGGTCAGGGCCGGCATTTTCAGCTCTGGCATGGTCACAAGGATGCCGATGGCCAGGGCGATGATGGTACCGATCTTGAGGAAGGTCGACAGGTAGTCGCGCGGTGCCAGGATCAGCCACACCGGCAGGACCGCGGCGACGAAACCGTAGCCGATCAGCATCCAGGTGATCTGCACGCCGGTGAAGGTGAAGGCCTTGGCCCACACCGGATCGGCGGCGACCTGGCCACCCAGGTAGATGGACAGCAGCAACAGCGCCACGCCGATCACCGAGATCTCGCCGATGCGGCCCGGGCGGATGTAGCGCATGTAGATGCCCATGAACATCGCGATCGGGATGGTCGCCATCACTGTGAAGATGCCCCATGGGCTTTCAGCCAAGGCCTTGACCACGATCAGCGCCAGCACCGCGAGGATGATGATCATGATCAGGAAACAGCCGAACAGCGCGATGGTGCCAGGGATGCGGCCCATTTCCTCGCGCACCATGTCGCCCAGGGAGCGACCGTTGCGACGGGTGGAAAGGAACAGCACCATGAAGTCCTGCACCGCGCCGGCCAGCACCACGCCGGCGATCAGCCAGAGTGTGCCGGGCAAATAGCCCATCTGCGCTGCCAGTACCGGGCCTACCAATGGGCCGGCGCCTGCGATGGCCGCGAAGTGGTGACCGAACAGGATGTGTTTATTGGTGGGAACGTAGTCCAACCCGTCGTTGTTGAGCACCGCTGGGGTGGCCCGGCGGGGGTCGAGTTGCATGACGTTGTTGGCGATGAACAAACTGTAGTAACGGTAGGCCACCAGGTAGATGGCCACTGCCGCGACCACAATCCACAAGGCGTTGATTGCTTCACCACGGCGCAGCGCAACCACGCCGAGCGCGCAGGCACCGATGATTGCCACGATCAGCCACGGTAAGTGGCGGAGCGGGCTGCTATTATTTTTCATATTGTTATTTCCAGCTCAGTGGATGAGTGTCAGCACTGTCGAGTCTAGCGATTTTTTGGCCGATGACCATCCCCCACGTTGGTCTAGAGCGGTCGCGCGCCGAAGCCCTGTCGCACTGGCGTAAGCCGGGTCAAGCACACCACCGTACCCAACGTTACTGCGGGGGCGGGACGCGGCTTACGCCGCTGCTACAGGTGCGGGTTACGGGTTACGGGTTACGGGTTACGGGTTACGGGTGCGATGAAACGTCATGGGTGGTTGGTGGTCGCAATAACCAAGCCCTCAGCGAGCCAGCCCATGCCTCAGCCACCCGCCCAAGCCGCACTGCCCCCGCCGTTGCTGTACCTGGCCTTCATCGCGGTCGCCATCGCCCTGAGCTATGCCCTGCCCGTTCCTCTGCCCGCCAACAGCTGGACGGCCGCCTCGGCCGTGGCGCTGATCATTCTCGGTCAAGGTCTGTCGTTCTGGGCAATGCTGCTGTTCAAGCGCCAGCACACCGCAACGAGCAACTTCGATGCGCCCAAGCAATTGCTGCGCGAAGGGCCCTTCGCGATTTCCCGCAACCCCATCAATCTGGGCGACACCGCTGCCTATGCCGGGCTCGCGCTGTTGATGGGGAGCCTGTGGCCCTGGCTGCTGCTGCCCGTGCTGCTGTACCTGATGAACTGGCTGGTGATTCGCCCGGATGAGATCCAGCTCGAAGCGCTGTTCGGTGATACCTATCGCCAATATTGTCGACGGGTTCGCCGTTGGCTGTGAGCCGCTGGGCTATAGTCAGGGCACTGCCGAGGACTTGAACATGACCGAACATCACGCCGAACGCCGGCGCTTCAAACGCATCGCTTTCGATGCCCAGACCGAACTGCGCCAGGGCACTCACCGCTGGCCGGTGAAACTTGTAGACCTGTCGCTCAAGGGTCTGTTGATCGAAAAGCCAGAGCCGTGGCTGGGCGACTCGACGCGTCCGTTCAATGTCGATGTGAAATTGAGCCCGGAGCATGATGTGGTGATGGAGGTGGAGCTGGCCCATGATGACCAGGGTCAGCTGGGGTTCCGGTGCACTCATATCGGGTTGGAGTCTGCGACTCACCTGCGGCGCTTGATCGAGCTTAATCTGGGGGACCCGGATGAGCTGAACCGGGAGCTGGGGGCTTTGCTGGAGGTCTGAGACCTGCGGCGCCCGGACCGGCCAATCGCGGGTAGAACCCGCTCCCACACCGGACCGCGTCCATCCAATGCCCTTCAGACAGACCCCCTGAAAGCCCACACCCACCTCACCCCCCCTGTGGGAGCGGCTTCTACCCGCGATGGCCCCAG
>NZ_DFUE01000007.1 GCF_002379585.1 Pseudomonas sp. UBA4194
GAGAGCGTGGCCGGCGGCCGACTGCTGGACCGAGACAACCAATCCGTCGCCTTGACCGTGCTGTGCCAGCGTTTGCTGATTGCCACCACCGAGTTGCTGAATACCCACGACCGGGTCTTGAGCGAAGTACAAGGTACCCAACTGTCGGGCAGGGTCACCTTGGGTATTCCGGACGAATATTCCGCCCATGTGATCCGCGACATCTTGCCGATCTTTGCCGCGGCCTGGCCCAATGTGGTGTTGGAGGTCAAGACCGCCCCCAGCTATTCGCTGCGCGATCTGGTGGAGCGCGGCAAGCTGCAATTGGCAGTGATGGTGCAATCGCGAGAGGCGAGGGTGCCGAATGCTCAAGTACTGCTCAGCACCCTGCCTGTCTGGGTGGGCGGCCTGAACAGCCCGGCGCAATGGCCCGACCCGCTGCCCCTGGCGCTGTACGCCGATGACTGTCCGTATCGGCGAGTCATGCTCGAGGCCTTGAAGCAGCAAGGCCGGCAATGGCGTGTCGTGGTCGACAGCCCCTCCAGCCAGGCGGTCAGTGCCTGCGTAGAGGCAGGGCTGGGGATTACCCTCATCGATCACGCCCGGGTGACTCGTCGCATGCAGATTCTGCACGGCCTGCCGGTCATCGCCGAGCATGAAGTGGTGCTGCTGCGGGCCAGGTCCAGCCAGACGGAACAGGCTATCGATCTGCTGGCCGCCGCGATTGCCCAGCACTTTCGGCTCTAGCCGCTGCGCGCTTCGCTTTCCAGCCATTGAGCGAACAACTGGGCCTCGGGCACGGCGTCCGCCGCCACGGTGAAGTAGTAGCGGGTGATCGGCATGCGCAGTTCTGGAAACGGACATTGCAGTTGTCCCGACGCCAGCCCGGTGGCCACCAGCGACGCCGGCACGGCGGCGAAGCCCAGGCCATCGATCGCCGCCTGCACCACAAAATGCACGTGCTCGAACTGCATCTGCCCCGCCGGCTTGATCCGCTCATGCCCGGTATGTTCCACCCAGGCATCCCAGTCGCCCTTGCGGGTTCTGGACCACAGCAACGCCAGCTCAGACAGGTCTGTCGGGGTGCGCACCGGGTGGGCCGCCAACGAGGCCGGCGAGGCCACCACGCACACGTCGTCCTCCAGGAACGGCCGCAGGAGGGCCGCGGGGGGCCAGCCCACCATCCCGCGGCGAATGGCGATGTCGAAGGGGTCAGTGGCTCTCTCGGGAGGCACGGTGCTGGTCAGCACCAGCGGCTCGACACCGGGATGGCGCTCGACGAAGTGCGGCAGCCGCGGAATCAGCCAGCGTACGGCAAAGGTCGGGCGAACATTGATGCGCACCACCCGCCCGGGCGCCTGGCCCATGACCGACTGGGTGGCCGCCGCGATCTGCCGCAGGGCGGCATCGGCCTGGGCAAAGAACCGCAGGCCCTCCACGGTCAGGCTGATCTGGCGCACGCGTCGCTCGAACAACTGCACGCCCATGTAGGCCTCCAGGGCTTGTACCTGGCGGCTGACAGCGCTGTGGGTCACGTTCAGTTCGCCGGCCGCCAGGGTGAAGCTCTGGTGGCGGGCGGCGGCCACGAAGGCAGGGACGGCGTTGAGAGGAGGCAGAGGACTGATCATGCGTGCGATTTTTGCACACATGGCGCGCGATAATCTCGTTTGTCCGGACTGACGGCCACGTGCAGCATGGCGGTATGTCCATTCTTCCTGTTACCTCTGCCGTAGACCGCCACTCGCGCCTGGCTGCGCTGGCGCTGGCGCTTGTGCTGCCGGCGGATACCGTGCTGTACCTGCTGCTGCCAATGTACGCCAGCGAGTTCGGCGTCACCCTTGTAGAAGTGGGCTTGCTGCTGGCGGCGAACCGCTTGATACGGATCGCCGGCTACGGTTATGTCGCGCGCTTCTATGCTCGGCATGGTGACCGGCGCACCTGTACCTGGGCGGTCATGGCCGGCGCGGTATGTGCGTTGGGCTACGCCAGCCTGTCCGGCTTCTGGGCGCTGCTGCCGTTGCGGTTGCTGTGGGGCCTGTCGTTCGCGGCGCTGAATCTTTCGACCCAGGCGTTGGCCACCGCCGAGCCGAGTGGCGCGGCGCGACGCTCTGGCCGCTCTCGGGCGTTCACTGCATTGGGGCCGGTACTGGCGCTGCCTCTGGGTGCCGTACTGGCCTATGGCGGAGGTCCGCGCCTGTTGTTCTGGCTGCTGGCAGCCATTGCATTGATCGGGCTGGCCGCCAGTCGAGGGCTGCCGGCGCTCGGTCATCCCATGGCCAGTGCACGGCGAAGGCTGCAAATGCCCAACTGCCTTGATGCCTGGTCGTTTCTCGAGGGCTTTACCCTGGATGGCCTGTTCATCATCGGCCTCTCCTACCTGGGCAGCGACCTGTTGCCAGGCGGCGCGGTGGTAGTTGCAGGAACACTGCTCGCCATTCGCTATCTGGGAGAAATCCTGCTCAGCCCAGCGGGCGGCCGGCTGGCCGACCACTGGGGTGCCGAACAGGTGTTGCTGGTGCTATCGGTGCTCACCAGCCTGGCGCTGATCGGCTTCGGTGCCGGTTGGCTATGGAGTTCTGCAGCCGCCATTGTGGTGCTGCGCGCGCTGCAATTGCCGCTGCTGGCACCCATCGTTGCCCATCGCACCCCAGGCCCGGAACGGGTACAAGCGTTGGTCACTCGCTCGGTATGGAGGGACATCGGCGCCGGCGCGGGTCCCATCCTGGCCGGACTGCTGCTGCCCATAGTGCCGGCCTTCTGGCTGTACACCGTGCCCGCGCTGTTGCTCGCCGCCGCTGCAGTGGCCTGTGCCAGGCCGGTAGAGGAGGTGCTGCACGTTTCCGAGTAAGTGTGGAATGAGGCCGCAACCAGCCGAGGCCAAATGCGCAGAGGCCAAAAGCATTGCCTCGGCAGACAGGGCCGGGGCGGTGGTAGCGGGCCCCCGCACCCGTTAAAATACCCCCCATTCCCTGGAGGCCTCCCCATGTCGTCATTCGCCCACATGATCGAAAACATCACCCCGGACATCTACGAAAGCCTCAAGCTGGCCGTGGAAATCGGTAAATGGTCCGATGGCCGCAAGCTCACCGCCGAGCAAAAGGAACTGTCCCTGCAGGCGATAATCGCCTGGGAAATGAAGAACCTGCCCGAAGACCAGCGCACCGGATACATGGGCCCGCAGGAATGCGCGTCGAAGTCGGCTCCGGTCGAGAACATCCTGTTCAAGTCGGACGCGATCCATTGAGTATCGATCTGTTGAGCGATAGCTCCCTGCAAGAGATTGGCCGTGGTTCGGTCAGCAAGATGTCCGCACGGCTCGACGAGTCTGGCGTGCAGTATCATTTTCGCCTGGGTGACAGCGAGGTGGCGGTCAATCCGTTGATCGGCAAGACCGTGCGCCTGGAGTACCTGGGTGCCATCCATTGCGTCAACTGCGGCAGGAAAACCAAGACCAGCTTCAGTCAGGGTTACTGCTACCCATGCATGACCAAGCTCGCCCAGTGCGACGTGTGCATCATGGCCCCGGAAAAGTGCCATTACGAGTCCGGCACCTGCCGTGATCCGGCGTGGGGTGAGCAGTTCTGCATGACCGATCATGTGGTGTACCTGGCCAACTCTTCGGGTGTGAAGGTGGGCATTACCCGTGCTACCCAGTTGCCGACCCGCTGGCTGGACCAGGGCGCCAGCCAGGCGCTGCCGATCATGCGTGTGGCGACGCGTCAGCAGTCGGGCCTGGTCGAGGACCTGTTCCGCTCGCAGGTAGCCGACCGCACCAACTGGCGTGCGCTGCTCAAGGGTGATGCCGAGGCGGTGGATCTGGTGGCGATCCGCGAGCAGTTGTTCGACAGCTGTGCAGCTGGCATCCATATGCTGCAGGAGCGCTTCGGTTTGCAGGCCATCCAGCCGCTGCTCGATGTCGAGCCGCTCGAAATCCGCTACCCGGTGCACGCGTACCCCACCAAGATCGTCAGTTTCAACCTGGACAAGAATCCGGTGGCCGAGGGCACGTTGCTGGGCGTCAAGGGTCAATATCTGATCTTCGACACCGGCGTCATCAATATTCGCAAGTACACGGCTTACCAATTGGCCGTGCATCAGTAGAAGGATTCGAGCATGCGTACCGAACAACCGAAAATGATCTATCTGAAGGACTATCAGGCGCCCGATTACCTGATCGACGAAACGCACCTGACCTTCGAGTTGTTCGACGACCACAGCCTGGTCCATGCGCAACTGGTGATGCGCCGCAACCCCGCGCGCGGCGACGGACTGCCGCCGCTGGTGCTCGACGGCGAACTGATGGAGCTGCTGAGCGTCAAGCTCGACGACACCGACCTGAGCGAAGCCGACTATCAGCTCGGCGCCGAAAGCCTCACCCTGCATCCTGCAAGCGACAGCTTCACGGTCGATACCAGCGTGCGCATTCACCCGGAAACCAACACCGCGCTGGAAGGCCTGTACAAATCCAGCGGCATGTTCTGCACCCAGTGCGAGGCCGAAGGTTTTCGCAAGATCACCTATTACCTCGACCGCCCGGATGTGATGAGCCGTTTCACCACCACGCTGATCGCCGCCCAGCATGAGTACCCGGTGCTGCTGTCCAACGGCAACCCGGTGGGCAATGGGCCTCAGGAAGACGGCCGCCACTGGGCCACCTGGGAAGACCCGTTCATGAAGCCGGCGTACCTGTTCGCCCTGGTGGCCGGCGACCTGTGGTGCGTGGAGGATAGCTTCACCACCGTGAGTGGCCGTGACGTGGCACTGCGCATTTATGTCGAGCCGGAAAACATCGACAAGTGCGCCCATGCCATGACCAGCCTGAAGAAGTCCATGCGCTGGGACGAAGAGGCCTATGGCCGCGAGTACGATCTGGACATCTTCATGATCGTGGCGGTCAACGATTTCAACATGGGCGCCATGGAAAACAAGGGCCTGAACATCTTCAACTCCAGCGCCGTGCTGGCCCGCGCCGAAACCGCTACCGATGCCGCGCACCAGCGCGTCGAAGCCATCGTCGCCCATGAGTACTTCCACAACTGGTCCGGCAACCGCGTGACCTGTCGCGACTGGTTCCAGCTGTCGCTCAAGGAAGGCTTCACCGTGTACCGCGACTCCGGCTTCAGTGCCGACATGAACTCGGCCACGGTCAAGCGCATTCAGGACGTCGCCTACCTGCGTACCCACCAGTTCGCCGAAGACGCCGGGCCCATGGCCCACGCCGTACGCCCGGACAGCTTTATCGAGATCTCCAATTTCTACACCCTGACCGTGTATGAAAAAGGCTCGGAAGTGGTCGGCATGATCCACACCCTGTTGGGCGATGAAGGTTTCCGCAAGGGCAGCGACCTCTACTTCGAGCGCCACGACGGGCAGGCGGTGACCTGCGACGACTTCATCAAGGCGATGGAAGACGCCAACGGCGCCGACCTCGGCCAGTTCAAACGCTGGTACAGCCAGGCCGGTACGCCACGCCTGGCGGTCAGCGAAAGCTACGATGCCGTGGCCAAGACCTACAGCCTGACCTTCCGCCAGAGCTGCCCGGCCACCCCGGACAAGGTCGAGAAGCTGCCTTTCGTGATTCCCGTGGCACTGGGCTTGCTGGACAGCAAAGGCCAGGAGATTGCGCTGCGCCTGAGCGACGAATCTGCTGCCGTTGGCACCAGCCGTGTGCTGGCAGTGACCGAGGCAGAGCAGACGTTCACCTTCGTCGAGGTGGCCGAGCAACCGCTGCCGTCCCTGCTGCGCGGCTTCAGTGCGCCGGTGAAACTGAGCTTCCCCTACGACCGCGATCAACTGATGTTCCTGATGCAGCACGACACCGACGGGTTCAACCGCTGGGACGCCGGTCAGCAGTTGGCTGTGCAGGTGTTGCAGGAACTGATCGGGCAGTACCAGCAGGGCGCCGAGTTGGTCATGGATCAGCGGCTGGTCAAGGCGCTGGCCAGCGTGCTGGGCAATGACGGCCTGGATCAGGCCATGGTTGCCGAGATGCTGTCGTTGCCGAGCGAGGCGTACCTGACCGAGATCAGCGAGGTGGCAGACGTGGATGCCATCCATGCCGCCCGCGAATTTGCTCGTCAGCAATTGGCCGATGGCTTGTTCGACGGGTTGTGGGCGCGTTATCGGAGCAACCGCGAAGTGTCCAAGGCCACCGCCTATGTGGCCGAGAAGGAACACTTCTCCCGGCGGGCCCTGCAGAACATTGCGCTGTCGTACCTGATGCTCAGCGGCAAGCCTGAGGTACTAGCAGCGACGCTGGAGCAGTACGACGCTTGCGACAACATGACCGAGCGCCTGACAGCGCTGGCGGTGCTGGTGAATTCGCCGTTCGAAGCGGACAAAGCCAAGGCATTGGCCGCCTTCGCCGAGCACTTCAAGGACAACCCGCTGGTGATGGACCAGTGGTTCAGCGTGCAGGCAGCCAGCGGTTTGCCGGGCGGGCTGGAGCGGGTCAAGGCGCTGATGCAGCATCCGGCGTTCACCCTGAAAAACCCCAACAAGGTGCGCGCGCTGATCGGTGCGTTTGCCGGACAGAACCTGATCAACTTCCATGCGGCCGATGGCTCGGGCTATCGCTTCCTGGCAGACCTGGTCATCGAGCTTAATGCATTGAATCCGCAGATTGCCTCGCGGCAGTTGTCGCCGCTGACTCGCTGGAGAAAGTACGACAGCGAGCGTCAGGCGCTGATGAAAGGGGAGTTGGAGCGGATTCTGGCGTCGGGCGCGTTGTCCAGCGACGTGTATGAGGTGGTGAGCAAGAGTCTGGCTTAAGGTCAGGTATCTGCAGTGTCAGTTCCGGCTAATCGCGGGCAGAGCCCGCTCCCACAGGGGTCTTCAGTGCAACATGGACCCCTGTGGGAGCGGGCTCTGCCCGCGATTGGCCGGTGCTGACACCCCTGTCAAGCGCTGACCTTCAACCCCACCAACCCGACGATGATCAACCCCACGCTGGCCATCCTCACCAGCGCCATGGACTCGCCGAACAGCACGATCCCGGCGATCACCGTGCCCACCGCGCCGACACCTGTCCATATTGCATACGCCGTGCCCAACGGCAGCTCACGCATGGCCAACCCAAGCAGGCCAAGGCTCGCGGCCATGGCGGCTACGGTCAATACGGTGGGAAGGGGGCGGGTGAACCCGTCGGTGTATTTCAGGCCGATGGCCCAGCAGACCTCGAACAGGCCAGCACAAAACAACAGAAACCAGGACATGGTTTTAAACCTCATCGAAGATGGGGTCGTCCCCGCTGTTGAAATAACACCGCCGGGTCGTCCCGGCGGTGTGCACTATATTGCCCAAAGTTGATCGATCGATCAAGGTTGCGTGGCGTTCACCGGCTCGTCGGTGCCTTCCATGCGGCGGAAGTAGGTCGAGAGCAGAGCACCGGAGATATTGTGCCAGACGCTGAACAGCGCGCTGGGCACCGCTGCCAGCGGTGAGAAATGCGCACTGGCCAGGGCTGCCCCGAGCCCGGAGTTCTGCATGCCCACCTCCAGCGCCAGCGACTTGCGCTGTGCCAGGGGCAGCTTGAAGACTTTGCCCGTGAAATAGCCCAGCAGGAAGCCGAAGCTGTTATGCAGGATCACCACGGCCATGATCAGCAGACCCGACTCGGCAATCTTTGCCTGACTGGCGGCAACCACCGCGCAGACGATCATCACGATGCTCACCACCGACACCAGCGGCAGCACGTCGACCGCCACCTGCACGCGGGCGCCCAGGACTTTCTGCGCCAACACGCCGAGCACGATCGGCAGCATCACCAGTTGCAAAATCGACCAGAACATTTCCATGAACGAGACCGGCAGCCAGGCCGAAGCCAGCAGCCAGATCAGCGCTGGCGTCAGCAGCGGAGCGAGCAGGGTGGTCACGGCGGCAATCGCTACCGACAGCGCCAGGTCACCCTTGGCCAACCAGGTCATGACGTTGGACGAGGTACCGCTCGGGCAGCAACCGACCAATATCACACCGACGGCAATTTCCGGCGGCAGGTGGAACACCTGGCACAGCAGCCAGGCCACACCCGGCATGATCACGAAGTGGGCAATGACGCCCAGGGCCACGCGCCATGGGTGACGGGTGACTTCAGCGAAGTCTTCAAGCTTGAGGGTCAACCCCATGCCGAACATGACCAGGCCCAGCAGTGGCACGATCAGGGTTTTCAGGCCGATGAACCATTCAGGCTTGAGGAACGCCAGCACGGCGAACAGCAAGACCCAGTAAGCAAAGGTGTTGCCGACGAAGCGGCTCAGAGCGGCCAGGGCGCGCATGGGGTTTCCTTCTTATATAGAGAGAGTTGTGTAGTGTCTGAACGGGCCCCATCGCGGGCAGAGCCCGCTCCCACAAGGATCTGCTGAGCGCCGCAGAACTGCTGTGGGAGCGGCTCCACCCACCCAGTGCTCCCACAGAGATCTGCCAAGCACTGCAAAGCTCCTGTGGGAGCGGATTCTACCCGCGATGGCCGCACCGCCAATCAAATGCCTTGCGGAATTCCTCGCCACCCAGTGCTCCCACAGAGATCTGCCAAGCACTGCAAAGCTCCTGTGGGAGCGGGTTCTACCCGCGATGGGCGCACCGCCAATCAAATGCCTTGCGGAATTCCTCGCCGCCCAGTGCTCCCACAGAGATCTGCCAAACACTGCAAAGCTCCTGTGGGAGCGGGTTCTACCCGCGATGGGCGCACCGCCAATCAAATGCCTTGCGGAATTTCCTCGCCGCCCAGCGCTTCGAACAATGCCGGCAGAAACTCGCCAAAGGTCAGCATCATCAGGGTAAAGCTGGCATCCAGCTGCCCCAGGGCTTCCTCGCCGCCATCTTCCTCGGCCTGATCCTGCAGCAGCTCTTCGAACTTGAGGCGCTTGACCACCATCTTGTCGTCCAGCACGAACGACAACTTGTCCTGCCAGGCCAGGGACAATTGAGTCACCTGCTTGCCTGTGCTCAAGTGCAGCTGGATCTCTTCACTGGTCAGGTCCTGACGCTTGCAGCGCACGATACCGCCATCTTCATGGGTGTCACGCAGCTCGCACTCATCCAGTACATAGAAGTCGTCAGCGGCTTTCTGGGTCTTGACCCAATCGGTCATGGTGGCGGTCGGCGCGACTTTTACCGTCAGCGGGCGTACCGGCAGCGAACCGATCACTTCACGCAGGGTAGACAGCAGGTCTTCGGCGCGTTTGGGGCTGGCCGAGTTCACCAGGATCAGGCCCTGCTTCGGCGCAATGGCGGCGAAGGTCGACGAGCGACGGATAAAGGCACGCGGCAGGAAGGCCTGGATGATCTCATCCTTGATCTGGTCGCGTTCCTTCTTGTACACCTTGCGCATCTGCTCGGCTTCGATCTCTTCGACCTTTTCCTTGACCGCATCACGCACGACGCTTCCGGGCAGGATGCGTTCTTCCTTGCGCGCGGCAATCAGCAGAAAGTCCTGGCTGACGTGCACGAATGGAGCATCTTCGCCCTTGCCGAACGGCGCGACGAAACCGTAGGTGGTCAACTCCTGGCTAGCGCATGGGCGCGCCGGTTTGGTGGCCAGTGCAGTTTCCAGGGCCTCGGCGTCGAAGGGGATATCTTGGGTCAGGCGATAGACAAGCAGGTTTTTGAACCACATGGGGTGAATCACTCCTCAACACATAAGGGGCGCATTATTCTCCGTGTAGCAGGCCCGCGCCAACCCTGTGCTAAGTGTTTGGAAGGCCTAAGAAAAATTTTTAAAAAAGTGCTTGCCAGACCCTGGGTCGCTCCGTAGAATGCGCGCCACACCGAGAGACAAAGGGTGATTAGCTCAGCCGGGAGAGCATCTGCCTTACAAGCAGAGGGTCGGCGGTTCGATCCCGTCATCACCCACCAATCTCTCTCAGTGTTACGCGCAGCGGTAGTTCAGTCGGTTAGAATACCGGCCTGTCACGCCGGGGGTCGCGGGTTCGAGTCCCGTCCGCTGCGCCATTTATTCCGCTTCAAGGCCCTTGAACTCCTTGAAGCAAAAAAGAAGCGACCTTCGGGTCGCTTTTTTTTTGCCTGTTCATTCCCCTCTTATATATTGCTCCAGCTGCTTGATCAGGCTCGTCTGCTCGGCGATGGCTTCCTTCACCAGGTCGCCGATGGACAGCAGTCCCAGCAATCGCCCGTCATCCACCACCGGCAGATGGCGCAGGCGCCTGTCGGTCATCAACGCCATGCACTCGGCAATGGTGTGTTGCGGCGTCACAGTGATCACCCCGTCGCTCATGATCGCGCTGACAGGGGTGCCGATCGATGAACGGCCTTTCAAGACCATCTTGCGTGCATAGTCGCGCTCGCTGACGATGCCCACCACGCTGCCATCGACCACCACGGGCAGGGCACCCACATTCGCCTCGGCCATGACCTTAAGCGCATCGACCACCATCTGCTGCGGCTCGATGGTATGGACCTGTTGGCTGTGCTGGACTTTACTCTTCAACAGTTCTGCGACGGTTTTCATGAGTTGTGGCTCCAAAGAAGGCAAGTGTAGCAGCGGATTCAGCCCCCTCGGCGGCGCCCGCTGCTGGGCGGATTACCCCACACACAGCGCGGTCCCGTACATTCCCAAAGCGAACACCACATGTCCGACAACGTTCTGCAGCTTGCTGACGTTGGGTGTAGCCGCCTGAACGGGTCAGGAAAGCGCGCTTGGCGGTAGTTGAAACCGATTCCCATTCTCCCTAGACTCACGGGCTTTCCGGGTCGCCTCAGGCGTCTCGTCATTCGCCGAGGCACCTGCATGGCCCAGTCCTCTTCCCATCTGGATGTGTTCCTGACATTACGCCGCGAGCTGGTCGCCTATGCCTCGAAGATCACCGGCGACCGCGTGCAGGCCGAGGACATCGTGCAGGAGGCCTACATTCGCTTCATTCCAGGCAAGGCGCAGGGGCAGGGCATCGTCGAACAGCCTGCGGCCTATCTGTATCGCATCGTGCGCAACCTGGCGCTGGACCTCAAGCGCAGCCGCAGCCGCGAGCAGGCCCAGCAAAGCGCACCGCCCGCCTGGGTGCTGCCGTCCCATGGCAGCGACCCCGCCGATATCTGCCAGCACAGCATGGCGCTGGATCGTTTGGCCGGGGCCCTGCAGGCCATGCCCGAAGCCAGCCGCACCGCCGTCGAGATGCACCGCTTCGGTGGCTGCACGCTGGCGCAGATTGCCGAGCGCCTGGGGATTTCCCTGACCTCCGCGCACCGCTTGTTGCGTGAAGCGCTGGTAAACTTGGCGCGAGAACTGGATGACCCCCAGGAGCCGCCCATGCCTGCCCCGAGCCCTGCCCGTGAACACTGAACCCGATGCCTTGGAACAAGCCGCGGACTGGCATCTGCGCTTGCAGGAAGCGCCCGAGGCACGTCACGAGTTCCTGCAATGGCTGCAGGCCGACAGTGCTCACCGTGCGGCGTGGCAGCGCATGGAACAGCTCATGGGCGCGCTGGATCATCTGGCGCCTCAGCCTGTGCCGGTTACGCCCACGCCACCTCGGCGTCGCCGTTACTGGCCCGGCCTGGCCGTCGCAGCCAGCCTGGCCCTGATCGCGGTGCTGGCAATCCCCCCGGCAACCCAGGCCTGGCGAGCGGACTTCTACACCGGCACTGGCCAGACCCGCGAAGTCATCCTGGCCGACGGCTCCAGCGTGACCCTGGGGCCGGAATCCGAACTCAGCGTAGCGGCCGATAACCCTCGGCATGTGACGTTGCTGCGTGGCCAGGCATTCTTTGACGTGGCCCATGATCCGCAGCGCCCGTTTGTAGCCACCGCGGGGCATCTGGACGTACGGGTGCTTGGCACGGCCTTCGACTTGGAATTGCAGGGCCAGCGGGCTCAGGTCAGCCTCGCCCGCGGCCAGGTGCTCGCCGAGAACGCCGAAAAAGCCCTGAGCGAGCGGCTCGCTCCAGGGCAAACCCTGCGCCTGGACTGGCCGTCCGGTCACATCGAACGCACGACCCTGGCGCCCCAGCAGATCGGCGCGTGGCGCCAGGGCTCGCTGTTCGTCGAGAACCAGCCGGTCAGCGCCATCGTCGAGCAGTTGCAGCGCTATACGCCGGGCTGGATCGTTGTCGCTGACCCCGCCCTGAAACAGCGTCGCCTGACCGGTGTGTTCGACTTGCGCGACCCAGACCGAGCCATGCTGGCGTTGGCCCAGAGTCTGAATACTCCGCAGCGCAAGGTCGGTCCCTGGCTACGGACCTTGGGAAATTTCTAGTTTTTTTGTACCCATCTGGAAAAAATCGTCGAGCTCAACGTCTTTCATGGTCGGTTTGAGAAAAGTTCTCAAATGAAACCCGCTGTCGCCCGCAGCCTCATGAAGGATTTCGTTGATGTCGCGTTCCATCCCCTTGCAGACGCTTGCCCTGACCCTCTGGCTACCCATGCACGCCAGTTGGGCCGCCGATCCGCAACCGGCCAGTGCCGCCATCAGCTATGCCATACCCGCTCAACCGCTGGCGTCGGCCCTGGCCCAGTTCGCCCAACGCAATGGCTTGCAGCTGGGCTTCGATGGCGCACTGGCCACTGGCAGGTTCGCCCCGGCGCTGAGCGGCAGCCTCACCCGGCAACAGGCCTTGCAACAGTTGCTGCAGGGCTCGGGACTGGGCTGGCAGATCACTGCCGAGGGTACCTTGCTGGTGTTTCCCCAACCGGCCAGCGGCACGCTGAGCCTGGCACCTTCGAGCATCGTCTCCAGCCACTATGTCGAACACGCCGACGGCCCGGTGCAGGGCTATCGCGCCACCCGCAGCGCCACCGGCACCAAGACCGACACGGCGCTACGGGATATCCCGCAGTCGATCCAGGTGGTCTCGCGCCAGGTCCTGGAGGATCAACAGGTCAACAACCTGGGCGACGCCCTGACCAATGTCAGCAGCGTGCAACGTGGCAACAGCCACGGCGGCTCCTCGGAGAGCTTCGTTATCCGCGGCTTCCAGGCCACCACTTATGCGGTCGACGGCATGCTGATCAACCCCTTGGTATCGCGCCCCGAGGCATTGCGCGACCTGGCCAACGTCGAGCGCGTGGAAGTGCTCAAGGGCCCGGCGTCTGTGCTCTATGGCCGTGGCAACCCAGGCGGGCTGATCAACCTGGTGACGCGCAAGCCCACCTTCGAGCCCGAAGCTCAGGTCAAGGCCCAGGCCGGCTCCTACGACTTCTATCGGCTGGAGGCCAATGCCAGCGGCGCCCTCGATCCGGCCGAAACCCTGGCCGGCCGCCTGACACTGGCCACCCAGACTGACCGGGGTTTTCGCGACACCTTCCGCGACAGCAAGCGCACCTATGTCGCGCCGACTTTTCGCTGGGAGCCTTCGGACAGCACCCGGGTCGACGCTGGTATGGAGTACATCGATCAGACCAGCCCGTTCGACCGTGGCCTGCTGCCACAGAACGGCAAGATCAGCATGAATGCCGACCGCTACCTGCACGAGCCGTGGTCGCGGGACAAAGCCGACAAATTCGCCGTGTGGTATCGCGCCGAGCATGACCTCAACGATTGGCTGACCCTGCGCCAGATGACCCGCTGGGACGATTCCCACAAGGACCGCTACGTGGTCGACCTGCGGGGCATCGGCAGTGACGGTCGAACCCTGGCGCGGCGCGCCACCGATGGTGAAGAAACCATTCGTACCCTGGATGCTCAGTTCGAGGCCATCGCCCGGTTCGCCACGCTGGGTATCGACCACACCCTGCTGGCCGGTTTCGAGTACATCGATGGCACCCGCGACACCAGCAGCTACCGCGCTTCGCTGGCTTCGATCGATATCTACAACCCGGTCTACGGCGCGGTACCCGGGCCCTTCGCTTTCCAGGAAAAGGCCAGCTACGACCTGGAATCCTACAGTTTCTACCTGCAAGACCAGATCGACCTGACCGATCAGTGGAAGCTGCTGCTGGGCGCGCGCTACGACGACACCCGGCAAGACAACGTGACCACCAACGCCGACTACCAGAACACGTTGACCAAGGTCGATCCCACCAAGGTCTCGCCGCGTTTGGGTGTGGTCTATCAGCCCCTGGACTGGGTCGCGCTGTACGCCAGCTACAGCACCTCGTTCACGCCTCAGAGCAACCTGGCCAGCAATGGTCGGGTGCTGGACCCGGAGGAGGGCGAGCAGTATGAAGTGGGGGCCAAGTTCGAACTGATTCCCGACCAGCTCAGCGCCACACTCTCGGTGTTCCAGATCACCCGGCAGAACGTCGCCGCGCCGGACCCTGAAGACGACGCCTATTCGGTGCAGACCGGCGAGCAGCGCGTGCGCGGTGTCGAACTGGACGTCAGCGGTACACCGCTGCCGGGCTGGGAGATCATTGGCAACATCAGCGCCTTGAACGCCGAGCTGACCAAGGACACCGCCATCGACGAAGGCAACAAGCTGCCCAGCGTGCCCACCCTCAGCGGCTCGCTGTGGTCCAGCTACCAATTGCAGGAAGGCCCGCTGGCAGGCCTGGGCTTCGGTGCCGGGGTGATCGCGGTGGGCGAGCGCCAGGGCGACATCGACAACAGCTATGACGTCAGCGGCTACGCCCGCATCGATGCCAGCCTGTTCTACGACATCGACGAGAACGTGCGGGTCTCGCTCAACGGCCGCAACCTCACCGACCGCAAGTACATCGAGACCGCCGCCGGTACCGATGGCAACTATGCCGGCGCCCCGGCGCAGGTCATCGCTACCGTGAGTGCGAAATTTTGAATCAGCTCGAAGCCATCACCAGCCAGGCCCAGCTGCACAGCGCCTACCGCAGCGTGCTGCGCAAACGCCTGGCGATCAGCCTGCTGCTGGCCGTCGCGGTGGTGTGCTGCCTGGTCGCCGATATTGCCCTGGGCACCACCGCGTTTTCCCTCGGCGATGTGGTGCGGGCGGTGTTCATGCCCGCCAGCGTCGATCCGGACACCCAGGTCATCGTCCGTGAACTGCGCCTGCCGTTCGCCTTGATGGCGGTACTGGTGGGTGTGGCCCTGTCACTGGCCGGCGCCGAGATGCAGACCATCCTCAATAACCCCCTGGCCAGCCCGTTCACCCTGGGTGTGTCGTCGGCCGCGTCCCTGGGCGCGGCCTTGGCCATCGTGCTGGACCTGGGTATTCCCGGGGTCCCCGGCAGTTGGCTGATCACCGTCAATGCCTTCATTTTCGCTTTTGGCTCGGTATTGCTGCTGCAAGCGGTGGCGAGCATGACCGGCGGCGTGCAGACGCTGGTGCTGTTCGGCATAGCCCTGGTGTTCAGCTTCAACGCCATGGTGGCACTGCTGCAATACCTGGCATCGGCCGATGCGCTGCAGCAACTGGTGTTCTGGAGCATGGGCAGTCTCAACCGGGCCAGTTGGCCGGCGGTACAGACCTTGGGTCTGGTGGTGCTGCTGGTACTGCCCTCCAGTGTGCGCGCGGCGTGGCAGATGACCACCCTGCGCCTGGGTGAAGAACGTGCGGCCACCTTGGGCATCGACGTGGCCCGTCTTCGCTTCGGCGCGTTGCTGCGCATCAGTTTGCTGGCAGCCACGGCGGTGGCCTTTGTCGGCACCATCGGTTTCATCGGTTTGGTGGGGCCGCACATCGCGCGGATGCTGATCGGCGAGGATCACCGCTTCTATCTGCCGGTCAGCGCGCTGGTGGGCGCCTTGATCATGTCGCTGGCGGCCATTGTCAGCAAACAGCTGATTCCTGGCGTGATACTGCCGGTCGGTATCGTTACCGCGCTGGTGGGCGTGCCGTTGTTCATCAGCCTGATATTCAAGCAGGGCCGCAAATGAGCCTCACCACCTTGACCGTGCGGGGCTTGAGCGTGGCCTATCGGCGCCGCACCGTGTTGCATGACATCGATCTGCCGGACCTGCAGTCCGGCCAGGTGGTGGCTTTGGTCGGCCCGAATGGGGCGGGCAAGTCAACGCTGCTGCGGACCCTGGCCGGGCTGTTGCCGGCGCAGGGGCGCGTGCACCTGGATGGGCTGGATCTGCTGACGTGCAACCGCCGTGCGCGCGCGGCGGTGCTGGGTTTCATGCCACAGACCTTGCCCGATGGCATTGCCTTGAGCGTGCTGGAAACCCTGCTCGGTGCGCTGCGCGGTGGCGACCCGATCAAGGCGCAACTGGACGCCCAGGGCCAACAGCAGCGCGCCTATGAGGTGCTCGAACAGCTGGGCATCGTGCACCTGGCCATGCGCCCGCTGGAAGCGTTGTCCGGCGGCCAACGGCAGATGGTCAGTCTGGCCCAGGCGGTGATCCGCCAGCCCCGCCTGCTGCTGCTCGATGAACCCACCAGTGCCCTGGATCTGCGCTATCAGAACGATGTGATGAGCATGGTTCGCCAGTTGGCCGATCAAGGCCGTATCGTGGTGGTGGTGTTGCACGATCTGGGGCTGGCGGCGACCTGGGCAGACCACATCATGGTCCTGCACAACGGCCGTCTGCGCGCAGCGGGCAGCCCTGAACACACCCTCACCGCGCCGATGCTGGCCGAGGTCTACCGGGTGCAGGCCCGGGTCGAACGCTGCAGCCGGGGCCGTGTGCAGATTCTGGTCGACGGGTCGCTGGCATGAGGTCTCTGTTACTGGTCTGGCTGCTGTTCGCCAGCGCTGCCGGGGCGGCCGACTACCCACGCACGGTGGTGGACCTGGCCGGTCGTTCGGTCATCCTGGCCAAGGCACCGCAACGCATCGTGCTGCAGGATAGCAACGACCTGCTGACCTTGGCGCTGCTGGAGCGCGATGACCCATTGCGCGCAATAGTGGCTTGGGACAACAACCTGGCCAGCTCCGATCCAGGCCTGTGGCGGTTGGTTGCGCAGCGCTGGCCCCAGGCGCGCACCGTGCACGAGATCGAATTCGCCGAATCCGGGCAGTTGGACATCGAGAGCCTGCTGCGCACGCGCCCCGATCTGATTGTCGCCCGCCTTGGCGCCAAGGCCATGATCGAGGGCACGGTGCTGGAGTCGGTCCTGCAACGGCTGGGCATCCCCTTGATCTACGTCGACAACGAGATCGACCCGTTGATCAATGTCCCCCGCAGTGTCGAACTGCTGGGCCGGGTGCTGGGGCGTGAGACCGAGGCGCTGGCTTACCTGGACGCGTATCACGCCAGCCTGGCGCACCTGCGTGAGCGTATCGAGGGCCTGCCATCGCCCAAGGTGTTCATCGAGGCCAGGGCAGGGCAGGCAGGCGGCGGTGCCTGCTGCCATACCCAGGGGCCCAGTGGTTGGGGGTTGCTGGTAGAAAACATGGGGGCGGTGAACCAAGGGTCGCACTATGTCCGGGGTGACTCGTCGGACGTTGCCCTGGAGAGCCTGATCCTGAGCAAGCCAGACGTTTACCTGATGACCGGCACCCAGCGTGTGCGTCGGGGCGTCAGCGCCATTCCGTTCGGCTATGGCGCCGACGCCGGGCAGGTGCGTGATGCCATGGCCCTGCTGCTGGCACGACCTGGGTTCGCATCCATTGCCCGAAGCCCCGACAGTTGCGTGGTCGGGCTCAACCATCAGTTCTACAACAGCGTGTTCAATGTGGCCGGTGCCTACTACCTGGCCAAGGCCTTCTGGCCGCAGGCCTTTGCCGACCTGGACCCAGATGCCGAGTACCGGCGTATGATCGCCACCTTTACCACCCTGCCGGATCGACCCTTCGTGTTCTTCCAGCGTCTATGTTTTGCCGAGGTCGCTCTGTGAAGAAACTCAAGGCGTGGGCCAAGCGCCTCAAAGCCAATCTGATCCTGCTGTGGCTGTGCTGTCGCGAGCCTGATATGCCCAGGCTGCCGTGGCTGGTGGGGCTCGGGACGCTGGCTTATGCCTTCAGTCCGATCGATCTGATTCCGGATTTCATACCGGTGCTCGGGTATCTGGATGACGTGCTGTTGGTGCCGCTGGGCATCTATTGGGCGCTGCGGCTGACACCTGTAGCGGTGCGTCAACGTTGTGAGCCTGAAGCGTTGCGCCGGGCAGGAACGCGGGTGGGCTTGCCGGGCCGCTGGGTGATGGCGGGGGTCGTGGTGGTGGTTTGGGTCGGGTTGGCGGTGTGGGTCTGGCAGGGATTTTCGTGATGCCTTCGCGGCTGTACGCCG
>NZ_DFUE01000013.1 GCF_002379585.1 Pseudomonas sp. UBA4194
GAATGGGGTAGGGCGTGGAGGGTGTGGTGGTTGGTCCCCTCACCCCAGCCCTCTCCCTAGGGGAGAGGGAGCTAAAAGCGGACTGCGGTGGCCGCAACTCCACCGTACGGCTCCTCTCCCTTGGGGATAGGGGGCTAAAAGCGGACCGCGGTGGCCGCAACTCCACCATACGGCTCCCTCTCCCTCAGGGAGAGGGCTGGGGTGAGGGGACCATCCACCACCCATTCCACTATCAGGAACCCATCATGCCCATCCACAACCCCATCGAAAAAGGCAGCGCCGCCCTCGGCGCCGACCTGCTCACCGAGGTCAGCCTCCCAGCCCTGGTCATCCACCGCCAGCCCCTGGAGCACAACATCCGCTGGATGCAGGCTTTCGTCAGCGCCAGCGGAGCCGAACTGGCCCCTCACGGAAAAACCAGCATGACCCCTGCACTGTTTCACCGCCAGTTGCAGGCCGGTGCCTGGGGTATCACCCTGGCCAACGCCGTACAGGTGCACGCCGCCTATGCGGCCGGCGTGCGTCGGGTGCTGATGGCTAACCAACTGATCGGCGCGGCCAACATGGCCTTGATCGCCGATCTGCTGAGCGACCCGGATTTCGATTTTCATTGCCTGGTCGATCACCTCGATCAGGTAGCGGCGTTGGGCAAGTTCTTCGCCGACCGGGGGCTGCGCCTGAATGTGATGATCGAGTACGGTGTGGTCGGTGGCCGCTGTGGTTGCCGCAGCGAAGCGCAGGTGCAGGCCCTGGCCGATGCCATTAATGCGCAGCCGGCGCTGGCGCTCACCGGCATCGAAGGTTACGAAGGGGTGATCCACGGGGAACAGGCCATCGCCGGTATCCGCGCGTTCGCCGCTTCGTTGGTCCGCCTGGCGGTAGGGTTGCAGAAGCAGGGCGCGTTCGCCCTCGAGCGGCCGATCATCACGGCATCTGGTTCAGCCTGGTACGACCTGATTGCCGAGTCGTTCGACGAACACAACGCTCGGGGGCGATTCCTCGGTGTGCTGCGCCCGGGCAGCTACGTGGTGCATGACCATGGCATCTACAAGGATGCCCAATGCGGCGTGCTGGAGCGCCGTGTCGATCTGAACGAAGGGTTGCAACCGGCGCTGGAGGTGTGGGCGCACGTGCAATCGATGCCCGAGCCGGGCTTTGCCGTGGTTGCCCTGGGCAAGCGAGACGTGGCCTACGATGCCGGCCTGCCGATGCCGTTGCGGTGCTACCGGCCAGGGCAGCAGGGCAGCACGGACGTCAGTGCGTGCACGGTGACGGCGGTGATGGACCAACACGCGTTCCTCACCATTGCCCCAGGCTGCGAATTGCACATCGGCGATATCCTCTCGTTCGGCACGTCGCACCCGTGCCTGACGTTCGATAAATGGCGAGTCGGGTTGCTGGTGGATGAGCAATTGCGCGTGGTCGAGCAGATGGCCACGGCTTTTTGATCGCCAGCCCCGACCCCATGTGGAAGCGGGTCTCTGCCCGCGAAGGGGCCAGACCTGCCCACCCCATCAATCCCTGTAAAACACCTGCACCAGGTGATACCCGAACTTGCTCTTCACTGGCCCATGCACTGTACGCAAAGGTTTCTTGAAGATGATCTGGTCGATCGCCCCCACCATTTGCCCCGGCCTTACCTCACCCAGATCGCCACCGCGCTTGCCGGAGGGGCAGGTGGAGTATTTCTTGGCCAGCACATCGAACGCCTCACCCTTGGCGATGCGTTGCTCCAGCGCCTCGGCCTCTTCGGCGGTCTTGACCAGAATGTGCCGTGCTTGTGCTTTCATGCCAGGATGCTCGTCGAAAAAAGCCGCTGATTATGCCGCAAATCAGGCCAGGTTGATCATCTCGCGAATCTTGCTGCCCAGTACATCGATGGAAAACGGCTTGGTGATCATGTCCATGCCCTCGGCCAGGAAGCCGTGGCGCTCTGCGGCTTTCTCCGCATAGCCGGTCATGAACAACACTTTCAACCCCGGCCGCTGCTGTCGGGCAATCTCGGCCAGTTGGCGGCCGTTGAGCCCCGGCAGGCCCACATCGGTGACCAGCAGGTCGATCTGCAATCCAGCCTCCAGCAATGCCAGGGCCGCACTGGCCTCGCCCGCCGAATGGGCGCGATAGCCCAGCTCGTCCAGCACATCGAGTACCAGCATGCGCACTGCCTGGTCGTCTTCCACCACCAACACACTCTCGCCCGCCTGGGCCATAGGCGGTTCCGGCAGCTGCGTATCGGCCTGCGGCTCCTCATGGGCAGACAGGTGTCGGGGCAGATACAGCCGCACGCAGGTTCCTTCGTGTGGGCGACTGTGCAGCGTCACCTGACCACCGGATTGCTGGGCAAAGCCGTAGATCATCGACAGTCCGAGCCCGGTGCCCTGGCCGATCGGCTTGGTGGTGAAAAACGGATCGAACGCCTTGGCCAGCACCGGGGCACTCATGCCGCTGCCGTTGTCGCTGACCCGAATCATCACATAGTCGCCTGGCCTGACCGGCTCCAGGGTCGCACCGTCGGGGGTGGCGTCCAGATGGCAGTTGGCGGTCTCGATGGTCAGCACGCCAGTGTCGGGCATCGCATCCCGGGCGTTGATCACCAGGTTGAGCAGGGCGTTCTCCAGCTGACTGGCGTCGGTGTTGACCGGCCACACGTCGGCGGCCAGGCGCAGGTGTAGCTGCAGGTGCTCACCCATGGTGCGGCTGAACAGGTCCTCCAGCGAGTACACCAGCTGGTTGGGGTCCAGGCGCCGACGATCCAGCGACTGACGTCGAGAGAACGCCAGCAGCCGGTGGGTCAGCGCGGCGGCGCGGTGGGCGGAGGTGACCGCCGCCTCGGTGAAACGGGCGATTTCGTCGCTGCGTCCGGCGCTGATGTATCGCTGCATCAGGTCGAGGCTGCCGATGATGCCGGTGAGCATATTGTTGAAGTCGTGGGCGATACCGCCGGTCAGCTGCCCCAGGGCTTCCATTTTCTGAGCGTGACGCAGGGCCTCCTCGGCGCGCTCGCGCTCATGCATTTCGTCCTGCAGGCGCAGATTGACCTCGGCCAGCGCCTGGGTGCGCTCGATCACCCGTGATTCCAGGGTCTCGTTGAGTTCGCGCAGGGCCTGCTCGACGCGGCGGCGATTGTTCACGTCTTCGGTCATGCCGAACCATTGCCGGGTCCGGCCATCGGTATCCAGGCGGGGCAGGGCGCGGGCGTGCATCCAGTGATAGCTGCCATCGACCATGCGCAAGCGGTATTCGGCGTCGTAGGGCCCCCCGGTGCTGACCGCGTGGCGCCAGGCATCCAGCGTCGGCTGATGATCGTCCGGATGTACCAGCTTAGCCCAGTCGGCATCGCTGGGTTGGCGGCTGTCCATGCCGGTGAGCTGACGCCAGCGGTCGGTCTGGCTTTCGCTGTTGGTGCGGCCGCTGGCGTCGGCCGTCCAGTGCACAGCGGGCGACAGCTCGATGGCCATGCGAAAGTGCGCCTCGCTTTCGCGCAATTCCTGCTCGGTGCGTTTGCCTTCGGCGGTCACCAGGCGGCGCTCGCTGGCCTCGATGGCGGTGACAAGGATGCCCGCCACCCTATCGTTCTCATCGCGAATGGGGCTGTAGGTCAGGTCCAGCCAGACCTTCGCCGAATCCTCGCCGCGGGGCAGGTTGAAGCCACGTTCGGTGTAGGTTCGCACCTCACCCTGCATCACGGCGGCGTAGATTTCGTCGGTGAACGGCTTGTACTCCGGCCAGATGGCGTCGACCGGTTGGCCGAAGGCAACGGGATGATTGCTGCCCACCAGTACGGCAAAGGCGTCGTTGTACACCTGGCAAAGCTGTGGGCCCCACAGCAGCAACATGGGCATGGGCGAGTGGGTCACGATGTCCACCGCCGTGCGCAAACTTTGCGGCCAGGCGTCCGGGCTGGGCAGGGGGCTGGTGCGCCAATCCATGGCGGCGATCAACGTCGCTACCTTGCCGCCCACAGGTAAGGCATTCATTGGGTTATCCTTTGATTTACCGCGGCTGCATATCCAGCCAAGCTATAGCTTACTTTCTATCGACTGCCTGTGTGGAACCCAGCATATGGAAATCCAAGCACTGCTCAAGATCCTGGCCAGCCAGGACGGCTCCGATCTGTATCTGTCTACCGGGGCGCCGCCCTGCGCCAAGTTCAACGGCGTGCTCAAGCCCCTGAGCAACGAAGCGCTCAAGCCCGGGGATATCGCCGCAATCGCCCAGGGCATCATGGATGCCGAACAGAAGATCGACTTCGAGCGCGACCTGGAAATGAACCTGGCGTTGTCGCTGCATGGCGTTGGGCGTTTTCGCGTGAACATTTTCAAGCAGCGCAACGAAGTGTCCATCGTCGCGCGCAACATCAAGCTCGACATCCCCACCTTCGAAGACCTGAAACTGCCGCCCAAGCTGCTTGATGTGATCATGGAAAAGCGTGGGCTGATCCTCTTCGTGGGGGCCACCGGTTCGGGCAAGTCCACCTCGCTGGCAGCGCTGATCGACTACCGCAATCGCCACGCCAGCGGCCATATCATCACCATCGAAGACCCGGTGGAGTTCATTCATCGACACAAGAAATCGATCATCAATCAGCGTGAGGTGGGTGTCGATACCCGCAGTTTCCAGGCGGCACTGAAGAACACTCTGCGTCAGGCGCCGGATGTCATCCTGATCGGCGAGATTCGCGACAGGGAGACCATGGAGCACGCCCTGGCTTTTGCCGACACCGGCCATCTGGCGATTTCCACCCTGCACGCCAACAACGCCAACCAGGCGCTCGATCGCATCATCAACTTCTTCCCCGAAGACCGCCGGCCGCAGTTGCTGAACGACCTGGGCAACAACCTGCAGGCGTTCGTTTCCCAGCGCCTGGTACGCACGGTGGACGGCAAGCGTCGAGCGGCTGTGGAAGTCATGCTGGGCACGCCGACGATTCGCGACTTCATCCATCGCAACGAGTTTTCCGAACTCAAGGGCATCATGGAGAAGTCGGTCAACCTGGGCATGCAGACGTTCGATCATGCCCTGTACGAGCTGGCGGTCGAGGGGGCGATCAGTGAGGATGAGGCGCTGAAGAATGCCGATTCGGTGAACAACCTGCGGCTACGGCTCAAGTTGCACAAGGAGGGCGGGGTGGAGCACACCTCGGCGCCAGTTGCACCGACGCCTGCGGCCGATACCCGTAGCTCGGATTGGGGGCTGGTCTCCGACGGCGATGAGCCTGGGTCTCAGGGCTAGGGACCGGCTCCGAACCGCGCCGCCCCCATCGCGGGTAGAACCCGCTCCCACAAAGATCCTCCCGCCCCACAAATCACCCCCCCCCACCCCATACCCCTGTGGGAGCGGGTTCTACCCGCGATGGCCGCGCCGCGGTGTCACAGATGCACCTCGACCGCCAACGGCAGGTGGTCCGATAAATGGGTCCAGGGCTTGTTCCCCAGGATGAGCGGATGATGGCTGGTGGCATTGCGCAGATAGATTCTGTCCAGCCGCAGCAGCGGAAAACGGGCCGGGTAGGTCTTGGCCAGCTGCCCGTTGTGTCGTTCGAACGCCTCGTGCAGATCCTGGTGCTTGGCCAAGGTGGCATTGCCACGCAACTGCCAGTCGTTGAAATCCCCGGCGATGATCACCGGTGCGGCCTCTGGCAGCGAATCCAGCAGTTGTCGCAACAACGCCAACTGCAGTTGCCGATGACTCTCAAGCAACGACAGATGCACGCAGATGGCATGCACCTCATCGTGCCCAGGCACCTGTAGCACGCAGTGCAGCAGACCCCGTCGTTCCGGCCCTGTGATCGATACATCCAGGTTGCGATAGCGCAGAATCGGGTATTTGGACAACAGCGCGTTGCCGTGATGACCGTCGGGGTAGACCGCATTGCGGCCATAGGCGAAATCGCTCCACATACTGTCGGCGAGAAACTCGTACTGCGACATTTCCGGCCAGTTGTGGAATTTGCTCGCATGGCGATCGTGACCGCCCAGCACTTCCTGTAGAAACACCAGATCAGCGCTGGTGCTGCGCACGGCTTCACGCAGTTCGGGCAGGATGAAGCGCCGGTTGAAAGCAGTGAAACCCTTGTGGGTATTGACCGTCAGGACGCGGATTCGGTGGACTGCCCTGGGTTGGTCTGGGGCAGGTTCGCCGGATGATGAGCTTGAGGGAGCGGAATTCACGAGGGCTCCTTGCGCAGTGGGGTGTTTAGTTCCGACTGCCTCGGGGCAGAGCGGTTCCGCTGGGTTTGGTGGGGGGGTGAATGGGCAGGGATTTGTGGTGGATGGTCCCCTCACCCCAAATCCCAGCCCCCGATCACTGCGCCAACCACCCCCCATCGATATTCCAAGCCGCCCCGCGCACCTGGCTCCCGGCCTCGCTGCACAGAAACAACACCAGCTCGCCCAGATGCTCTGGCGTCACGAACTCCCCGGACGGCTGCTTTTCCGACAGCAGCTCACGCTGCGCCTGCAACGCATCGCCGCCCTTGGCTGCGCGGGCATCGATCTGTTGCTGGATCAACGGCGTCAGCACGAATCCTGGGCAGATGGCGTTGCAGGTGATCTGCGTACCGGCCGTCTCCAGGCCCACCACCTTGGTCAGTCCCACCACCCCATGCTTGGCTGCGGTATACGCCGCCTTGCCCACCGATCCGACCTGACCGTGCACCGAGGCAATGCTGATGATCCTCCCCCAACCTCGCTCGCGCATGCCCGGCAATACCAGGCGGATGCCATGGAACACCGAGGAGAGGTTGATGGCCATGATCGAATCCCAGCGCTCTACGGGGAATTCCTCGACACTGGCGACATGCTGGATACCGGCGTTGTTCACCAGAATGTCCACGGCGCCGAAAACCTCATGAGCGTGGTCGAACATCGCGGCGATTTGTAGCGGATCGCTGACATCCGCGCCGTGATGGCCGACCTGTGTGCCGAACTGACCGACCTGAGCAAGGGCCGGGCCGGGATCGCCGAAACCGTTGAGCAAGACATTGGCGCCGGCCTTGGCCAGGGCGGTGGCGATGCCAAGGCCGATACCACTGGTGGAGCCTGTAACCAATGCGGTTTTGCCAATCAGTTGCATGTGGGTTTCCTTTTTTTGTTGTGGGGTGTCAGGTAGGGCGGCGGTGTCAGGTTCGCGGCTGTACGCCGCTCCTACAGGGAAGGTCGCCGCGACGCATACCCCCTGTAGGAGCGGCGTGCAGCCGCGAAGGGGCCGCCACGGTGTCACTGTCGATCCAACCCCGCCCGCCACCGCTTACTGCAGTAAAGCAGCCTTCAGCAGTTCACAGGTATACGGATGCTGCGGCGCCTCGAACACCTCATGGCTCGGCCCGTGCTCCACCACCTGGCCATCCTTGATCACGATCACATCGTGAGCCAGTGCCCGCACCACCGCCAGGTCATGGCTGATGAACAGGTAGGTCAGACCATGGCGCTCCTGCAACTGCCGCAGCAGGGTCACCACCTGCTTCTGAACCGTGCGGTCCAGCGCCGAAGTGGGCTCGTCGAGCAGGATCAGCGCCGGCTTGAGCACCAAGGCCCGGGCGATGGCGATGCGCTGGCGTTGCCCGCCCGAAAACTCATGGGGGTAACGATGCCGCGCGTCAGGGTCCAGGCCCACCTCGCGCAATGCCTCGACAACCTGTGCATCGCACGCCTTGGCGCTGTGCTCGCTGTGCACCTCCAGGCCTTCACTGATGATCTGCGCCACCGACATGCGCGGGCTGAGGCTGCCGAACGGGTCCTGGAACACCACTTGCATCTGCCGCCGCCACGGCCGCATCTGCTTCTGGTCCAGCGCATCGAGCGCCTGACCCTGAAAGCGGATGCTGCCTTCAGAATCGAGCAGGCGCAGAATCGCCTGACCCAGCGTCGACTTGCCCGAGCCAGACTCGCCGACGATGCCCAAGGTCTTGCCCTGCTGCAGGCTCAGGCTGATACCGTCCACCGCCTTGACGAACTCACGGGGCTTGCGAAACAGACCACCGCCAATCGGGTACCAGACTTTCAGCGCGTGCACATCGAGCAGCGTCTCGCGCTCCTGGCGGGGCAGGGCTTCGCCGGCAGGTTCTGCATCCAGCAGCAACTGGCTGTACGGATGCTGCGGTGCGGTGAACAGTTGCTCGCATTCGGCCTGTTCGACCACTTCGCCCGCGCGCATCACACATACGCGCTGGGCGATGCTGCGCACCAGGTTAAGGTCGTGGCTGATCAGCAACAGCGACATGCCCAGGCGTTGCTGCAAGGATTTGAGCAACTGCAGGATGCGCCGCTGCACCGTGACGTCCAGGGCGGTGGTGGGCTCGTCGGCGATCAGCAGTTCCGGCTCGCAGGCCAGGGCCATGGCGATCATCACCCGTTGCCGTTGGCCACCGGAGAGTTGATGCGGATAGGCCTTCAGGCGCTTCTGGGGGTGTTGGATGCCCACCAGTTGCAACAGCTCCAGGATGCGTGCGTCGGCTTCCTTGCCGCCCATGCCCTTGTGCACCAGCAAGGTCTCGCCAATCTGCTTGTGCACGGTGTGCAGCGGATTGAGAGAGGTCATCGGCTCCTGAAAGATCATCGCGATGCGGTCGCCACGCATCTTGCGCAGCGTGGCGTTGTCGGCGCCCAACAGCTCCTGGCCGCGGTAGCGCACGCTGCCGCTGCTTTGGCAGCCGGTGTCGGGCAGCAGTTGCAGGATGGAGTGGGCAGTGACCGACTTGCCCGAACCCGATTCGCCCACCAGGGCCACGCACTGGCCGGCGGGAATGTCGAGACTGAGATCCTTGACCACCGCCTGGCCGTTGAACGCGACGGTGAGGTGGCGGATTTCGATGATGTTGGGGGTCGTCATACGGCTATGCCTTGTGGGGTGCATCTGGCGGCGCCTTCGCGGCTGAACGCCGCTCCTACAGGGGGACGTGTGGCGGGCTCAGGAGCGAGGATCGAACGCATCGCGCAAGCCCTCCCCAATGAACACCAGCAACGACAGAATCAACGCCAGGGTAAAGAACGCGGTGAATCCCAGCCAGGGCGCCTGCAGGTTCTGCTTGCCCTGGGCAATCAACTCACCCAGCGATGCACTGCCGGCCGGCATGCCGAAGCCGAGGAAATCCAACGCCGTGAGGGTAGAAATCGCCCCGGTCAGAATGAACGGCAGAAAGCTCAAGGTGGCGTTCATCGCATTGGGCAGGATATGCCGGACGATGATCTTGCGGTCCGAAAGCCCCAGCGCCCGTGCCGCCTTTACGTATTCCAGATTACGCCCACGGAGGAATTCGGCGCGCACCACGTCCACCAACGCCAGCCATGAAAACAGCGCCATGATGCCCAGCAGCCACCAGAAATTCGGTTCGACGAAGCCCGACAGAATGATCAGCAGATAGAGCACCGGCAGCCCGGACCACACCTCCAGCAAGCGCTGACCGAACAAGTCCACCCAGCCGCCGTAGTAACCCTGCAGAGCACCGGCGGCGATGCCGATCAACGAACTGATCACGGTCAGTGCCAGTGCAAACAGAATCGATACCCGCGCTCCGAAGATCACCCGCGCCATCACGTCTCGGGACTGATCGTCGGTGCCCAGCCAGTTGGTCGCCGTGGGAGGGCTGGGCGACGGCTGGCTAAGGTCGTAATTGGGCGTGTCGGCGCTGAAGGCGATGGGCGGAAACAGCATCCAGCCGCCCCGTTGTTCGATCAGCTGGCGCACATAGTCGCTGCGGTAATCGGCCTGGAACGGCAGTTGGCCGCCGAACTCCTGCTCGGTATGGCGCTTGAACACCGGAAAGTAATACTCACCGTCGTACTTGATCATCAGCGGCTTGTCATTGGCGATCAGCTCGCCGCCCAGGGTCAGGGCAAACAGCGCCAGGAAAATCCACAGCGACCACCAGCCGCGGCGATTTCGCTTGAAACGGTCCAGGCGGCGACGTGACAGCGGAGAAAGAGCCAGCATCATGCGTTCCTCCCGCTGAAATCGATTCGCGGGTCGACCAGGGTGTAGCTCAGGTCACCCACCAGTTTGATCAGCAGACCCAGCAAGGTGAAGATGAACAGCGAACCGAACACCACCGGATAGTCCCGCGATACCGCCGCTTCGTAACTCAACCGGCCCAGCCCATCCAGGGAAAAGATCACCTCGATCAACAGCGAACCGGCGAAGAACACGCTGATGAATGCTTGGGGCAGGCCTGCCACCACCAGCAGCATGGCATTGCGAAACACATGGCCGTACAACACCCGCCGTTCGCTCAGCCCCTTGGCCCGCGCGGTCACCACGTACTGGCGAGTGATTTCGTTGAGAAACGAGTTCTTGGTGAGGATGGTCAGGGTGGCGAAACCGCCGATCACCAGCGACGTGACCGGTAGCACCAGGTGCCAGAAGTAGTCGGCCACCTTGCCTGCCAGGGTCAGCTCGTCGAAGTTGTCAGACACCAGCCCCCTTACCGGAAACCAGTTCAGCGACGTACCGCCGGCGAACACCACGATCAGCAGCATGGCGAACAGGAACGCCGGCATGGCATAGCCGATGATGACCAGGCTGCTGCTCCAGACATCGAAATGGCTGCCGTGGCGAACCGCCTTGCGAATACCCAGCGGGATCGAGACCAGGTAGGTGATCAGCGTGGCCCAGAAGCCCAGTGACAAGGTGACTGGCATCTTGTCCAGGATCAGGTCGGTAACCTTGGCCCCGCGAAAGAAGCTGTTGCCGAAGTCCAGCACCGCGTAGCTCTTGATCATCAGCCAGAGCCGCTCGTGGGCGGGCTTGTCGAAACCGTACTGGCGCTCGATGTCCTTGATCAGTTTTGGGTCCAGGCCGCGACTGGCGCGCGATCCCCCCTGCAGGGCTTCACCACCGCCGCCGGTGACGCTGCCACCGACGCCGCCCACCCCTTGCAGACGGGCGATGGCCTGTTCCACCGGCCCGCCGGGAGCCGCCTGAACGATGACGAAGTTCACCAGCAGGATAGCCAGCAGTGTGGGGATGATCAGCAGCAGCCGTCGCAGTGTGTAACCCAGCATCAGTTGGCCTTCCCTGTCTGGCGTGCCTGCATTTGTTCAGTGGTCAGCGCGGTCGGGTTGACTTCCCACCACGTCTCGATTGCCGGGTCGTTGGGGGCGGGCGTGGCGGGCATGCCGAAACGGTTCCACCACACCGTCGAGGTGCCGGGCGGATAGTAATTGGGCACCCAGTAGTAATTCCACTGCAGTACCCGGTCCAGGGCGTGGGCGTAGTCGAGCATGTCGGGCTGGGTCTTGGCCGCCACCAGCCCGTTGATCAACTCATCCACGGCAGGGCTTTTGAGCACCATGAAATTGTTCGACCCGGGGTCGGTGGCGCCCTCGGAGCCGAAGAAACCATACAGCTCGATGCCGGGCGTGGGGGTGACCGGGTAGCCGGTCACGATCATGTCGTAGTCCCGGGCCATCACGCGGTTGACGTACTGGGATGCGTCGATGCGACGAATCTCCATGCTGATGCCGATCTGCGCCAGATTGCGCTTCCATGGCAGCAACAGGCGTTCCATGCCGTTCTGGGTATTGAGGAAGGTGAAGCTCAGTGGCTGGCCCTCGGCGTTGACCAGGCGGTCACCGTCGGGATGCCAGCCGGCTTGCTGCAGCAGACGCAGGGCTTGCAGTTGCTTGTCGCGGATCAGGCCTGAACCATCGCTGGTGGGAGCGCGGAACACCTGACTGAACACTTCGTTGGGCACTTCACCGCGCAGGCCCCGGAGGATCTTCAATTCGCCCTCGGTGGGCGGCTGGGACGCGGCCAACGGGCTGTTGGAGAAAAAACTCTGCTGGCGGATGTACATGCCACGCATCATTTGCCGGTTGCTCCATTCGAAGTCCCAGAGCATGGCCAGCGCCTGGCGCACGCGACGATCCTGAAACACCGGGCGCTGCAGGTTGAACACATAGCCCTGGGCCGGCTGCAGACCCTGTCGGGCGAGGTGCGCACGTTGCAGGCGGCCATCGTCCAGGGGTGGACTGTTGTAGCCGATGGTGTAGGCGGTGGCAGAGAACTCGCGGTTGTAGTCGAAACCACCGCCACGCAGCACCTGGCGCGCGACGTCGGTGTCGCCGAAATACTCGATGCTGAACGTGTCGAAGTTGTACAGGCCACGGGCCTCGGGCAGATCCTTGCCCCACCAGTCGGGGTTGCGCTTGAAAGTGATGCTGCGGCCGTTGTCGATTTTGCCGACGCGGTACGGCCCGCTGCCCAGGGGCGCCTCGAAGCCGCCGCCGTTGGCGAAGTCGCGGGTCTTCCACCAGTGCTCGGGCAGCACCGGCAAGGTGGCCAGGTCCAGGGGCAGGGTACGGCTGTCGGTGTTCTTGAAGGTGAAACGCACCTGGCGCGGGCCTTCCACGACTACGTCCTTGACGTTGGCGAACTGGGTTCGGTACGCCAGGCTGCCTTGGGTCATCAACAGGTTGAAGGTGTAGCGAACGTCTTCGGCGCGGATCGGCTGGCCATCGGCGAACACGGCCTTGGGGTTGAGGTTGAAACGCAGGGACAGACCATCCTCGCCGCGCTCCATCGACTCGGCCACCAGGCCATACACCGTGTAGGGTTCATCCAGCGAGCGTACCGCCAGGGGGGCATAGAGCATGCCGTCGACCTGGCTCACGCCGATGCCTTTATCGATATAGGGCAGGATATGGTCGTACTGGCCGATCTCGATTGCCGAGCGGCGCATGCTGCCGCCTTTGGGGGCGTCAGGGTTGACGTAGTCGAAATGGGTGAAATCGGCGGGGTATTTGGGCGCTTCGCCGTAGACGGTGAGGGCGTGTTGCAGGGTCGCGAAAACGCAGGGTGTGGTCAACAACAGGACACACAGGGCCAGAGAAGAAAAAACCGCGCGCATTGTCTGCCTTGGTGATGGGAGGAGGGGAACAGCCTAACATCTTGGTGCACGGGCGTTGCAAACGAAAACGGCCCGCCAGGGGCGGGCCGTTCGTGCGCCGGGATCAGTCCTGGCGGCTGGTGACTTCCAGCAGGTGGTAGCCGAACTGGGTTTTGACCGGACCCTGGACGACGTTCACCGGAGCGCTGAATACCACGGTGTCGAACTCCTTGACCATTTGGCCCGGGCCGAACGAGCCGAGGTCACCGCCCTGGCGGCTGGAAGGGCAGGTGGAATTGGCCTTGGCTACTTCGGCGAAATCGGCGCCGCCTTCGATCTGGGCTTTGAGTTCGTTGCACTTGGCTTCATCGGCAACCAGGATGTGGCGGGCAGTGGCTTTGGCCATGAGGTATTACTCCTATCTAGAAAAGTTGTGCAGCCTACCCGATTGAGGGGGTGATTTCCTCGGAAAAGTTCCTTGGGATTGATGGGATGTTCGGGCGAGGGTGGGGTGTCAGGGAGGGCCCCTTCGCGGCTTCACGCCGCTCCTACAAGGAACCGCGTGTGCCAGATGCGTGGCAGCGCTGTAATACAGGGAACACTGTGTGTCATGGCCGATGGAACCCGGTGGGACAGGGAACACTGTATGTCACGGCTGATGGAACCCGGTGGGACAGGGAACACTGTATGTCATGGCTGATGGAATCCTGTGGGAACGGGCTCTGCCCGCGAGAGGCCGGTACTGACACCCCCTCACCCGCGGCTGAAAATCGACACCGCCCCCGCAGTCCCGAACAAGGCCGCGCTGATCCGGTTGAACCAGCTCTGCCCACTGCCCGTGCGCAGATACCGCGCCGCGCCGTGCGCGCCCAGGCCGTAGGCCAGTTTGCAACCCAGATCCAGCACCGTCCAGGTGGCGATCATGATCAGCAACTGACCCAGCAGCGGCCTCTCGGCACTCAGAAACTGCGGCAGGAACGCGGCAAAGAACAAGATATCCTTGGGATTGCTGGCACCCAACACAAATGCCCGACCAAACAACGCGCCGAAGCGCGGCGCCGGCAGGTTGCCGGGCACATGGGCGCCCTGAGCAGGCAGGCGCGATTGCTGCCAGCTTTGCCAGGCGAGGTAGAACAGGTACAGCGCGCCGACGATCTTCAATGCACTGAACACCTGTTCCGAGGCCATCAACAGCGCGCCCAGGCCCAGCGCCGAAGCACTGAGCAGACAGATCGAAGCGATCACCCCGCCCAGAAAAGCCGGATAAGACCGGCGCAGGCCGTAGTTCAGGCTGTTGCCGATCATCAGCAAAGACAGCGGGCCAGGGATGAGGATCACGATCAGGGCGGCGCCACTGAACAACAGCCAGGTGTCGAGGTTCACGGGGTTGAGTTCCTTGGTGTGTTGGGTTGATGGTATGCCTGGGGGTTGGTGGTTGCAGGCGCTCCGCCGTCAGCTCCCTCTCCCCCAGGGAGAGGGCCGGGGTGAGGGGACCATCCACCGCAGATCCAACCCCTTACAAAAACACAAACTTCGCCACAAAAATCGCACACAGCACCCACAGGCTCACCGAAATCTCCCGGTGCCGCCCGGTGCCCGCCTTCAATACCACATAAGTGATGAACCCCAGCGCGATGCCGTCGGCCACCGAAAACGTCAGCGGCATCATGATCGCCGTGACGATTGCCGGAATGCTGTCCGTGGCTTCATCCCATTCGATGTGGGCCATGCCGCCCATCATCAGCATCGCGACGTAGATCAGCGCACCCGCGGTGGCGTAGGCCGGAATCATACCTGCCAACGGCGCGAAGAACATCGCCAGCACGAACAGCAACCCTACCGTGACCGCCGTCAGCCCAGTGCGCCCACCGGCGGCCACGCCGGCAGCGCTTTCCACGTAGCTGGTCACAGGTGGCACGCCCACCATGGCGCCGAACACGCTGGACGCGCTGTCCGCCTTCAACGCCTTGGACAGGTTCTGGATGCGCCCATCGGCATTCACCAGATTGGCCCGCTGCGCCACGCCCATCAGCGTACCGGCAGTGTCGAACATGTGCACGAACAGGAACGCCAGTACCACGCTGATCATGCTGACATTGAACACACCGGCCACATCCATCGCCATCCAGGTAGGCGCCAGACTTGGCGGCATGGAGAAGATGCCGCCGTATTCCACCAGCCCCAGGCCCCAACCGGCCAGCGTCACCGCAATGATGCTGATCAGAATGGCGCCGAAAACGCGGTGATAGCTGAGCACCGCGATCAGCAGAAAACACACCGCCGCCAGCAGAGGTCCTGGCTCGCGCAGCGACCCCAGTTTGATCAGGGTGGCCGGGCTGTCGACGATAATGCCCGAGGTCTTCAAGCCGATCAGCCCGAGAAACAGGCCCACGCCTGCGCCCATGGCGTAGCGCAGGCTCACCGGAATGCTGTTGAGCAACCATTCGCGCACCCGCGACAGGGTCAGCACCATGAACAGCACGCCGGACACGAACACCGCTCCCAGCGCCGTTTCCCAGTTGTAGCCCATGGTGCCGACCACGGTGTAGGTGAAGAAGGCGTTCAGCCCCATGCCCGGCGCCAGGCCCACCGGCCAGTTGGCATAAAGCCCCATCAGCAGGCAGCCCAGCGCCGCCGCGATGCAGGTGGCAACGAAGGCCGCGCCGTGGTCGATGCCCGCGTCGGCCATGATGTTGGGGTTGACGAAGATGATGTAGGCCATGGTGATGAAGGTGGTCATGCCGGCGATCAGCTCGGTCTTGACCGTGGTGCCATGCGCTCTGAGCTTGAACAGCCTCTCCAGCAGGCCGGGGTGGGCAGGGGCATCGAGATTCAGGGTAGGGGTTTCGGTTTTTCGGCTTTCCACAGCATGTACTCCTCAAGACTTTTGTTGTTCTGCAAAGCCAGGCGGCTTTGTGAGGTGGCGCGTCCTGCGATTTTTTGACCAAAAGGTCAGGAAGTCATCGGTGCTGATTATGAGGTTGTATACAAAGAAAGCAAATAATGTTTTACAGAGTGTCGCCACATTATTCGAAGATATCGCTATAGACGCTGCCACAAGCCCCCGAAACTGACCTCACCCATGAACTGACAGAAGCAGATGGCCATGTGTACAATGAGTCCACTGCCGCAACTTCGCTTACGAGTGCCCATGAACGACCAGCTGCAACCCCTGAAGAAATCCCCCCGTATCGCCGGCAAGGCTGGCCGTAGCGGAACACAGGACGACATCGTCTATGCGCACATCTTCGAGGCGATCCTGGAACAACGTCTGGCGCCCGGCACCAAGCTGAGCGAAGAGGCGCTGGGCGAGATCTTTGGCGTGAGCCGCACCATCATCCGCCGGGCGCTGTCGCGGCTGGCTCATGAAGGTGTGGTATTGCTGCGCCCCAACCGCGGCGCGGTGGTGGCCAGCCCTAGCGTGGATGAGGCGCGGCAGGTGTTTTTCGCACGGCGCATGGTGGAGCGGGCGATCACCGAGCTGGCGGTGCAGCATGCCACCGTCGAGCAACTGGCCGAACTGCGGCAGATGGTGCACGACGAGCGCGACAGCTTCTCTCGTGGGGATCGGGGTGCGGGTATTCGCCTGTCAGGCGAGTTCCACCTGAAGCTGGCCGAAGCGGCGGGCAATGCCCCGCTGATCAGCTTCCAGCGCAGCCTGGTGTCGCAGACCTCGCTGATCATCGCCCAGTACGAAAGCGGCAACCGCTCCCATTGCTCCTACGACGAACACACCCAGCTGATTGATGCGATCGAAGCCCAGGACGCCGTGCTGGCGGTGAATTTGATGATGCATCACATGGATCACATCGACAGCAAGCTCAACCTGGACGAAGAGAGCGCCTCGGATGACCTGCACGCAGTGTTTTCGCATCTGTTGATGGGCAAGAAGGCGGTAAAGGGTTAAAGCAACCAAGCGATATAAGCCACACCCCCGAACGGCTCCCTCTCCCCCAGGGAGAGGGCTGGGGTGAGGGGACCATTCACCCCATAACTCAAACCACCCCCATAACCCATCACCCCCGCCGATGCACCAACCGACCGGCCGCATACGTCTCCTGCACCGTGCGATCATCCCCTAGCGTCATCAACACGAACAACACTTCCTCGAACGTCTTGGCCTGCTTGATCCGATAGCTCAGCAACGGCGTCGCGTCATAGTCCAGCACCACGAAGTCTGCGTCGGTGCCCGGCTGCAGCGTGCCGATCTTGTCTTCCAGGCGCAGCGCCCTTGCCCCACCCAGGGTCGCCAGGTACAGCGACTTGAATGGGTTCAACTTCTCGCCCTGCAACTGCATCACCTTGTACGCCTCGTTCAAGGTTTGCAGCAGCGAGAAACTGGTGCCGCCGCCCACGTCCGTGCCCAGGCCCACGTTGACCTTGAATCGCTCCGCCTGGGGCAGGTTGAACAGCCCGCTGCCCAGGAACAGGTTCGACGTCGGGCAGAACGCAATCGCCGAGCCGGTTTCCGCCAGCCGCTGGCATTCGGCGTCGCATAGGTGCACGCCGTGGGCCAGCACCGAGCGTTCACCCAGCAGCTGGTAGTGGTCGTAGACATCCAGGTAGTTGCTACGCTCGGGAAACAGCGCCTTGACCCACTCCACTTCCTTGAGGTTCTCACTGATGTGAGTCTGCATGTACAGGTCGGGGTACTCGGCCAGCAGCTGCCCGGCCAGGGTCAGCTGCTGCTCGGTGCTGGTGGGAGCGAAGCGCGGGGTGACCGCATAGTGCAGGCGGCCCTTGCCATGCCAGCGCTCGATCAGGGTCTTGCTGTCGGCGTAGCTGCTCTCGGCGGTATCGGTGAGGTAGTCCGGGGCGTTGCGGTCCATCATCACCTTGCCGGCGATCAGGCGCAGGTCGAGCTTTTCGGCCGCCTCGAACAGCGAGTTCACCGACTGCGGGTGCACGCTGGCGAACACCAGGGCAGTGGTGGTGCCGTTGCGCAGCAGTTCCTTGAGGAAGATCTGCGCGACTTCATCGGCATGGGTCTTATCGCCGAACTGCGCTTCGCAAGGGAAGGTGTAGTTGTTCAGCCAGTCCAGCAACTGCTCGCCGTAGGAGCCGACCATGCCGGTCTGTGGGAAGTGAATGTGGGTATCGATGAAGCCCGGGGTGATCAATACGTTCGGGTAATGGGCGATCTCCATGTCGGCGGGCAGGCCGGGCAGCAGATCCTCGGCGGGGCCGACGGCGCTGATCTGGCCGTTGTCGATGACCAGCACGCCATCGGCGAAGTATTCGTAAGAGGCTTCGATGCCCACTTCGGCGGGGTCGGCGAGGCTGTGCAGGATGGCGGCACGGTAGGCTTTGCGGGTCAGGCTCATGGTGCGTCTCTTCAGTTGGCTTGGCTACGGCGGGAAACCGGCAGCAGTTGGGCGACGGATTCCGAGCTGGCTGTCCCCAGGCCGAAATTGGCATTGTAAGTGGCAATGATTTCCGCGGCGATGGACACCGCAATTTCGATGGGCAGCTTGCCCTTGACCTCGGCCAGTCCCATCGGGCAACGCATGCGCTGGACAACGGCGGGATCGAAGCCACGATCGCGCAGGCGGTGCTCGAATTTGACCCGTTTGGTTTTCGAGCCGATCAGGCCGAACCAGGTGAAATCGTTGCGCTTGAGGATGGCCGCCGTCAGTTCCAGGTCCAGTTGATGGTTGTGGGTCATGACGATGCAATAACTGCCGGCCGGCAGGTCGTCGACTTCGTCGACCGGCTCTTCGTTGATCACCTGATGCACGCCGGCCGGCAACTGGGCGGGGAATTCGTCGGCGCGCGAATCGATCCAGCGTACCCGGCAGGGCAGGCTGGCCAGCAGAGGTACCAGTGCGCGGCCGACATGGCCGGCGCCGAACACAGTGATGTGGGCTTGAGGGCGGCCCATGGGCTCGAACAGCAATACCGTGGCGCCCCCGCAGCACTGGCCCAGGCTGGCGCCCAGGCTGAAGCGCTCGAGGTGGGTGGCCTGGCTGCCACTGGCGAGCATCTGTCGGGCGATGTGCAGCGCTTTGTATTCAAGGTGGCCGCCGCCGATGGTGTCGTACAGCGCGTTGGCGCTGACCACCATCTTGGAACCGGCATTGCGCGGGGTGGAGCCCTTTTCTTCGATGATGGTCACGAGCACGCAGGGCTCGCCCTGGGCGTGCAGGTCGGCAAGGGCGCTGATCCAGGTGTTCATGACTTGGGTTCCTCGGTGGCGGAGGGGGCCTCTTCGCGGCTTGACGCCGCTCCTAC
>NZ_DFUE01000047.1 GCF_002379585.1 Pseudomonas sp. UBA4194
TTAGCGGCGCGCGTGCCGTGGTTCCCGCCGCCGCTGCATGGCGCCGGCGCAAGGTCTAGCGCCACCTGGGGCACCGCCGTAAGCGTGGGCCGGCCAGCACACGTTAGTCCTGCAGCGTGCCGGCACCTGCGCGGCGGCTCACGGCACCTGTAGCACCGGCGTAAGCCGGGGCCGGCCATCACACGGTATTCCTGTGATGTTAGGGCATCTGCGACGCGGCTCACGGCACCTGGAGCACCGGCGTGAGCCGGGTCCGGCCATCACGCGGTGTCCCTGTCATGTTACGGCGTCTGTGACGCGGCTCACGCCGCTGCTACACGGCGTATGCGACATGCTCACGGCACCTGTAGCACCGGCGTGAGCCGGGTCCGGCCGTAACACGGTGTTCCTGTGATGGTGCGGCGTCTGTGACGCGGCTTACGCCGCTGCTACGGGTTGTGGGTTTCCATTTCCACTTTGTGGGGTTTTGAAAGGCCAGAATGGGATATGTGTGGGCGAAATACAGCCGTTCAGCGCCACGACATTGACCCTTATATCCAGTTGATAGCTCGGAATAACAAACGGTTACTTTTCGAACTAAGCAACTTTGCACATCATCTGCTCGCCGAAGGGGCGACTTAGACACGCTCATTCATGATCAACCCTTCAACAGGAGCAACGAATGAATAACCTCAAGGCCGCCATGGAGGTGCGCTGGCAACCGGTTCCGGGCGAGTTGCTCGACCTGGGCCGGGTGTTTCGCGAACCGCTGGGCGAGCTGCGCCTGCAGCGCGTGCCGAAACGGATTCTCGGGCGCCAGGAGGGCGTTCTGCTCGGTGTCTTCGCGCTGGTGTTGCACGGAGCGGTGATCTACTGGGTCAGCCAGGCGCCCGCGCCCGTGCTGCCGGTGGTGCCGCCGGAGATTCCACCGATGACCATCGAGTTTGCGCAACCGGCGCCGCCTGTGGTGGAGACACCGCCGCCGCCACCAGAACCCGTGGCGACGCCTGTGGTGGAACCGCCACCGCCGGTGGAGGACGAACTGGCCAGCAAGCCGCCACCGCCGCCCAAGCCCAAACCCAAGCCAGTGGTCAAGAAGGAGGTGCCCAAACCTGTGCCCAAGCCGGTGCAGCAAGTGCCAGCGCCACCGACTCCGCCGCAACCGGTTGCCGCACCAACACCGCCTGCGCCGCCTGCACCGCCCGCGCCAAAACCGATCACCCCGGCTTCGGCCAACGCTGGCTATCTGCACAACCCGGCGCCCGAGTACCCGGCCCTGGCCATGCGCCGCAACTGGGAAGGGACCGTGTTGTTGCGTGTGCACGTGCTGGCCAGCGGCAAGCCCAGCGAGATTCAGGTGCAGACCAGCAGTGGCCGCACCCAGTTGGATGACGCCGCGCTCGCTGCGGTAAAACGCTGGAGCTTCGTCCCAGCCAAGCAGGGCAATGACCCGATCGATGGCTGGGTCAGCGTACCGATCGACTTCAAACTGCGTTAACACCGAATTCTGCTTCACCTCGCGGGCTACCTGACAAAAGGCGCGTCGCAACACCCAAACGCCTAACTACAGAGACGCCTTGCCATGAATCTTCTTACAGACTCTCCTTTTGCCTCCGTCGAGCACTCGGTCATCTGGTTGCTCATTCTGTTCTCCGTTGCCACCTGGGGTCTGGCCTTGCTGAAAGGCCTGCAGTTTGCCCGCCTCAAAGGTCAGGATCGCAAATTCCACAAGCAGTTCTGGGCGGCTTCCAGCCTGGATTCAGCCGCGCACCTCGCCCAGGAACAGCCAGGCGCTGCCGCTCGCGTTGCCCAGTCCGGCTACGCCGCCATCCAGGTCAATGAAAGTACGCAAACCGACCTGAGCCAGGCCATCAACCACCAGGACCGCCTGGAGCGCGCCTTGCGCCAACAGATCGTGCGGGAGCGTCGCTCCCTGGAAACAGGCCTGGCGGTGCTGGCCAGTATCGGTAGCACCTCACCGTTCATTGGTTTGTTCGGCACCGTGTGGGGCATCATGTCAGCGCTCAAAGGCATCAGCGCGGCAGGCTCGGCCAGCCTCGAAACCGTGGCCGGCCCGATCGGTGCCGCGCTGGTCGCCACAGGCGTGGGCATTGCCGTCGCTGTACCGGCAGTGCTGGTCTACAACTACTTCCTGCGCCGCCTGAAGCTGACCGCAGCCGACCTCGACGACTTCGCCCACGACTTCTACAGCCTGGCGCAGAAGCACGCTTTCCGTGTGGTGCAGCATCCGGCCTTGGCCAAAAACGGCGCTACCGCTAGCGGTCGCAAAGTGAAGGAGGCGTCCTGATATGGCTTTTTCTACCCAAGACAGCGATGAAGTGCTCAGCGAGATCAACGTAACGCCACTGGTGGACGTGATGCTGGTGCTGCTGGTGGTGTTCATCGTTACCGCGCCGCTGCTGACCAACTCGATCCCGATCAACCTGCCCAAGACCGAAGCGGTCGCCCCGGCCGAGCAGAAAGACCCGCTGGTGGTGAGCATCGACGGTCAGGGCAAGTTGTTCATCAACAAGGACGAGATCAAGCCTGATCTGCTCCAGACCAACCTGCAGGCGGCCAAGCAGAAGGACCCGGAGGTGCGGGTGCAGTTGCAGGCCGATGATGGGGTGAACTATGGCGAGGTGGCGCGAGCCATGGCGTCGATCGAAAAGGCTGGGATTACCAAGTTGGCAGTGATTACGGCGAAGTAGGTTGGATCGGTGGTGAATGGTCCCCTCACCCCAGCCCTCTCCCTGAGGGAGAGGGAGCCGTACGGTGGTGTTGCGGATATCGCGGTCCGCTTTGAGCGCCCTCTCTGTCAGGGAGAGGGAGCCGTGCGGTGGTGTTGCAGATATCACGGTCCGCTTTTAGCTCCCTCTCCCTCAGGGAGAGGGCTGGGGTGAGGGGACCATTCACCCACGGTATCCCAGGGGAATACCACTTCAACGGCATCATCCTCACCGACGGGCTGATCACCAACAGCTGTACCGATGAATGCCTGACCGGCAGCCCGCCCGGTCAGGATCCGAACAAGGCCTATGCAAAATATGGCATGCCATGGGGCGTGGAAGGCCTGACCGAGAAGCAGCGCTTCATCAAGGCGGTGGAAGCGGGGGTCGACCAGTTCGGCGGCACCTTCAATACCCAGTTCCTGATCGAGGCGGTGAAGGAGGGCAGCGTGCCGGTGGCGCGGATCGATACGTCTGTGGTGCGGTTGCTGGTGCAGAAATTCCAGCTCGGGCTGTTCGAAAACCCGTATGCCGATGAAGCTGCTGCGACGAGCCTGGTGGGCAATACAGCGTTCAAGGCGCAGGGCTTGGAGGCGCAGCGCCGCTCCCTGGTGCTGCTGCAGAACAACCGCAATACCTTGCCACTCAAGCCTGGCAGCAAGGTCTATCTGGTGGGCATCGATTCGGAGCAGGCCCTGCAGCCGCCGACATTGCCCTGGTACGCCTGAATGCGCCGTTCGAGCGTTGCTCCGCTGTACCCCATCTATTTCGGACTGGGCTACTGACGCGTCGGGTACAGGGAGCGTGCCGACGCTCCCAGAGCGGTTTCACCTAGTGGGCATAGTGCGCAGCGACGGGCTCGGAAACCCGCACCCGGCGGCGCACCCAATGCTCCAGGCACGCACACAGCCAGATGCTGTAGGCCATCAACTCGACGCCTTCCTCGACCGCGGTTTTCGCCAGCCGCGCATAGCCTTCACCGAGGATGTGGTGCCAGAAAACGCCCATGCCAAACACTCGGGAGAAGATCAGCACGGCCATGCCGGTCGATAACGCCGCGAACGTCGGGCTGCGCATGAATGCTGCCAGGTCGGTTGCGGTGCGTCTGCGATTGGCTGGCTTCAGGGCAAAGAACACCGCGCTGCCGGCGATGGCCAGGCAGGGCCACAGCCAGGCGCTGTGGCTGATCGGATCGAACAGGCCATCAAGCTCACGCATCAACAGGGCAGCGAAGAAGCCCGCCGCCAGTACATCGAACCCGCCTCGTGCACCGGGGGCGGGTGCCGACCAGAACAGCCAGGCGCACAGCAGCAACATGACTTCCTGAGTGATCTCGGTGAACGAGATTTCCAGTATCTCGGTGTTGAACACCGACACGTCCAGCCAGACCATCCAGAAAGCAAAGCCGGCGATCAGGCACTTCATGAGGCTGAACGAGAGTGATAAACGCAAATCGGTAGGGCGAGTGGACAACTGAATCTCCAAGGAGCGAGGCAAAATGCAGTCGGCCATTTGAAGAGCTAAGCTATTGAAAGAGAACTGATTTAAATTGATAGCGGTTATTGATCGATATGATGAGCGACTGCACGCCGAGCGGCAGTCGCTGTTCTGGACACTTGCGCCGGGTCAACCCACCGGCGCACGACGCACCCGATGCGGAATGTCATCATCGGCAATCAGTACCCGCTCCATCACCCGTTCGAAATCGCCGTAGTTGTAGACCGGGTAGTGAAGCAGGGCGCGGTTGTCCCAGAAGGCCACGGTGCCCGGTGTCCATTTGAAGCGCACGTGGTACTCCGGATTGCTGAACTCCTTGAGCAGTTGCGCGACCAGTGCGCGGCTGTCTTCCACGGACCAGCCGATGACTTGTGGGCTCATGGAGAAATTGATGAACAACGCGTCCTCGCCGGTTTCCGGATGGGTGCGCACCAGCGGATGGGCGAGGATGGGGTAGTCGTAACCGACCTTGTCCAGTGATGACTTGAAGTTGTGGGTCACCGACAGCGTATCGATGCGCGCCTTGAGCTCGGCGGACAGGCCGCGGTACACCTGGCCGCTGTCGGCCCAAACGGTGTCGCCGCCGACCTCTGGCAAGGACACCGCCCGCAGCACCGCCCCGTAGGTGGGTTTGAGCATCCAACTGGTGTCGGTATGCCAACGGCCCTTGCGGGCGTCGCCATAGATGTCCTTGGCCTCGCTGGCCAGAATCAGGTGGGCCTGGGGTTTGCTGCGGTCCTCTTGCCGGGTGGTGGGGTGCACGTACAACTCACCGAACTGCCCGGCGAAGGCGATCTGCTGTTCGCTGCTGATGTGTTGGTCGCGGAAGAAGATCACCTTGTGCTTGAGCAGCAGTGCATGGATGTCGTCGCGCTGCGACGGGCTCAAGGGCTTGCTCAGGTCAACGCCGGAAATCTCGGCACCCAGGGTGGGTTCCAGGCGGGTGACCTTGAGCGTGTCGTGCAAAGCTACGATGTTTTCGGCAGGCATGTTGTCGTCCTCTTGTTGGAAGCACAGCGTTGCAAAGACCACCGGGGTGGCCACGGGGTAAATCACCAGTCGTAGGAAACGCGCGCGTAATAGAACGCGCCGTTGAGCCCGTACGGCGCAAAGCTGCCGTAGTTGTCGGGGTTGTTGATCTCGCTCGGGTTGGCACTGCCCAGTCCGGTGAGGGAGGCCGATGGGGTCTGTTTGTCCGGGCGCACGCCGAAGAGGTTGTTCGAGCCCACGGACAGCGACAGGTTGTCGGTCAGCAGGTAGGTCACGTCCAGGTCGGTCACCCACTTCGCACCGAATTGCAGGTCCGACGCCGACGTCGCGCCGGCCTCGGTGTATTTGCCGTAGCGGGTCAGGCGCAGGTCGGTGATGACGTCACCCAGGCTCCAGTTGCTGCCCAGCACCAGCTTGTCTCGTGGCGTGCCTTTGGTCAGGTCGCTCTGGGCCTGGTGGCCGTAGATCACGTAGTCGCTGCCCAGCAGGCTGTCGACGGTGCCGTTCTGATTGATGCCACGCAGGGTGGTGCGGTTGTAGCTGTACAGGGCCGACCAGCGCACCTGACCCAGGGCGCCGTAGTCGCTGTGCAGCTCGCTGACCAAATCGATACCGTCGGTGCGGGTATCCACGCCATTCATGTTGTACTGCGCCGAATACAGGTCGTTGACGCCTACGCCGGCCAGGGTGTCGCGCACCACGGTGGAGGTGCCGCTGTCGCGAATGATCTCGCTCTTGACGATGCGATCCTTGATCTCGATGCGGTAGGCGTCCAGGGTCACCCTGGCATTGCGGCTCGGCTCCCAGGAGAGCCCGACGCTGAAGTTGGTGGATTTCTCCGGCTCCAGATCCTCGGCACCCAGTGCCTGAGCGGCGGTACTGCTGGGTGGCAGGTAACGCGCGAGCAAGGTCTGGGTGCTGCCATCCGCCAGGCGCACCGCAGTGTTCTGAGTGACCGAGAAGGTCTGCTGGGCCAGGGAGGGTGCGCGAAAGCCGGTGTTGAATGTGCCACGCAGGGCCAGTGCAGGTGTCAGTTCGTAGCGGGTCGAGAGCTTGCCGCTGGCGGTATTGCCGGAGCTGTCGTCGTAGTGCTCCAGGCGCAGCGCGGCGCTGGTGTAGAACCGCTCGGTGAGGTGGGTGCCAACGTCGAAGTAAGCCGCATAGCTGTCGCGATCCAGGGAACCTGCGTCCACCACCGAGGTGCCGGTGAACGATTGCAGGCCGCCGGTGGGGCGTTGCCCGGCACGCGGGCTGCCTGCGGGGTAGACGTAACCGCCATCACGATAGGAATCGGGCTCGCCGGCGCCCTGGCTGTACTTCTCCCAGCGATGTTCGATGCCTGCCGAGACTTGCAGCGGCTTGAACAGGCCGACATCGAAACCGCGGGTGAAGTCCAGGTTGCTGGTCCACTGCTCGAACTCCTGTGCACCCAGGTAGAACGAGGTCTTGCTGGCCGGGCCCAGGGATGAGTTCAGGGTATTCTGCGCGCCCAGCCGCACATCGTCCTTGCCGTAGGTGGTGCTCAGGTCGTAGTCCCACAGACCGACCTGACCTTTGCCACCGAACGCGACCTGGAAGTCTTTTTCGTCGATCAGGCGCTGGGCGTGAAAACCGTCGGGATAGATTTCCGGTATCGAGGAAAGGCTGGTGGCGCGGTAGCTGCCGCGGGTGTCGACGATCTTGCGGTCGCTGTAGGTGGAGAACGAATACAGGGTCAGGTCGTCGTGGATCGGCAGTTCGGCGTTGTAGGCGAAGTTGTACACCTCATCGCGGTTGGACCTGCCGTAACCTTTTTCCAGCAGGCGATCGACGCTGCCTTCCCGTGGGTCGGCGCTGGCTCCGGCGGTGCCGAAAGGTACCGATTGGCCGTTGAGCACCGGGTAGTACCAGGAGCCTTGGGCATCACCGGCGGAGTAGGACGGACCCTGCAAGCGGATATCCAGCGAGGTGTTGAGGAAGCCGCCATTGCTGCCCAGCGCGAAGCCGCTGTTGAGCCCGGCCTGGTTGAGGTCGCCGGGTTTGTCCTCTTGTTGGCCGGTGGTGTAGGTGGCGCTGCCGCCGTTGTCCTGGCTCTTGAGGATGATATTGAGCACCCCGGCAATGGCGTCGGAGCCGTACTGGGCAGAGGCGCCGTCACGCAGCAGTTCGATTCGCTCGATGGCAGAAGTGGGGATCAGGTCCAGATCCACCGGTACGCTGCCGCTGGCGATGCGAGCGAAGTTGTTGTACACGGCGGTGTTGTGCCGGCGTTTTCCATTGACCAGCACCAGCAGGTGGTCGCCACTGAGGCCACGGATCGACACCGGTCGCACCGACGATGAGGTCCCGCCACCGGCCTGGGCCGGGGCGCTGAACGAAGGCACGATGCGGCCCAGTGCTTCACGCAGGCTGGCAGTGCCGGATTTGCGTATCTCGTCGCCGCTGATGATGTCGATCGGCGAGGGGCTTTCGGACACCGTCAGGGTGTTACCACGGGTGCCGGTGGAAATGGCCTGGACCCGGTCGAGCACCACGTCTTTTTCTTCGCCCTGGGCGTTGGGTGCCAACGCCACGCACAGCAGTGACAGCGCGAAGGGCAAGCCTTTTTCAGGCCGATAGAATCCTTGCGTACGCATTCGGTTCGCATCCTTGGTTAAGCGGGGCATGGGCCGCGGCGCTGGGCGCGGCGGCCAGATCAGGGCGTCAGGCGGTCTTGCTGACTTGCTCGTGGGAGGCCAGCAAAGCGTCCACCGCCTGGAGGATGGGCTCGGCTTCGGTGCGCACCAGCCAGTCCGGGCTGACGTCGGCGAAGTGCACCCGATGATCGCTGCCGATCACCACCACGGTGGGCTGGGGCAGCTCCCAGGTTCCGGTGCCTGTCACCGCGCCGATGCCCGCGCCTTTGCTCAAGGAAGCCTGGCGGGAGGGCTCGTCGAACTCGTAGAGGATGCCTAGCCGGCGTGCCAACTGATTGTCCTTGTCGCTGGCGACCTGCAGGGTGAGTTGATGTGTGTCGCGGATCTCGATCAACCGCTCCGGCAACTGTGGGCTGACCGCGATCAGGGGCACGCCACGTTCGCGCAGCGCTGGCTGCAGGTGGCGCTCGTAATGGGGAATGGCGATGTTGCAGGCCGGGCAGCCGGCGAAGCGGAAGAACACCAGCACGGCGGGGCCGCTGGCGACCAGCACGTCCAGATCCAGGGTGCCGCCTTCGACCTTCAGCAGTTCGAACGGCGCCAGGATGTCGCCAGCGCGCACGAACTGATCTGTCTGGGCTTCGTCCACCAGGCGTTGACGCTGATCGATGTTGACTTGCAGGACGGCCGGGTCCCAGCTGCGCACGCGTTCGGCGTGCAGGTCGGCAAGGGCTTGGGTCAAGGACTGGCTCATGGGTTTACTCCGGTCAGGGTAGGGGGATTGAAGCGGTCGTCGAAACCTTTGGAGACATCGACCGGTCGGGTCAGCACACCTTCTTCCAGATAGATGTCGGCGGTTTGTTGCAGGTTGCTGACGATCGCCGGGGTGATGGGGATGCGGGTGAAACGGGTATTGCTGGCCGAGGCAAGGTGCACGGCCAGCGGCAGCCCGGTGACCTTGGCTTGCGCGGCGGCGTATTGCTGTGGATGGCTGTTGGCCCACTGATAGGCGCGGTCCATCCGTTTGATGAAGTCATCGAGCTGCGCCTGCTTGGTGTCGATGGCCTGCTGAGTGGCGGCCAGGTAGCCCTGGTTGGAGAGCAGGCTGTCGCTGTTGCGCAGGATGCGCGCGCCGTTCTGGGTGATAGCGATGGTGGTGTAGGGGTCCCAGGTGGACCAGGCGTCGGCGCTGCCAGCTTCCAGTGCGGTGCGGGCATCACTGGGTAGCAGGTTGATGAGCTGCACGTCGGAGGTTTGCAGGCCCGCTTCACGCAAGGCACGAATGACCAGGAAGTGACCGACAGAACCGCGGTTGGTGACGATACGTTTGCCTTTGAGGTCCGCCACCGTGTGCAGCGGTGAGTCTTTGGGTACCAGGATGGAGGTGCTGAAGCGGCCGTCGGCTTCGGTCACTGCCACCACCTTGAGCGGGGCGCCGGAACCCAGTGCGAACACGTAGGGCGCATCCCCCAGACCGCCTACATCCACCGCGCCGGCGTTGAGGGCTTCACCCAGGGGCGCGGCGGCTGGGAATTCGGAGAACTCGATGGGGTAGGGCACGTCCTTGAGCTCGCCGGCCGCCTGCAACAGCAGCTTGATGCCGGATTTCTGATTGGCCACGCGCAGCGGCTCGGCAGCCTGCAGTGGCGCGATGAGGCTGGCCAGTAGCGCAGTGAGGATGAGGCGGGTCAGCATGGCAGAACTCCTTGGTCGCTTAAGGCAGGCAGGTGTCGGCGCATCGATGCCGCAACGTCGGCAGACGCGGTCGATGGTATGGGCGAGGGCGGGGATGGCAGCGGGTGGAACATGGTGCGAGGGACTCCTAGGGTGGTCGTTGGCAACGTCCTCCGCCAGGGTGTGGGGTCGGGTCTGTCTAGAACATATGTCCAGCTTGTTACGATGTAAAAGGCCGTTTGGTTCTATGCTAATTATCACCGGCCTGCATATATGCGGAAGATTAATATCAATTCAGCGCAATTTCCCGTGAGGGGCGGCGTATGGCGCCGAAGAGGTCGGTTTGGGCGCATGATCATCATCCGGATTTGATGGGGAGGCTGGCGACGCCTTCGCGGCTGGACGCCGCTCCTACAGGGGTGGTGGGCTTTATATGGCGATTGCACTTAGTGGATAGCCGGGGTTCAGGAAGGGGTTGTGATCCTTGCCGATGGTGGCCTCGTCATCATGTTCGACGCCCAGGCGGTTGAGCAGTCGCTGCCTGATGGCATTGAAGCCCAGCTGGCCATTGTCTCTGGGTCGGGCCAACGCCACGCGGAACTGCTCGGCGATGCGTCCTTCCTGCAGCACGATGATTCGATCGGCCAGCAGAATCGCTTCGTCGACATCATGGGTGACCAACAGCACCGCAGGCGTGTGAGCGCGCCACAGTTCGATGATCAGTCGATGCATACGGATACGGGTCAGGGCGTCCAGTGCGGCAAAGGGCTCGTCAAGCAACAACAGCTTTGGTTCGCGCACCAGACTGCGCGCGAGCGCCACGCGCTGCGATTCGCCCCCCGAGAGCGTCGCCGGGTAGGCGTCGAGCCGATGCGCCAGGCCGACCTCGGTCAATGCCTGCACCGCCTTGGCTTTGGCGTTGTCCAGGCGCAAACCCAGGGTGACGTTCTTCCAGGTGCGTTTCCACGGCATCAGCCGTGGTTCCTGAAACACCGCGGAGCGCGCTTCGGGGGCTATCAGTTCGCCGCCCTCGATCGGGTCCAACCCGGCCAAGGAACGCAGCAGGGTAGTCTTGCCCGAGCCACTGGCACCGAGCAGCGCGACGAACTCCCCCGGCGCGATGTCCAGATCCAGTTCATCGATCACTCGGTTTTCGCCGAACTGGCGGATCACCTTGCGCAGGCTCACAGCCGGTTGGACTGTGCTGAAATCGGTTTGCGCGTTCATTGCTCAACTCCTTACGAATGACGGCCGCCAGGCCAGGGCGAAGCGTTCCAGGGTGCGGATCAAACCATCGATCAACAGCCCCAGCACGCTGTAGATCAGCAGACAGATGACGATCACGTCGGTACGCATGAAGTCACGTGCATCGCTGGCCAGATAGCCTATGCCCGCGGTGCTGTTGATCTGCTCGACAAACACCAGGGCCAGCCAGGAAATGGCCAGGGCGTAGCGCAAACCGACGAAGAACGACGGCAGCGCTCCGGGCAGGATTACGTGCCAGATCAGCTCCAGTCGAGTCAGGCCCAGCGTGTTGCCGGCTTCGATCAGTTTGGGATCGATGTTGCGAATGCCGGCGAACAGATTCAGGTACACCGGAAAGGTGGTGCCAGTGACGATCAGGGCGATCTTGGTGAACTCGCCGATGCCGAACCAAAGGATGAACAGCGGCACCAATGCCAGAGACGGTATCGTGCGCAGCATTTGCATGGGCGAATCAAGGATCACCTCACCGCGACGGGACAGCCCGGTGATCAGCGCCAGGACCACACCGATCGCCACACCGATCAGTAGCCCGGTAACGGCCCTTTGTAGGGACACCAGCAGGTGGTGGGCCAAGTCGCCGCTTTCGATCAGCTCCCACAACGTACCGCCGATGGCACTGGGCGCGGCGATGACGCGAGAGGGCAACAGACCGCTGCGCGAGGCGATTTCCCAGACCAGCAGGATGACCAGCGGGCTGATCAGCCGGAGCAAGGCGTCCGGCGCTTTCCAGCGGGTCGTACGAGGTTTGACAGGGTTGACGCGGTTTGAAGGCATGCGGGCTCGCTCCATGTGGCCAGCGCAGACCGTATGCTTCTAAGGCGGGGGTTGTAAAAGTACTTTTGGGTCTAACCTAATGATGAACCAGCGGGTGTTTACCGGCACCCTGGCAGATTTGCCGCGGCGGGTGGCGGAGCATGAAGTGCAGGCGCCGGCTTTGGTGATGGTGGGTGAAGTGGTGACCTTCCGCGAGAAGCTGGTTTGAGGGGGCGCTGAATAGTTGATTGGGGGTAGGTTGAGGTCGGTGGTGGATGGTCCCCTCACCCCAGCCCTCTCCCTGGGGGAGAGGGAGCTAAAGGCGGATCGCGTCGCCTGGAGCTGCGGTGAGGGGACCATCCACCACAAAACCCCAACCAACACCCAATCCCACATCCAACCCACACCCAACCCGTCAAACAACGGAATCAAACGCCTACCTCAAGTGTCCAAGTGCCAGTAAACTGTCACCCATACCCCCTGACACCCCAAGAGAGGTTTTGCATGAAGCTCAGTCCGTTTGCGGGCAAGCCTGCCCCAGCCCAGTT
>NZ_DFUE01000066.1 GCF_002379585.1 Pseudomonas sp. UBA4194
TGAGGGGACCATTCACCGCTACCCTCGAATCGAATCACCTGCGCTTATACGCAACACAATCAATCTCCACTTTGCAGTCCACCATCATGCTCGACTGCACACACGCCCGCGCTGGGGCCTGGTGGCTGGGGAAGTATTCGGCGAACACCTTGTTGAAGCTCCAGAAATCCCGTGGATCATCCAGCCACACGCCGGCGCGCACGACGTCCTCCAAGCCATACCCCGCCTCGTGAAGGATGGCGATCAGGTTCTGCATTGTCTTGTGGGTCTGGGCAACAATGCCGCCATCGATGATTTCGCCGTTCTCCATGGGCACCTGGCCAGACACGTAGAGCCAGCCATCGGCCTCTACAGCTCGGGCGAACGGCAATGGTTGGCCGCCGGCGCCGACTGCGCCTGTGCCGTAACGGGTAATGGACATGGTTTTCTCCTGGTATGTCGCGTTGGAACTAATAAATGCAGCCACTCGATAGCGCCCGGAAAGTCTGACACTTGTGCGCAGCACAATCCAACTTACCGCGTTTGCGCACCGCCCCTCAGGAGGGATAACCCGGCTGAAACCCTTCGAGATGGATCATGCGCGCACACCAGAAACGACAAACCCGGCACAAGGCCGGGTTTGTCGAGCAATGAATGACCGTCAGAGGCAGTCTGCGCTCACCTTGTCCAGCTGGCTTTGCCTTTTGAGATCGGTGCGCATGCCAGCGATCAAGTTCGAAATAGCACGGCTGCTGGTAAGTTGTTCCGCACGAATGCCGGTCACGATCAAGTCCAGGTGTTGGGACGTTCGATCAAACACCCGCACTGTCAGTGAGCGGTCCTGTGCTTGAGTGCATTGGCAACGCTGAGGCAGAAAACTCGTTTCAATAATATTGCGCAATTCCAGTGTGGACAGCATGACGACACTCCATTCTCTGATTATTGTCCCTGACGTCGGGCATGCCTCCATACGGTGCACCTTCCGTGCCTGCACCGACGAGCGGTCTATCACATATGAATCAACAGCTTAGGAAGATAGACCCGGCGAGACCTCATGCATAATGCAAGATTGCACTGCGCCGAGCTTGCAAAGCGCACGCTCGCCGGCGCCAGCCAGGAATCGATGCCACACGCTGGTGCATGAAAATAAATATTCACCGCCAACTTTCCTGTAACTAATTAAACATGTTTAAAGGGCCTTCCGTCGTCTAATCTTATTTTGCTGAATGCTCTACTACACTTTGCACACTCTTTCTAATAACAGTGCTGCTGTACATAGGAGTTGCTGACCAAGAGTGCCCAGCGCATTAACTGGCCTCCAGGTTTGGAACCGCTCCAGAGGTGGCTTATGCACCGTCACTACAGGCTTATTTCGTTTGGGGTAATGGCTGCTGCGGTGTTCTCATCCGAGCATGTCCACGGCGACTGCACCTTCGTGACCGGCACCGGCAACGATACCTACCTCTGCGATTCCGGCACGGCGCCCTTATTGACCGACCTAGTCGGCAACAACAGCCTGACCCTGCCCATCGGCGGCACTGGCGTCATTAATGGCGGCGTCACCTTCGGACCCGGCCGCGATACGGTCCTGGTCCAGTCGGGCGCTATTCTCGGGGCGGTCCAGCAAGGCAGCAGCATCGACAACTTCATCATGAGCGATGGACGCATCCAGGCGCTGTCCCAGGGCGACGGGCTGGATACGTTCCTGATGACCGGCGGAACTCTGGTTGGCGCTTTCGAGGATGGTGATATTGCGCGCATGAGCGGTGGCACCATCGGCCGCGTGGACATGAAGCTCGACGACAACGTATTCGAAATGTCGGGGGGGCGTATCAACGGCAACCTGGTGGCCGGGTTCGGCCGGGACACGGTCACCGTATCCGGCGGCAGCATTGGCGGCAACATCAGTATCAGCGGCGGCAACGACGTGGTGACCATCACTGGCGGCGTCATCGGCGGTAATGTCCTGCTCAGCTTCGGCGATGACAACTTCACATGGCGCGACGGCGGTGTGATAGATGGCGCGATCAGCCTGGCGGCCGGCAACGATACCGCCTTGCTCAGCGGTCTGACCGAAGACACCCTCAGCGCGACCAATCTCGTCTACGGCGACGCGGGTGTCGACGTCCTCACCTTCGACAACACCAGCACCGCCACAGGCAGCCGCTACAGCTATTGGGAAACCATCAACCTGACCAACGGCTCGGTGCTGGACCTGCCCAATCGCCTGAGCCTGGCAGACGACTCCACGCCTGCCGGCAGCGGCGTACTGAACATCGATGCAACCAGCATTCTGGGCTCGACCCAGGGCACCGTGGGCTCGGTGGTGACCGGGCAGAATGTCACGGTGAACAACGCCGGGTTGATTGACCTGACTCGCAGCGGCGACAGCGTTAGCGATCGCCTGACCATCGTCGGCAACTATGTGGGCGACAATGCCCGCATGAATATCCAGAGCGTGCTGGCGGGCGACGACGCCGAGTCGGATCGATTGGTGGTGTCCCAAGGTACCTTGAGTGGCAGCACCGCCATCAGTGTGAGCAACGTCAACGGCCTGGGGGCGCAGACCCACATCAACGGTATCGAAGTGGTGCAGGCCAACAGTGGCGCCACCAGCAGCGACGGTGCCTTCAGCCTCGCCAATAACCTCTCGGTGGGCGCCTACCAGTATTATCTGTTCAAGGGCGGCGTAACCGCTGGCAGCGAAAACAGCTGGTACTTGCGCTCCACCGTCATCGCCCCACCGGCCGCGCCACCCGTCCCCGAGCCTCCGGTTGTCCCGCCTCCGGTAGTGGAACCGCCTGTGGAGGAACCGCCTGTAGTGCAACCGCCTGTAGTACAGCCCCCTGTAGTGCAACCCCCGGTGGCCCAGCCGCCGATAGCCGAGGTACCGCCTGTGGTGGATCCGCCCCCGGTGGATCCTAGCGACCCGAATGAAATCCCCGCTGTGGTAGTGCCGCCGGCTGTCCAGCCCGAGGCGCCCGTCGTGGCAACACCCGGGCCCGCGCAGCCCGCTGCAAGCGTCCCCGTCGCGGCGGTGGGAACACCGGTTCTGCCTGCGGCCATCGCCGGTGAAGCCATCGTGCTGTACCGCATCGAGGTGCCCGCCTATACGGTGGCGCCCCCGGCCGCTGCGCTGCTGGCGCTCACCAGCCTGGGCACCTTTCACGAACGCCAGGGTGAGCAGAGCCTGTTCTCCGAGCACGGCGCAGTGCCAGCGGGCTGGGCGCGCACCTTCGGTAGCCATACACGGCAGAAATGGTCCGGTGACACAGCGCCCACATTCGATGGCAATGTCGGCGGCTATCAGGTCGGCCATGACCTGTTCGCCACCCTCAGTGACACCGGCTATCGCCAGCATGCCGGCCTGTTCGTCGGCCATGCGCGCTTGAGCGGTGATGTGCGCGGGTTTGCCTTGGGCTTCGAAGACAACCGCTCAGGTGACATTCGCCTGGAAGGCGACAGCCTGGGCGCCTACTGGACGCTTGTCGCGCCCAACGGTGCCTATCTGGACGCCGTGGCCATGGGCACTCGCTTCGACGGGCGCAGCCGCTCGCAACGGGGCTACAAGCTCGACCTAGAAGGGCATGGTGTCGCCCTGTCACTGGAAGGTGGTTATCCCATCGCCATGACCGCCCACTGGGTCGTCGAACCGCAAGTGCAGTTGATCGTCCAGAAAATCGATCTGGACAGCGCCCGTGATCCCGTTTCAGACGTTGCGTTCGACAGCCAGGAATACCTGCGCGCCAGAGCCGGGGTTCGCCTCAAAGGCGCCTATGAGGTCAACGGCACACCGGTCGAACCCTACGTGCGCGCCAACCTGTGGCACACCTTCGATGGCAAAGACACGGTGACGTTCGATAACGTGGATCGATTGAAAACCGAGCACGCCAGCACCACCGCGCAGATCGGCGCCGGCATTGCTGCGCGGTTGAGCCAGGACGTGAGCGTCTACGCAGGCGCCGACTATGGTCGCAACCTGGACACCCAACCCCAGGAGGCTTTGCAGGGCACCCTGGGGATCAGAATCAGCTGGTGAGTGTCAGCGGGGATCGTCGGGACTGACATCGTCGTCGCCGATTTCCGTGCGTACCTTGCGCGGGTCCAGTTCAGGGTCCTGGTCCAACGGTACGGGCCGCTGGTTTTCGTCTCCGGGGCGCACATCTTCCTCCAGCTTGCCTTCCACGAAGGGTTCAGCGGGAATCGGATCGCGCGTGACGTCCAGCGGGTCGGAGATTTGTGTGGATAGCTCGGGTGACATGGCAGGCTCGATTATGCAGTGAGTTCACTGCATCCGACGTCACCGTTGCGCCACAGTGCCCATTTTCTGCCTGCCACTGTCCGGCGCGAGGCTTTTACAGACAAGTGGCCAGGGCTGCCAACCGGCGCTGAGCCGTTTCGCCCTTTTCGCGGGCATAGAAGCTCACCTGACTGCCCCGCCCGTTGGGCTTGATATCGGCAAAGTATTTGGCAGCGGCGGTGTACACGGTGTAGCCGCCATTGGCTGAATCCAGCGCCGCGTCCGTGGTGACGCCGAACATGGCTTCGTCCTGCCAGCTGTATTGCAGGCACTGCGCGACCTTGAGCGCTTCCTTGTCGGAATTCATGGCCTGGGTCGGCGCGCCGTCGCGAGCGTCCTTCATGTTCAGGCTGGTGCAACCTGTGAGCACGCATACGCCCAGTACTGCCGCGATGATACGCATCGTCTTCCCCGCTCGTCGAAAAACCGCGAATGTACCACCGCCGCGGCGTTATCGACAGAAATGCATGGCCAGCAACAGCAGGAAGAAGGCGCCGATCACTTCATAGTGCCCGCGCACGAACCCCGCCACGTCGGAGAGGGCCACGCCACGGTCATCGGCGCGCGCCGGCCACAACACCACGACTACAGCCAGCACCGCCCCTGTCACCAGCAACAATGAATACGCCATCACTCCAGCCCTGCCCGGTCACCGCAAAGATCATGCTTAGTGCGCGGCCCGCGTAGGTCGTTCAAAGAAATTCACGGGTGCCGCTTCACATCAGGCCGTCACACGGCCGTTGCCTCATGCACCGGGCAACGGCACAATCGGGTTCTCCCCCGCCACCTGCGAAGGCCCCATGGCTGAACCCGATCCGCGTCACCAGGCTGCACTCGACCGTTTCCTCGCCGACCACCCCGCCGTGCAGGAAGAACTCGACCACCTCAACCCCTTGGCCGCCCGCGCAGCCGGCATGAGCGCCCAGGAGTACCGTGACGAGCGTCTGCACCAGGCCTTCGAAGAAGCCGCCGATGCCCAGGGCCTGTTCGCCTGGGAGCTGACCTTGAAACTCACCGCAGCCTCGGCCGAAGAATTTCAGGAACAGCGCCTGGAGGTGCACAAGGAAGTCGCCGAGATGGCCAAGATGCCCTGGGACGAGTACGCCCGCCTGCACGGCCTGGACATCGCCTGAGGCAACTCGCACGCCGCTCCAGGGGCCCTGCGAGCGGAGCCCCTCTTTCATAGGGAGGGGTCGTGGGGGATGGGGCGGTGGTTAGCTCATATCTTGCATGTGGCGACGGACGCGGCTTACGCCGCTGCTACGTGGTTACGCTTGGGCTTGAGCTATGCGACAATGCGCGCCTAATTCAGAACAACCTCCACCCAGACTTCCCGCGTCGCTCGGCAAAATGCCTGCATCTTGCCGAGCATCGGTGCGCGCTGGATGAATCCATGCGCTATCCCGACCCTGCCCCCGTGCCGGGGTCGCCCACCGCGCACCCAAGCTATAGATAGGTAAGCAATTGATCTCCACAGCTAACATCACCATGCAGTTCGGCGCCAAGCCGCTGTTCGAGAACGTCTCGGTCAAATTCGGCGCCGGCAACCGTTATGGTTTGATCGGTGCCAACGGTTGCGGCAAGTCGACCTTCATGAAAATCCTCGGCGGCGACCTTGACCCGTCGGGCGGCCAGGTCATGCTCGAGCCGAACGTGCGCCTGGGTAAACTGCGCCAGGATCAGTTCGCCTACGAAGAATTCACCGTGATCGATACCGTGATCATGGGCCATGAGGAGCTGTGGAAGGTCAAGGCCGAGCGCGATCGCATCTATTCGCTGCCGGAAATGACCGAAGAAGACGGCATGGCCGTGGCCGAGCTGGAAACCGAATTCGCCGAGATGGACGGCTACACCGCCGAATCCCGCGCAGGCGAGCTGCTGCTGGGCCTGGGCATTCCCCTGGAGCAGCATTTCGGCCCGATGAGCGAAGTGTCTCCTGGCTGGAAACTGCGCGTGCTGCTGGCTCAGGCGCTGTTCTCGGACCCAGAAGTGCTGTTGCTCGACGAACCGACCAACCACCTGGACATCAACACGATTCGCTGGCTGGAAAACATCCTGACCCAGCGCTCCAGCCTGATGATCATCATTTCTCACGACCGTCACTTCCTGAACAGCGTGTGCACTCACATGGCTGACCTGGACTACGGCGAGCTGCGCCTGTTCCCCGGCAACTACGACGAATACATGACCGTGGCGACCCAGTCCCGCGAGCAACTGCTGTCGGACAACGCCAAGAAGAAAGCACAGATTTCCGAACTGCAGTCGTTCGTCAGCCGCTTCTCGGCCAACGCCTCGAAGGCCAAGCAGGCCACCTCCCGTGCCAAGGCCATCGACAAGATCCAGCTGGCCGAGGTCAAGCCGTCGAGCCGCGTGAGCCCGTTCATTCGTTTCGAGCAAACCAAGAAGCTGCACCGCCAGGCGGTCATCGTCGAGGGCATGGCCAAAGGTTTCGACGGCAAGCCGTTGTTCAAGAACTTCAGTTTCCAGGTCGAAGCCGGCGAGCGCGTGGCGATCATTGGCCCGAACGGTATCGGCAAGACCACCCTGCTGCGCACCCTGGTCAATGAACTGACCCCGGACGCCGGCAGCATCAAGTGGACCGACGCCGCGGAGCTGGGCTACTACGCCCAGGATCACGCCCACGATTTCGAAGACGACGTGACCCTGTTCGACTGGATGGGCCAGTGGACCCAGGGCGAGCAGATGATCCGTGGCACCTTGGGCCGCATGCTGTTCTCCAACGACGAGATCCAGAAGTCGGTGAAGGTGATCTCCGGTGGTGAGCAGGGTCGCATGCTGTTCGGCAAGCTGATCCTGCAAAAGCCCAACGTGCTGATCATGGACGAACCGACCAACCACCTGGACATGGAATCGATCGAGGCGCTGAACCTGGCGCTGGAGAACTATCCGGGCACGCTGATCTTCGTCAGCCACGACCGTGAGTTCGTGTCGTCGCTGGCCACTCGCATCATCGAGTTGAGCGCCAGTGGCGTGGTGGATTTCAGCGGTACTTACGATGATTATCTGCGCAGCCAGGGTGTGGTGATCTAGTTCGGGACCGGGGTGA